>NZ_KQ130483.1:224477-368181 GCF_001050375.1 Catenovulum maritimum | reverse complement strand
AATCAAGTGGGACTAAAAACAGTTTGCTCGGTTTCGCTTCGCAAAACTATCTGGACAGGCACTGATAGAAAACAATTAAATCAATAGGTTATGATTTTTCTTGTTTCTATTCTTATCATTTGGCTTATTCACTTTGAACGATTTGACGGTGAAGCTACTACTTATCACTGAGATTGTGTATTTAGCTCAATTAATAGGTGTTTTAGAGGTGCTATCGGTTGTTAATTCTGAATTACAGGTACGACTCATTCTCAAATTGATTTGATTGGTTGGTGTTTAAGAACAGGTTTATTTGGTAAAACTAGGCGGGCGTGGCGCTTCATTGTCTTAAGCCTTTAACCCGTTTTAATTGATGGTTTTTAGCGTAAGTTTGCAACTGAAACCTTTGACCAACTGAATGACTAAATTGGCTCTCTATTCCGGTTGAAAAGGTTAACCAATCTTCATCTGTTAATCCGAGTCTTTGGATTATCGAAGGCGTATTTGGTGCGATAAAGCCTCGTTTATCTTGTCTGATTTGTCGACCCGTCCAATCGACGAGTTCTAAATAATCAATTAATGAAAACGGGATATGGCTATTACAGCGCTTAAAGTTGGGAATAGATTCATTATTGGCTTTAACAAAAGGTAATAACTGGGCTGGCGCGATAGCGGTTAAACTATCATTCTGTGTTTTTAGCTTTTGATGGTTGTCTTTATTTTGATGATTATCTGTTTCTAATGCTTTTGGTAAAATGCCTAACCTTTGTTGAATAGAAGTGAAATCAGAGTTTTCTGGCGTATCTGCCATTTTTGCTCTAATTGGATTTAAATCAACATAAGCCATACAAGCTAAAACAGCGACATCATCTAATAAAGCTTGAGATTTAAACCGACCTTCCCAAAAGTGGCCTTTACACTTATCTTCTGAATTTGCTTGTCTGGCAATAAACTCATTTAAAAAGCGCATAAACCAAGAGATACTCGTTAAGCGTTGGCGATAATCATGAACGCAATCATTCATGACCATTAGCTCGCTCTCAGTTAAAGTATTACCTTGCTGCTTAGCCTGTAAATAACGGGCCACAATAGGTTTAGGCTGACACAAGGTATGCCAACGAGATAGAACCTCATCAGGGTTTAAAGTATCCGCAGCATCTGTATCGACTCTTAAAACTAAGTGATAGTGATTACTCATAACAGCGAAAGCAGCCACATCTATGGTGAAAATAGCGGCAAGCTTTTGAATACGCTCAACTAACCAAACTTTTCTATGTTCAAAACTCTTTTTAGTGGTTTTATCATAACCACACAAATAACTACGCCTGACACAACGCGCAATGCAATGATAATAAGGAGTATCAGATAATGATATTAAACTGCTTCTGGGTTTGGCCATAAGTTAACTGTATTTATAGTCATGTGTGGTTATTTATACAGTTAAGTTTGGTGTGGATTGTTGATTTGTCAAATTACAGATGAAAAATAAATAGACATGAGTTGTAAGTAACTGTAATTTATATTTTTTAACAATGCCTGTCATTCAGGCTTCTGCCAATTATAGCCAAGCTTTATCAGCCCATTATGCGGGCGTTATGTTTTACGGAAGGATATGCGTAATTTCTTAATTTTAGTCTTAATAATTTCAACGCTATTAATTATAGGTATAATATTTTGGAACTCTTCAAAAACAGAGTACCCAGAATCATACGATGTAGTAGAAGCGAAATATCGAATTTTAGGATTTGATGCGTTGAATGATAAAGAAAAAGCTATATATTCTATCTGGTGGCTAGAAGCTGAAGTAAATAATGGCGGCTTTCATCAATACTTCTGGAATTCTGCAGGGGACAATGCGAATTTAGCTTTATTATCATTAAATAAAATAGGCGCAATTAAAACCGCAGAATTACTTAAACAAGCTATCGAAATTGCATTTTCTGGTTCGCTACCATTAATTCGAGAAGATAGGCAAAATCAATTGGAAGTTGATGAATATACAAAAATAGAAGCCCTTGGGGATTTAGATGATAGCTTTTATGAGTACACTGAAGACTTCCATAAAATGCTTAACGAATATAGTGTAAAGTAAAACATAACACATATGAGCCTCCCGCTGGTCAATAGGTAAAAGTGATCTTTTCGGCAACTTTTCGGTTGTTAACAACTATCTGGACAGGCACTGATAGAAAACAGTTAACAACTATCTGGACAGGCACTGATAGAAAACAATTAAATCAATAGGTTATGGTTTATCTTGCTTCTGTTTTTATTGTTTAGCTTATTTTATTTGAACGATTAGTAGACGAAACAATGGCTTGTTAGTGAGATTGTGTATTTAGCCCGCGTAGGTTGGGTCGAGCGAAGCGAACCCCAACAAAATCTCCTAACAGATTAAAATTTATCTGAATCCCCAATCTTCTTTGATCCAGCCAAATTGACAGTGAAAAAGTAACAGCCGCCTTTGATAAAATGCCTTCGATAATGTACCTTCAAATTCCCTTTTAACTAATCAGTTAGAGTCGTTATAAAATAAATATTGGCTAGTGCAATATTAAATTCGATTGTTGGGATTCGCTTCGCTCGGCCCAACCTACAGTAATTGAAAAATAATGACGTTTAGGCGGATTAAACTCGTAAGCAGACGCCTAATTGAAACATATTTAAGATCCGCTTTTCGCTCAAAGCAGAAATATAGGCTTTGTGCTACAGTGAACTTAATTTGTCAGCGGCAAACTTAATGCAATTCAGTGGAGACCGTAAATGTCATTTGGTGGCTGTGTTGAATGATAATGACTGGCATTTTTGATGTAATAGGCTGGCAAATTTAATGTGATTTTCCACTAGATGCTGCAGGATTTGATTTTATACCAGTTCACCTAAATTTTTTGATCTATATTTTATGTCGAAAAAAAGTGCGCTAACAAGGCATGAATTACCGCGACTAGTAAACTAATAGCAAAATTAATAACGCAGTTTATGTGCTTTTAAACCCGTAAAATTGAGCAATAATTAGGATCGATTAGTATTAGACGGTATGAAATGGTGTGAGTCGCGTGCGGAATATGACTGTATCGTCAGGCTTGATAATTAGCAAAGCGGGTTTAATTGCTAAAGTTTTGAACCCGCTGTTTGAATGACCTGATCTAGATTTTTTAATCTTTATTCTAACCTTAACTCGGGATAAGAAATTAGCTAACCCCATTAAGCTATTGGTATTATTAATTTTTTATTTCTTGAAAGGTATTTTTTCTTAGAACAAGGCGAATTTGCGTACGTAATAGCTGGCTATTACTAGCGAATTCAACGCAGTTATCAGGAAAAAGGCCCTCAAGAAAGCAAGTTGTTATCCCTAATTGAGGTTAATCTAGTTTGATTGGACAGATAAAATCGTGTGGTTTAATTGCAAGTACATCGCAATTAACCGCATCCAGTAGGTGCTCGGCAGTATTACCCAGCAGTGCTGCGGATATACCGTTTCTGCCGACTGTACCCATCACAATGAGCTCAGCATCTAAATTCTGCGCTACCTGACCAATTTCATCTTCAGGCAGGCCTTCTGCGACTATGCAGTGCTTTTCATCAATTTCATATTCTTCAGCATATTTTTTTAGTGCATTAATATGGTGTTGGTGGATTGCGAGTCGATAGCTTTGTGGATCAAATTCAGGAATTTCGATAGATAGGTTGATTGGCGCGCCTGGGTAACAGGTTAACAACTGGGTTTCTGCATTTAAGTGGCTGGATAAAAATTGAGCTGTTTCGATTATGTTTTGGTTTAAATCCTTATGGTGTGATTCTTGGTTTATCGCGTTGATCGCAGCAATTATTTGGCCATTTTCAGGCCAGTCATGATCTTTGACCAACAATACAGGGATAGGGCATTTACGAATTAAATGCCAATCTGTGGGTGTAAATATAACTGAACGTAAAACGCTGTGCTCGTGAGTTGATTTTACTAGAAGGTCATAACCTGTTTGCAATATTTCTTTGATCATGACTTCGAACGGACGATTATGCCAAATGACTTTAGCCTCGATTTGATTAACTGAGGCTTGATAAGGCTCTAAGATTTTTTCTAACCAAGTGGACTGTTCGGCTATGACAGCTTGGCGCATTAGGTTTCTTTCATCAGACGACAGCATAGTGGTCATTTCATATGAAAAGTCGTATATCACCAGCAGTGCGGTAACACTAGCGCCTGTTCTAGATGCTAATTCAGCAGCACGGTTGAGTGATTTCTGAGCTTCAGTACTTGGGTCGATAGCAACCAAAATTTTGTTTATAGCTTTCATGGTACACCTCACAGTATTGCATCTACTAAGTGTAGGCTAGGCTGTTAAAATTTTCATTGTCTAGGGTCAATAAATGAAAAGTTAATTTAAAGGTTTGTTGATAAATTGGGATAGAGTAATTAGTGCTAACACTTTTAAACTAAAGCCTTTGTTAATGTGGCTTTGGCGTAAAAAGTGTTAGAACGGGGAGAGTGTTTCTAATCTAAAATATTGTTTCGACTGCCTGACACTTCATCAAGGCCTTTAAGGTTTACAATGGTAATAAACTTGCCATTTACTTCGATTAAATCTGACTTCTGAAAACGACTCAGTAAACGGCTGATTGTTTCAACGGTTAAACCAAGGTAATTGCCTATTTCACTTCGAGTCATAGTTAATCTGAATTCTTTAGATGAGAAACCACGCTCATTAAAGCGATATGAAAGCGCGCTAATAAATGCCGCTAATTTTTGTTCTGCGGTTTTGCGATTAAGTAGCAACATTAGTTCTTGATCAGTGGTAATTTCATTACTCATCAAACGCATTACTTGTTGCCTTAATTTTGGCATGCTAGATGATAATTCATCCATAGTTTCAAATGGTATCTCACAAACCATAGCTGTCTCCAATGCCACAGAAAAGCTAGGGTGAACTTTAGTATTTATGCCATCGAATCCAATAATATCACCAGGTAAATGGAATGCGGTTATTTGTTCATCGCCTTGATTCGAAATAGTGTAAGATTTAAACGACCCCGATCTAACGGCATAAAGCGATTTAAATGGTTTACCAGCTTCAAACAATTTATCACCTTTTTGGAAAGGACGCTTACGTTGGATGATATCATCGAGCTTATTTAACTCGTTTTCATTTAGGCTGAAAGGGATACATAACTGACTAATACTGCAGTTGTTGCATGAGACAGAACAATTAAAATGTTTGGGTGCGGCTTCCATGTAGGCTCCATTGCTTAGCTAGATCTTTATCAGTTTACTCAAATCTACCAGACTTGCAATAAGCCAACATAAATAGTCTGCAAGCCAAATAAAATAAGGATTATGCCACTTAGAGCTCTTGTTATTTTATGATTGATTACTGCTTTAAACTGTTGACTGATTACTGCGCTAAATAGCAGTGCAGGCATAGTGCCTAAACCGAAAGCCAGCATAATTAAAGCGGATGAAATTGGGTTAGCTTGACTGGTTGCCCAAGTGAGTGTGCTATAAACTAGACCACAAGGTAGCCAGCCCCATAACATGCCTGCAACGAATTTAGCGCCAAAATAATTTTTTTGGACACTTTGCTGCGCGAGAGGGGCAATGAACTGCCAAAAGCGATTGAATAGCTTTTCTAACCGAGTTAGTCCCATATACCAACGGGCAAGATAAAAGCCGAGTAGAATTAAAATAACACCTGATAAAAATCTAAGACTAATTAATATTGGAAAGAGTATACTGGTAAGCCAGTAACCAATTAAGCCTAAAGCTAAGCCGGCTAAAGTGTAGCTAGTAATTCGGCCTATATTGTAGGCAAGGTTAGACTTTAAATTGTTGGAGACTCCGATCGCTGCGGTTAGTCCACCGCACATGGCAACGCAGTGGCCAGCGCCGAGAATACCAATCAGGAATGCACTGAGAAACTCAGCCATTTTTGTCAGAGTCTTGTTTATCTTCGTCAAATAGTATGTTGAAACCTTGGCGGTCTAAATCATCAAATTGATCTTTTTTAACAGCCCAAAAAAAGATTGCGATTGCAACAAGCAACAAAATGACGGCAATTGGGATTAAGACGTAAATTACATTCATTATTTAATTAACCTAAGAGAATTTGTTACGACAATTAGTGAGCTAACGGACATGCCTAAAACAGCAATCCAAGGTGTTAAATAGCCGCTAACTGCGAGTGGAAGTACTAAGGTATTATAACCGATAGCCCAAACAAAATTTTGTTTTATTATTTGATTTAAACGGCCTGAATGTCGTTTTAGAGTGACTATTTTTGTTAAATTGTTATTGAGTAAAATGACATCAGATTTTAATTTACTAATTTCACTGGCATTGTTCATAGCAATACTGATATCTGCTTCTGCTAATACGATAGCATCATTGACACCATCGCCAACCATAGCAACTCGGCCGTATTGTTTTCTAATTTGAATTAATTTTTGGACTTTTTCATCAGGCGTTAGGTTTTCTTGATAATTAATATCTAACTGTTGGGCGACTTGTTTTACACGGTGGCTAGGATCACCGCTTAAAATACATTTGTAACCTTTGAGTTGCGTCATTGTGTCATATGCAGATGAGCGTATTTCATCCTCTAACCAAATCGCCCCTACAATTTGCTTATTTTTCAAGACATAAATATTAGCTTCCGGATATAAATCTTTTTGCTGTATGTGTCTCAGGCTGGTTAGTTCAATTAGATCATTTTGTATTTTTGCCGATATTCCACTTCCCGGAATGATAGTAAAATCGTCTACGCCAAACTCAGAACTCGGTGTAGAAAATGCACTAGCGATAGGGTGATTTGAATAAGCTTCTATCGCGGCTATCTGAGCTAACATTTGTTGGCTATTTATATCCGATTTGAACTCAAACTGTTTTATTTTAAATGCGCCTGTGGTGATAGTGCCTGTTTTATCAAAGCAATACGCTGATATTTTTTCAGCTGATTCAAGCGCATGGCTGTTATTAATTAAAATTCCATGGCGTTTGAGATTGTTCGTACTAGCCGATAAAGCGGTTGGTAGCGCTAAAGAAAGCGCACAAGGGCAGGTCGCAACTAAAACTGCGACAGCATACCAAAGGCCAGATTCACCTATGATAAATTCCCAAATAATAAAAGTTAAGGCAGATAAAATTAAAATACCTAGCGTTGCATCTTTGGCGACTTTATCTGCTGCCGTTGCGAGTTTTGATTTATTATTGGATACCAGAGTTTGTCGTTGCGCTATTTGTGATAGTGTAGTTGCCTTACCTGCGGCGGTAATTTTTATTAGGACTTGATTATCAGTGACTAGGGTACCAGCGAACACAGTTTGACCTGCTTGTTTTATTTGTTGTGTGCTTTCACCTGTGATTATTGATTCATCAAACGATGCGGTATCTGAAATTAAAATGCCATCTGCCGGCACAACCTCACCAATTTTTACCATGACAATATCATCAGTTTGCAATAAGTTTGCTGAAATGGGTTGGAAGTCGGCTGTTGCTTTTTTATAGGCTATTAAGGGTAATATTTTTAGCATGTTAGTCGATACATTAACTGACTTTGCTCGAACTAAATGTTCTAAATATCGGCTCAATAGGAGCAAGAATACGAACATGCTGACAGATTCGAAATAAACTTCTCCTGAGCTAGTAAAAGTTGCATAACAGCTGGCCAAGTATGTGCCTAGAATGGCGAACACTACCGGAACATCCATATTTAGACTTTTATTTTTGAGTGACTTATAGGCAGAATTCAACATACCTAAACCACTATAAAATACCACAGGCGTGGTTAAGAGCAGGCTTAGCCATCTGAAATATTGATTAAACCCCTGTTCTAAAACGCCAAAATATAAAGCAAATGCCATCATCATTACTTGCATGGTGAATAGACCTGAAACAACAAGTTGCTTTAGATATTGGCGATTAATTTTTTTATAATTGGCTTCAACATCGGAAATTTTAAACGGGGCAGGCAGATAACCTATATGTCGAATTGCTGCAAAAATACTACTTAATCTTACTTGTGCGGGATCCCAACTGATTTTAGCTCTAGATTGGACTAGATTAACTGAAATCGATTTTAATCCGGATATTTTTAATAGACGTTTTTCAATGAGCCAAGCACAAGCGGCACAGTGCATATTTTCTATGGTTAAATCGGCAGTTGCCTGGCCCTGAGCAAATTCTACAAATTCAGCTTGCACCGACTCTTCGTCGTAAGCTGTGTCTTGGGTGTTTTCAGTTTGCGACGCTTTATCTGCTTTTACTTCTCTAAATTGATAATACTGGCTGAAGCCGCCTTCTAGTATACTATTTGCAACGGCTTGGCAGCCAATACAACAGACGGCTTGTTTACCTTGGTTATTCTCGATGAAGAGATCATTGTTTGGCGGGTTGGGTTCGCCGCAATGAAAACACTGGGTTTGCATATTATGGTGTAATTAATACTTTATCAGGTGTTGGTAATATTATGGTTTTCTGAACTTTCCAAGTTTTATTGTATGGCTCAATAGTAACTTGCCATTTGCCTTTCATATTCTCAGGTAAATTTGCCGTGTATAAGCCATCACCTCGCATAGTAGCCATTAAGTTGACGTCTTTTACCACTTGAGTTGGATGATAAAATGACACGATAACACTGGCTAATTCTTTAGGCGCTTTTTGGTTTTTATTAATATCTAATAAGAGACGGTCAGGTTTAAATTGAGCAAAAATAGCAATGCCATAATCTTTAGCTAACCTCTCTCTATCGAATTCTTGATTAATCGCTTTACCTTTTTTGTAGTAGTCATCGACTACCATCTCAACTTTATAATCACTGTAAATATTTAAACGAATTACCATGATGATAATAGGTAAAACTATGATGGTAATTAATACCCAAGGCCAAGGTTCTTTATACCAGGGTCTAATCGGCTCTTCAGTCATATTAAAGTCAACCTTTTACTCGTTATTTATAGTTAGATATAAAAAAGCCCTGCTAAACAGGGCTTTTCACTACAGCGTTAACAATCTATTTGTTTGATAAGCTGTAAACGTAAGCAGAAATTATGTGAACTTTATCTTCACCTAAAATTTCTTTCCATGCTGGCATTACGCCGTTTCTGCCGTGCTTGATTGTTTCAGTAATCGCACGTTCAGAACCACCATATAACCAGATATTATCGGTTAAGTCTGGCGCACCGAAAGGTAAGTTGTGCGCTAAGCTACCTTTACCGTCTGCACCATGGCAGGCTGCACACATGCCATATTTAGCTTCGCCAGCAGCTGCAAGTGCAGAGTCAACTTCTCGACCGCTTAAACTGATAACATAAGCTGTTACTTGTTTAACACCGTCTTCACCTAGAGTTGCTTCCCAACCTGGCATAGCGGCTTTACGTCCAATTAACAAACTTTCTTTAATTTTTTCAGGTGAACCACCATATAACCAGTCATTATCTGTTAGGTTAGGGAAGCCTTCACCGCCACGAGCATCTGAACCGTGACATTGCGAACAGTTTTGTAAAAATAAACGCTGACCAATTTCTAGAGCATCTTCATTTTTTGCTAAAGCAACAATATCTTGTTTCGCAAATTTTTCGAAGATTGGACCAAATTTTTCATTGGCTTTAACAACTTCTTGGTCATATTGAACATGTAAACCATTGTCTATACCAGCTTGTGTCGCAGCTTTAGACTCAGCAACTGATTTTAAACCTTGGTTGGAACTCGTCCAATCTAATATCCCTGCATAGTTACCTAAACCTGGGTATGCAATTAGGTAGTAAACTGCCCAAACTGCTGTTGCCCAGAACATTTTAGTCCACCAAGCTGGTAATGGATTATTAAGTTCTTCAATGCCGTCGAATTCATGTCCCATGGACTTGCCTTCTTCAACACCCGTATAATTTTGCATGTTCCAGTATAAAATGCCAAATACAAGAACCAAACATGAGATGGATAAAATCGCTACCCATAAACTCCAAAAGGTACTCATAAAAATCCCCTAATCTTGTCGAGTCTCAGACTCTTTGTCGTTGCTCTTCTTAATATCTTCATCATCTAATATAGAGTGAGCAACATGATCAAATTTCTTCTTACTGTGTTTGCTGTATGCCCACCAAATGATGCCGCCGAAGACTAGCATCATTATAATGGTGTATACACCTCGGTAAGTACCGTAATCCATCTTATTTAAACGCCGTGCCAAGTGTTTGCAAGTAAGCAATTAAGGCATCCATTTCTGTTTTGCCTTTGACTGATGCACTTGCAGTAGCTACGTCTTCATCTGTGTAAGGAACACCAAATTGTTCTTTAAACACACGGATTTTTTTCTCAGTTAACTTTCCGTCTAACACATTTTCTTCAAGCCAAGGATAGGCTGGCATAATAGATTCAGGCACAACGGCTCTTGGATCAATTAAGTGTACTCTGTGCCAATCGTCAGAATATCGACCACCTACGCGAGCTAGGTCTGGACCTGTACGCTTAGAACCCCATAAGAATGGATGTTCCCAAACAGATTCACCTGCAACTGAGTAGTGGCCGTATCTTTCTGTTTCACTACGGAAAGGACGGATCATTTGGCTATGACAACCCACACAACCTTCTTTTATGTAAACATCACGACCTTCCATTTCTAAAGCTGTATACGGTTTTAAGCCGTCTACAGGTTCAGTCGTGTCTTTCATAAACATTAGTGGTGTGATTTCTACCAAAGTACCAAAGCTAATTGCGATGATTGAAAGAATTGCTAACCAGCCAATATTCTTTTCAACTATTTCATGTTTATTCGCCATTTTTAACTCCTAAACCGCTTGAGCTGTTGATGATGGAACTGAAGCAGCTTCAGTTTTTTCAGAGCGAATTGTGCGTACTACGTTGTATAACATGATAATCATACCAGCAACACAACATAAGCCACCGATCCAACGGATGATATTAAGTGGTTTCTTCTGAGCAACAATTTCAACGAAGCTGTAAGTTAATGTACCGTCAGCATTAATTTGACGCCACATCATGCCTTCCATTACACCTGAAATCCACATTGCTACTATATAAAGCACAACACCAACAGTTGCTAGCCAGAAATGTATGTTGATTAATTTAATGCTATACATTTTTTCACGACCGAATACTTTAGGTATTAAGTGGTATAAAGAACCAATTGAAACCATAGCAACCCAACCTAATGCGCCTGAGTGTACGTGACCTACAGTCCAGTCAGTGTAATGAGATAAAGCATTTACTGTTTTGATTGCCATCATTGGACCTTCGAAAGTAGACATACCATAGAAAGACAATGAAACTATCATGAAACGTAAAATTGGGTCAGTTCTTAGTTTGTGCCATGCGCCAGACAGCGTCATGATACCGTTGATCATACCACCCCATGAAGGCACGAATAATACAACTGACATCACCATACCTAATGATTGAGTCCAATCAGGTAAAGCAGTGTAATGAAGGTGGTGAGGACCAGCCCAGATATATAAAGATACAAGAGCCCAAAAATGTACAACAGATAAACGGTATGAATATACAGGTCGCTCAGCTTGCTTAGGTACGAAGTAATACATCATGCCTAAGAAACCAGCTGTTAAGAAGAAACCAACCGCATTGTGGCCGTACCACCATTGCATCATAGCATCAACTGCACCTGAATAAATCGAATAGGATTTGGTAAAGCTAACCGGAATAGCCATGCTATTACCTATATGAAGTACAGCAACCGTTAAAATGAAACCGCCGTAGAACCAGTTAGCAACATAAATATGAGAAACTGTGCGCTTAACTATAGTACCAAAGAATACAATTGCATAAGCAATCCAAACAATAGCAATTAGAATATCGATTGGCCATTCTAATTCAGCGTATTCTTTTGAAGACGTTAAGCCTAGCGGTAAAGTAACCACTGCACTTAAAATAATTGCTTGCCAGCCCCAGAATGTGAACTTAGCCAATTTATCGCTGAATAAGCGAGTTTGACAGGTTCTCTGTACGACGTAGTAAGAAGTTGCGAATAAAGCACAGCCACCGAATGCAAAAATAACCGCATTAGTGTGAAGTGGTCGCAACCTAGAATAGGTTGTGTAAGGTAGGTCAAAGTTTAACTCTGGCCAAACTAACTGAGCAGCTATTAGAACACCCGCAGACATTCCAATTAGCCCCCAGACAACAGCCATAAAGGCAAAGTTTTTGACTATGTCAAAATTATAATTAGGAGTTGTAGAACTTGTTGCGCTCATTTTGTATCTTCCAAAACGAAAAGATTATGTTAATAATTAACAACTCTTCGCCATCCAAGGTTCAAATGTTTTTAGATAACAGCGAAATTGTTCAAATAACATTCATTTTGAACGCTATTTAGGCAGTTAAGCTGATCCATGATTAAAATCGTGCAGATTGTATGGTTTTTACAGCTAAAAATATAGTCGACTTTGAAAAAAACATGATTTGAATCAATTGAATTTTTCTTTAATTTTACAGGTGTACGTTTGAAAACTTATTTAAAACTGGTATTTGCACTCATCTTTTTTATTTTTGTCTGGTTTTACAATAATCAAAAAACATTAAGCCCCCATGACTGCGAACTAGATTTTCAGGTTAAATGTAATACACAAGAGCAGGGATTAACTCTAGATATTCACGCTTCAATGCCAGTAATGCTCGAAACAAGTAATAAAGTCACAATTAATTTATCCAAGCCTAGCTCTGATTTAAAAGCTTGGTTGTCCGGACAAAATATGCAAATGGGCAAAATTCCAATCCAAGTGAAACGAGTTAACTCAAATGAATATCAACTCAGCGTTGTCCCTGTGATATGCGCAGAGGCTAATATGATTTGGAATATCGAATTAGAGATTGAGTTATTAGATCACAACACTAGCATTAAGCAGGATGTGATGTTTGAAACACAAAGGTAATTTGTGTTTCAAACTAAGTAACTAAGTCTGGGTAACAACTTACTTTCTTATCCAGAGTTAAGGTTAAGTAGGTATTTTAATTAAAATTAAAGCTTTCTAAGCCAAATATTTCGATAGCTGACTTCGTCTCTGTGATCTTGTAACAGCAATGGGCGGCAACCATGGGCTTGATATTTTGGCTGGCCGACAAAAACGGTTGCACCTTGAATTTCAGTATGATTTTGAATCAAAACACCATTGTGCAAAACGCTGACATAAGCTTTCGTAATTAACTGACCAGATGCCGAAAACTTAGGCGCTTTAAAAATAATATCATAGGTTTGCCACTCTCCAGTGGGTAACATGGCATTGACGAGTGGAGCGGCTTGTTTATATACAGCTCCCGCTTGGCCATTACTGTAAGTCTCATTGTCGTATGAATCTAACACTTGGATCTCATATTGGCCCTGTATAAAAATCCCACTATTGCCTAGTTGTTGGCCGGACTTTTCGGGTGTTTTTTTAGGTGAGCGCCATTCAATATGTAATTGCATATCGCAGAAGCTTTGTTTCGTTTCTATACTTCCCGAGCCAGGTACCACGGTTAATTGATTATTTTCGACCGTCCATTTCACTTTCTGGCCTTTGTTATGCTGCCAATGATGGTAGATATTATCAGTTAAATTAATTGCGTCGGACGGGATTGGAGTGGGTTTAACCTCAATGACTTTCGGTAACCAAACTTCGGTTAAAGCAGCTTGTTCTCTCTTGGTAAGCGCTTGAGATTGGAAGCATGCCAACAAACTCAAACTGGAAATCAGGCAAAAATTTTTTATTTTGATCATTTAATTGGTATCTAATTATTTATTGGCTATACATATTTTAAATATAACCTTGATTATTGTTAATTTAAGTTAAGTCGTTCAAATTTTATTATTCATGGCTAATTCAATTTTAGCTGATATCAAAATTTTATTTACTTGTATTTTTAACAATATGTAAATTAATTTTTACCTTTTCGTAAGGTTTAGAGGTTTACTTATAAAATAATTAATACAAATCAATGGTTTATTACTTTGTGGCTAATAAATGTAAATACAAGGTAAAACGCTTTACCTTTGGCTTTTTTTATTTTAAAATGCTGTAAAAATTGGGGTAAGATAATTAATTATTTACCATAAATAACTTTCTATTAATCAAGCATATGGGTTTTTAAATGACTACTGAATTTGATCCAACTGAACATCCTCATCGCCGTTACAATCCTATGATAGGGGAGTGGGTATTGGTTTCGCCACACCGAGCTAAGCGACCTTGGCAAGGACAGTCTGAAGTGTTAGATGTGGAAGATAAACCTGCTTATGATGAAAGCTGTTATTTATGTTCTGGTAATACCCGAATCAATGGTGAAGTGAACCCTAAGTACACAAAGACCTTTGTTTTTACTAATGATTTTGCTGCCTTACGTGATGATACACCTCAGTGTGAAACGGCAGATCCTTTATTTAAAATGTCGACAGAGCAAGGTTGTAGTCGTGTAATTTGTTTTTCTCCAGACCATAGTAAAACGTTACCACAACTATCTACCGCTGAAATAAAAGATGTTGTAGATACCTGGCAAGCTGAGACAGCTGATTTGTCAAAAACTTACAATTGGGTGCAAGTTTTTGAAAATAAAGGCGCTATGATGGGATGCTCTAACCCCCACCCACATGGTCAAATTTGGGCTCAAAACCAAGTTCCAACATTACCAGCTAAAAAATTAGTGAATTTTGCTAAATATTACCAAGAACAAGGTACAAACTTACTTTCTGACTATGTAGCAAGAGAAATTGAATCTCAAGAACGTGTTGTTTGTCAAAATGATGATTGGGTTGTTGTTGTACCTTATTGGGCTGGCTGGCCATTCGAAACTTTATTATTACCAAGATTCAAAGTTGCTCGCATGACTGAGTTGAATGAATCGCAAAAGGAATCTTTAGCGGACATAGTTCAACAAATTACGATTCGTTATGACAACTTATTTAATACTTCATTCCCATACTCTATGGGTTGGCATGGTGCGCCATTTGATGGACAAGACCATGATGAATGGACATTGCATGCACACTTCTTCCCGCCATTATTGCGTTCAGCTACGGTTCGTAAATTTATGGTTGGTTATGAAATGATGGCTGAATCACAAAGAGATTTAACACCTGAACAAGCTGCTGACAGATTAAAAGCAGTACCTGCAACACATTACAAAGCGAGCGTATAAGATGACACGTCAAGAATTAGTCGAAACTGGTTTTTCTAAATTTTTTAATAAAACAGCGGATGCGTTTTTTCACGCACCTGGTCGTGTAAATATTATTGGTGAACATACTGATTACAACGGTGGTTTTGTATTACCTGCTGCAATTAATTTCGGTACTGATATCGCAGCAAGTTTACGTGATGATCGTAAGGTAAATGTGCAAGCTTTAGATATTAATGCTGAGTCTGTCAGTTTTTCATTAGATGATATCCAATTTGATGAAAAATATACTTGGAGTAACTACATTCGAGGTGTGTTAATCGCTTTATTGCAAGATTATCCTGAAATTAAAGGTGTAGACTTTGTTGTTTCAGGTAATGTACCTCAAGGTTCAGGTTTAAGCTCATCTGCTTCTTTTGAAATTGCGGTTTTAAAATGTTTTGCTAGCTTGAATAATTTGCCTTTAGACGGTATCCAAGCTGCTTTAAAAGGTCAGCAAGCTGAAAACGAATTTGTTGGCTGCTCGTGCGGTATTATGGACCAACTGATTTCTGCTATGGGTAAAAAAGATCAAGCCATGCTACTTGACTGTCGCTCATTAGAAATCCAATACACTTCTATTCCTAAAGGTTTAAATTTATTCATTGTGAACTCTAATGTTAAACGTGGTTTAGTTGATAGCGAGTACAACTTAAGACGTGAACAATGTGAAGAAGCAGCTAAAGTGATGAATGTTGAGTTACTAAGAGATGCAGATATGCGTTTATTAGAGCAACATAAAACAGATATGAGCCAAACTGCGTTTGTACGAGCTCGTCATGTTATCACTGAAAATGAAAGAACATTAAATACCTTAACGTCATTAAATGATGGTGATATCGAAACGGTTAGCCGTTTAATGCGTGAATCTCACATGTCAATGAAAGACGATTTCCAAATCACAACATCGCAAATTGATTACCTAGTTGATCTAATCCATGCCGATTTAGGTGCTAAAGGTGGCGTTCGTATGACTGGCGGTGGTTTTGGTGGCTGTGTAGTGGCATTAGTACCTGATGATTTAGTGGATACAATTAAAGCAAGCATTGAAGCGAATTACGAAAAAGAAACAGGCATTAAAGAGTCTATCTTTATTTGTACAGCAGAGCAGGGCGCATTCGCTTAATTCATTAATTAATAAAATTAGGCGATATGATGTCGCCTTTTGAAAAGGTTTAACGATGAAAATTTTAGTAACAGGCGGAGCTGGTTACATAGGCACTCATACTTGCACCGAGCTTATCGAAGCAGGTCATGAAGTTGTTGTTATTGATAACTTAGCAAATAGTAAACTTGAAGCGCTAAAACGTGTTGAAAAAATTTGTGGTAAGGAAGTTAGCTTTATTGAAGGCGATATTCGTGATGAAGCTGTATTAAATGATATTTTTAAATCACATAAAATAGATTCAGTTATTCACTTTGCTGGCTTGAAGGCAGTTGGTGAATCAACTGAAAAACCACTTGAATATTATGATAACAATGTCAATGGCACACGTATTTTAGTTAAAGTGATGCTTGAAAATGATGTTAATAGCTTAATCTTTAGTTCATCTGCCACAGTATATGGTGATCCTGCGAGTGTACCTATTACCGAAAACTTCCCATTAAGTGCGACAAATCCATATGGTCGAACTAAATTAATGGTTGAAGAAATGTGTCGTGATATCGTTGTTGCATACCCTAAATTAAGTGTCGTATTACTTCGTTATTTCAATCCAGTTGGTGCACATAAGAGTGGTACTATTGGTGAAGATCCAAATGGTATCCCGAATAACCTAATGCCTTTTATTACTCAAGTCGCAGTAGGTAAAAGAGAAAAATTATCTGTTTTTGGTGGTGATTATTCAACTAAAGATGGCACAGGTGTTCGCGATTATATACATGTTCTTGATTTAGCGAACGGTCATGTAAAAGCTTTAGAAAAATTACATGCAAGCCCTGGTGCACATGCAATTAATTTAGGCACTGGTAATGGTTATAGTGTGCTTGAAATGGTTAAAGCCTTTGAAGCAGCAAGTGGTAAACCTGTACCTTATCAAATTGTTGACCGTCGACCAGGTGATATAGCAGAATGCTTTGCTGAGCCTAAATTGGCGGCAGAGTTAATTGGCTGGCAAGCGACTCGTGGTGTTGCTGAAATGGCTGAAGATTCATGGCGATGGCAGTCAAATAACCCTCAAGGTTATGCATAATCGTTTTTGTAGAATTAGGCTAACTTAGCCTAATTCTTTTTCTGATTTGTTAGAGCTAAATCAATATAAATTGCGAGTATCAGAGCCATCACAGACAGTTCAATTCAAGGCGTATCATTGCAGATATGTAGGCACCTTTCAAAATGATACAACACAGAAGTGAGCTGTCTGTGAGTCTCCTGAAAGGCTGGGCTAAAAGCCATTTATTCTGCGTTAATTTGGCTTGGCATAGAACCACTATGCCTGTGCCAACTTGCCTTGCCTAAATGGCTTTTATCTCCAGCTGATTATCGTTATTTATATTGATTTAGCTCTATCTTTCCATTTCATTTTCTATATAAGCTCATACTCCTTATTTAAATTTTAGTATTTTTTCTATTCATTTAAACACGTCCAAACAGAGTGTAATTTATACCAGCCATTACGTACGCTAATTCGTATCACTAAAAGAAAAAATATCATCCTAAAAATTAATTTTTAAAATTTTAATAATTTGATCTGTTTTTCAATGCCTTAGTTAACTTTTTATTCCGAACTAAGGTTAGCTAAGGCTTTTCTTTGGTTTCTTCCCCCATCCTGTTTAATTTGTTATTAACTTTTTTGTTGGCTAATTGTTGAATTTAGGTTTAAAACGTAATACTGTTATTTAGGTGTTACATTTAAATACATCATATGTTAGTGTTTTGTGGCACATGGATTATCACACACTAACTTGAGCCGAATAGGAAACCAATATGAAATTAAGCCAAATATCATTAGCCATTTTATTAAGTATGGGATTATCTGCCTGTAAGTTAGAAATTAATCAGGAAGGTGAATTCGATGACGAAGTTGTTGAAACACCAACCGACTCTTTACCGACTGGTGACTTAGCTTTCACCGGCAATTTCGAACAAAATTCCGATGTTATGCTTGTTACTGATGCCTTGGCTGATATTGACGGTGATATTATTCTAGATAGTTTCACTTGGTATGCTGATGATGTCGAAATTATTGGCGCAACATCCGATACGTTAAATTTAACTCAAAACGAAGTGGGTAAGAAAATTTCAGCTGAGGTTGTCTTCCATGATGACATGTTTAATCTTCAATATAGCCTCCAAGTTGAGTCATCAAGTTTAGTGCAAAATATCGATGATGCTTTAGCTGGAAGTGTCATGATTTCGGGTAACTTTACTGAAGGTGAGACTTTGCAAGCGAGTAATGATTTTTCAGATCTTGATGGTTTAGGTACAGTCAGTTACCAATGGTTTGTTGCAGATGCAGCCGTTGCGACAGGTGCAAGTTATACTTTGCAAACAGGTGATGCAAGTAAAGAAGTTTATGTTGCAGCGACGCATACAGATTCGCTTGGCGGAGTAGAAACTGTCTCGTCGAGCAAAACCCTAATTGCTGCGGCCGATACAGGTTCAGATTCGAATGTCGCTATGATAGAAATTACGGATGGCGATACGGTGATCGATACAGCTATTAATATTCCAACTTGTAGTGTTGCTGCTGTAGGAGTACAAGCTAAAAATTCAGCGAATGAAAACCTAGACGCGACAGGCTCATATTCTTGGTCATCAGCTGATGATACTGCAGTTGCAATACAGCAAGCGAGTGGGACTGATGCCATTTTAGCAGCTGGTCCAGTTGAAGCGAGTAATGTCAGTGTTACAGTTGAATTAGATAATCCAGTTGAAAACGATGCCGTTGATGTAAATGTAGTTGATAACTTCTTTTGTACAGGAACTGATTCAGCTGCTTTGACCTATAATTTTGCAAATACTTTTGCAGGTGCAGGTAAAGCTATTCCAACTGAAGTTATTGATGGGGTAACTGTTGTCGCGCATGGCGGCACTGAAAACTATTGGTATTCTTTAGCTGAGGCTGGCAATGGCACATTGGCAGTCCCAACGACAAGAGATGTATTAATTGGTCAAGGGTTTGGCGGCGGTAATGCCTTACATTTAGCTACGCCTGTTGGTGATGGCAGTACACTATATGCAGAACAAAATCGCCGTACCTCTGCGATTGAAAATCCTTTCCATTTCTTGGGTTCAGGTCAAAATCAAGGAGATACTTTTGAGTTGACTGTATGGGCTAAAAACAACACAGATCATGAAGTGACTTTATCTGTCGGTGCTCAACCTTGGTTTAATCAACATCAAGATGGCACAACTAACGTGGTTGGTGCCGATATAGATGGAAACTCTTGGACACCTATGGCAAAAGCTAATGTACTTGCGAAAACGCTTATCTCAGGCACAGTACCAGTTGGTGCTGGTTGGCATAAGGTCAGCTTAGGTACGATTAGAGTACCCGTTGTTGGCGAAGAATTAGCGACAGGTAGTGCTGCTAACGATGGCGATAAACCTTGGGTATCAGGATGGTCAGAAACAGTTTACTTTAGCTTTGAGCTAACGCCAGCTGACGGCGTGAGTGATGATATTGTAATTAGCGATATCAGCTTAGTTAAAACTATAGATGTTGCTGATCCACAGCCATAATTGAATTTTAACCTTGTAATAAAGCCCAATCATCTAATAATGATTGGGTTTTATTATAGCCTGAGTCCCATTTATCTGAACCGTCACTAGATATTCTTCGCTGCTTTAGAGTCAACTCATAGCACCAAATTATTCCGCCAAAATATTTTATCTGTTTAAAAACTATGTTTTGCATATCCTCAACTGAAGTCGTAAAATCTTAAGCATATTTTTGTTACTTGAAACTTACTATGCCTGTTAATTTACCTGCGGTTAATGCAGAAACCCTAAACCCGATTGAGGGGATCCGTCTCGGCTGGACTGAAGCTGGAATCAAAAAAACGAATCGAAAAGATCTATTGGTTATCGAAGTTGCTCCTGGTAGCTCGGTTTCTGGTGTGTTTACTCAAAATAGATTCTGTGCTGCGCCTGTTAAATTGTGCCAAAAACATTTGGCGAGCGGTAATCAAATTAAAGCGTTAGTGATTAACACGGGTAATGCAAATGCAGGCACAGGTGAGCAAGGGATGAAAGATGCCATTGTCACATGTCAAGCTGTTGCAGAGACAATGAATATAGAAATGGAAGCTGTGTTACCATTTTCAACGGGTGTTATTTTAGAACACTTACCTATGAACAAGCTTTTACCTGCTATTCCAAAAGCTGTCTCTAATCTAGCGACTGATCATTGGGCACAAGCGGCCGAAGCAATAATGACAACAGATATAGCGCCAAAAGCTTATTCTAGTCAGATTGACTTAGCGGGTGCTAAGGTGAAGGTGACTGGTATTTCTAAAGGTGCTGGTATGATCCATCCCAATATGGCAACCATGTTAGGTTATTTAGCGACAGATGCTGCGATAGAACAATCTTTCCTTGATGAAATCACTAAGGAAATCGCTGATTTATCTTTCAACTGTATTTCTGTTGATGGTGATACCTCTACTAACGATTCGTTTATTGTTATGGCGACTGGTCAATCAGGCGCTGAAAAAATTACATCCAGAGAATCTAACGGCTTCAAAGCATTATTTGATGAATTAGTTAAAGCATCACAATTTCTTGCTCAGGCGATTGTTCGCGACGGTGAAGGGGCAACTAAATTTATTACCGTGAATGTGAAAGGTGCTAAATCGGTTAAGGAAGCAAAAACAATCGGTTTTTCTATTGGTAAGAGCCCATTAGTTAAAACGGCTATGTTTGCATCGGATCCTAATTTAGGAAGAGTGTTAGCAGCCATTGGTTATGCTTCTCGTGAGTGTGAATCGTTGGAAGATTTAGACACGAATGCATTAGAGCTATATTTTGGTGATGTAATGGTTGCCGAAAAAGGCGGCCGAGCAGAAAGCTACCTTGAAGAACAAGGCCAAGCCATCATGGATCAAGCTGAAATTGAAATGACAGTTGTACTTAACCGAGGCGAAGCTCAAACCACTATTTGGACATGTGACTTTAGTTATGACTACGTCAAAATTAATGCTGAATACAGAACTTAATTTGTATTTTATAACGAGCAATTAAATAAAAACCACTTCACGCGTGAAGTGGTTTTTTACACCTATTAGCTGGGTGTGATACTTAGCCATATTTAATTAGGCTTGGTATAAATTTTATCGAGCTTAATGTCTGCCAGCAGCACCTGTCGTCGCTACCCAGCGCGGATCTGGGGTGTGTGAGCTGTTCATCAATCGATCAAATTTGGCTGCGAGTTCAGGGTACTGATCCGCTAAATCATTTTTTTCGCCTAAGTCTTTGGTGATATCATAAATTTGTACTGGCCCTGTGAACATAGGTGTACGTACAGCTTTCCATTTACCTTGTCGCAAAGCTTGAATACCACCCATTTCGTAAAACTCCCAGTAAACAAAATCATGCTGCTGTTGTTCAGAATCTTTGCCGAATAACACAGGACTAATGCTGACACTATCTAGTTTTTCTGGCGTTTTAACACCTGCTAAATCAGCGGCTGTAGCCATTAAATCACCAAAGTAGCCTACATGGTTACTGGTTTTACCTGCAGGCACTGTGCCCGGTGCCCAAGCAATCATAGGGACACGAATACCACCATCATAAAGTACTCGTTTGGTACCTTGAAATGGCCCATTAGAGTCAAAGAAATAAGGGTCATTATCACCTTCTTCATGTGGACCATTGTCAGAGGTAAACATAACGATAGTGTCGTCTTCTAAACCTTTCTCTTTTAACTTATTTAGAATTCGGCCAACCCCTTTATCGATAAAATCAACCATGGCAGCATAGCCTTTGGCTGGCTCTTTCCAATCTTTATCTGCATATTCTTGATAGCTAGATTCTGGTACTTCCATGCCGTGCGCCCAGTCAAATTTTTCTGCTTCATTGTTCGCATGTGGTGAAGTTAAAGAAACAAATAGAAAGAAAGGATCTTTTCCTGCGTTATCAATGTATTCAACTGCTTCGTCAAAAAATAACTGGCTTGAGTAGGTTTTTCGATTTTCGGGTTTAGCAACACCGCCATGAAAGTCCATATAAGCAATAGGACCTAGTTCAACTATGTTATCCAACATAACTTTTTCTTTGTTGCGCCAAAGCCATTCAGGGTAGTGATTGTGTGCATGGACTTGGTTTAGATAGCCAAAGAAATAATCAAATCCTTGATCGTTTGGCAAGCCTGTATTACCGTCGTCGCCCAAACCCCATTTGCCCACTAGAGCCGTTTTATATCCAGCATCTTTGAGTACTTCTGCTACCGTAATATCTTCTGGTGCTAAAGTTTGAGTTTTGACGCCTGCGTTGCCCCTGACTGGCGTATGGCCCATATGCAAACCTGTCATTAGAACACTGCGAGATGGTGCGCATACGGTTGTTCCAGCATAAAAGTCGGTAAAGCGAATGCCTTCAGCCGCCATTTGATCTAGGTTTGGCGTTTTAATTTTTTCTTGGCCATAAGAGCCTAAATCTGCGTATCCCATATCATCAGCCATAATGAAAATAAGATTGTATTGTTTATTGGACTCAGTTTTATTTACGCTAGCCGTTTGGTCATTTTGGTCACCACAACCAATTAAACCTATCGTCGGCAATGCCATAGCTATGGCTAATTTTCGTATGGGGTTTGTGAATTTGAACATCCAATTTCCTTTGTCTACTTGTTAATATAATTATTATTTTGAGAGATAAAAAAGAGGGTGATGAAACCCTCTTTTTTGCTAGTGTGATTTAAGGTTGAAAACCTTTGCCTTGCTGACGCAGACGGTCAGGCGAGGTGCCTTTAGTGTCTGGCTGCCAACTTTCTGTTATTTCATTATTGTCAGTCATGATTTGAGCAAACTTAGCCACCAGTTCTGGATGCTGAGCTGCAATATTAGTTGTTTCGCTAGGATCTTTTTCTAGGTCATAAATTTCGATTGGTCCTGTCCACATAGGTAAACGTACCGCTTTGTATTGACCCATGCGCACAGCTTGTGATGAACCATGTGCATAAAATTCCCAATAAATATACTCATGATCTTTTTGTGCTTCATCTTGACCTAATAAAGTTGGTAAAAAGCTAACAGAGTCTCTATCTGCGGGTAGAGCAACGCCTGTCATTTCCGAAGCTGTCGCCATAAAATCGCCAAAATAACCAATATGGTCACTTACTACACCTTTAGCTACAGGACCACCCCAAGCAAGGGTTGGCATACGTATGCCACCTTCGTATAAATCTCTTTTCATGCCTCTAAATTGCCCTGAAGATTTAAAGAAGTACGGGTCACCACCTGCTTCTTGATGCGGACCATTATCAGCACTAAACATAACGATGGTTTTATCTTCTATGCCTGCACTTTTTACTTTGTCTATTAGTAAACCCACTGTGGTATCTATATGATCTATCATAGCCGCATAACCTTTCATTGTGTCGGGCCAATCTTTGTTTGCATATTTTCCATAGCTAGGGATTTCTAAACCATGCGCCCAATCTACGTCGTTAGCTTCATTGTTAGCATGTGGTGAAACGAGTGATACCATTAAGAAGAATGGTTTATCTTTATTTCGTTCAATAAACTGTAACGACTCTTCACGAATTAGATCATCTGCATATTCGACGCGTTTATCTAATGGTGTAATTTGGCCTTCAAAGCCAAATTTATAACAGTAGCCACAGCCTGATGGTATGACTTCATTTTTCAACTCGACTCTTTCTTTGTTGCGATATAAGTGATCTGGGAAGTGGTTGTGCGCGTGAATATGATTTAAGTAACCATAAAAATAATCAAAGCCTTGTTCGTTTGGATGCCCTGAGTCATTTAGTTCACCTAAGCCCCATTTACCTATTACCCCTGTGGTATAACCGGCTTGTTGGAAAATATCACCGATAGTAATATCCTCTGGTTGTAAATGCTCGCTCTTAAACCCTGGCGCTTCTTTAATATTCATTAAGTTCGCACGAATTCTAGTATGGCCTTGATGCTGGCCTGTCATAAGTACACTTCTAGATGGTGCACAAACCGATGAACCAGCATAAAAATCAGTAAAACGGATTCCGTCATTGGCCATTTGGTCCAAATTTGGTGTAGTGAAACTTTGTTGGCCGTTGACACTTAGATCTCCATATCCCATATCATCAGCTAAAACGAAAATAAGGTTTTGTTTTTCTGATTTTTTATCAGCAACTTGAATTGAAGAAGGGGCTTGCTGACTACAGCCTAAAGTAACTGCTGCAGAAAGTACGGCAACTGATAAAGTGGCATTTTTTAGCCATTTTTGATGGAAAGTCATGGAATTGGATATCTCCTGTCGGTATATGCGCTCAAATTTTAATTTTTATCTTAGACCCACTCCTGAGTTTGAAAAAGTTAAGATTTGTATAGTTTATACAATATATGCTAAAGCCAATTACATTGGATTTGTTTGCAATTAGACTAGCTCGCTAACTTAGCAAAAGACGATTCAACATACTGGGAATTTGAGTGTATGCCTGTGGTATCTGTTGTTAATTGAATTTTGCAAAGCAATTACTATTAAAACTAGAGAGTAGATCTGTATGAAAATAACAAAGGCGTTGTTAACAAGTGCAATTGTAATAGGTATATCAGCATGTGGTTCAGTCGAGCAAACTGTCGAGTCAAAAACGCAAATGGTGCAAGAAAAAAGCTATCAAACAGAGTTAGGTACCATAGCTTTAAACTCAATTAAACAGCGAGTTGAGTCAAGAAGTTATCCATCTGTATTCCAAGCATGGAATCCTCTTGATACTGCTGAATTCCCATTAGATACCCTAGAAAACCGCCTAACTGCGGCGGCAAAGCACGATTTGCTATGGGAAGAGCCAGTGAGTCAAATTAGTTTTAATACACCTTTGGTACTAGGCACAGAGTGGAATCATAAACATACTGGTTTAGCTGATGGTTTTGATCCTAAGACTTATCAGCAAGCTTTAATTAATCGAGCAAAGTTATTAGAGAAAAACCCAAATATGGTGATGCTGATGGAAGTGCGCTGGCGTGATGCACCTGGTAGCTACTTACCTGAAGATAGTGAATACTGGTTAAGAAATGATGATGGAAGTCGCGTTGCTGGCTGGAAGGGCGGTCCAGAGCCATACTATATGTTAAATTACGAAAACAAAGCTTTTCAGCAGCGTGTTGCTCAAATGTCTAAGATTGCCGTTAACTCTGGGGTTTATGATGGTGTTATGTTCGATTGGAGTGGTCATTTAGATATCATTAAACTCACTCGGGCTGCTATCGGAGATAAAGCTTTAATAACAGTGAACATTCATGACTATTTAAATAAAGCTGAAAAATATCAAGAGTATATCAATGGTGCTTTTATGGAGTGTGATCCAGACCATTCATATAAACCTTTATGTACTTGGGACGGAATGAAAAAAGCGATTGATTTTTATGAGTTAAAGTTTAAGAAGCCTGTGATAACAGGGGTTGA
Source organism: Catenovulum maritimum (assembly GCF_001050375.1). GTDB lineage: Bacteria > Pseudomonadota > Gammaproteobacteria > Enterobacterales > Alteromonadaceae > Catenovulum > Catenovulum maritimum. The sequence continues at coordinate 342,484 of NZ_KQ130483.1, read as the reverse complement.
AGCTTGGGGCGATCGTGAAAATGAAAAAACAATGCGCGCAATTACAACTTTAGCCCTAACGCATTCTAATGGTTATGTTCTATTCGCAGATCCAAATCCGCTGAAAACGCCGGATCACTTGCATAACTGGTATGATATGTGGGACTTTGATTTAGGTAAACCGACTCAAGATGGCATGATTAGACCAGATGGTGCGAGCCAAAGACAGTTTGAAAATGCTTTAGTTGTCTACAACCCTCAAAATAACGAAAAAGTGACAGTGAAATTTAAAAATTTGCATAAGCGTTTTTCAGATGGCAGGGAAGGCTACGAATTTGTCATTAAAAATGTTGACGGCGATATTTTTAGCCCAGTGAAACATTAATGATTTTGAATTTAGGTTAATTAACAAAGCCGAGCGAGTGCTCGGCTTTGTTAGTCTAAACTCAGTACCTCACTAAACTAATAGCAAGTTGTATGCGCTTAAGCTTGTTCTTTATACAAATGAACATCTGTTTGTGGGAATGGGATAGAACAACCAGCGTTTTCTAATGCTAATTTACCTTCTTCATGAATATCAAAGAAGTAGCCCCAATAATCTTCAGTTTTAACGAAAGCTCGGTATAAAATATTGACAGAGCTATCGCCTAACTCGACAACAGCGACAACATTATCTGCATCTTTTAGTACACGTTCGTCTTGTTGCATCAATTGAGTGAGTGTATCTCTAGCGACTTTCATGTTATCTGAATAGCTAATCGAAAAAGTCACTTCTACAGCACGAGTTGGGCTTTTACTATAGTTAATCACATTGCCGTTAGATAATGGACCATTTGGGATAATAATAATTTGTTTATCAAAAGTTTCTAATACAGTGACAAAGATGCCCATTTCAACCACAGTACCACTTTGTCCCTGCGCATTGATATAATCGCCAACTCGAACCGGACGGAATATAAGTAACATGACACCGCCAGCAAAGTTAGATAAGCTGCCTTGCAGCGCCATACCCACAGCTAAGCCTGCAGCACCTAAAATGGCAATAAATGAAGTCGTTTCTATGCCAACCATAGAGGCGACACTGATCACTAATAAAACTTTTAAAATGATGTCGACAGCACCCGATAAGAAGGTGCTTAAAGTGTCATCAACTGCACTTTTTAATAAGGCTTTATGTGCCGAAGCACTTATTCTATTAATTATCCAAAGACCAATAATTAAGACGACTAAAGCGAGTAGAGCTTGAGAGCCATATTCAACTACATAGGTGAATATTTGCTCTGAATATTTTTCAATATCTTCTATCATGTTTCTTCCTTAACCTAGATTATTATGAATGATATGGATGGTAAAACTTTTAGTAAGCTAGATAGCATCCAAATTGATATTCAAGGTGCGTGAATATATCCGAGGAACAGGGAAGTATGGCTTCAATTTCCTCGGGTATATGTCTAAACAATAAAGCTTAGCGTAGATTTGTCCAGTTTAATTTTTATGAAATCAATGCCTTGTGAATTTAGATCAACTAATTTTTAAACAAAGCTAAGTTTGTCTATTTTTCCATGACGTGTAGATTCCGCTTTTAGCGGATGCTTTATTTTTTGCCAAGCTGTGACTTTTCCGCCTATATTGATATGTTTAAAACCACGGCACTTGTCGTCTGTTTGGAAGTGATTATTAGTTACTAAAGCATGCATAGCTAAAAATTGCCTCAACTTTAAAAAGCTGCCTGTGTGGCTAATATCTATGCTTAATAAATCATTTGGCCTATTCATAAAATACTGCTGAATTTGGTTTTGGTGCTTGTTGTAGCAAATGTTTAAGTATTCATCATCAGCAAGCTTAGCTTCAGATAAGCCGGTAAATGTTTGATTAAATGCTTGTTTGATTATTGGGTTAAAACCGCCATCACAGCGTTGTAAATTGACCAACATCCTAGTTAATAACTGCCTTATTGAAGGCCGCCAAACGTTTAATTCTCGAGTTAAATTTATAAATAAAGAATTTGGATAAAGTTTATCTAAGGCTTGATAGTGAGAGAAAACCGGCGTGTCTGCAATTACCTGAGCTTGCTCAAAACATTTATTCACATAAGCTGTATGCGCAGTTTTAAAGCCAAGCTCTAACATAGCAACACATATACTAGTGGTCGCAGTTCTAGGTAGGCCAATAATAAAAATTTTATTAGGGATCATATTTTAAGTAAATTATATGCATCTAGTATGGAAGGCTAGTCTTTAACTTGTTAGTTTATTACAATTTTTTTAAAAATGGTCTAACTTTATAATATGCTTATAAAGCGGTTGATAGATTAGGGGGCGTTTTGATTCAAATTAAAAATATTTACTCCCTTTAAAAAATAAATAAAACAATAATAATTGAGTTAAGTAATGGAATCACATTATCCATCAGAAGATATATATAAAAAACTAGTTAATGGCTCATTTGAAATGTTCTGCACGGCTAATCAAAATGGGTTTTTTGAGTATATTAATCCTAGCTTTACTAAAGTACTGGGTTATCCTCAGGAAGTGCTTGTATCTACGTCATTCTATGAGTTCATCCATCCAGAAGATATCGAAAAAACCAAACTTGAGTGTCAAAAATTAATAGATGGTAATGACACCGTTAAGTTTGAAAATAGATACAGGCATATTCATGGGCACTATTTAACTTTCTCATGGAGCGGCTCTTATGATAGAGATAAACAACTCATATTTGCAGTAGCCCACGATGTTACTGAAATAAAAAAAGCACAAAATATTTCGCTGCAAATAGAGAAAGCACTATATAAAGAAACTATTTTGGCAAAAACAGACTCTAATGGAGTCATTATTGAAGTTAATGATAAGTTTTGCCAGATAAGTGGTTATTCGAAACAAGAATTGATCGGCAAAACCCACAAATTAGTTAATTCGGGGCATCATCCTAAGTCTTTTTTTAAGTCTATGTGGCAGACTATTTCTTCTGGGAATACTTGGACCGGCGTGATTAAGAATGTTAGTAAATCTGGTCAATTTTATTTTGTTCAAAGTGTTCTTACGCCTATTTTTGATGCCGATGGGAACATAGTTAATTATCTGGCTATCCGCCAAGACATTACCGACAGTATAGTTAACCAAGCTAAGTTAACTAAAACGCTCGAAATTTTAAATGAAACTAACTCTATTGCGAATGTTGGTGGCTGGGAGCTAGATATTGAAACTGGTGATCTAACTTGGACTGAAGAAACGTTTAAGATTTTAGAAGTAGAGCAAAGAGTAGACTCAAAACCTATATTAGAAGAGGGAATAAAGCTCTTTACACCAGAATATATTCCCGTCATTGAAAATGCGGTTAACAGAGCGATTCAATATGGGGAATCTTATAGTTTAGAGCTACAGGCATTAACCGCTAAAGGTAATGTCGTCTGGGTATATACTAATGGTAAACCGAATTATAAAGATGGCAAGATAGTTTCCTTATCCGGCACAATACAAAATATAGATTTAAGAAAAAGCGCAGAAATAAAATACGCTAAAGAAAGACAGAAAAGTGCTCAAAACGCCAAATTTGCTTCATTAGGTGAATTATCGGCTAGTGTTGCACATGAGATTAATAATCCATTAGGCATTATCTCTGGAACTGCAGAGCTGGTTGCTAGGCCTAATTTTAAATTAGAGAAACTAGCTACTAAGATGGATGTTATCCATAAATCAGCCGATCGTATTTCACATATAGTTAAAAGTTTAAGAAAATTTTCAAGAACAGATGAAGTTAATGTCAAAAATGCTTATTCGATATCGCAAATTATTGAAGAAGCGATTACTTTAACTCAACCTAAGTTACAGCGAGAACTAGTTGAATTAAATTACACGGATTCTTCTAACGCTATGGTACTGTGTAATGAGATTGAAATTGAACAGGTTATGATAAATTTAATTAATAATGCAATTGATGCTGTTCAAGATTTGGCGGATAAGTGGATTAAAATTATTGTGCAAGACATTGGCAGCTTAGTACAGCTTGAAATAATTGACTCTGGTTCTGGTATACCAGAATCTATTCAACCTAGAATATTTGATCCTTTTTATACAACTAAAAATGTGGGTGAGGGTACGGGCTTAGGTTTGTCTATTATTAAAGGTATTCTCGATGATCATCAAGCCAATATATCGATTAACAATGACAGTACTCATACTTGTTTCATAATTCAATTTCCGAAACACGGAGGTTAGCAGTATATGTTTAGCCTGATATATTTAGATGATGAGCTTTCTTATTGTGAGATGTTCGAAGAATATTTTGCTTCCGATAACTTAGAAATTTTTACCTTTTCTTCTGCAAACAAAGCAATAAAGTTTTGTAATGATTCAGAGCGTAAAATAGATTTAGCATTTTTGGACTATAGATTAGCGGATACCACAGGCGTTGAAGTTGCTAAAGCAATTAGTTCGGATATACCAAAAATCTTGGTGACGGGCGAATTAACCAAACCTAACAGTGACGAATTTATTTATTTTATTAGTAAGCCTTTTAAATTTAGTGAGATAGAAGAAATCCTTCTCAAATGTAATTTATCTTTATAGCCCGGGTTTAGGTATCAAAAGCCGATCTAGTGATCGGCTTTTTCAGACTATTTTTCAGAGTGCAAAATTGCGCGATTAAAGTGCTTTAATCGTCGATTTTTGTTCTTCTAATTTACTGATAGCAGTTTGCATTTCAGCTAATTTAGCTTTTTCTTTGTCAATGACGGCAGCAGGTGCTTTGCTGACAAAATTATCATTTTTCAGCTTGCCTTCAACACGAGCTAAGTCTTTAGCAATTTTTTCGATATTTTTGTCGATTCGAGCAAGCTCAGCTTCAACATCAATTAAACCCGCCATAGGAATTAAGATAGACATTTCACCGACTAATGCAGCAGATGAAACAGGCGCTTCGTCTCCTTCATTCAGCACTGTAATGCTTTCCAGTTTGGCTAAACCTTGCAAGAAACCTTGGTTTTCTGTTAATCGGCGCTTATCTTCTGCGCTTGCATTTTTAATGAATGTATTTAGTGGTTTGTTCGGAGATATATCCATTTCACCACGAATATTTCGTATACCTAAAATAAACTGTTTAACCCAATCTAAATCAGCCATTGCTGCTTCGTCTACTTTATTCGCATCAAAAGTAGGGAAGGCTTGGAGCATAATAGTATCTTGATTAACACCCGTTAATGGCGCCACGTTTTTCCAAATTGCATCTGTGATATAAGGAATAAGTGGGTGCATTAAACGTAATAGTTTCTCTAATACGGTAATAAGCGTATAGCGAGTTGCTCTTTGCTGTGCTTCAGTACCCGAATTCAACACAGGTTTAGTTAATTCTAAATACCAATCACAGAACTGGTTCCAAGTGAATTCGTAAGCTGTATTTGCCGCTAAATCGAATCTATAGTTGTCTAAATGATCGGTGAAGGTTTTTACAGTGTTTTCGAACTGGCCTAAGATCCATCTGTCCGCTAATGAGTATTCAAAATCTTGGTTGTCGCCATAGCCACAATCTTGATCTTGAGTGTTCATCAACACATAACGGCTTGCATTCCATAACTTATTACAGAAGTTACGGTAGCCTTCTAGCCGGTTCATATCCCAATTGATATCGCGTCCTGTTGAAGCCATCGCCGCTAATGTGAATCTAAGCGCATCAGTACCGTGTGCTTCAATCCCTGCTTCAAATGCTTTGCGAGTATTCTTTTCGATCTTTTTAGCTAGCTGAGGCTGCATCATGTTGCCACAGCGCTTTTCAACTAAAGATTCTAAATCTATACCATCTATCATATCGATAGGGTCGAGTACGTTACCTTTCGATTTTGACATCTTGTCACCGTTTTCATCACGGATCAGACCAGTCACATAAACGGTTTTAAATGGCACTTGCGCTTTACCATTTTCATCTTTATTAAAGTGCATCGTCATCATGATCATACGAGCAACCCAGAAGAAAATAATGTCAAAACCAGTGACTAATACATCGGTCGGGTGGAATGTTTTAAGATCGGGTGTCTGTTCTGGCCAACCTAGAGTTGAGAAAGTCCAAAGTGCAGATGAGAACCATGTATCTAAAACATCTTCATCTTGGGTTAATTTCACGTCATCGGCTAATTGGTTTTCGGCACGCACTTCAGCTTCATCTCGACCGACATACACTTGACCATTTTCGTCATACCAAGCTGGAATTCTGTGACCCCACCATAACTGACGAGAAATACACCAGTCTTGAACGTCATTCATCCAAGAGAAGTACATGTTTTCGTACTGTTTTGGTACAAACTGGATTTCACCATCTTTAACGGCTTGAACTGCAGGCTCAGCTAGAGGCGCTACTCTAACGTACCATTGGTCTGTTAGTAATGGCTCAATAACAACGCCACTTCTGTCACCATATGGAACAGTTAAACTGTGATCTTCAATCTCTTCGAGTAAACCCGCTTCTTCAAATTCAGCTATGATTGCTTTACGTGCAGCAAAACGGTCTAATCCATGTAGGCGCTCAGGAATTGGCGCGTCTAGTTCAATTGCTTTACCAGTAAAGTCGTAGCTTTCACCTTGGCTTAAAATTGCAGCATCTTTATCAAAGATGTTGATCATAGGAAGCTGATGGCGTTTACCGACTTCGTTATCGTTAAAGTCGTGTGCTGGAGTGATTTTTACACAACCTGTGCCTTTTTCCATATCAGCATGCTCGTCAGCGACGATGCTGATGCGGCGGTTAACTATAGGTAATATGATGTCTTTACCAATTAGATCTTGGTATCTTTCGTCTTCAGGGTTAACAGCCACACCCGTATCACCTAACATGGTTTCTGGGCGAGTCGTAGCAACAACTATGTAATCTTTGCCGTCTTGGGTTTTAACACCATCGGCGAGTGGATATCTTAGGTTCCACATTGAACCTTTTTTATCTTTGTTTTCAACTTCTAGGTCAGAAATTGCAGTATGAAGTTTTGGATCCCAGTTAACTAAGCGTTTACCACGATAGATTAAGTCTTCTTTATGTAAGCGAACAAAAACTTCTTTAACCGCTTCAGATAAACCTTCATCCATAGTAAAACGTTCACGATCCCAATCAACAGAAGCACCTAAGCGTCTTAATTGTTTCGTGATAGTGCCGCCAGATTCTTTTTTCCAATCCCAAATACGGTCGATGAAAGCATCGCGACCCAAATCATGACGTGTTTTGTCTTCTTCGGCAGCTAGTTTTCTTTCTACAACCATTTGGGTTGCAATACCAGCATGGTCAGTACCAACTTGCCAAAGCGTGTTGTTGCCTTGCATACGCTTGTAGCGAATTAAGGTATCCATAATGGTATCTTGGAACGCATGTCCCATGTGTAAGCTACCAGTTACGTTTGGTGGCGGTATCATAATTGAATATGAATCACCTTGACCTGATGGTTTAAAGTAACCTTTTTCTTCCCATGATTGATATAAGGCTTGCTCGATTGCGCTTGGATTAAACTTAGTTTCCATAAAACTCTGTACTCAAATTTTTTACTTAAAATTGGCGATTTCAGCTGGGCTTGTTTGAATCACATAGCCAGCTTGTCTAAATGCTTTGTATCTTTCTCTAGCAGCTTGTTTCTGTACTTCGTCAGCTGGCACAAAATCATAAATGTGCTGAAATTTTCTTCCGAATTGAGGCACTTGCTGGCTAAAGTTAATTAATATTGGATACCTATTGGTTGGCGCTTGGTCGCCAATTTCAACTGGCGAACCAAAACTAGGGCCTTCACCTTGCAGATTGTGTGCAACAAAATGCTCAGGTGAAAATTGCCAGAGGGTTTCATCTATCGCTTCGGCAGTTTTTTTATCTTTGGTATAGATAAAAACTTTTTGCTTATCGCGATAGAGATTAGCCGTTAATTCACAAGCAAATTGATGCAAATCAGCCTCTGACGTAGAGTCAACTTGAGGTGATTCAGGCATGATAAAAAAAGTAACTTGTGTCATGGTATTGGCCACTAATCTTGGCTTTTATTGTTCGCGCGATTAATTAAATATTGGGTTAATAAAGGGACAGGACGTCCTGTTGAACCTTTATTTTTACCACTCACCCATGCAGTACCGGCAATATCTAAATGTGCCCAATGATACTTTTTGGTAAAGCGAGATAAGAAGCAACCTGCTGTAATACTACCAGCTGGCTTACCACCTATATTGGCAATATCGGCAAATGGACTTTCAATTTGCTCTTGATACTCATCCCATAAAGGTAGGCGCCAAGCTTTATCGCCTGATTGCTCTGAAGCATTAATTAAATCATGCGACAACGGATTATGATTACCCATAACACCAGTTGCATGGTGACCCAAGGCGATAACACATGCACCGGTTAAGGTTGCAACATCAATTACTACGTCAGGGTTAAAGCGCTCTACATAAGTTAAGGCATCACATAATACTAAACGGCCTTCGGCATCTGTATTTAATACTTCAACGGTTAAACCTGACATTGTCGTAAGAATATCGCCCGGGCGATAAGCATTACCTGCAGGCATGTTTTCACAGCCGGCTAATATACCAATTACTTTGATTGGTAAATTTAATTCAGCAAGCGCATTCATTGTGCCTAGTACGCTGGCTGCACCACCCATGTCATATTTCATTTCATCCATGCCAGGACCTGGTTTTAATGAAATACCACCTGTATCAAAAGTAAGGCCTTTACCAACTAAAACGATAGGTGCAGCGTCTTCAGGTGCATTTTCACCTGTGTAGCTAATCACTGACATAACAGATTCATTTTCTGAACCTCGACCAACTGCTAAATAAGAACCCATACCCAATTCAGCCATTTCAGCTTCTTTAACTAAGTGAGTGGTGACAGTTGAATATCTATTTGCCAAATCAAGTGCTTGTTCGCCTAAATATTCAGGGTTACAAATGTTAGGTGGCATATTAGCAACGTCACGACAAACTTTTTGTCCTGCGGTGATAGCTAGCCCATGCTCGATTGCTTTTTCGCCAGACACTAACTCGCGACGAGTTGGCACATTAAATACAATTTTGCGCAGCGGTCTACGAGCTTCTTCTTTTTTACTTTTCAGCTGGTTGAAGGTATATAAGCAATCTTGAGCTGCTTCAACTGCTAATCTTACTTTCCAGTAATTGTCTCGACCTTTAACATGTAATTCAGACAGGAAACAAACTGTTTCCATTGAACCTGTTTCGTTCAGCGTATTAATTGTTTTTGCAATAATTTGTTTATATTGGCGCTCATCTAGTTCACGTTCTTTACCACAACCTACGAGTAAAATACGTTCACTTAATACGTTAGGTACATGGTGTAAAAGCAGCATTTGACCGGCTTTACCTTCGATATCGCCACGTCTTAATAGGTTACTAATGTAGCCATCACTAATTTTATCTAATTGCTCAGCAACAGGTGTTAACCGACGCGGTTCAAACACGCCAACTACAATACAAGCACTGCGCTGTTTTTCAGGACTACCACTTTTGACGCTAAATTCCATATTGACCTCTAAATACGATGGATCGAGATTAATCTTATTTGTTTTTTAATTAATTTTTTGATTATTATCCCAATCAAATTGGACGAATGAGAATAATCAGTAAATAATAGTCAAAAATTCGGTTAGACTATTTAATTATTTTTGATTCTAACTCAAATTTTGCCATATTGGACTGCAATAAATAGATTTTTATTATAAAAATAACCAGTTTACTTAAATTTATTCGTGATTGCATCAAAATACAAATTTTACGGACATTCTCTTGATTATTTTTCGTTATATTTTTGCAGAAACATTTAAAGCCCAATTAGCGGTTTTTACTGTTTTACTGACAATTTTTACTTCGCAAACTTTAATGCGTGTTTTAGATGATGCATTGGAAGGAAAAGTACCCACAGAACTCGTATTTGGCATGCTTATGCTTAATATTCCGCCATTATCAGGATTGATTTTACCTCTAAGCCTCTTTATTGGTATTTTTCTAGCGCATGGGCAAATGTACGCTGATAGTGAAATGACAGTCGTTAAGGCTTGTGGTGTCAGCGAATGGTATGTTACTCGTGTCACTTTAGTGCTCGCGTTATTAATTGCATTATTAACCGCGTTTCATACTTTGTGGTGGACACCATCGTCATATGAACAAAGAGAAATTTTAAGGCAAGAAATTAAAGCCGATGCTGGGTTGGCAACTCTAATGCCGGGGCAATTTCAATATTCTAGTAATCAAAAATCCGTCATTTTTGTTCATAGTTCAGATAAAGATACGCAAGAGTTAGAGAAAATCTTTGTTGCTCAGGTTCAAAATAGAGAACAAATCGGCAATCGTTTTAATTTAGTCTATGCGGAAAAAGGCTATGTCGAGCAGGTTTCAACAGGCGCAGAAATGCTTAGACTAACAGATGGTCATGCTTATCAGGGGAGTATAGGTATGCTGGATTATAAACTTTCTGACTTCCAGCGTTATAGCATGATCATCAAAGAGCAAACGATTGAAGAACTAAGACTTAAAATAATGGCGATACCTACTTTAGAGCTATTATCTCGGGATGATAGCGCAGCACAAGCTGAATTACAGTGGCGTATATCCTTACCGCTTGCTGTCATTATTGTCGCTTTAATTGCTGTGCCTTTAGCTAGGGTAAAACCAAGGCAAGGTAAATACGCCAAATTAGTACCAGCATTTGCAATTTACCTAGTTTATTTTTTATTACTGATGGCAGGACGCTCGGCACTAGAAGATGGCAAAATACCGATGAAATTAGGACTTTGGTGGATACATGCGGGCGCTTTGGTTTACGGTATCTATTTATTTACCATGGAAAGAACATTAGGTAGACAGCTCCTCAGTATATTCACAAGGAGCAAAGCATAATGTTTAAGTTAGTTGATTTGTATATAGGTAAAGCCATAGCCGCTTCTACTTTTTTCTCTGTACTTATGTTAACTGCACTAAGTGGATTGATTCGATTTGTAGAGCAGCTTAGGTATATTGGACGTGGGACCTATACTATGTCTGATGCCTCTATGTTTGTTTTATATTCTATGCCTCGCGACTTAGAAGTTTTTTTTCCAATGGCTGCTTTGCTAGGCGGGTTAATTGGATTAGGGGCCTTAGCTTCGAATAGTGAGTTGATCGTACTCCAAGCTGCAGGTATGTCACGTCTTAAGATTATCAAGTCTGTAATGAAAACGACGACTGTATTAGTCGTTATTGTTTTGATTATTGGTGAGTATTTTGCTCCAAAGTTAGAACAACTGGGTGATGAACTCAGAAATGGCGCAATTTATGGCAGTCAACAAGAGACTTCAGCTAAACAGATATGGTTAAAAGATATTGGTAAATTTGTTCATGTAGGTGACGCTAAACACCCAGAAAAATTGTCTGATGTGACTATATATGACTTCGATAAATCTCTGAATCTAACCAAAGTCGTCAGTGCTCAATCTGCTGAGTTTCAACAATCGGATTGGTTACTCAAGAATGTAGAAGAAACTTTAATCAGCCCAGATAAGATTGAAAAAATCACCTTTAATGAACAAGTTTGGCAGACTAAATTAACCCCAGATAAATTGACTATAGTTGCAGCGACACCGGAAGCTTTATCTATTACCGAGTTGTCTGATTATTTAGATTACCTCAAAACCAATGAGCAAGAGTCAGGGCGCTACCAACTCGCTTTTTGGCGTAAAATTTTACAGCCGATAACCGTTGCGGTAATGATGTTAATGGCATTATCTTTTATTTTTGGTCCATTACGCAGTACCTCTATGGGCACACGTATTTTAATGGGTGTGATGACTGGTTTTGGTTTCTTTATTTCGAACCGTATTTTTGGTCCTGTTGTCTTGGTATACGAGTTTCCTCCTGTGTTAGGTGCTTTACTGCCAAGCCTTTTATTTACATTGATTGCGATCAATATGATTAAGCGGCAAAGATAGAGTTTACCTAAGCCATTTCTCGATCATTTTTTCTAGCGCTTGCGGATCAATTGGTTTGCTTAAATAATCTGTCATACCTGCGTTTAGGCACTTTTGTTTGTCGCCGACCATAGCATTAGCTGTCATGGCGATAATTGGAATGTTTTTAAATTGCTCTCCAGCCGAACCTTTTCTGATATGTTGAGTTGCTTCATAGCCGTCCATTTCAGGCATCTGACAATCCATTAGAATTAGGTCATATTCTTGGCTTAATTCTGAGTCAGATAGGGCTTTAAGTGCTTCCACGCCATCGCCAGCTAAATCGCAATTTAATTGCATGTTTTCCAATAAATTGAGTGCTACAGTTTGATTAATAAAGTTGTCTTCTACCAGTAGTAATCTTTTGTTTTCTCGCCAGTTAACTTGATTATCTTGGGTCGCTTCGTCTGCTCTTTTTAATGATTTTAAGTAGTTATGTGTGACTAAAGGAGTTGCCTTTTCCAGTACTTTTCCACCGCTTAAAACCACAGCTAGCGAGTCTAATAAATCAGATGTTGTCGCAGGTTTGGTAAAATAAGCATTAAATCCTATTTCACCAAACAACTCAGGATCTCCTGGTCTATCCAACGAAGTCATCATAATTAATTTAATATGATCTAAGTTTTTATTTTGTCGAATGATTGTTCCTAATTCTGCGCCGTCCATTACTGGCATTTGCATGTCTAGCAGCGCAACTTCAAATTGTTCTGCATATTCAGTTTGGTCTAATAAGTTTAGGGCACTGTCAGCTGAACTCGCTTGGGTTACAATGGCTCCCCAGTTTTCAAGTTGGCCTTGTAATACTGCTAAATTTGTTTGGTTGTCATCGACAATCAGAATATGTTTTTGTTTGATATCAAACTTAGGTAACACATATTCTGATTGTTCACTAACCCCAAGTTTTAGGTGGAAAGTAAAGCAGGTACCTTGGCCTTTTTGACTCGTTACAGAAATATCCCCATTCATTAATAAACAAAGCTTTTTGACTATGGCTAAGCCTAAACCTGTGCCACCGTATTTACGTGTGGTAGAAGCATCTACTTGGGTAAATGAATCGAATAAGCTAGATGTTTTATCTGGGTTAATGCCTATACCTGTGTCTTGGATGGAGCAGTGAAAGCTTAATTCTGAATCATTGATAGCTTTGGTTGAAGCTCTAATCACGATTTCACCTTTTTCGGTAAATTTAAGTGCGTTACCGACAAGGTTGGTTAATATTTGCTTGAGTCTGCCCGGATCGCCTTTGACCATAGACTGCTCAATATGAGTTAAGTCTAGAATTAGCTCAAGCCCTTGTTCTTGCGCTTTGAAAGACATTAACTCTGAAAAATCGCCAATTTCACGCCTGAGATTAAAATCTAAATTCTCTAATTCGAGTTTACCTGCATCTACTTTAGAGAAATCTAAAATATCATTGATGATAGTCAGTAATGATTCGCCACTTGCTTTTGCTAGTTTGGCGTAATGTTTTTGTTTTTCATTTAAATTGTCGTGCAGTAGTAAACTGAGCATACCTAGAATACCATTCATAGGCGTGCGTATTTCATGACTCATAGTTGCCAAAAAGTCGCCTTTTGCTTGTGCCGCAATTTCAGCCTTGTCTTTGGCTAAGACGAGTTCTTCTTCGTGCTGTTTCCTAACTGTTAGCATATGATTAAAAGCATATGCTAATTTCCCAATTTCATTATTTTCTATGATTTCGACTTGTTGATTTGTTTCACCCGATGCGACGCGCATGCTCGCTTTTGCCAGTTTGGATAAAGGCTGGGTTATATTTTTTGCTCTGTATATGGCGACAATCACAACGAGTAAGCTAGTGATAAACAGTAATAAAATACCTAGATAGGCTAAGTTTTTTGCTGGTGCTAGGGCTATGTCTTCGTTTACTTCACTAATGAGCGCCCAATTTTGGTTGGCAATTTTGATTGGGTGTAAAGTGCCAATAACTGGGGTTGAATCGGGCCCTATATAAGTATTTGTCCTAATATTTTCATGATTCAAAATTTGATTTGATTGTAGTGCTGTTTGCCATTGTCTTATTGGAGGTGTGAGAACTTGAGAGCTTAAAACTTGATTCCAATTATTTGTATTTATCGGTGTGTAAAGCAGACCTTGCTCATTAATTAGATAGTAGTTAATTTGGTTATTGTTTTCTCTGTGATTAATCAATAGGTTAAAAATTCTGTCTAGTCGTAATTGGATCGCAAAAACACCTATGATTTCAGCATTATCGTTAATGATAGGTGCTGTGATGAAGCCGGCAAGTTCGCCATTAGAAGGCGCGTAGCGCTCAATGCCTGAAAATGCTGGTTTACCAGTTGTTAAACTATATCGATAGGCTTGACTTAAACCACTCGTTGCTAACTCAGGTGAAGACAATAAGCTTTGGCCTAAATCAGATTCTTTAACCACAGTAAAGAGTATATTGCCGTTATCATCGATTAAAAATAAATCGTAAACGTAATCATAGTTATAGTTATATTTGACTAAATCACTGCCAAGTTTATGAGTTAATTTGGTCCAAGAATAAGATTCGACAAAATCAGGCGGAGACGTATTCTCCTGTTCTAACATTTGTTTTAATTCAATTAAAAATCGAGTATTTGTCTCTGACTCTGCTTGAGCCTCTAAATCCATAAAACGATAATCAAACCAATTTTTAATAAATTGAATACTTAATCGGGACGTGTTTTCTAATTGGCTGGAAGCCGCTTTCACTAAATCCTGACTAGCGGATTGAAAATTTAGCCAAGACACTAGGATGAGTGGTGCAATAGATAAAATTAAAAACCATAAAATCAGGGTATGCTTGATTGATGTGTAGTTTTTGTCTTTCGCTTTGACTTTAGCGTTGACGTTGTCACTCATAGCGGGTCACCAAACTTAGCGTGACTAGAAAGGTTTAAATCTATGTTAAAACGCTCATCGGCAAACTTATCTATATCAATTTTCTGTTTTAAAATTCTGGCTTCAACAGCGATTTGCATGATTTGGTTTAAACCTGCTTTGTCAATATTTAATTGATTGTAATTAATTACTTTTAATTCAGGATCTAAACTCGCGATTATTGCTTTAGCTGTGTGTGACGGTATGTATTGATGAATGATATCGACTAGTTCGGCTAATGCTTGCTGGTTGCTTCTTGCTTGCTCAATATCTTGGCCTGCTTTATGAATGTAAAACATGACTTCTTTTATAGCTGCTTGCTTATTCTTAATCGCGGTATTATTCGCCAGTGCTATGCACTCTACATGGCCAACATTCGATTTTAAAACTTGTTTTGAATACCAAGCTACTTTGCCAAAACCTTCTGTTTCTACCACATCAGCCCAAGGTAGAGATTGTTCAAATGCAGCAGCTTTGCCTCTAATACTTTTGCGAAGGAGAAATAATGGAGCTTTCGGTGGCGCTATACTCACCCCAATAACATGGGTATCAGCATTAGGTAAAATACTCATACTCAGCCCATGATTTTTTAAGTATTGGTATAGCACGACTGCATGAGTGGACTGTAAATGAGGCAGGGCAATTTCGATTGGTCGATTGGTTTTGTGGTAAGTAGCAAGTATAGCTTTGGCTGTTTTTTCATCTGCGGCTCTATCTTTTCTACTTTTAGCAATGGGGATTAATTTTTCTAACTCCTCATTGATAGCCAAAGCATTGCCATCTCTATGCATAAGTCCAATCCACTTGAAATTAGGTTTTTTATGATACATGTGCATTGCCAATGGACTCATGACAAAAGCTATATCCGATTTCTCTTCTAAAAAGTAAGCTTGTAATAAGTCCCAATTCTTCATTTGCTTAAGTTCAAAGTTAGCGTATTGCATTTTATCTTTATACTTATGATGAGCAACTATGGCAGCGTAATGATCTGCTAGGGGAATATATACCGCAGAGATGTTTTGTTTTGCTTGTCCCCCAAAAGAGAGGAGTAAAGAAAGTATAATCAAAACCTGTGGTTTCAAAGCGACCTCAAATCAATGACTTTATTTAGTTTGTTTTGAATAGTTTAGCTTATGTTAAAAGAATTGCTGCGATTCGAAACGGAAATTTATATCTGAATTAACGCTTTTCTAAATCTTGATTTAAAATAGTAAAAGATAAATCACTTAAAGGAATTAAAATGCAATCTAAATTAGTGAATTTTAGTTTGATGTGTGCAGGTTGGTTAGCCATGGTTTTGGCTGTACTTGGGGTTATTTTACCTTTATTGCCGACCACACCTTTCGTTTTGTTAGCTGCGACGTGTTTTGCCAAGTCGTCACCTAAATTCCATGCTTGGTTATTAAATCAAAAATTCTTTGGTGAAATTATTCGTAACTACCAAACCTATGGTGGCATGACGTTAAAAAGTAAAAAACAAGCTATTTTACTGATATGGATAGGGATGAGTATCTCAATTATCTTAATGCAAAAACTCATGGTTGCTTTTATATTGATTGCAATTGGCCTATCAGTATCAACTTATTTATGGCGCTTACCTTGTGTTAAAAATTAGCTAATTGTGAACAACTGGCATTAAAATATCGCCAATTTGAATATTAGCTAAATATGATTGATCTTCAGTACTTGCCACAGCTGAATTTGCATAAGTTTGGGATACTACGACTTTATAAGGGCTAATAATAAAGTGTGGTCGGGTATGTCCAGCCTGATCAACAAAGTTTGCTTGATGCAGTACTTTAAACTTATCACCTATGTTGACACTGTTTTCGCTGCCTAAATTTAGTCTTAGCATAGTGCTATTAGCGTCAATCACATAAGCTTTTGAATTAACACATTGGGCTATGTTTTCTAGTTCATTGATAGCTTTATCTAATGTGTTATCTATCATTTGACCATATTGGGTTAACCAAAATTGGCGGCTATGGATATTTATCTTATCTTTTGGATCTAAATCCCAGACTGCATCTGATTGAAAGTTAAAGCTTTGCAGTAATTCACCTGAATAACCATCGTGTAAGCTAAGTTGCATTTCAAAAAACCTTATGCCGTAGGCGCCAGTTAACCATTGTGATATTTGATTATTGGCTTTGCCTAAGGATAAATCCGTCAAACTACCAGATAGCACTAGTTGGCTGTCACTTTGCCTAGATATTTCTTTTATTTCGTTAAATTTTAATTGCTGGCTTTGTGGCTGCTCAACTGCGGGCAGAATTAAATTTGGGGTATAAGATCGGACATTTAGGTTAGTAGATTGAGAGTGTAATTTATTGAAAATTGTTTTACTAACTACTTGTCCTAGCTGATATAACTGACCAACTTGGGCTTGTTCTTGATGCTGTATATTGAAATTAACGACAGAGATAGATTTTTGGTAACCTGTGGTAAAGCATTGCCTATCTTCGGCAAAAATATCTGCTCTGAGCGTAATGGATAGCTCACCATTTAGAATACTTTCGTTAACGGTTTCGATTTCATTCACTACGCCAGAACTTCTCACCATGAACATATCTTGAGTCAATAATCCATTTGTGACCTGTTGGGTACTGGTAACAGAGGCGCCAGAAAACAATAAAGCTTCTTTTACTGCCTCTTCAACCGCTTTTTTTCTGGCTTTATCTATTTGGCCATTAATGACTTTGGCACTACCAGTCGATTGATACCAAGCCGCATGTAAACTAGCGACTGGCGAGCTCAACAGTAAAACAGATAAGGCTGCAATTAATTTTGATCTAGTTTGTTTTCTGTGTGCTTTCATACTTGGCTCTATACTAAGTTCTGTTTTCGACGGTTTTCTGACGTTTTGTTCCATATTAATGAGTAAAGCGAAATTTGTGCCAGTAAATTATAATTTCTAGGGTTAATTGAATTGCCGTGTAAAACTGGAATAAAAATTGCCTTGTTAACTTCAGTTGCTTTATTTAAGCGGTAAAAGGTCAAATTTATGACAACACGAATGCGAATATTTTGCTTAGTACTCCTAACTCAGTTTATGACTGCTTGTGCTTACAAAACGTCTCATAGCTATTTAGTACCAGAAGCACCAAAAAATTCGGATAAACATTATTATCAACCACAAGTTAGTGCTTTATCAATCAAAGCATACAGCTTTATGCTGGCGGACGAATTACTACTTAATGTTGATTTAGACGAAATTGCAGGTCGTTCAGTCGCGGTAACTCGATTTGTTGAACAAGATAGCCGGCAAGATATGAATTATTCGGGTAAGCCCCTGAAACATTTAGGTGGACAATTAGAAGAAAGCTTTGTTTATGAACTCAATAAGCGAGGCTATAAAGTGATTGATTTTAAATTAGCGCAAAATATTAAGGTGACGAATCAAGGTGATTTAATTTGGAGTAGAAACGTCGACGAATTGAATCCAGTCATCGAAGCGACTTATGTTGTTGCTGGTACATTAACGCCACATCAAAATGGCGCGGTAGTTAATTTACGTATGGTTAATATGAGAAATCAAAAAGTGATGGCCACGGCTATGGGGTTTGTTCCTAGTAATTTATTTTGGGCTGATGAAGAAGTGATGAGTCGAGATGGCATCTTAATTCATAAAGGCGAAAGACCAAGAGTTTATGGAGCAAAACAATGAAGCCTTTTTTAATCGTATGTTTTAGCTTACTTACATTAGCTGGATGTCAGTTAACAACACCGACTGTCACTATTGATAAAAATTACCAGTGGTTGTACCAGCTGCCAGAAGAAGATTATGTGGTCACTGCTACAGGTTATGCCCCCATATCGAGTCAGTTAGGCAATGACAAAACCACGAAAATGGTCAAAGCGATAAAAGCCTCTAAATTAGATGCGTATCGAGATTTATCAGAAAAAGTTCACGGTTTTAAATTATCTGCCGATGTTAGATTAAAAGATCTTGTTTTAGGCGACGAAAAAATGAAAGCCTCGGTTCAAGGTGTGATTAAAGGTGCAAGACTGGTTAAATCTTATCATCTAGATGGGGTTTATATTACCGAGTTAGAGCTTAATTTAAGAGATATGTACCGAGTCAGAGCCTTTACAAATGGCCAAACTAAAATTATTAACTCAAGGTATTACTAGTACCGGAGGCTATATGAAAAAATTACTAATATTACCTGCGATTATGTCTTTATCTGCTTGTCAGTCTTTAAACGATTGGTATCAAGATCAAGTTTTGGTTGAAAATGAAATGCCTAAAGAGGCAGTAGCGCCAACAGAGCAAGAAAATCGACTTACGCTTGAAGCATTTAATGGTCATCAAGATCCGGCTTTACTAAATCATTGGGCGCGTGATCCGCACAAATATTTGAATAATTATAATCAACACATCAGATCGGATACTCGTTTAAGTGTTAGTGATTATGTTGAAGCTATGTCAATTAAACTAGTAAAAAGCATGCGTTATGTGACAGATAAAACGCCAATTGCAGTTGCGAGTTTTGTACCTGTGGATTCTAATTTAGAGCAAACGAATTTATTGGGTATTCATTTAGCAGAGAGTTTTCAGCATCAAGCGCAAGTTTTAGGCTTGTCTGTGATTGATTATAAATCGACTGGTACTATAAGAGTCACAGAAACTGGAGATTTTGCTTTAAGCCGTGATATTGACGAATTAAGGCAGTGGCACCCAATTGAGTATATTTTAACCGGTACTTTTAGTTATAAAGATACAGGCGTAGAAGTGCATGCACGTGTGGTCGGTATCGAATCAAGAAGCATAGTTGCTTCGGCTCAGGGTTTTATACCTAATTCTGTTGCCCAAGAACTCATGCCGAGTATGGTTAAAGATGGCATAAAATTGGTTAAAAACTAAGTTTAGCCAATATTAAATCCGGTATAAAAAAACGAGCAAAAGCTCGTTTTTTATATGGTTCGAAGACTTAAACTAAATTAACCTCAACTCGATAACAACTTGCTTTCTTGAGGGCCTTTTTCCTGATAACTGCGTTGAATTCGCTTTGTTCTAAGAAAAATACCGCTCCGAAATAAAAATTTAATAATATCAATAGCTTCATGGGTTTAGCTAATTTCTTATCCCGAGCTAAGGTTAAATTAAGCTTTTTCTGACAATTGCTTTATCATCTGTTTTAGTTCGTTAATTTCTTGCTTAAGCTCTGTCATGCTTGGCTCGACACCATGCTTTTCCTGTTTCGCTTTTAAATGCTCTTCTTCCATTACATTCATGACGATACCTATCACCATATTTAAAAATGCAAAAGCCGTGAAGAAGATAAAAGTCATGTAGAAGATCCAACTGAAAGGATAAACCTCCATAGTTTCGTACTGGATATCAGTCCAATCTTCAAATGTCATTATTCTAAACAGGGTTAGCATAGAAATTGCGATATTACCCCAAAGCACATCATTGATATCTTTAAACATAAAGCTGCCGACTGCGGCGTATATGTAAAAGATGATAAACAATAACAAAACGACATAGCCTAGTTGAGGTAATGCTTTGATTAATGAGTTAATCAGCACTCTGAGTTCAGGAATAATGGACACCATGCGCAATACTCTGAATACTCTAACTAAGCGGGCGAGTAGTGCCATTTCTGAGTCATTAATTGGAATTAAGCTAATCACCACAACGAGCGTGTCAAAAACATTCCATCCGGATTTGAAGAAGTGCTTTTTGTTTGGCTCGGTGATAAATCGTATTGCGAGTTCGAAAACAAAAAATAGCGTGATAAAAGCATCTAGGATCTGAGTTGCTGATAAAGCTAAATCAGGCAAGTCATAGGTTTTGGCACCTATCTCTAATGCAGAAATGATAATGACAAAAATAACAAAAAACTCAAATGCCTTGTGACTGCGCAAGGCTTCTAATTTTTGATGGATAGCTCGGTACATAATGCTCAATATTTGGTTAAAAAGGAACGCAGGGAATCATAAATTTAGTCGTGAAAAGGTCAAGCTTTAGTTTACAAATATTGCAAGCTTATGCTGTATTAATCAGATTCAGGCTAATGATTAGCGATTAACAAGCTTGGGCTTCAAACCAGCTCATTAAAATAATTTCAGCGGATTTCGAGTCAATTTTATCTTTTTGTAAATTGCGATAACCACCAACTTCGAACAAGTAAGATTTAGCATCGACAGTTGTTAATCTTTCATCATAAGTTTCAACTGGATAACCAAAGCGACCGTGTAAACGATTGGCGAATTTTTTTGCTCTTTGGGTGATTTCTTGCTCGGTGCCATCCATATTAAGTGGCAGGCCGACAAGTAGTAGATCGGGTTTCCAATTGTTCAGTTCTTTTTCAATTAAGTCCCAGTTTGGAATGCCATCTTTAGCTTTTAATGCTGCTAGAGATTTAGTGGAGTATGAGAGCTCTTGACCAATCGCAACGCCGATACTTTTAGTACCATAATCAAAAGCCATAACGGTTCTTTGGCCAAATTTTTCATCTAATTTCATATGTAGGAATTCTAGTTTAAGCTGAACTCGTTATTGTACCTATGCGGCACCTAAAGTGGAAATAATATCAAAATTTATGCATGGCCAGCGCTGTCGCTGATTTGCCAAGTCGCGAAGCCAAGTGTTTCTGTTGCTCTTTGCCACCTTTGATGGATAGGTGTGTTAAAGAGTATTTCAGCTGTGGCTGGAATCGTTATCCAAGTATTTTCGAGTAATTCCTCCTCTAGCTGATCTTTATCCCAACCAGCATAACCTAAACAAATGAGTACATTTTCAGGTTCTTCACTTGTGCCTATTGATTCTAAAATATCTCTAGAAGTCGTGACCATGATGTCATCCGATAACTTTAATGAGCTTTTTAACCCTTTTTTAGGTGAATGAATGACGAAGCCGCGTTCAACATTAACTGGGCCTCCAGCATAGACAGGTATTTTGTCATTTATTGATTTGCCAGTGGTTTCAATTTCAATTTGTTCAAGCAGCTCAGTTAATATGATATCTGTAGGGTGATTAATGACTATTCCCATTGCACCGTTTTCGTCATGTTCACAAATATAAGTAACAGTTCGCTCAAAATACTTGTCTTCGAGAGACGGCATTGCAATTAATAAATGATTTTTTAAACTTTGCATTGAATCCCTTAAATTTAGTTTTCATACATTCTAATTATGGTTAACTTTAATCGGTTTTACATTATTTAAATTATTTAAACTGACAGTTTTACTGATATTAAAGAATGATTGAAGATATGCACGATTTTTTTCACGATATTTTACCGCTGCATACAACTCACTTTGTAACCCTGTTTTTGATAGGGGAATTGATTTAACCAAGCCTTGCTCTTCATATTCTTTAATCGCCCAAGAAGGTAAAGCCGCTACACCTAAATCAGCTGTCACCATTTGCAGTATCATTAAAGTTTGATCAACTTTTTTAATCTTTTTAGGCTGGACATTGGCAGGCAAAAGTAAATATTTAAAAATGTCTAGTCTAGCTGGCTCGACAGGGTAAGTTATTAAGGTTTGCTGGGTTAAATCTTGTGCATTGATGTAGTTTTTATTTGCTAATTCATGATTCGGTGACGTGACTAATACCATGTCAAAGCTGAACAAGGGCTCAAAATGAAACTCATTGGTTTCGAAAACGTCAGAAGTGATAACCAAATCTAATTCGCCTTCAGCTAATCCAGGCATAGCATCAAACATATAATCGTTGTTGAAACTTAATTCAACCATAGGCCAAGTCTGGTGAAATTGACTAATAGCTGGCATTAGCCATTGAAAACAGCTGTGGCATTCTATAGCGAGTCTTAGTTTGCCTTTATTCTGATGCTTAATATCTTTGATTCTATTTTCGCTATCTTGTATTTCAGGTAATACCTTTTCTGCTAAATCTTTGAGAATTTGGCCTTCAGCAGTGAACTTAATCGGTGAGGTTTTTCTTAAATAAATTGGATTGCCAATTTTTATTTCTAACTCTTTTATTTGATGTGACAGTGCAGATGGCGTTGTGTGTAGCCACTCTGCAGATTTAGCTAAGCTTCCCGTATTAGCCAAAGCTCGAATGGTTTTGAGGTGTTTAATTTCTATCATGAAAATATATCAACTTTAAATTAAAATTGTTGAGTTTAATTCATTTTAATCTTTCAGTCATACTATGCAATCACTAATCGTAAATTAGCTCGAAATTTTGCTGTAGCAAATAGCAAAAAATTTAAGCTAGCTTTGATTTATTACTTCAGCGTAATAGATTGCTATCTAACCTTAACTCGGGATAAGAAATTAGCCAATCCCCTTAAACTATTGCTATTATTGATTTTTTATTTCTTGAAAGGTATTTTTTCTTAGAACAAGGCGAATTTGCGTACGTAATAGCTGGCTATTACTAGCGAATTCAACGCAGTTATCAGGAAAAAGGCCCTCAAGAAAGCAAGTTGTTATCCCGAATTGAGGTTATCTATCGCACTGATAAGGTGCGAATGGACTCTAATGATTCAGGGCCAGTCGAGTCAAAATACAGCTTTAAGTAATAAATCGCCTAACGATAGTAAAAACTATATTAAAAACAATGTCTTGATGTGTTGGCACTTTAATTGCTTTGCTTTTGTTGCAAACACTGAGAGGAAGTGAATGAATACTGTAATGGCGCAGCCCACATATTTATTGATAAAAAGCATTGGATTGGTAAAAACAGCTTGGTTAATTTGGTTGTTTATCTTAGCGGCTGTGACTGGAACGTTTTGGATGCCAGATATAGTCCTGTATATATTTATTTTCTTAGCGGTTTATTTATCCGCATCCATATTTTTTGCGCTCGTCGGCGAATTAGATACCTTAGAACAAAAACTCGGGATTACAAATACAGCAGAATTTGATTACAGAAAGCTAGAGTTACAGTCAATTGCACTAGGTAAGCCGATCTTACGTTTGATTGATACATTAAGAGAACTTAGTCGTAATCATTTAAATTTAGTTGAACGTATGTCTGAGGTGGAGCATTCTTCTGTTCAAGTTATTGAATCTGCAAATCAAGTTTCAGTCAATGTTAAAAAACAATCTGACTCAACCAATTCAACTGCAGCCGCTATCTTAGAAATTAGTCAATCTCTCGAAGATGTTGTAGATAAAATTAACAATGTTCATACTGCATCAACGCATGCGTTAGATGTCACCTCGCAAGGACGAACTAGCATTTCTCAACTTAAAATAGAAATTGAACAAGTAAAGTTTGAAGCTGAACAAACTCAATTGCAAATGTCATCGTTAGATGAACTATCCGCAACCGTTGCGAGTATGTCGCAATCAATTCAGGATATTTCGGCGCAGACAAACCTACTTGCGCTAAATGCTTCTATTGAAGCGGCTAGAGCAGGTGAATTTGGGCGAGGTTTTGCTGTGGTTGCTGAAGAGGTTAGAGCTTTAGCACAACGCAGTAATGAATCTGCAGACAATATTATAAAAAATGTGAGTTCGGTTCGGGATCAAAGTCATCAAGTAACTGAAAAAATGATGGATGTGGTGGAGCGAACTCGACGCTGTTTTGATACTGCACTTCAAGCAGATGAAGCCTTAAATGAAATTACCAAAGAGACACAAAACGTCCAAGATCAAATTAATATTATTTCGGCTAATACCGAGCAACAGAATATGGCAACTCGAGAAATATCCCAACATATAGAGTTAGTTGTCGAAGGTGCTCGAGATAACGCAGAGGTAGCCGATCAAGCGGCAAAAGTTGCTGAACATTTAAAAAATCTCACGTTAAAGTCGATATAAAGGAGTTGTAAATGAATATCACTTATCTTGTTTCCATTGTGCTAGGCGTGAGTTTAATCACTTTGTTAGTTTATTTTGTTATTAGACAAAAGAAGAAAATTAAACGGTTACAAAACGAGGGATTATCTCTTATCAACCGAGTGAAAAATTTAATTAGTAATATTCAAAAGCACAGAGGCTGGTCTTCTGCTTATGCTAGAGGTGACACTTCAGTATTAGCCAATATTCAAGCGCTTCAATTAGAAATTGAAACCATTACTAAGGGATTAGAATCCGAAAATAAAATTAAATCTTTTGACCGCTGGGCAGGGTATGTTGAGCACTGGGGTCGATTGTCTAAAAATGTTTTGTCTTTATCATCAGACAATAGCTTTAAGCAACACACCCAGTTGATCGGTAATATGTTGTATTTGTTGGAAGATGTTGCAGAAAAACATTTTTTAACTGTCGAAGCTTTACCTAATTTTCCTATGGTTAGTTTGTTGTGGCGTGAATTATTGCATGTATCTGAATGTGTCGGTCAGTCTAGAGCTTTGGGGACAGGCGTTGCGACAGTTAAAGTTTGTAATCGCGTGGAAAAAATAAGATTAGGTTTTTTAAGGCAAAAAATAACCGAAATGTCAGAGATAACCTATGCCCAGCTCAAAGAATATAATCGAGATCAGAGCTCGGCAGAATTAAATATATTGATAGAAAAATCGAGCAAGCAAACACGCTATTTGTGTTCTGTAATCGAGCATGAATTAGTAGATTGTGAGCAAATAAAACTGGACGCCAAAAATTATTTTGAACTCGCAACTCAAGCGATGAATGCACTGAATGAAATTTTTGAAATGGAACTGAAAAAAATAGAACAAAATTTTCAGTAGCTACATTCGTATTCAATAAAATTAACCCAGTTAGACTACATCAAACCAAACTAAATTTGCTATATTGATTCAAATTTCCAAGATAAATTAGAACTAATATGGCAAATTTAGCAATACAAACTCATTTTCCTAATGCGAGCCAAGTGATTTATGGCTGTATGGGACTCGGGGGAGGCTGGAACCAAGGGAAAGTTGGCACCAGCGAAGTTCAGCAAGCCGAAAACATCATAGATGTGTGCTTATCAGAGCAGATTAACTTTTTTGATCACGCAGATATTTATGCCTTTCAAAAAGCAGAAATCGCCTTTGGCGGGGCGCTGAAAAATCAGCCTACACTGCGCGAAAAAATGATACTCCAAAGTAAATGTGGAATACGTTTAGCTGAAGATGGCCAAGTAAAACACTATGATTTGTCTAAAGATTGGATAATTAAAAGTGTCGAGGGCATATTATCTCGTTTAAATACAGAATATTTAGATATCTTGTTACTCCATAGGCCCGATCCTCTGATGCAGCCTGATGAAATTGCTGAAGCATTTTCAATATTAAAGCGAAGTGGCAAAGTCGACCATTTTGGTGTTTCGAATATGCACTCAGCCCAAGTTCAACTTATCCAATCTAGTTTAGATAGTCCTCTGGTCGCCAACCAACTAGAAATGAGTTTGGCTCAGTTAGATTGGCTTAATGAGGGTATCACTGCTTGTCAGCCAGGTTATCAAAATATCGCATTTAGTGCAGGCACCATAGAATATTCAATGATGAATGCGATTCAATTGCAAAGTTGGGGCTGTCTTGCACAAGGTTTGTTTAGTGGACGAGATGTGAGCAATCAATCTCAAGTTGTTCAAGCCACAGCTAGTTTGGTTAGCCAGTTAGCGCTGAAATATCAAACGAGTTTAGAAGCGATTGTTTTAGCATTTTTATTTAAGCACCCAATGAATATGCAGGCTGTAATTGGTACAACTGATATTCAGCGGATCAAAAATTGCACTCAAGTCGCCAATGTTAATTTATCAAAAATGGATTGGTATTTATTATTTGAAACTGCTCGTGGTGCAGAAATGCCGTAAAGCCATAAAGCCAGTTTATTAAGGTTTGTTAGATTTTATGCAAAGAAAGTATGAAGTTATTGTTTTTGATTTAGGCGGTGTCTTATTGGATATTTCGGGCGTCCAAGATATTTTATCTTGGCTTGGAAATCGACTGACTTTGCCTGAATTTTGGCTTAAATGGATTAATTCTGACAATGTTCAAGCATTTGAAAAAGGTTTAATGTCTCCTGACACCTTTGTCCGTGAGCTGATCAATGAATTTGATTTAGCTGTAAGCGAGCAAGAATTTGTAGATTCATATTCAACCTGGATTAAAGGTGTGTTTCCAAGTGTAGAGAAAATAATTAATCAGTTAAAGCTAGATTATAAAGTAGCCTGTTTAACCAATACTAATTTGATTCATTGGCCTGAAATTGAAAAAATGCAGCTGCTTGCTCAATTAGATTATCAATTTGTGTCTTTTAAAATGGGGGCGGTAAAACCAAATTCTGACATTTATCAACTCATGTTGGATGAACTCTCGGTATCGCCAGAGCAGGTATTATTTGTTGATGATAACCAAATTAATGTTGATGCCGCTTTAGCTTTAGGCATAGATGCTTATAGAGTGGTGGGTATTAGCGAATTACAGGCATTGCTTAAGCAACTCAACCTTATCGATTAAAACAACTAAAGATATCTATTGGTCAATTAAAACGAAAACCTTGGCTGATAGGGTAAAGGTAATTAGATATTAATAACAAGCTCAAGCATAAATGATTGAGCTTGTTAATTTTGCTTAAATTTTACTCGTGAAAATTAATCGCTTTACATTGGCTTGTTAAATTTCGCCATATCTAACTCTTTTTCACTCTTAGCGACAATACAGCTGACCATAGAGTCACCAGTAACATTGACCGCGGTTCGAGTCATATCTAATAATCTATCAACACCTATGATTAATGCAATCCCTTCAACTGGCAGTCCAACCTGTTGGAAAACCATTGCAAGTAATATAAGACCCACACCTGGCACACCTGCAGCGCCAATCGAAGCTAAGGTTGCGGTTAATAATACCGCAACGTAATCAGCCATACTTAAATCGATTGCAAAAACCTGCGCAATAAACACAGTCGCAACCCCTTGCATAATCGCAGTTCCATCCATATTGATGGTTGCGCCTAATGGCACTGTGAAAGATGAAACCGAGTTATTAACGCCCATCTTCTCTGTCACAGTTCTCATGGTAATTGGCATGGTGGCGTTGCTGCTCGATGTGCTAAATGCAAAAAGAGCGGCTTCTTTCATCTTGGTTAAAAATATCACCGGATTTAGGCCGCTTAAAAATTTTAAAATGAGTGGGTATGTAATTAGTGCATGGATAAAAAGTACGGCTAAGACGGTTAAAAAGTACCAAATGAGTGGTTCAATGGCTAAATAGTCTAGATAAGTAAATAATTTTGCCATTAAGAAAAACACGCCGTATGGCGCTAGATTCATTAAAATAGCGACTAACTTCATGATGACTTCGTTTAAGTCGAAAAATAAGGCAGATAATCTTTCGCCAGCTTTACCTGATAATGCCATTGCGATACCAAATAAAATTGCAAAAACAATTATTTGTAGCATATTGCCTTTCGCCATCGCATCTATCGGGTTACTTGGAAACATGCCTAAAACAACCTCGACAAAGCTAGGCGCGGGCTTAGGTGTAAATTCTGTTTGGGTCTGTAAAGTAAAGCCTTGTCCCGGTTCAATAAAAGTTGCGACACTTAAAGCAAGTGTAATCGCTATGGCGGTTGTAATTAGGTAGAGGGCTAATGATTTTACGCCTAATCTTCCGATTTTGGCTGAATCGTTCAAGGAGCAGGTACCGCAAACTAATGAGACAAATACCAGAGGCACAACTAACATTTTTAAGCTGGTGATAAATATTTGACCTCCAACATGAAAAATGCCTTCAACAAAGAAGCCTTTTAATGATAACTCGAAAATACCTAGGTTTATTAGTGTGTCGGTTTCTTTGCTAACACCTAGTCCAAATAACTTACCAACTAAAATACCAAGTACCATAGCTATGATTATTCTGAATGTCAGGCTTGTTTTTAGCAGGCTTACGCTGTTTTGAATCAAGATTGTCTCCAATTATTTTAATTTTGTGAAAAATATCTAGATAATTTGTTTGTGATAACTGTGAGTTAAAACAAATTTGGGCTAGTATTATTGAGAATACATTACTATAGAACTTAAGACCATGGAGTGCAAAATGCTAAAGCAGTATCGCTATTGGCTCGTTACCTTATTTATTACATTGTTAAGTGCATGTAGTGGAGGAGGTACATTAGAAGATCAAAACAGTGAAGGCAGTACAGAAGAGTCGGTTAATTATAGTTTAACCTTATCCGCAGTGGATAATACCGGACAATCTATAGAACCCTATACAACGTCAGTCGATAACAAGTTAACTGTAACAGCAACCTTGCTTGCAAATGGCAGCCCAGCTTCAAATCAAATTATAAATTTTGGCACCAGCGCCGGTAGTATTTCGCCTTCAACTTCGGTGGCAACTAATACTTCTGGTCAAGCCATAATTGTATTGTCACCAGGAACAGAAGTAACTGCTGATGTGCTGACTGTATCCTACACTCCCTCTGGCGAGTCTGATATTACTCAAACTCTAAACTACACCAGTGCTGGTGGTGGGAGCTCTGGTGGTAGTTCTGATAATGTCATTCTTACAGGAAATTTCTTTAAATGCCCTGCCGATTTTGATGCTGAGCCACTAACAGTTAATGAGACGAACTGTACAATTAAAAATGGAGATAATGGAGTTAATAATATTAATTCGATTGAGCCTATATATCTTGTTATTCGTGTGATGGAATCGGACAACACCACACCTGTTGCTGATGCTATCGTTAATGCTAGTACGTCTTTAGCTAGTTTAAACGTTAGTTCTACATTGACTAATTCTACCGGTTACGCATTATTCAGGCTAAATGGTAACGGCGTTGCTTCTGCAGACGCTATCTCAATTTCTTCCAATGACGTGACCCAAAATTTCAATTATCAAGTATCGACAACCCAAATTCCAAGTGAAACCGTTTCTAGTGACTATTCTATTGTGCTTGAATTACTGGATGTTGAGACTAACACTGTTGCGATCAATCAAGTGAGTGCGGCTAACAAAGGTTTACTTAAAGCAACTGTAATGAAAAACGGTGCTGTTTTACCAGCCAATGAAATTGCACTAGTTTCGTTTAATGCAAATGTTGGAATTTTATCTCCGTCTTCAGCTAGAGCAATTACTAGTAATGGCATAGCGACGATAGCGCTTAGAGCCGGTAGCGTTCCTGATGCTGGCAGTGCTCAAGCGAGTATAGAAGTTGCGACTGGAACGGTTAGTTCTAATACTATTCTTTATACTAGTGCGGGTGATGATATCAATATAATTAGTGACAGATATCAACTAGATTTAAGGCTTGTGGAAAAAGGGACAGAGAATGATATCAATACGGTTTCTACCAGTGTTCAAGGAGAGTTAATTGCTAGATTAACTGACTCTAGTAGTAATCCAGTTGAAAATGCAGTGATTCAGTTTACGACGAGTTTAGGTAATTTATTTCCACAACTAGGAACCGCTATTACCAATGAACAAGGGGTTGCGACCTTAGATTTAACCCCAGGTTCAGTTAAAGGTGCTGGACAATTAACGGCCACTTTTGAAACCGCTCAAGCATTTGAATTTTTTGAATCTGCTGGAGATGAAATCGAGCAAGACGCAGCATATGACGTGACAGCCCTAATGTATGATTGTTCGGCTGATGGTGCAGACAAGACTAATGGAACAGGATGTACTTTAGATACTTCTGTCACTTTAACTCAACCAAGGGTTTTAGTGATTAAGGTGACTGAAGAAGATTCAGGTGTCAACGGCACAGGCATACCTAATATGTTAGTCAATGTAACAACGGATAATGGTAATTTGAGTCCAGAAAATGGCCGAATACTGACTAATTCAAATGGTTTCGCTTATGTTGATGTTAATGCCGGAGAGGGGATTGGCGCTGGACAGTTAGATATTACCTTACCAAGTTCAAATGCTTCAGGAACAACAACTGCCTTTTTCCAAATTGGCGCAGCCAATATTGCCATGGGTAACCAAGTGAACGGCAGTTTTGAAGAAACCGTTTTAGTTAAAGAAGTTGATGGCACCACTGACTT
Source organism: Catenovulum maritimum (assembly GCF_001050375.1). Classification (GTDB taxonomy): domain Bacteria; phylum Pseudomonadota; class Gammaproteobacteria; order Enterobacterales; family Alteromonadaceae; genus Catenovulum; species Catenovulum maritimum. The sequence continues at coordinate 311,792 of NZ_KQ130483.1, read as the reverse complement.
AGCTTCGTTAGCACCAGGTAGAACGGCTACCTTAGTGGTGAATATTATTAATCTAGAAGATGATACGCCTTACACCGCTCCTATTGATGTGTTGTTTTCATCAGCCTGTGCTTCACTTGAAGAGCCTAAAGCTAAAATAGATTCTGTTGTTAAATCTATTAATGGTGTTGCTAAAGCTACTTATGTTGCGGATGGCTGTGAAAGTCAAGATGTAGTAACTGCCACAGCAATTGCAGGCACTCGCTCACTGAGTGCAAATGGAACAGTCGTTTTAGATGATGTACCAGCGGATTCTGTTTTGTTTGTCTCTACCGAAATTGCAGATGAAGTTGTTACGGATAATCCGGTTATTACATTCCCTGGAACGGGCACAGCTGATAAGGCAACGCTAACATTTAAAGTTTTAGATGATAATAATAATCCTAAAGCAGGACAAAAAGTTAAATTTTCACTTGCGAATGATATAGGCGAAATTAACGGTTTAGGCGGAATAGAATTATCACCAACTGAAGCAATATCTTTTACCGATGGTACAGTACAAGTTAACGTTAAATCGGGTCGATTTGCTTCTGCTATAGTCGTTTTAGCTGAGTTGGTTGACTCGAGTGATGATTTAGTTGCTTATGCCGTTTCTAATAAACTCTCATCTACATCTGGTATTGCCGATCAAAACAGTTTCACTTTCGCTGCTGAGCATTTCAATGTGTATGGCTGGGATGTGATATCGGGCGAAAGTGAGTTAACCGTTGTTATGTCAGATCATACAAACCATCCTGTAATTGATGGTACGACTGTGACATTTTTTGCTGAAGGTGGTAACACATCAGCAGGTTCATGTTCAACTACGAATGGGGTTTGTACAACAACTTGGAGATCTGTCGATCCTAAGCCGCAAGGCGATAATTTAGATGATGGATTTTGTGATATTGGTAATGATAATGATCCAGCAAATGATACTGCTGTAGATGGCAAACCTTGTTATGACTTTGCACTTGCATCTCCGGTTTCGTTACGTCGAGCTAGAGCGGGTAGAGTCGGTATTTTAGCTTATGCCTTTGGTGAGGAAACCTTTGTTGATGCTAATAAAAACGGTATTTATGACGCAGGTGAAACATTTTATGATTTAGCTGAAGCGCATCGAGATGACAACCAAGATGGTGTGTTCTGTGGTATTCAATCTGGTTTAACACCAGCACCTGCACCGGCAGATCCTAATACTCCTTTTATTGACCGAGGAGATGTTACATTTGCACCGGGTGTTGATGAAGATGATTGTTTTAGAACCTCATCAAATGCAGATGAATATATACTTTTAGGAGCTGCTGATGAAGAGTTTATCGATATCAATAATGACCAAACTTACAATAAAGGAAATGGAATATATAATGGTTTAGCCTGCACGGTTGAAAATCAAACCGCGGGTGTTTGTAGTCGTGATTTAGTGTCTGTTCGACGCAGCTTAACGCTTGTTATGTCGGATGATAATGCGAGAATTCGTATTATTGCTGATAATTCAGAGATAGATTCCTCTACTGGGGTGATTAATCTATGTCGAACAGGCAGTACAGATGCAGCTTGTGTTACCTATGGTGATGGCGTATCTAGTGTTAACTTTACTGTCTATCTAACGGACTTAAATAATAACCCTATGCCGGCAGGTACGAAAATAGATGTGCAAACTTCTAATGGTGAATTAGTTGGAACAACTAGTTTTACTGTTGGTGAAACCAATACGGCAATTCCACAAGGCTTCCCGTTTACTGTTAAACGAGAAGTTGCTGGAGAAGGAAACTCGGTCGATGCTGCACCACTGACTATCACTATCACAACGGAAGCAACAGATACTCGAGCTTCAACTGTGACGGCCTATGCCATTACGGTTGTTGATAGTGATTGATTTAAGTTCCTTTTGATTTAAAACCACTCTTAAGCGCAAACAGGCGGGTCCTCCGCCGTTTGCCATACTTTCACTTAAATCTACAAAATGCACGCTCTGAATTGGATTGTCGCCTTGTAGAACGCTTTTAATTATATCTGCTGTTACTTGGTTTTTTTTACATTGCACAGGGCAAATTAAAGCCATTTTTTGGTCTGGCAGAGTCACAATCTGGCTATTAAATAAATAGGTTTGAACGGCTTGCTTTAAACTTAGCTCTTGTTCTGTAATTTCAATTAGATACAAAGGTTTATTCGGGTAAAAATCTTGCCATTTCTGTTTTATTTTCGCTATGACAGCTGCTGTGTTTGCAAAGCTAAGTTGATGGTAGAAAAATAGATTTTCATTACCGACAGAAATGACATCATTGTGAAAAACGCCAGCATTTATCGCGTTAGGATTTTGTTGGATATGTAGCGTGTAATCCGGATCTAATTTATGTTTTCTGGCAATTGCTAAACCGGCTTGTTTTGACTGTCTTGCTGGGTAGATCAGTTTAGCTACGACAGGCGACATAGGGTCAAATCCGTAGATAAATATATTTAACCCTTTTACACCATGATCTGGGCTTAATCTAATATGGTTTGCAGACCCTTCGTCGGCAAACCAAGTATGATTTGGTAAAGCTTGATGCAGGGTGAAAAGCTGAGAATCGTTAAATATGTTGGCTAAATTTTGTTTGGTAGTTGAAGTCTCAATTAAACGATGAAAATAAGTTTGTAAATTAGCCGGTGTAATATGTAATTTGCCATCTAAAGTATCGCATGATGGGCTTACAGTTGCTGCATTTGCGGCCCACATAGACGAAGCAGACAGCAAAGAGTTTTTTAATTTTTCATCTAATTTATCAAAGTCAGTTTGATTAAATACGCCAATTTGTTCGAGTAATTGTTTATTTGGTCTAGAATGGATCGGTAAGCTGTATTGGTGAATGCCTAAATTAGTTAATAAATTAAACTTATTTAACCATTCTTGGCTCGCTTTATCTGGATTGGCAAGTTTGTTTTTTGAGTTAATCGAAGCTAGGTTACCAATAGATAACCCTGAAAAATTGTGTGTTGGGGAAATTTGACCATCAAAATTGACTTCGTAATACTTCATAAAGTTATAAATGTTAAATTTATGAAAGAATACTTAAAATATAGACGAATTTTTCTCCGATCAGCGGCTAAATACAAATATCTGGATAAAAAGGCTTGCTAGATTATTCTTTTATCTATATATCTTTAAAAAAGAGGTGCGTTTTGCACTGTTTTATTCCAATTAATTTATAGAACTATTGATATCATATGGGAAAGTCACTCGTAATTGTCGAATCGCCAGCCAAAGCGAAAACAATCAATAAGTATCTAGGCAACCAATATGTTGTTAAATCGAGTATTGGTCATATTAGAGATTTACCAACTTCATCAAAAGGTAAGGTTGGACTAACTGCTGACACTAAAAAAATGTCAGCAGAAGAAAAAGCTGCTTATAAAAAGAAAAAAGAAAAAGCTGCGCTAGTTGCAAGAATGGGTGTAAACCCAGAACAAAGCTGGCAAGCTGAATATGACATCTTACCCGGTAAAGAAAAAGTCGTAGCTGAACTACAAAAACTAGCGAAAACAGCTGACACTGTTTATCTCGCAACGGATTTGGATAGAGAGGGAGAAGCAATCGCTTGGCACTTACGTGAAGTGATTGGCGGCGAAGATACTAAATACAAAAGAGTTGTATTTAATGAAATTACTAAAAAAGCAATTCAAGAAGCTTTCTCTCAACCTGATGAATTAAATATTGACCGTGTTAATGCCCAACAAGCAAGACGATTTTTAGACCGTGTTGTTGGTTTTATGGTTTCTCCGTTATTGTGGAAAAAAGTCGCTAGAGGTTTATCTGCCGGCCGAGTTCAATCAGTAGCTGTTCGCTTAGTTGTTGAACGTGAAAGAGAAATCAAAGCTTTTATTCCGGAAGAGTTCTGGGATATCCACGCAGATACAAACACAGCCGGTAAAGAAAACTTACGCTTAGAAGTCGTTAAACAAAACGGTAAAAACTTCAGACCTGTTAATAAAGCACAAGCGGATGCTGCGTTTGCTAAACTTGAACCAGCTGATTATCAAGTTTCAGATTGTGAGACACGCCCAACTTCTAGCCGACCAAGTGCTCCTTTTATAACGTCTACCTTACAACAAGCTGCGAGTACGCGTCTTGGCTTTGGTGTGAAGAAAACTATGATGCTTGCTCAGCGACTTTATGAAGCGGGTTACATCACTTATATGAGAACCGACTCAACCAATCTAAGTGCTGAAGCGGTTGCAAGCTGTCGAGATTTTATTGCCGATAATTATGGTAACAACTACTTACCAGATGAAGCTAAAATATACGGTAGTAAAGATGGCGCTCAAGAGGCCCATGAAGCCATACGTCCTTCTGTTGTCACTACAGTTGCAGAGTTAGTTGACGGGGTCGATGCGGATGCTAAACGATTATATGAACTGATCTGGCGTCAATTTGTGGCCTGCCAAATGGTTCCTGCAAAATATAACTCTAGTACTATCACAGTAAAAGCTTCTGATTTCGAGTTAAAAGCTAAAGGTCGAGTCTTGGTTTTTGATGGTTGGACACGAGTTCAGCCGCCAGCTTCTAAAAAAGGAGCTGAAGACCAACTGTTACCAGCCGTGAATGTTGGCGATAGTTTAATCCTTGATAAGCTCGATCCTAAACAGCACTTTACTAAGCCACCTGCAAGGTTCAGTGAAGCGGCTTTAGTTAAAGAATTAGAGAAAAAAGGTATAGGCCGACCTTCAACTTATGCTTCTATCATTAGTACGATACAAGATCGTGGCTATGTCAGATTAGAAAGTAAGCGTTTCTATGCTGAAAAAATGGGTGAAATTGTCACAGATAGATTGTTAGAGAATTTTGACGATTTAATGAGTTTTGATTTCACAGCGAATATGGAAAAGCATTTAGATGACATAGCAAATGGTGATTTGCAGTGGATAGCTGTGCTTGACCAATTCTATTCTGGCTTTAGTAATAAACTTGAATTAGCTGAAAAACCACCAGAAGACGGTGGTATGCGATTAAACCAACCAATTAGTACCAATATTGATTGTCCGGACTGTAATCGCCATATGACGATTAGAACGGCTTCTACAGGTGTTTTCCTAGGTTGTTCAGGCTACGCTTTACCACCAAAAGAACGTTGTACTAAAACAATGAACTTAACCCCGGGTGAAGAAGCAGTTGACGCTAACGATGAAGAAGCCGAAACAAATGCTTTACTTGCAAAAAAACGCTGTGAAAAATGTGGTACAGCTATGGACAGCTATCTAATCGATACAGAACGTAAATTACATGTTTGTGGTAATAATCCGTTGTGTGATGGTTTTGAAGTAGAGCAAGGTCAGTTCAAGATTAAAGGCTATGATGGCCCAATTATAGAGTGTGATAAATGTGAATCTGAAATGCAGCTTAAAAATGGCCGATTCGGCAAATATTTTGGTTGTACTAATGATGAATGTAAAAACACACGCAAATTATTAAGAAATGGACAACCAGCGCCACCAAAAGAAGATCCTGTGCCTTTACCAGAATTACCTTGTGAAAAATCAGATGCTTACTTTATGTTAAGAGATGGTGCTTCAGGCATCTTTATGGCAGCTCACAACTTCCCTAAATCAAGGGAAACTAGAGCGCCAAAAGTAGAAGAGTTAAAGCGCTTTAGAGACAGAATTTCACCTAAGTTTTATTATTTAGCTGATGGGCCTGAAAAAGATAATGCAGGTAATCTTGCCATTATTAAATATAGCCGAAAGTCTAAAGAGCAGTATTTAGCCTCTGAAGTTGAAGTTGATGGCAAAGTAAAAGCGACAGGCTGGTCTGCAAAGTATGTAGATGGCAAGTGGGTTGAAGAGATACCAAAACCCAAGGCTAAAGCCAAGCCGAAGGCTAAACCAAAAGCTAAGAGCTAGTGCAGTGAGTTAATTGAATTAAACAAAAGGCGAATTTTTATTCGCCTTTTTTATTGACTAAATTTTAGAGAATGAACTTTATTTTTGGTTAATAAATAATACCAATCCATCCTAATTATTACTCAATTTTACGGGTTAAAAAACACGTAAACTGCGTTATGAATTTTGTTATTAGTTTACGAGTAGCGGCAATTCATGCCTTGTTAGCACACTTTTTTTCTACGTAAAATATAGACCAAAAATTTAGGGGAACTGGTATAAACTAAACAAAGAATTGATTTGAGGAATTGTAATATGAAACCAACCGCAATTAATTATTTGGAGCTACCAGCTTGCAATATTCAAGCAACTCAGAGGTTTTTTAAAACGGTATTTAATTGGCAATTTCAAGATTATGGCCCTGATTATACCGAGTTTAAAGATACAGCGATAACAGGTGGTTTTTATCGGAGTGAGTTAGAATCAAGAGTGGCAACTGGAGGCGCGTTAGTTGTTTTTTATGCTGAAAATTTACCTCAAATTCAGAGCAAGATTAAAGCTGCTGGTGGCAGTATCATTAAGCCAATATTTGAGTTTCCTGGCGGTAAACGTTTCCACTTTTTAGAGCCGAGTGGAAACGAATTTGCGGTTTGGTCAGATACATAAGTTGAAAAGCATTTTGAATCAAGTTCAACAACTTATTGGTAAACAATCTCAACTAAGGATAACAGCTTTCTTTCTTGAGGGCCTTTTTCCTGATAATTGCGTTGAATTCGCTAGTAATAACCAGTTATTAGGTACGCAAATTGCCCTTGTTCTATGAAAAAATACCTTCAATAAATAAAAATTGGATAATATAAATAACTTCATAGTATTAGCTAATTTCTTATCTCGAGTTAAGGTTAATCAGCTTTAGTCTTAAACTTAATAAAAGTAAAGACTAAAGCAATTAATGGTAGGGGCTTAAAAAGCAGATAAGAATCGAATTGTATTAGGATTTAAGTCTGTGCTGATACGTTGGTTAATTAGCTCACCTGTCGCTGTGTTTAATAAATCCAAGCCAGGGTTATCTGGATTTGCGACAGCTATCCATAATTGGCCAAATGAATCTAAAGCAATATAATTGATATCTTCACTACCAGAGTTAGCTAATTTAGTATTGCTGATTTCACCTGTTGTTGGGTTAAATTTGTATAAGCTAGATATTTCATGATAACTAGGTGTATAAACAGAGCCTGTTACTGTTAAATATCCTTCAGTATTTGAAACAATGGCTACCCCAGAAATATTACTAGATGTGTTACCTTGTACATCTGCTGCTGATACTACGACTTGGCTCTCGTAGGTATTAGCGTTGATTCTCTCAATCAAGCTAGTGTCAATTGTGCCGTCATAAGCGTCATGTGTATGAATGTATAAGTTATCTTGGTACACAGTCAGTGAGTTTTCTAGAGGATTTGTACCAGATAACTTAATACCTTTAAAGTTATCATTTGCATCACTATTTGTTTCAATCTCTAGATCAGTCTCGGTATCAAATACTGCAACATAGGCATCATGAGTAGCCCAGTTTTCATCTAATCGTTGTAAACTAATGAATAGTTTTCCATTGATAATTTTAGCATCTGATGCCGAAGGTGCTTGTTTAGCCGCAGTTGGGTTATAAACCGATAAGTCGATTTCACCGAGTTTGAACTCAGCGTATGTGGCAGCTGATGGGTTAACAATCCAAACTGTTTCTGCGCCATATCGTATTAAATATGCCTTCGTATTATTTAGTACGGCAAGCTTGTATGGGTTTTGTGTGGTCGATTGCGAATCTAAGGTTGAATATTGATATTCAGCAGTAGTCGCTGTCGCCGCGTTATATTTAGTAATAGTATCTAAATTTCTTTTTCCGATATGGAAAATACTATTTCTATAGGTATCAATTGTATAGTCGCTGTCTGTTTTAGTGTAATAGGTTTCAACTGTATTTGTGGTTAAATCAACCGAAACAACTTCTGAGCTTGAGTAATCAGCAGCAACAGTTTGCACCACAACGCCAGTTGTGATTGGGCCAGATGCGCCATTGTCATTCGAACAAGCAGCGACTAAAGTCAAAGTTGCGGCTAACGGCGCGTATTTTAAAAGTGAATTAAACGGCATATTATAAATTCTCTATGGTTAAAGTAAGTTGCAGGCGTCTACCCTGTGTAGGGCGGTTGGCAAGATCTTGGTAGTGGTTATTAAATAAGTTAAAAACGGTAGTTGTTAACTTGTAATCTTGATATTGGTAACGAAGAGCAATATCTGTTTGGTTATTTAAGCTGTTGTCATGCCCATCATCAAATTTATTAGGCTTATTATAATAAAGCTTATCTCTTAGCTGCTGTGACCAAGTTAAGTTCAGCTGATCACTTGCTTTGTATGTGATTTGATAGTTAAAGTTGTAGTGGTATATACCGGGTAAATATCTATCATTTGAAGAGGTCACTTTATCCGAACTGGTATTAGAGTTTAGGAGTTCTGTCCTAGCACTTATATCGATAGCATCATTAAGTTTATAGCTAATACCGGATTCTACGCCTTGTAATTTAGCATCACTGACGTTTTCGTAATGACCAGCACCAGATGAATAATAGATAGCGACTATGCTATTGGTTAGGTTTTTATGATAAAAAGCGAAATCAAAAGCGAATGCTTGAGTTTGGTAATCATATTCAAAACTAATCGAATCCGATCTTTCGTCTTGTAAATTTTTATTACCTTTAAAAGCGCCTCTGTCGCCAAAGAGTTCAAATAGAGTGGGGGGGCGACTGGCAGAATGTAGATTCAGCACATAGTTAGATTGCTCGGCTTGGTAGGCTACCCCAAACTCAGTTGTATGGTAGGTTTTGTCTCTGTCAATTTTTTCTGGTGATAATGCATTTGTTTCAATATTGGAGTTAGACTCAAATTGACTTGAATGCTGAAAAAAACTTGACCAATTTGCCGAGTGGTAATTGATTCTATTCGTTAACACTATTTTTTCTTGTTTTGCACTAATGTCGCAATTTGACTTAACACTTGAACTTTGGTCACAGTAAAAGGTCTCGCTATTTTTATAGCTAGTTGATTGATATTTTTCAATTAAGGCATTCAGAGCAGGTACATAACTAATCTGGCCCCATTGAAATGACGGAGATAAATTTGCTGCTAGCGTTTTAGTTCGGTATTCACCTCTAAACTCTTCAATACCCTCAGGCCGATCAAAATAGTCTTCATATTTATTTTCAATGTACAAGCTCATTTGCATTGAGTTTACCCAACTCGACTGAAGCAGCCAGTCATCTTCAGCACCGATGCGCCAACTACGGGTTTTTAGCATAGAACTATTGTCTGGGTGATTGTTTTGGTAATTAGCAAAGTGTTTTTGCTGATGTTTCACATCTAAATTTAATTTAATTGCATGATCACTGAGGTTGAAGTTATCACTTAAGTAAAAATTAGTTTTTTGGTATTGGTTATTTTTCAGTTTTTGTTCAGAGAAGTTATTTGGGTTGTTATATTCTCTTAGAAGACTTTCATAATCATTATCGACGTTCAATAATTCAAAACCAGCAAGTAAACTGTGAGATTTAAATTTTTTGACCATGGAGGTTGATAAGGAATGGTAGCCAAAAGACCCAATTGAGGTAGCTAATCGGTTATGGTCTTTGTTAGGATTTAAAGTATTAATTTTAATTACGCCACCAATTGGCGTTAAACCCGAACCTAAACTTCCATTTTTACTTATTTCTAAAGATTCGACTTGGTCTAATGATAAGGTATTTAAATCAAAGCTACCAAATTGACTGTCGTTTAGTAATTGACCATCTAAGTAGATTTGAACTTGTTTGGTTGTTGAGCCCCGAATTGATACAGAAATTGGATTACCTACGCCTGATACTTGGCGAATTTGAACACCGGCCATTTTTTGTAGAACACTGGTTAAATCTTGACCTAAGGCTAAGAGAGATTTTCTATCGAACACTAGGCTATTGTTTATAGAGGCAGTTTGCTCTCCATTAACTTCGATGGTTTCAATTGTATCAGTTGACTCTTTAGCGAATGCTAGATTCAAGCTAGAAAATAAGAAGAATATTAGAAGTAAATATTTCATTTGGCCTCAGAAGAGGCGGGCAGTATCATGCTTTATGAATACATAGCAAAAGCACTTTACTTATCGCCCACCGCAATAAATCAATTATTATCTGTAGGCCGGTATCCGGGCTGACGACTGAATTACTCTGGTAATATCCTTCCCATATTTTTCAATACAGTGGTTAGCATTTAAGCTTATATTACTTTTAGTCGATCACCGTTGCGGGGGCAGCGTTGGATTTGTTACTCACCAAACTTCCCGTTTAACTTGTACGAAACAAGCACCTATCAAATTCGGCGCTACTCTAGTCTTTTATAATCGAGAGGTCAAATAATTAACTTGAATTTTATTCAGTGATAAGTTGGATTTTTTTAAACTGGTTTAGCAAAAATATCGGCATTAAATGACTGTTTATTCTGTTTTGTTGAATAAAAATTCAAAAATTATTGATCTTTTCTCGTCTATTATCTGTTCAGTCACAAAATACTGTTGTATTATATTGCTCCATTTTTTGCTTAATTTTAGTTAGGAACCTAAACCAATGTTTCAACAATTAACTAGTTTACCGCCAGATCCGTTATTAGGCATTGCCGTTGCTTATCGTCAAGATACTAACCCTAAAAAGGTTGACTTAGGTGTAGGTGTATATAAAACCGAAGATGGTAATACGCCAATTCTAACTAGCGTGAGCAAATCGTTACAAATTTTATTAGATTCAGAAGATTCTAAATCATACATTCAAGCTCGTGGTAACCAAGCTTTCTTAGATGGTATGGAAAAGCTAGTTTTAGGTGCGAACAACCCTTTACTTACTTCTGGTCGTGTTGAAAGTGTTCAAGCACCAGGTGGTACAGGTTCACTTAAATTAGGTTTTGAATTAATTAAACGTGGTAATCCAAATGCTAAAATTTGGGTGAGTGACCCAACTTGGGCAAACCATGTTGCTTTAATTAAATCTACAGGCTTAGCAACCGAAGCTTATCCTTATTATGATAAAGCGAATAGTAAGTTAAAAGCAGACGAAATGTTATCTACGCTTGCTGAGTTAGGTCCAAACGATGTTGTGTTACTACATGGGTGTTGTCATAACCCAACTGGAGAAGACATTACACCTGAATTATGGACTAAAATTGCTGATTTAGCGGTTGAAAAAGGTTTTGTACCTTTCATCGATATCGCTTATCAAGGATTTGGTGCTGATTTAGAAACTGATGTTGCCGGTGTACGTGAATTGGTCAGTAAAGTACCTGAAGCTTTGATTGTTACTTCATGTTCTAAAAACTTTGGCTTATACCGTGAGCGTACTGGTTTAATCACAACAATTAGTGAAACACCCGTTTCAGCGGGTATCGCTTTAACTCACGTGTTAAACATTGCACGTGAAATATATTCAATGCCACCTTCATACGGCGGTGCAGCAGTTGGTATTTTATTAGCAGATGATGCGTTAACAACTGAGTGGAAAACTGAATTAGCTGAAATGTGTGGTCGTATGCGCAACTTACGTGCTTTATTAGTAGATAAATTACACGAGCGTAACGTAGAAAAAGACTTTAGCTTCATCAACAACCAAAATGGTATGTTTACTTTCTTAGGTATTAACCCTGAGCAAGTACAACAAATTCGTGATGAATATGCAATTTATATGGCTGGTAGCAGCCGTATCAACATTGCTGGTATTTCTAACTCGAATGTTGATTACATAGCGGACGCTGTTGCAGCTGTATTATAATTTTAATACTGACAATATAAGCTAAGGCTTATATTTGAATGCTATTTAAAAGGCTAAAACTTTGTTTTAGCCTTTTTTATTTTTGAAAGGAATAAAAATGTACCGAAATATTATCTTGACCACTTTGCTTTGTTTGTTGGTGTCTGCTTGCTCAACTCGACAAGCAGGTGAGCGTTATTCAGGTTCAACAGAACAGCGACTTGTCACCTATAGTATTCAGGATATGGCTGAACAAATTAAAAGCGAGCCGCTAGATGAGTTAGCGAATCAAAAAGTAACTGTAGAAAGTTATTTTCTATTGAAAAACCATGTCACAGAATATGCTGAAGCCAAGATTACTACTGCTTTAACCGAAGAATTTGGCTCTGAATTTATTTCAGCAGATAAAATAGACGTGGGTGTTAACCCTGCTAAATATAAACTCAAATTATTTTTTACCTCGTTAGGCACAGATAGAGACAGTGCTGGATTAAGTATACCTTTAGTGGATTACTCTGATCCCGAAAGAAGTACTTCAATTAATATTTTAGCGGTAGATATGTATCATGGAATTTCCGAATGTGAATATTATTTAATGGAGATAGCGAGCGGTAAAATTGTTCAAGAAGGCAGATTAAAAGCGAGAGTAAGAACAGATAACTTTACCACGCCTTTCTTTAGTTTTCCTATTTCTGATATTGACGATTAGTAGACCTTAAAATAAGGGTAACAAGTTTTACGCTCAGAAAGCTCTAAAATAATCTTCAATAATAAAGCCTGCTAGTAGAACTAATATCAGTCTGCTAGCCGGCTAAAATACAAAATTTCCACTCAATCTAGCTGTTATATAGATTTACAATCTTAGTTTTGTGTTTACCCCTGTCATTTATTTAGATAGCGGTTATAATGCTGGGCTATTCTTCATAATTTATTATTTAACCATGCATTTGTTTGTTAACGATTTAACCGTAATTGATTTTTCCTACTTAGACACAGCAAGAGGTATTGTTGGCGAGAGTTGGATTGTTGATGTTGCATTAATTGGTCAATTGAATGAGCAAAATATGGTGCTTGATTTTGGTGTCGTAAAAAGCCAAATAAAACGAATAATAGATGATGAATTTGATCACAAATTACATATTCCAGAAGATTCTTCAGCGTTAATTCAAAAAGACAGCAAAGATGGCCAGCTCAGTGTGACCTTTAAAATGGATAGTTTAGATTTGATCCATATGTCAGCGCCTGATTCAGCCTATTGTTTTGTTCAATCAGAAAATATCAGCATTGAAGAAGTACTACCGCTGATTCGCTCTACTGTGATGCGTCATATGCCGGAAAATGTTAAAGACATTGAAATCACCCTGAGAGCTGAGAATATTACTCAAGAGTATTATCATTACAGTCACGGCTTGAAAAAGCATGATGGCAATTGTCAAAGGATAGTACACGGCCATAGATCAAAGGTAACTGTCTTTAAAAATGGACAAGCGGATAAAGATTGGCAGTCATATTGGCAAAAGCGCTGGCAAGATATTTATTTAGGTAGCGAAGAAGATCTCAATCAAGAATTATCGACAGATTTTTGTCTACAGAATAATGTCCTAGCGGATAATTATTACGGCTTCTCTTATACTGCTAATCAAGGCTTGTTTGAATTAGTTTGCCCTAAAGCTATATCGGATTTGATCGATAGAGATTCTACGGTTGAGTGTTTAGCCGAATTTATGCTTGAAGTGATGCAACAACAGGAACCAGAAGCCGAATTTAAAGTATTGGCCTATGAAGGAGTCTCAAAAGGTGCGATTGCCTACAGCTAAAACTTCAGCGAGATGTTTATCTCTGCTGATAAGCATTTTATTTTTTTTACCAGCGGCTGCAATTTCAGCGGCGGCAGACACTTCACTGATTATTCACCAACAAGTATTACAAGCTGGTGGCTTTATTAAAGGCCAAGTTAGCCATTGTGATGAATACGTTTTAACTTATAAAAAACACCAACAAAAAGCCAGATGTACTGAGCAAGGCGAGTTTTTATTAGGCTTTGGTCGTGATGATGCCGGTTTACATACAGTTAAGTTTAACCTCAAACCCAAAGGCCAATTTGTATTTCAGTTTAATGTCGCTGGCAGGGAATATAAAACCGATAAAGTAAATGGTGTGCCTAGTAAGACAGTTTCTCCACCTAAATCCGTCACCGAAAGAATCAGCAAAGAAAACGAACAAATATGGCTTGCGAGAAATAAAGACTCTAATTTACATGCCTTTTTACAATCTTTTATTTGGCCTGCTAAAGGTCGAATAAGTGGTGTTTATGGCAGCCAAAGAATTTTCAATGGTGTACCGAAAAGGCCGCACTTTGGATTAGACATAGCAGCTAAAACGGGTACTGAAGTTTATGCGCCTGCAGACGGTGTTATTCGTGTCGCACATCAAGATATGTTTTATTCAGGTGGAACCATTATTTTAGACCATGGCTATGGCATATCATCTACCTTTATTCACTTGTCTAAACTCGAAATTGAAGCCGGCCAAACAGTTAAGCAGGGTGATTTAATTGGACGTATTGGCAAGTCGGGTAGAGCAACCGGCCCTCATTTAGACTGGCGCATTAATTGGTTTCAAGTCAGACTTGATCCTGCTTTTTGGGTAAAACCTCAAGGTAACCTTTAAAGCCTTTAATCACTAATCCTTACTACTTGATTGTAGTTAAGCATATGATAATGTTAGGTTAAATGATTCGAGTATTACTCATACATCGTGATTAATCTACAATAGACTTTAGCTCAAAGACGAGTCTAGTAATAGCTGGCTATTACTAGCGAATTCAACGCAGTTATCAGGAAAAAGGCCCTCAAGAAAGCAAGTTTTTATCCCGAGTTGAGGTTACTTATATAATTTTACTTGGGTGAAGAATATTTTTTGGAGAGTTTAGAGAGGTGAGTCCTGATTTACCAAAGTGGTAAATCAGGAAATCGCGGCTTGATTAGTTATATAATTCAAACATAGCCGAAATAGATTCTTCATTGCTAACACGACGGATAGCTTCAGCAAGCATAGAACTCATAGTTAATTGAGTAACTTTTTCTAATTTAGCCATTTCAGGGGAAAGTGGGATAGAATCAGTAATAACTAAGCCATCTAATAATGAATCACGAATGTTTTCCGCGGCATTACCTGAGAATACAGCATGTGTTGCGTAACCAAATACTTTACGTGCACCTTTATCTTTAAGTGCTGAAGCAGCTTTAGAAAGCGTGCCACCCGTATCTATCATGTCATCAACAATGATACAGTCTCTGCCTTCGACATCACCAATAATATGCATAACTTGTGCGATATTCGCTTTTGGACGACGCTTATCGATAATAGCTAAATCACAATCATCGAACTGCTTAGCAATTGCTCTCGCTCGAACAACACCACCGATGTCAGGAGACACAATGACAGGGTTTTCAAAATTTTGGTCTGTCATATGCTCCAGTAAAATAGGGCTACCGAAGACGTTATCTACAGGAACGTCGAAGAAGCCTTGAATTTGTTCTGCGTGTAAATCAACCGTCATCACACGGTCTACACCAACATTTGATAAGAAATCAG
Organism: Catenovulum maritimum; assembly: GCF_001050375.1. Classification (GTDB taxonomy): domain Bacteria; phylum Pseudomonadota; class Gammaproteobacteria; order Enterobacterales; family Alteromonadaceae; genus Catenovulum; species Catenovulum maritimum. Next base: position 296,505 of record NZ_KQ130483.1, on the reverse strand, counting down.
CAACTACTTTAGCTGTGATTGGAACACGAGCAGAGCGTACACGTCTGTCTTGTCTAGCATAACCAAAATATGGGATAACAGCAGTAATACGACCAGCTGATGCACGACGAAGCGCATCGATCATAACGATTAACTCCATTAAGTTATCGTTAGTCGGTGCACAGGTCGATTGAATAATGAAAACATCAGCACCACGAACATTTTCATTTACTTGAACACTGATTTCACCATCACTGAATCGGCCTACGACACAAGAGCCTAATTTAATAAATAAACGGCTCGCAATTTTTTGCGCTAATTCCGGTGTTGCATTTCCGGCGAAAATTTTCATATCTGGCACGATATAGAACCTCAGGTGATATCTATGGTTAAAATATTAATTGGACAGTAAATCCAAACTAAATCAATAAATCTTAGCAATTATAGCATCTAATCTTATTTCTATTAATTGCTAAATTTTTATTTAAGTAATAAATTCAAATTCTTGAGTACAGGGGATTGCTGCAGTGTTTCTACAACCCAAGTCTGAATACCAATTGGTGCGGTTTTCTGAACTTTGAGTGCTTCATTTTTGCTAGAAAAAACCGCAAAACTACATGCACCTGTACCTGTCATTCGAGATGGCGCGTATTCTAACAACCAGTCCAAGGTTTTGGCAACTAAAGGAAAGCGAGAAGTTGCAATTGGTTGGCAATCATTGTGAGTTTTTGCAAATTGATACTGCTCAAAGTCAATCTTTGCTGTATTTCTACACAAATTTTCTTCACCAAAAATATCTTGGGTCGAAATATGACAATTTTCAGGTAAGGCAATTAATAAATACTGAGTCGACTGTTTAGTGTCATATAAAAATTCACCTATGCCTTCAGCAAAAGCGGTTTGGCCATTTACAAAAACGGGCACATCCGCACCGAGCGAAACGCCTATTTCCATCAATTGGGTTTGAGCCAAGCCGCAATTCCAAAGTTTATTGAGTACTAACAAACAAGTGGCTGCATTTGAGGAACCGCCACCTAAGCCACCGCCCATAGGGATTTGTTTGTTGCAGTGTATTTGAATCCCTAACTCAGTTTTTTTGTATGGTATTAACTTTTCTGCCGCTTTATAAATTAAGTTATTGGTTTTAGAAACACCGGCAGTATCGCCTGTTAATTCAATTGTATTTTCAAGCGTTTGAGTAAAGCTAAGCTCGTCGTATAGACTGATAAATTGAAACAAGGTTTGCAATTCGTGGTAGCCATTTTCTCTTTGTCCGGTAATGTGGAGAAACCAATTAATTTTAGCAGGGGACTGTACAACTAGGTTTTGGATCATTGATTAATATTTTTCCATTCATTAATTTGTAAAATAATCGTATTATCAAGGTGCTTGCACTTTATTTTACTGGGTAGCTTCACCTTGTGTAGCTTTTCGTAACTCAAGTAATCTACTACCCATTCTTGAGTTGGACTGGTTCTTATTAGCACTTTTTTTGCACTGCCGTCAGGGTGTTTAGAAATGACCACACCTTTATGTAAACCTTTTATCCAATTGCTTAAATCGGCAATTGGAATTTGCCAGCCAATTTTGCTTAGGATAAGCCCCTCAGGATCATTTGATTGATATTTTTCGCCATCAGCAGATATTTTTATCTTATGTTTATTGCCACTTATTTCTGCGACTTGAATACCTAAGTAAGTACTTAATTGCAAATGGTAATTTGAGTTATTCTGTCGCCAAAAAAGCGAGGCAGATTTGGTCTCGTACGGAGTCTTAACCGCTATTTTCCCTAGCATCTGAAAATTGACAATTTGTTTAGGGTGACTGATATCATCTAGCTGGCTTAAATCGGGTGTGATGCTACAGCCGGAGGATAATATGATGAAAATCAATAAAGTTATTAGTTTGATGTCGGTTAATGCTTTCAAATTTTGCTTCCATCCCGTAAAATTGCGAGCTCATTTTGCATTTATTTTTTCTTCTAGGTTTGTTGTAATTTTTTAATGGCTTTATTTTCTTTTGGCGTCAGCTATAAAACCGCTCCAGTAAGTATACGGGAGAAAGTTGCGTTTTCTACAGAGCAAATGGTTAATTCTATTGCTGACTTAAAACAACAAGCTCAAATCGACGAAGCTGTTATTGTTTCAACTTGTAACCGCACCGAAATTTTTGTCACTGCAAAAGCTTTCTCTCAAACTCAAGCTTTAGCTTGGCTTGCCCATACGCATTCTATTGAAGCCGAGCAGTTGACTCAAGTGGTTTATTTTTATCAAGACAGAGCAGTTACAGAACATTTAATGTCAGTTGCTTGCGGTTTAGACTCCATGGTTTTGGGCGAACCGCAAATTCTCGGTCAATTAAAACAAGCTTATGCGGTTGCGGATACACATAATTTTGTCTCAAGTAGTTTAGCCAGATTATTTCAAATGACTTTCTCTGTTGCTAAAGATGTACGGACTAATACAGATATTGGCAGTTCGGCTGTATCTGTTGCTTTTGCCGCAGTGAGTTTAGCTAAACATATTTTCTCCGATTTAAGTCAAAATAAAGTTTTACTCGTTGGTGCAGGTGAAACCACAGAATTAGTTGCTCGTCATTTAGCTGAAGCTGGTTGTAATAAAATGACGGTGGCAAACAGAAGTGTGCAAAGAGCTGAAACATTGGCTGAAATTTTCAATGCTGAAGTCTCTACGTTATCGCAAATACCTGAGTTACTCGTTAATGCTGATATAGTGGTTAGTTCAACCGCAAGCCAGTTACCGCTCATAGGTAAAGGTATGGTTGAGACTGCAATGAAGTTAAGAAAAAATCGACCTATGTTTGTTGTCGATTTAGCTGTGCCTAGAGATGTTGAATCTCAAGTTAATGATATCGACAATGTTTACCTTTATACCGTCGATGATTTGCAAGGCATAGTGCAAAAAAACCAAGAAAAAAGACAAGATGCAGCAGAGAAAGCTAAGCTTATTATCGAACAAGAAGTGATTAAATATCATGCTTGGTTAGAGTCACTAAAATCAGTTGATTATGTTCGAAGTTATCGAGCAAATGCCGATGACATAAAGCAAGCTTTGCTGCAAAAAGCGGTAAACCAGATAAATCAAGGAGCAGAGGTTGAAAAAGTATTAGCTGAATTTGCCAATAAATTAACCAATCAATTGGTGCATAGCCCGACTGTTGCACTAAATAAAGCAGCGGCTGAAAAAGATAAAGCCAAAATTGAATTTTTAGCTAAACACTTAGGTGTTCACTCTGAATCATAAATTTAAAAACTGAGTTTTAAATGAAAGAAACAATTATACGAAAATTAGAAGGTCTTGAAGAAAGATATGAAGAGGTTCAAGTTCTATTAGGCGAGCCTGATATTATTATGGACCAAGATAAGTTCCGTTCATTATCTAAAGAATATTCTCAACTTGAAGACGTCGTAAAAGGATTTCGAGATTATAAGCAAGCACTTGAAGATTTAGCTGCTGCAAACGAAATGATGGAAGAAGACGATGCTGAAATGCGTGAAATGGCGCAAGAAGAAGTCAAAGCAGCGAAAATTCAGTTAGAAGAGCTAACAGATGCGTTGCAAATTTTATTGTTGCCGAAAGACCCTAACGATGACAGAAACTGTTTTATCGAAATAAGGGCGGGTGCAGGCGGTGATGAAGCGGCTATCTTCGCTGGTGATTTATTCCGTATGTATTCTCGTTATGCTGAAACTAAACGTTGGCGTGTTGAGTTAATGAGCGCAAACGCAAGTGAGCAAGGTGGCTATAAGGAAATTGTTGTTCATGTAACAGGTGATGGTGCTTACGGGCGCTTAAAGTTTGAATCTGGTGGTCATAGGGTTCAACGTGTACCAGAAACTGAATCTCAAGGTCGAATTCATACCTCAGCTTGTACTGTTGCTATTTTGCCTGAAATTCCTGAAGCAGAAGCGATTCAAATTAATCCTGCTGATTTAAGAGTTGATACGTTCCGTGCATCTGGTGCTGGTGGTCAGCACGTTAATAAAACCGATTCTGCGATCCGTTTAACGCATTTACCTTCTGGCATAGTCGTTGAGTGTCAAGATGAAAGGTCACAACACAAGAACAGAGCTAAAGCTATGTCTGTGCTGGCGGCACGAATTCAGGCAGTTGAAGATGAAAAACGTCAAAAAGAAGAAGAGTCTACTCGCCGTAACCTAGTAGGTAGTGGTGATAGATCAGAGCGTATTCGTACTTATAACTACCCTCAAGGTCGTATCACAGATCATCGTATAAACTTAACGCTTTATCGTTTAAACGAGATAATTGCTGGTGAAGTGGATGCAGTTATTGACCCTATTATTCACGAGCATCAAGCTGATTTATTAGCAACCTTATCTGAAGATTAAGGTTTAATTTGTTTATAAATCAAAGTTTAGAGCAAGCTTGGCGACATGCTGCCAGCTTGCTGACAAAGTCTGATAGTGCAACACTAGATGCTCAACTGCTTTTATTAGCTGCAATTGAGCGCGAAAGCCGCATCTATTTGATGACGTATCCTGAAACCTTATTAACCTTTGAGCAAGCTGATAAATTTACTCAGCTAATTGAGCAAAGGTTAACTGGCAAACCAGTCGCACATATTTTAGGGATTCGTGAATTTTGGGGCTTACCTATCCAGGTAAACCCGAGTACTTTGATCCCTAGACCAGATACAGAGACTTTGATTGATACTGTGCTGGAGAAATATCGAGATAGAATAAATGAGCCTTTAACTGTGCTCGATTTAGGGACAGGTACAGGCGCTATCGCCTTAGCTTTAAAATCTGAATGCCCAAATTGGCAAGTACATGCAGTTGAATTTAACCCAGATGCGTTTCAACTGGCTATATCTAATAGCCAAAAGCTTAGCCTAGATATTGAGCTACATTTAGGTTCTTGGTTTTCAGCTTTGCCAAAAAACTTTCCTCTAAAATTTGATTTAATTGTATCAAATCCACCTTATATAGATGAAAACGACCCGCACTTAAATCAAGGCGATGTTTGCTTTGAACCTAAGTCAGCGTTAGTCGCCGATAATCAGGGCTTGTCTGATATTGAGTTAATCACACATCAAGCAAAAGGATTTTTAAAACCTTCGGCTTATTTAATGTTTGAACATGGTTATCAGCAAGCTGATTTAGTTCAGAACATCTTCCAGAGCGAAGGTTATTCAGCAATAGAAACGATTAAAGATATTGCTGAAAACGACAGGGTTACTCTTGCACAAAATTTATCTTAAACACATCTAAACACGCCTAAACAACTCAAACCTAGATTTTCTAACTCACTCTATAAAGCAAGCTATTTCCAGTATTCAGCTCAGCTGGTTCTCGATTGGATTTGGACTGTGTTGCTGAACTTAACCTTACATAAATTTACAATTACTAACTAAGCCTGATGCACTGAGTATAGTAAATTACACTTTTCGCGGTTAAAAAGGTAATTCAATGAAACATTTTATTTGGCTAAGCTTAGTGTCAATATTATTGATATCAGGGTGTGGAAGTACGGCACAAGATAAAAATGGACAACAAAATTCGAATAATCTGCAAGCTAAAAAATTTGTCGCAGAAGTGATTTCTGGTGCTCAACTATATCCAGTAAATAAAGATAGTAAAGGCAGCGGCAAAAAACAGCAATTTGGTATTGATTGGCATGATATTAAAAGTCTTCCAGTTAACTCAGGTGCTTGGTTAGCTGTCGATCAAGTTGGTAAATTAGATAACAAAACTGATTGGAAAATTGTCGACAATATATTGACTCGTGCCAGTAAAAATAAATTTGGAAGAGGGCTCTCTTTTGTCATTAATAATAATGATGGGCTACTTACAGGCGAATACCCTTTTTCGTTTGAATACTTTTTAAAAGATGCTGATATTTCAACACCTGAAGTTCATAGCATGATGGCCTACCGAGTGACAGGCATTCCTAATAATGACTGGCAAGGGCAGATAAATCTCACTGCTGGTAATGGTGCGTTTGCTGGATCAGGCGCAACAGCATCAAAAGTACAAGGCTCTGTTGATTTAAAAAGCAAAGGAAAACTCGCTTTAACGTCAACTTGGCTCAAAGAAGAAGCCAAAATCGATGTAACTGGAATGAAATGGATAGTGATTTCTTTCGGTGTCAGTTCTAGGGAGGATACTAGCCAAGATCTATCTGAGGTGGTTGGCATCAGAAATGTCATGGTGCCTTCACCATAAAGGCTTTTATAACTTCAAAATTAAAATGAGTATTTTTATGTTTAACAAAATTTTAGTAAAGACGTGGCTTATTTCTGCTGCTGTTTGCACTTCTTTTAATTCACTTGCGGCTGGCTTTTCGGCTGAAAAAGTTGTGCCAAAGCAAGGAAACTCTGTTGCTAAATATTATAGTCTAGATGCATCAGAACGGCTCGATTTAAAAAATCATGACAAGGCGGTTAATATTTTTAAAGGCATGTGGTTAAGAGATCCTTATATTTATAAAGGACCAGATGGTTATTTTTATTACACCGGCACACGATTAGATAGAATATTGGGTGGCGCTAAATATGATCATGCGAACGAGGGCGTCGAAATTTGGCGTAGTAAAAATTTAGCCGATTGGGAATTACTAGGCGTGCCTGTTCGCCTGAGTATGTTATCTGAATTTGATGACTTAGTGGAACGGGCTAGTAAGAAACCACATAATGAAGGGAAAGCTTTATTATGGGCTCCTGAAATACATTCTTTTGATGGTAAGTGGTACATCACGCATACAACGAATTCACAGCGCGCAGCCTTATGGGTTGCGAATAACCCAGAAGGTCCTTACAAAGAGCTCATCGGAATTGGTAAATTTGGTCATAGACATGATCCGACTCTTTATCAAGATGATGACGGCCGCAATTATCTGCTTTATCGTGCAACCGATATAATTGAAATGAAAAAGGATTTTTCAGGCTTTATCGGTAATAAACAAGAAATAAAACCTAGTGATAGAAAAATTGGTCACGAAGGCACTTACATGATTAAAGTGGGTAAGAAATATGTTGTTTTTGGTACTGCATGGAGCACAGATAAAATGCGGCATGGTACATATAATCTTTATTACACAACATCAGACAACATTATGGGGCCTTATTCTGAGCGTAAATGGGTCGGTAGATTTCTAGGGCATGGTACACCATTTAAAGATAACCAAGGACGTTGGTGGATGACAGCATTTACTAATGGTAAATATCTTGAGTATGACACACTAATGGCACAAGATACTCAGGCTGATAAGGCTTATACCGGAACCAAAAATGGAGCTATGTTAGTGCCTATGGATATATCGACTGACGAAAAAGGGGAGGTTAGATTTAAAGTTAAAGATTATCGCTTTGCAACGCCTGGACCTGAAGAAGTACAAAGCTTTAATTAAACTTTTACTAGTTAGCTTTTGGACTAATTTGGTTAAAGACAAATTTTTCCAATTGCGCATCTAATTGTTCGCTACCATCTTTTTCTTGGCGGATGCGTATCATCATATAGCCGTATTCGGGTGCTAGCCAGGTTTCTGTTTTACGGCTGCTACCCTCGTCTCTGACACGAACTATCTTGATGGTATTAAAAGTGCCAGCTGGTACTTTAATTTGTTCTTCACCGACAATTTCAAATTCATAAAGCTTATCTTGCTTTTTGTGGTTGACCAAATAGTACTTTAGTGGGGTAACTTGATTGGTTAAATCTAACTTTAATTGTAACTGATAGCTAATTTCATCGAACCAAGCGATTGTGTTGTCTAGTTCTAGCGGTTTATCCGTTTCAATATCTATTACTTCAGAATTTTTAAACTCAAGCTGAGTGCTTTTATCGCTACCAGTTCCTTCGCGTTTAAAAAGATATCTTTTGGTCTGTATTTGACCATCTTTTATTACTAGCTCAGATGTCTCTCGACGTCTGTCACTTAATATCAGTAATGAAAGATTAGAAAAATAAGAAAGCGTGTATGAGTTTTCACCAATTTGAGACAATTGACTTTTTGCTGTACCTAAAGTCAATCGTCCTTTGGATATTTCGTATTGAGCATTAAAGGGCGTTAATGGAGTGGGGGTAATAGCATGACTGTTAGCAATAACAGCCATATTTAAAAAAACTAGGCCTGTAGATATTAAAGCACTAATTTTATTCAGCATATCGTATACCCGTAGCCTCTAATTGTTCGCCATTTAAAAATACTAAACTATTATCCATAGTTAGCTTGTTATCACAAAACCACTCTACCACTAAAGGGTAAATAATGTGCTCTTTTGTATGAATTCTTGCTGCTAAGGTGTCTGCTGTGTCTTCTGCAGTGATTTCTATCGCTGCTTGACAAACAACAGGGCCACCATCGAGCTCTTCAGTTACAAAATGTACGCTCACACCATGTTCTTTATCTTTCGCATCTAAAGCCCTTTGATGGGTATTTAGACCTTGATATTTAGGTAATAAAGAAGGATGTATATTGAGCATTTTACCCGCAAAGCGTTGGACAAATTCAGGGGTTAAAATCCTCATAAAACCAGCTAGTACGACTAAGTCTGGGTTATGAAGTTCAATTTTATCTGCTAAAACTTTGTCATAAGCTTCACGGCTATCAAAAGCTTTATGATCGACTACATGAGTTTGGATATTCGCATTTTGCGCTCTGGTTAAACCATAAGCATCAGCTTTGTTTGAAATAACGGCGCTGATAACGCCGTTAATTTGCTGACTGATACATGCATCTATTATGGCTTGTAGATTTGAACCACTACCAGATATAAGTACGACAATCTTTTTGCTTTCTTGCACTTATTTATACCATTTCAACTTGAGCTTCGTTTTCAGCAGCATCTTCAATGTGGCCGATTAACCAAGCTTTTTCGCCAGATTGACGTAAGCTTACAAGTGTTTTTTCAACATCATCTTGGTCAACAACTAAGATTAAACCAACACCACAGTTGAATGTTCTTAACATTTCAGTTGTTTCAACATTACCAGCTTGTTGTAACCAGTTAAATACTGACGGCCATTCCCAGCTTTTCTGGTTGATGACTGCTTTTGTATTAGCAGGTAAAACTCTCGGAATATTTTCCCAGAAACCACCACCAGTAATATGAGAAATCGCATTAACTGAAACTTCTTCTAATAATTTTAAAGTAGACTTAACATAGATTTTAGTTGGTTCCATTAGGTGTTCTTTTAATGGACGTCCATCTAAATCCTGGTCTAGGTCTGCATTGCTGACTTCTAATATTTTACGAATTAGAGAGTAGCCGTTTGAATGAGGGCCTGAAGAGCCTAATGCGATAAGTCGGTTACCCGCTTTTACTTGAGTACCATCTATGACATCTGCTTCTTCAACTACACCAACACAAAAACCTGCGATATCGTAATCGTCTTTCTCGTACATACCAGGCATTTCTGCTGTTTCACCACCAATCAGTGAACAGTTAGATAACTTACAACCTTCACCTATACCAGTAACAACAGATGCAGCAACATCAACATTTAACTTACCTGTTGCATAGTAATCTAAGAAAAATAGTGGCTCAGCACCTTGAACAATTAAGTCGTTCACGCACATTGCGACTAAATCAATACCAACAGTGTCATGGCAGTTTAAGTCAATCGCTAAACGTAATTTTGTACCAACACCATCTGTGCCAGATACTAATAATGGGCTTTTATATTTTGTTGGTAGTTTGCATAAAGCACCGAAACCACCTAAGTTACCCATAACTTCTGGACGTTTAGTTGCTTTTGATACACCTTTAATGCGATCAACTAATTCATTTCCAGCATCAATATCAACACCAGCATCTTTATAACTTAAGGAATTTTTTTGTTCGGCCACAGCGGCATCCACCTATCAATTAATTTCAAACAGAAAACAAATCTATTTTAACAAGTATAGTTTGCTAATAGAAAGCTTTTGTCTTTATATCGCAAAATAATTTTTAATTTTGTTTGATTTTTAATCACTTTACCAGTTTGTATGCAATATAAATTGAGTTTTATGATTTCCTAATCGTTTTTCGTGATTAAATGTTTTATGATCAAATTGTCTCAATATTAGGAAATTATACTTTGTGATTAGGACATTATTGCCCAAATTTACTTCAAATTTATCATTCACTTGGCTTTATCTTATTTTTACTAGCTGCTTTTCACTGACGGTGAACGCTATTGAAGTGAATGATTTATACCAGACTAAAATTGAAGTTGAAGATCAAAGCTATGATTCTAGAAAGTTAGCTTATCAGCTTGCACTTAAAGAGGTTTTTATTCGGGTTACCGGTAATCCCCAAATCGAACAAATCAGCAGCATTAAAAAAGCTATTCAGCGACCTGTGTCCTATTTAAATCGTTACCAATATGAAACACTGCAAGATAAGCTATTACTGCAAGTTCAATTTAACGAAACCGCAGTAAATAAGTTAATCAAACAAAATAATCAAACTATCTGGGGGAAACGCAGGCCATTGTTACTTTGGTGGATTGTAGTTGACAACCAAGGTCAGAAACATATTGTCGCTGATGGAGATGCTCAACCGAATACTTTGATTCAACTGCAAAGTAAAAAACGAGGCTTACCCTTACTTTTTCCATTAATGGATTTTGATGACCAAACCCAATTGACACTTACCGATCTTTGGGGGCGATTTCAAGCGCCTGTTTTACAAGCCAGCCAAAGGTATAACCCTGATTCAGTGGTAATGGTAAGAGTTTTTAAACAGGATAATGAACAAGAATCTGTTTTGGCTAATCAATGGATTGCGCAACTGACCTTAATAGAACAGGGGGAGCCTGTAACGCATGTGTTTAAAGCAGAAGAGCAAATTGAACTTTGGCCAGAAATGGTTGATTGGTTAGCAGATTATATGGCCGAAAAATATTCGATAAGAGCAAATAGTGTCAGCGCCGAATTTTTAAGTTTGACAGTTAATAATGTTAATGATGCAATTACCGCGATTAAAATCCAAGAATTTCTCGATTCTATTTCAGCAGTCGAAAAGTCTCAGATACAATCCGTCAATCCAAACGGTGTTAGCTTTAAATTAAAATTACTGGGCGAAGCCTTAGACGTGCTAGATGCGCTTTCTTTAGATAACCGGATTGAGATAGTTAAACCCAAATTTGGACAAGAACAACCAGCTATACCTAATTTATACCGCTGGAAAGGTTAAGTAATTTGAAACAACAGCTTACAATTGATTTTGCTTTACAATTAGAAGCAACATTTGAACACTTTTTTGCTGCGGATAATCAGGTTTTAATTGACAATCTAAAGCAATTTGTTGAAACCGAATCAGATATACCCAGTAAACAATTATTCTATATCCACGGTGGGAAAGGCGCAGGTAAGTCTCATGTGTTACAAGCACTCTGCCATTTTGCCGATCAAAAAGATAAACTAGCTCAATATTTGCCTGCTAACCAATTACTGGATATGTCACCAGAATTTACGTTAGGCCTAGAAAACTGTGAGTTATTATTAATTGATGATGTCCAATTATTTCAGCATAGCCCAATTTGGCAAACTACCATATTTGACTTAATTAATCGTTGTATTGAAGCAGGCAATAAGATTATTTTTACTGCTAATAAGCCAGCTGATCAAATTGACTTTACCCTTCCTGATCTTGTCTCTCGTTTAAATTGGGGCCAAAAATGGCCGTTATATGCTTTAGACGACGAACAAAGAAAAGCAATGCTGACATTAAGAAGCCAAGCTAGGGGGATTCCTATGAGTGACGAATTGGCTAATTTTATTGTCCTGAGGTGTCAGCAAGATAATGCAAGTATTCTGTCGTGTTTAGATAAATTAGATAAAGAATCTTTGCTGGAAAAAAGAAAAATTACCATTCCATTTGTCAAATCAGTGATGTCTTGGTAATAAAAAATGAATATTTGTCATGATAAATTTAAATAATCAGTTTAAATTTTGCGATAAAACGTTAAGCTTAGGCTTTATTCAGTGTATTATGCGCACAACTATGAATAACTAAGCTGAATTTGAGATTGATATGAAAGAAAGTATCTCTATTCAAGAATTTTTAGTCAGTCCTAATGATTTAGCAGATTGGCATGTCGATAGTGAATTAGCAGCTGATAATTATAATCAGGCGATTCACTGTATTTATCAACTGGTAGATGAAGATGTTGATGGCGATGTCTTACTTGGTTTATTAGAACAAGTATGGCAAGCGTTAGCAGCAGATGAATATCTAACCGAATTTGAAGATGAAAATGAAATTATTTTTTGGGCTGAGCAATATATTGAAACTCAATCTGAAGCATAATTTTTTAATGGTGTAATAATGCAAGAGACTACTGAGCTCAAAACAGTTAATCAAGAATCGGCAGAAACGACAGTGACTGCTGAAGTAGAAACAACAGAAGAACAAGTTGTTAAGTTAAAAGATTCACAGGTCGTGATTGCTTACTTAGCTGAAAAATTTCCAAACTGCTTTACGATTAAAGGGGCTGCTAAGCCGCTCAAAATTGGGATTTTTCAGGAATTAGCAGAAAGTTTAAAGGATGATGATAAAGTCTCTAAAACTGTTTTACGCTCTGCGTTACGTAAATATACTTCGAGCTGGCGATATTTAGAATCAGTTAAATTAGATGCTGACCGAGTTGATTTACAAGGTACTGCGGTTGCTAAAATTGAAGCTGAACATGCTGAGCATGCTGAAAAACAATTAGTTGAAAGTAAGCAAAAAGCGGCTGAACGACGTAAGCAAAATAAGCCAGCACGCAAAAAAGCGAATGTTCAAACACCAGATCGAGCTAAAAAATCGAATTTTAAATCGAAAAAAGACTCAGATAAATCTAAAGCTAAGCCTGCAGCTAAACCAGCGCGCGATCCTTCTTTACCATTGACGGTTGGTGAAAAAGTTCAAGTTTTATTAGGCAACTCGCCAGTAAGTTGTACCTTACAAGAAATAAGTGGTAACGACGTTGTTGTTATGACTAATTCTGGTATGACAATTAAAACTGAGAAAAATAAAATCGTTTAAAATCAATATTTCAGCTTGATTAGTCAGAATCAGCTATTATATATACTCAAGTAGTTTATTTTAAATCACCAGATTTATTCGCTACTTGAGGATAATCTCGATTCAAGTCTTTGGAGTAGAATGTATGAAATTTCCAGTTCGCAGTATTTTGCTGTCTTCTGTGCTCGTTTTTAGTCATCTTGTTCAGGCAGTAGATGCAACTGAAGAAATACCAGAACTTCCAAAGCTAAATCAAGAAAGCCAACATTCCCTAGCCAGTAAACGAATTTATCATGCTTTTACTCGTGAACATTATAAGCGGTTTAGCGTTGATGATGATTTTTCTCAAAAGGTCTTCGATCGTTACATCAAACAACTGGATTACAATAAACAGTTCTTTTTAGCTTCAGATATTGCTGAATTATCGGTTCATAAAAATAAGTTTGATGAAGCTTTTTATCGTGGGGAGTTAGATTTTGTTTATCAAATATATGAGCGTAATCTAGTTCGTCGAAAAGAGATGTTTACTTATGCCATTTCTTTATTAGATAAAGAAATGGATTTTACCAAAGATGATAATTATTACTATGACCGTGAAGACATAGAATGGCCAACTTCGGTTGATGAGTTAAAGGAATATTGGCGAACTAGAGTTAAATACGATGCGCTAAATTTAAAGCTTGCTGGCAAAGAGTGGCCAAAAATCCAAGAAGTTTTAACTAAACGATACAATATGGCTATCAAGCGTTTATCTCAGTCTCAAAGTGAAGATGTTTTCCAAACGGCTATGAATGCTTTTGCCCGAAGTATTGAAGCCCATACCAGCTATCTATCTCCGCGTAGTGCAGATAGATTCAACCAACAAATCAATTTAGAGCTTGAAGGGATAGGCGCTGTCTTATACACAGAAGACGATCACACTGTGATTAGAGAACTAGTACCAGGTGCGCCAGCGGAAAGATCAGAAAAAATTAAGCCCAAAGATAAAATTGTTGGTGTGGCTCAAACTGGTGAAGAATTTATTGACGTAGTGGGTTGGCGTTTAGATGATGTTGTGGACCTAATTAAAGGTCCAAAAGGTACTCAAGTTAGACTGCAGCTATTAAAAGGCGACTCTGCTGATAATCAAACTGTAGTAGTCCCTCTCGTGAGAGATAAAATTAGGCTTGAAGATCAAGCTGCCAGCTCTAAAGTCTATGTTCCAGATGCAGGCCCATACCAGGGTAGAAAATTAGGCGTTATTGAAATATCGAGCTTTTACAATGGCTTGACTAGAGACGTAATTAAAGAAATCAACTCATTACAAGCTGAGAATGTTGAAGGCTTAGTGGTTGATTTACGTGGTAATGGTGGCGGTTCATTACCCGAATCTATCTCATTGACTGGATTATTTATAGAAAAAGGTCCAGTCGTTCAGGTTCGAAGCGTAGGTAATAGGGTCAATGTTCATAGCGATCAAGATGCGAGTGTACTCTACAAAGGCCCTTTAATTGTGATGGTTGATAGGTACAGTGCTTCTGCATCTGAAATATTTTCCGCTGCAATTCAAGATTATGAGCGCGGGATAGTGGTTGGTGAACAAACTTTCGGTAAGGGCACGGTACAGGCTGCTCGACCATTAACTAAGCAATTAGACTTCTTGGTTAAGCCTTTAGGCAATATTCATTATACATTCGCTAAGTTTTATCGAATTAATGGTGGAAGTACACAGCACAAAGGTGTGGTGCCAGATATTAATTTTCCTTCAGCTATCAATGCCGAAGAGTGGGGCGAAAGCCATGAAGAAAATGCCTTGCCTTGGGATAAAATAAAAAGTGCTAATTATAGAGAGTTGGATGCTGTCGATCCAACAATCATTGATAAATTAACCACGAATCATTTAGCGCGGATTAAAACTTCGGCAGAGTTCGGTTATATATTTGATGACATAAAAGAATATAAAGACACTAAAGATAAAAAGTTCGAATCTTTGAAAGAGTCAGTCAGACTTGCTGAAAAAGAAAAGAATAAAGCTAAAAACTTACAAAGAACGAATGAAAGACTGGTCAGACTTGGTAAAGCGAAAGTTGAATCAATTGACGATGTGCCAGAAGATCTCGAAGAGCCTGACGTTTATTTAGATGAAACTGCTAATATTTTATTTGATTACATTGGTCAGTCTCCCAGTCATAAACTTGCTAAATCTTAGTACTAAAAGCTAGCCATTGTGGCTAGCTTTTTTATAGTTAACGCTAAACATTCCTTTAATTCTATAACTACAATAATTAATGGAGAGAGCTATGTCTCAATCTGAATTAACTGAATCTCATCAACTCTGGTCGAGCCGATTTGCCTATATTTTGGCTGCGACTGGTGCTGCGGTTGGATTAGGTAATATTTGGAAATTTCCTTACATCATGGGCGAAAATGGTGGTGGAGCTTTTGTTCTAGTTTACCTACTCTGTATCGTTTTAATTGGTATCCCAGTTATGATTGCCGAAGTTTATATCGGTAAAAGAGGCCGGAAAAGTCCACTTAGAGCGGTTGCGGAAGTCGCTAGGCAATCTAACGCTAGGCCGTTTTGGCAAGTCGTGGGTGGATTAGGTGTCGTTGCTGGTTTTTTAATTTTATCTTTCTATGCCGTCATTGCGGGTTGGGCCAGTGCATATGTGTTTAAATCTGCAGCAGGTACATTCAATGCGGCTGAACCTGAATTTTTATCCGAAATATTTAACGATTTAGTTAGTTCGCCAAAGCAACTTATACTTTGGACAAGTGCCGTATTGGTTGCGACTACAATTACAGTTGCAAATGGTCTGCAAAAGGGCTTAGAAAAAGCAATTAGTGTCATGATGCCTGTTATGCTCACTTTACTGGTTATTATTGCTATTTATGCCGCTATATTAGGTGACTTCTCGAGCGCTTTTCATTTTATGTTTTCACCAGATTTTTCTAAGTTGACAATAGAAAGTGTTTTAGTCGCATTGGGTCATGCTTTTTTCTCTCTTAGTTTAGCGTCTGGCATTATGATAATGTACGGTGCCTACCTTCCTAAAAATACTTCGATTGTAAAAACTTCAATTTGGATTGCAATTGCGGACACACTAGTTGCTTTATTGGCTGGGATTACTATATTTCCAATCGTATTTGCGAATAATTTAGAGCCAGGTGCCGGCCCTGGCTTAATTTTTCAAACCTTACCTTTAGCCTTTGGCCAAATGCCTGGCGGGCAGTTATTCGGCACATTATTTTTTGTCATGTTAGTGTTTGCTGCTTTCACTTCGGCAATCGCTTTGATCGAATCGAGTGTGGCGTGGTTAGTTGAAAAAATGGGCTTTAACAGACCATTAGCTGCTGTTTGTTGTGGTTGTTTACTATGGTGTTTGAGCTTACTGACTATTTATAGCTTTGCTGGTGCGCAATGGGCTCAACTGAATTTGTTTGGATTAGAAAAAAGTTTATTTGATTGGCTCGATTACTTAACAGCTAATTTAATGTTACCCATTGGCGGATTACTAATTTGTATTTTTGCCGCTTGGGTAGTGAAGGCAGAGGCATTTAAATCTGAATTAAAAGTCTCAGATAAAGTATTTAGTATTATTCAATTTTTATTACGTTGGTTAGCACCAGCTATGATAATTATTGTGTTCTTAAATTTGATTGATGTGTTGTAAACACTAAGTTGCATACGTCTTAAGGCATTCAATAAAAGATATTAATTATGAAAAATGAAATGAATACGCCAGCGGCAAAGCTGTTAAAAGATTACAAAAAGCCAAATTTTTTGGTTGATAACATCGAGTTAACGATAGAGTTAAATGCAGAGCAAACTAAAGTTTGTTCTAAAACCCGATATATTAACAACACCACTGGAAAGGGTGAGTTATTCTTAAATGGCGAGCAGCAAAAGCTTTTATCAATCAAATTAGACGGTCAAACGCTAACTTCGGATGATTATCATATAGATGAGTCTGGTCTTAGTTTTTCAACTAATTTGGATGCCTTTGAATTGGTCATCGAAACTGAAATTGATCCTGTCAATAACACATCTTTGGAAGGACTATACTTATCTGGCGGCGCCTATTGTACTCAATGTGAAGCAGAAGGCTTCAGGCGCATTACATTTTATCCTGATCGACCAGATGTTCTTGCTAAATTTACAACACATATTATTGCTAACACTAAAGAGTACCCGTATTTATTATCTAACGGCAATAAAACCGCAGAAGAAAAATTAGACGATGGTCGCACTAAAGTGACTTGGGTTGACCCATTTAGAAAGCCTTGTTACTTATTTGCCTTGGTGGCAGGTGATTTTGATGTACTTCGAGATAGCTTTACAACTAAATCTAATCGTGAAATTGCACTAGAGATATTTGTTGATAAAGGAAATATGGGGCGCGCACCTCATGCAATGGAGTCACTTAAAGCTTCAATGAGATGGGATGAAGAGCGCTTTAATCTTGAGTACGATTTAGATATTTACATGATAGTTGCGGTCGACTTTTTCAATATGGGCGCGATGGAAAATAAAGGCCTAAATGTCTTTAATTCCAGTTGTGTACTTGCAGATAGTCAAAGCGCCACTGATGCTGAATACTTACGTATAGAATCAATTGTCGGCCATGAGTACTTCCATAATTGGACGGGTAATCGAGTTACTTGTCGAGATTGGTTTCAGCTTAGTTTAAAAGAAGGCTTAACGGTTTTCCGTGATCAAGAATTTAGTATGGACCTAGGTTCCCGTGCCGTAAACCGCATACAGCAAGTTGGTGTTATGCGTGATCATCAATTTGCTGAAGATGCTGGCCCAATGTCACATCCGATTAGACCTGAATCTGTAATAGAAATGAATAACTTCTATACAGTAACAGTCTACGACAAAGGCGCTGAAGTCATACGTATGATGCACAGTATCTTAGGAGAGGATAAATTCCAGCAAGGTATGGCGCTTTATTTTGAGCGCCATGACGGTCAGGCTGTTACCTGTGATGACTTTGTTGCAGCTATGGAAGATGCTTCAAAGATTGACCTTAGCCTCTTCCGTCGTTGGTACAGCCAAAGCGGGACACCAATTGTCACTGCAACAGAAGATTATGATGCAGACTCAGGTGTTTACAAACTAACCTTAAGTCAAAACACTCAGCCGACGGCAGATCAAAAAAACAAATTACCATTACATATTCCGATTAATGTTGGTTTTTTTAGTCAAACTGGCCAGCCCTTGGCCGTCGAAGGTGGCGCAGAACAAGTATTAAACTTAACTCAGCCAAGTCAGACGTTTGAATTCAATGCATTTGAAAAGCCATATGTTTCTTTATTGAGAGATTTTTCAGCACCAGTTAAATTGAATTTTGAATACTCAGATGATGCACTTGCTTGTTTGATCCCTGCGGAGACCAGTGACTTTACTAAGTGGGAATTAACTCAAGCGCTTTATGTTAAACACCTAAAAGCTAAAATTTCAGATTCAAATTATCAATACCCATCCAGTATTCCACAAATACTGAAACAAATCTTGATGGATACTTCACTTGATAAAGCCTTACTGGCTGAATTACTGTGTTTACCAACTTTTGCGACCATGCTTGAGCATTTTGAAACAGTTGATGTCGATGCTATCTTAAGCGCGCGTAAATCTTTGATTGAGTTTATTGCTGAATCACTTGTCACTGAACTTCAACAAACATACAGTGCAAATCACAGCAGCCAATATCAATACAGTCAAAAAGCAATTGCGCAGAGAAGTTTAGCCAATGTCTGTTTATCATTGTTAGCTGATGTTAAGCAAGATTCACCAGCAGCGACTCAAGCGGAAATTGCTCAATTGGTTGTTGAGCAATTTGATTCGGCTGACAATATGACGGATTCACTTGCCGCAATGAATATCGCTAGAAAATTACCAGAGCAAGTCTTTTCAAATATATTAAAACAATTTGATCAAAAATGGCGTGGCGATGCTTTAGTTATGGATAAATGGTTCTCTACACAAGCAAGAATGGAATCCGACACCGTTTTTGATAAGCTCGATGATTTGCAGCAGCATCCAGATTTTAATTGGAAGAACCCTAATAAAGTTCGCTCTTTATTTGGTGCGTTTGCAATGGGAAATCATGAGCAATTTCATCATAGTAGTGGACGAGGCTATCAGTACTTAGCCAGTGTCATAACTAAGCTTAATACGATTAACCCGCAAATTGCGGCTAGGTTGATAAATCCGCTTATTCAATATAGAAAACTGGACCCATCAAGACAAAACCTGATTAAATTAGAGTTGGAAAAATTGGCCAAAATCGAAAATTTATCGAGTGATCTGTATGAAAAGATCACTAAAGCGTTAAAAGCATAACATCGTTTGGGCAGTGTCAACACACTGCCCATATTTCTCTTATTTCATTTCAATTTTTCATGTCATATTATCAAATTTATTTTTTTAGCTTAGACGTCTCTTATCAAGAGTGCAGTGTATTTTATACAGGGCAACTACCTAACGTATTGCTGATTTCTGAATGTGGTAAGCGAATTCAAGTACCGACTAGTAATTTAAGGCGCTTTATTAATAGTTCTGGATTGAAAGGACGCTTTAGAATGTTAGTTGATAGCAACAATAAAATTATGAGTTTCGAACAAACTAGCTAACTTCAAGTAGGAATAACAACTTGCTTTCTTGAAAGCCTTTTTCCTGATAACTGGGTTGAATCCGCTAGTAATAGCCAACTATTACTAGCGCAAATTTTCCTTAACTCCAAAAAAATGCCTCTCCATAAATAATCTAAATAACTTCATAGAATTAAATAATTTCTTATCCAAAATTAAGGTTAGTTAAATTTATTTGGAAAAATTTATTTATTTTCTATCCTTAGATAATAAATATCTAGACGGGATTCGATAATGAGATACATGAAGTTTAACCAAATTACTGGCTATCTAGCTGCGTGCCTTGTGTTATCTGGCTGTAATATTTCTATTCAAACAGACGAAGGGGAAGAGAGCGAATACCATTCTATTGCAGTTGAAAATATTTTTCCAACTGGTTTGGCTGCAGCTTCTCCTTTCTTAGAACAAGATAACTCGTTAATTATTGGGACTGCTGCTAGGTCTAGCAATTCAATCCCACACTATTTTTGGTCCACTCAGCGAATTGGCTTATTACTAAACAGTATTACACCTCTGCGTGATGTATTTATGCCTGAGAGTTTTTATCGAATTGCACATAATGCAAATTGCTTTGGCCCAAGTGTGAGTTTTACTGGCCACCCAAATGCAACGGATAGTACTAGCGAAAATGGTACTCTACCTGGTGGTGATTTAGGCATTTGGCTAGTTGAAGATGAAAATGGTGATGCATGTGCTGTAGCACAAACCAATGCTTTATTATCTGGTGTACAAGATCAGTCTAGAATGGCCCTTATGACACTAGCAAGCCTTATCTCTTCAGCAATAAGTCATGGTGAGTCATTACCAAGTGAAGGCCACACACTCAATTTGACTAGCTATATGAATACTCTAGGATTGATTAATGTGACTTTTGGTTTAGCTGAAATCACTCATAGTCTAGATACTTGGTTTTACCGTGTTGAATTTGATTGGGTAACAAGTGGCAATAGCTACTCAGTTTGGTTAGAAATGGAGCATATGCCAGGCAATGATTATTCAGAATACCAAGGGCATTTAAAATATATAGCCGAAGGAGAAAATGGCGTAACCGACGTTAATCTGCCAGGCAATAATTGCAGTCAAGACGAGCGAAGTTTAGCGGGCTCTTTAACATATGAAAGAGCAGGGGATAATATTAGCTTGCAAGCTCGCAATGCAACTTTATGTGGTCATAATGTCACCAGTGTTTTTACATCAGATGGGCTAGTTGATTCAGCTAATCAATATAATGTAACGACAAATATGAGTGGTTGGAGTGAAAATTTTAATATTTTTGGCGCTAATTTTGATTTAACAGATTTAAGTGGAGATTATACTTATGTTTGGCAAGCTGGTGTTAATGACTCGAATAGCCGAGTATTTAACATAGGTTTAAATCCGAATGAACCTATGGATGGTGAAGCGCATTATGGCTATGGTGATACTGTTGATAATACAGACGGCGCTATCCTAGGCTTTATTTGTGATTGGGCAACTCCATCAAGTACACATGCTTTGCAGGCATACACTCAAAGGCAATTTATTGAATATGATACTCTAACTAATACCTACCTAGGTAGCGATCATAGAGCTAATATTGAGTACGTGCCAACCTCAAGCTGTAGCTATGATGGCCTAGGTAACTTTGTTTTTGATATCGATGCGAGTGGTGTTTTGGGTGATATTACCGAAGAATCGGCATCTCAAGCCTTCATTCATGATTTATGGCAAGCGCCTGAAGGTTTGACGATTCAAGAAGGTTTATTAGCGAGAGGGATCCAAGTAGCAAATGTGCCATTAGGTTGGCCTGCAGATGGGTCTGAATAATAAAACTTAATATTCAGAAATAAAAAATCCAGAGTAGATCTTAAAAACTTAAGTACTCTGGATTTTTTTGAGGTCGATGCTGTAAGCCAGCGAGCAATTAACGTTGACGGAAAACGATGCGGCCTTTTGATAAATCATATGGTGTCATTTCGACAGTTACTTTATCACCAGTTAAAATACGAATGTAGTTTTTACGCATTTTTCCTGAAATGTGAGCCATTACAACATGTCCGTTTTCTAGTTCAACTCGGAACATAGTATTAGGTAAAGTGTCTAACACTGTACCCTGCATCTCAATGCAATCTTCTTTCGCCATTCAGTTAAAAACCTCAGAATTTAATTCGGTATAAAAATCGGCGCAGATCATGCCTTAACTAGCCTTGTAAGTAAAGCTTTTGCTGTTTTTTTCTCCGGATTAAAATTCAAATTGTAAATCCAGATGTGTTTGTAATTATCAGAAATTATTTATATGGCGATATAATGAGTTATTTTTCTGTATTTCACACAGTTTAGGATTAATTAGAGACTATATAGGGTAAACTAAATCAAATAGTTTTTAATTTACGAGCATTTCTTTTGGCGCTAAAACCAACCATTTATAAATTTAAAATCGGCTTGTCTGATTTTGATCGAGATTATTACGATAATTTAAATTTAACACTTGCCCAGCATCCATCAGAGACACTGGAGCGTATGATGGTTCGTTTGCTTGCTTTTTGTTTAAATGCAGATCCGGATTTAATTTTCACCAAAGGTCTAAGCTCAGTTGAAGAAGCTGATGTTTGGCTAAAAACGCTAGATGAGCAAACAAAACTTTGGATTGATGTTGGTGAGCCTTCCTTTGAACGGGTTAAGAAGGCAACCAGAATTTCAGATAAAGTTAAAGTATATAGTTTTAACACTAAGTCGGATGTATGGTGGAAGCAATCATCCGCCAAATTATCTAGTTTAAAAGCCGAATTTTATCAGTTTAATTTTGAACAAATTTCGGAATTAGTTAAATTAATTGATCGCAGTGTGTCCCTTTCATGTTCGATTTCAGCTAATTCTATCTTCGTCAGCTCAGATACAGCGGACTGTCAAATAGACTATAAAGTTTTAGATTAATGTAAGTTTTTTAAAAAAAGTTCATATTAATTTAATCTGATGATTAAATTTTTAGTATCATGAACTAAAATGAAAAAGCTTTTCTGCAATAGCCCCTACCTTTAGATGATTTAGTTAGATGGAAAAACAAGATTTAAATAATTTTTCAGCACTGAATGTTTTGATCATAGATGATCATAGTTTAGTCCACCATACTATAAAAAATACGCTGGCAGAATTAGGTGTCCAAAACATAGTTAGTGCAGAAAATGCCTACTATGCAATTCGTTTATGTGAAAAAACACGTTTCCATGTGGTTATTTGTGCTTTCAATGTTAAAAGTGATAAAGACGGTTTTCACTTACTCGAAGAACTTAAATTTAAAGGTTATGTGAACAAACGTACTGTTTTAATATTTTTGAGTGCTGATACAGAAGAGACTTTAGTTAATGGTATTGTTGAATTACAGCCAGATGATTTCTGGGTTAAACCACTGTCTCCAAAAAGTATAAAAGAAAGGCTAGCTTATATACTGGAAGTTAAGAAAACGCTTTTCAATGTCTATGAAGCATTTGATAAAAATGAATATAGTAAAGCGATTTATTATGTAGAAAGACACCTGCTTAATAATAAGTTACATAAATATCATTTAAATTTAATGCGAATGAAAGGGGATAGTTTACTCAACCTGCGAGAGTTTACAGAAGCTGAAACTTTTTACGAAGCGCTACTCGAATTGCATAAATATTCGTGGATGTATGTTGGCTATGCTAAATCATTAATTAAGCAAAATAAAATTGATGAGATATCTGAGCTACTGCAAAAGATGCAAGACAAGCCTGACACTCGGTTTGCGACCTATGATTTACTTGCAGAGCATTATATTGATCAACAAGATTATGAAAATGCTTACGACGTAATCAAGAAGGCGACTAAATTATCACCTAGAAACATAGAAAGAAATAAAAAATTCTGGGATCTTGCTCGTCTAAATCATGATCATGAAGGTCAATTTAAAGCAACTCAAGCTATGGCTAGGATTGCTAAAAACTCAGTCCATGATTCGCCAGACTTAACTTTAAATGTAATCCGCGCTGGGATTGATTTCGCGTCAACCTTGCCTGAAGAGTCGTCTAAAAAAATCTTACGTCAAGTAGAGCATTCTATTCATGAATTAGAAGGACAAGCTCAAAGTGCTTCACAGCTAAAAGAGCAAATATTTATTACTAAGGCTCGAGTCTTTAACTTAAAAAATGAAAGGGACCTAGCTGAGCGTTTAGTTGATGCACACGTTTCGCTAAAAGCTAAGCCTTCTTTGGAAGATAACTTGGATAAAGTTAAAGTGTTCCATGAATTAGGTAAAAGAGAAGAGGCTTTGGTATTGCTTGAGTCGGTACAAAAACAAATAACGGGTGACAATTTAACAGGTCAAGTTGTGAGTCGTTATATAGAGCAAGAATTAAAAGCCTGTTCTGAAATTCATTTCACAGCTAAACAATTAAATGAGATGGCTATTGAATATTTTAACAAGAGCCGATTTGAAGCCTCAATTAATTCGCTAAACCAAGCTTTGATGTTAACCCCTAAAAATGCACGAGTTATGTTGAGCATATTAAAAGTATTAGTGGTTATCCATCGGAAAGACGGATTAGATACAGATCAGAGAGAAACTGCAAATGAGATAGTTGATCTGTTAGGTTCCTCTAAGCTAAACGAGAAGCAATTTAAGACGTTTAAAAGCTTAGAACAAGAGTTGCAAGGGATTATCAGTGTAAGTTAAGCCTTGGACGTTGTAAGCCAATGTCCAGCAATTAGTTTTTCATGCGGTTGGTATTCTGTTTTATAGTTCATTTTTTGGCATTCATCTATTTGGTAGCCTAAATAAACATAATTACGCTGAGTGATTTTAGCAAACTCGACCATTTGTAATATTGCAAATCGACCTAAAGAATAATGAGAGTAATCAGGGTCAAAAAAAGTATAAACAGCAGAAAAACTATCAGGTAGACAATCGATAACTGAAATACTGATGAGTTTATTTTGATCGTATACCTCTAAAAAACCAACCTCGAGCCAACTAGCAGAGACAAAGTTTTCAAATTGGGCTAAATCTGGCGGAAACATAGTACTGTCGCTATGCCTTTGATTGATATACTTTGAATATAGCTCGAAATATTGGCTTGGTATGGCTTTTTTATTAATTCGAGTTGTGAAATTTTGGCACTTTTTCGCTGTTCTTTTTTGATTGCGACTTAAGCTAAATTCAGCTGCGGGTATGCGGATTGAAATACATTGTTGACAAGATTCGCAATGAGGCCTGTAAACTTGCTCACCACTTCGTCTAAAGCCTAAATTAAGCATTACTTCGTAATTGGTTGGATTATAAACAATATCATCTATCGCAACGAGTAACCTCTCATATTGTTCGGGTAAGTAGTTACAAGGAAAAGCTTGGCTGATGCCAAATTTGATCGGGATATTACCACTCATATTTTAATTGCCTCTTATGCCAAACATCAGAAGAAATGGAGGCTTGCTGTAATTCGGCTGAGATGGTTAAAAAATCATTGCGTTCAATTTCATAAATCCCAAGTGTTTGTAAATGACTATTTTGCATTTGGCAATCTATTAACTGGATGCCAAACTTTTTTGCTAACTCACAAAGCTGCCAGAATGCCGCTTTAGAGGCATCTGTGGCGAGATGAAACATAGATTCACCGCAAAATAATGCGCCTAGGCCAATACCGTATAGACCACCGACTAATTTATCGTTTTGCCAAACTTCTATTGAGTGGGCATATTTTTCTTCGTGTAATTTTGTATAAGCTGAAATCATTTCGTCGCTAATCCAAGTGCCTTCTTTAACTCTAAGTTTAGCGCAGTTTTGAATAACGTCGGAAAACGCTTGATTGACTGTAAACGAGAAATTACTTCTTTTGATGCTTTTTTTGGTACTTCGGTTTAATTTGAACTCAGCTGGTGTTATCACACCTCTAGGATTAGGGCTCCACCAAAGTATAGGCTCTTCGGGGTTAAACCATGGAAAAATACCAAGCTTATATGCATTGATAAGTCTTGTACTAGATAAGTCACCACCAATCGCGAGCAAGCCGTTTGGATTATCGAGCGCGAGCTGTGGGTTAGGAAAGGTTAGATCATCACTGGATAATTGGTATAGAGCGATTTTTTACCTCCACTAATTCGTTTTTTAAACAAATAGTTAATTTAGAACTAAGTCGATAAACGTTTCGACCTAGTTCTAATCTTGCGTCTAATACCTAGCGCTATTTAAGTGCATCTAAATAGCGCTCTGCATCAAGGGCAGCCATACAGCCTGTACCAGCAGATGTAATTGCTTGGCGGTAAATGTGGTCACATACGTCACCAGCAGCATACACACCTTCAACACTTGTTGCAGTGGCATTACCATTTAAGCCAGATTGAATCACAATATAGCCATCTTTCATTTCTAACTGACCTTCAAAAATATCAGTATTTGGCTTGTGTCCAATTGCGATAAATACGCCTTGTAATTCTAACTCGTTAGTTGCATCAGAATCAGTTGCTTTTAGGCGTACACCTGTTACGCCCATATCATCGCCTAAAACTTCGTCTAAAGTCTGGTTAACGTGTAAGATGATGTTACCGTTTTTCACTTTTTCGTTTAGACGATCGACTAAGATTTTTTCAGCTTTAAAGCTATCACGTCTGTGAACTAGGTGAACTTCAGCAGCAATGTTAGATAAATAAAGCGCTTCTTCAACTGCAGTATTACCACCACCGACAACCGCTACTTTTTGGTTACGATAAAAGAAACCATCACATGTTGCACATGCAGATACACCTCGGCCTTGGAATGCTTCTTCCGATGGTAAACCTATATACTTAGCAGAAGCACCAGTACAAATGATCAGAGAATCACATGTATATTCACCAGAATCGCCCGTTAAGCGGTAAGGTTTTTGAGAGAAATCAACTGTGTGAATGTGATCAAATAAAATTTCTGTTTCGAATCTTTCAGCATGTTCTTTCATGCGGTCCATTAAAGCAGGACCTGTTAAGTCATGCGCATCGCCTGGCCAGTTTTCTACTTCAGTTGTCGTGGTTAATTGACCACCTTGTTGCATACCAGTTACTAAAACCGGATTTAGGTTTGCACGAGCCGCGTAAACAGCGGCAGTATAACCAGCAGGACCTGAGCCTAAAATTAGTAGGCGACAGTGTTTTGCTTCACTCATTATATATCTCCAAAATCAGCATTAAGCCATTAATATGGTCAATTCATCATATCTCAAGTCAAGAATGACTGATAATCGAAAAAAATGATTTATTTAATCTATTTTATTGCGGTACCGACATCAAGTGCTTCAAACCAATCTAGGAATTTACCGACATTTTCTCCGGTAAATATCCGGCCATGCTGAGGTGCCATAATTTCAATGTCTAATTTTCTAACCCGGTTAATCCAGTCTAGCTTAGCGGCATTTGATGGCATCCACCTTTGGTGAAACCCTTTCATTTTAGGGATATGTTGTTCAAAATTATCAACATAGAGTGGGGCATCGACATCTTCTAATGCAGCGCCAACATCACCACTCATTAATAATTTACAACTAGGATCATAGATATGAAAATTACCAGAAGAATGGAGATAATGGGCTGGCACCATTTCAACACTGTGACTACCTAGATCAATTGTGCCGCCTTCATCCGGAACTGCGACATATTCGATATTATTCATTCCAAAATGGCGGATAAACCCTTCCCAAAGCCAAGGTGAATGCAGCTTAGCATTTGGTAATGCTTGATCCCATAAACCGAGCGAAGAGATGATGTCTGGATCTTGGTGAGATGCAAAAATATCCGTGATATGTTCGACCGATGCGTGCCGTAACACTGCACCTAACATGGGGGCAAATAACTCTATCCCGCCAGGATCCATTAATAAGGCTCTTTGACCTGCAACTAACATGTATTGGTTTGTGTCGATAATTTTATTTGGCTTTTCGTTATCTCGGCCAAACATTAGCCATTTCGAATTAGAGGATTGTGCAATTTCGGTTGTTTTCATCTTGTTTTTCTATCCGTATTAGAGAGCAATTGACTTGCTTTGTTTAATTCCGATTTGATTTGTTGTGCTGAAGTATCAATATTTTCAGATATCACTTCAAGTTGATTTTGGTATTGTCCTGATTGTGATGCTTCAATTTTTGACATACTTGATATAACACTTGCCGATCGAATTTGTTTCGCTGTTTCATCTAACAGTGAAGATAATTCAGAGATTAATTTATTGAACCTCTGATTAAGTTCAATAATAAGGCCTTGGTTTTGTTTCAGCATAGGTCTGATTGAATCTATATATTGCGCATCACTTGATCGAGAAATAACGTTTTCAAATCTAAGTTGAGCTTGTTGCGCTCTTTCTAATTGAGTTGCGACCATACTAATTTTAATCGCTATCATATTAATGCTTTGCGCTAGGGATATAGTTGAAATGGCCAGCTCTTGTATAAAGCCTGTTATAGCTGCAAATCCTACGGCTACTTGTCCAGCTCGAGCTGTAATTGCTCTTGCATTTTTTGCGGTTAGCGACAATTTCTCAGCTATTTTTGTTGCTGAATATAAATGGGCTGATATTTGGGCAGATACTACAAAAAAAACAGGGGATTTAGCTAGCGCCATATTATCCGAAATTCCGTTTGGTCTTCTTATGTTGATAAGCTTAGAACAGTATCAAGAAATTTCTATGTTTAAGATCAAAAATTTATAGCTAAATAGTGCTAACTCATCTGTTTTAATTATTTCAAAGATCAGTAGAGTCTAAAGCTTCTTAAAGTATTGAATTGGATTTGATGGTATTTTGTTTGATGAAGTGAAATATTAGTACTGTTTGAGCACTCTAGGTGTAATGAAATTGAATCAGAACCTAATAAGGCATAGCATCAAGTACTGACACTATGCCAAGTTACAGTATTCGGCAGAAGCTAATTAATCCAGAGATGGGTTAAAATTGAAGCTATATAGCCAAGTGCAATTGCCCAGCTCCATTTTAAATGACCAAAGAATGAGTAATTACCTTTAGATTGCCCCATAAGCGCAACGCCCGCAGCTGAACCAACAGATAATAAACTGCCACCAACACCAGCTGTCATAGTCACGAGCAACCATTGATCTAATCCCATTGCAGGGTTCATATTGATAACAGCGAACATGACAGGGATGTTGTCGACAATTGCAGATAAAACACCAGCTACAATATTAGCGTAAGTTGGATCCCAGTTGGTATACATAGCTTCAGAAATAAGCGTTAAATAGCCCATAAAACCTAATCCACCAACACACATTACAACACCAAAGAAGAATAATAAGGTATCCCATTCAGCTGCAGCTATTTTAGAAAATACATCAAATGGAACAACCTGACCTAAACGCTTAAGTGCTTTTTCATCTTTACGTTGTTGTGCTTCGGTACGCTTTTT
This sequence comes from Catenovulum maritimum, assembly GCF_001050375.1. Classification (GTDB taxonomy): domain Bacteria; phylum Pseudomonadota; class Gammaproteobacteria; order Enterobacterales; family Alteromonadaceae; genus Catenovulum; species Catenovulum maritimum. Next base: position 267,541 of record NZ_KQ130483.1, on the reverse strand, counting down.
CTCTAATGATCTTGGTAAAGATTTTCTTAAATAATAACCAAAGAATTTTAAATAACCTAAACCTGTCATCATGCCTAACACTGGCGGCATACCAAATGAATTAAATGCGATTACAGAGGTAATTATGGTTAAGATAAAAAGGAAAACGATGCGTTTCGCGCCGCGTTTCATTTCAAACTCTTCTAGAATAATTTGGCTAGGTTCTGAGCTGATGAATAAGCTCATAATAACTGCTGGGACTATGAAGTTAACAACAGAAGGAATGAATAAAGCAAAGAATTCAGTAAAGCCAACTAACTCAGCTTGCCACACCATTAGGGTAGTGATGTCACCAAATGGACTAAAAGCACCTCCGGCATTTGATGCAACAACAACATTGATACAAGCTATATTAATAAATTTTTTATTACCTTTGGCGACTTTCAAAATAATCGCACACATTAACATTGCGGTCGTTAGATTGTTGGCAAATGATGATATAGCAAAGGCAAGAATACCTGTTAACCAGAATAAATTACGTAAACTTAAGCCTTTAGACATCATCCAAACACGAATCCCGTCAAATACTTTTCGTTCTTCCATCGCATTGATATACGTCATGGCAACCAATAAAAATAGTAGTAGCTCAGCATATTCTAATAAATTATGCTCAAAAACTGATTTCGCCAGTTCTTGCATACCATTTTGAGTATAAACGTAACCTAAAATGAACCAAATCACACCAGCGGCGACTAATACTGGTTTAGATTTTCTTAAATGCAGATAATCTTCAGCAATAACAAGGCTGTAAGCCAAAGCAAATAAAAATAAAGCAAAATAGCCAGCCCAATGAGAGGTTAAGTCTAATGCGTGATTGCCCGTTGCTTCTAAGTTCAAACTGCTTGCCAATACACTTGATGGAATGGCGATTAGCAAAAAGAAAGTTATAAATTGGTATAAATAGGAATGTTTTTTGAAGTTAGTTAAACTCATCTGCCGATACTATTTTAGGTTGCACTATAAGCGCGCAATCTACCACAATATCAAGTTAACTGAAATTTGATTTTGACATTTTTATGAAATAAAGCCGGATAATATTTCTTTGTATTTTTTTTATCAAATAATTGAAATTTTAAGGTTTTTATTATGTAGGTTTTTTGTTTATAAAATAGTGACTAAATGATATCTTAAATCCTAATTTATAAGAGATTTTATATAATTAGTTGTTTTGTTGAACTGTATCGATTTATAAGAGTCTCTGTGAGTAGTTTAGATTACCTAATAGAACTATATTAATAGGGAATTCCTCAATAATGAGTTGTATAAATTTGAGTTAAATTTATCACTTTTGGTGCAAATTGATTGGTGTTGTTATGTTTTGCACTAATTTGGTCTTCGTTAGATTGGGTAAGATGTTGGCGCTAGCTTAAATTCTACTCGTTATTAATTGGGTTATTTTTTATAAAATAGTGGTCTGGAATTGTCAGTTTTTAGTAAACATAAATGATTCTCAATTAATTTATAGACAGATTTGTATTAGGTTAGTGGTATATTAATACAAAATGAACTAACTAAAATATTTCAGAATTATTCAACTCTTTATGACTATTGATTGAACTAGAGGCATTTGGTTTGCAGCTCTTGTCTGTTAGATTGCAAGTTGATTATTTTTTGATTGCTATTTTTATCAGTCACTTAGATGTTTGGTTTTAAATTTTAATAATATAGGAGATAATTTAAGTGTTACTTAAATTGGAATTAAGCATGGTCAAAAATAATGGTATAAAAATCTTTAAATTATCTTGTATCTCTTCATCTTTACTCTTTTTACTGTCTTGCAGCAGCACACCTACAACCGATATACAAAGTGAACTTGTTTCACCTACCCAATGGCAGTCCGTGCTAACTAAATATCAGGATACATCTCCTCTGCTATCTGACAATATACAATCAGACAAACTAAAAGCTTTAATTAATGATGCTCTGGTTAATAACTTAGAATTGCGCTCCCAAGCACTTAATTTGCAAAAAGCTGAGATTAATTTGAAAAGGGCGGGGATGGCACTTTGGCCAGATTTAGATTTTAAAGTGGATGCAAGTCGAGGTAATCGAAACGGTATCTCGAACAGTTTTAGCCTAGGTTTAACCACAAGTTATAATTTAGATATCTGGGGCAAATTGTCAGATGCGGAAAAAGCGGCACAGCTTGGCTATCAAAAAGCTGAAATTGCTTTTCTACAAACTAAAAATAATATAGTTAGTCAGGTCGCTAATGCTTGGTTTGATTTAGTGGCTGCCGAAAATTTTTATAAGCTATATGAGCAAAGGACATTAAATGTCAAAAATAATCTAGACATCATTGAGCAAGGTTATCAAGCGGGATTAAACAAAGCATTAGATGTGTACCTTACTCGAAGCGACTATGAAAAAGAGCAGTCAAGGTTAATCAGTCAGCAACAACAAATCGAAAACGCCAGCAGAAAGTTATCTCTATTAATTGGGGGCTACCCAGATAAATCTATTACGAGTGACTTTTTATTCAAACAGGTCAAAGTTAGTGTACCTAAAGGCGTACCGGCAGAGGTGATAAAAGCGCGTCCAGATATACAGTTAAGCTGGTTAGATGTGTTGATTGATGATGCAGAGCTTGCTATCGCTCATAAAAATAGGTTTCCAAAGTTTGAGATAAGGGCTTCCATTTCAGATGAAGAGTCCAAAGTATCTAATTTATTAAAAGATGGCTTGTGGTCATTAGCCGCAGGCATAACTTTGCCTATTTTAGATTCCAGAAATTTAAAATCAGCTGAAGAAACAGCCCAGCTAGAATTTCAACAAAGCGAGTTAGCTTATCTTAAAACCACTTATGAAGCTTTCCATGAAGTTGAGACAACTTTGACTCAAATTGATGTTTTAGATAGGCAAAAAAAGCATGCAGTATCTCAGAAGGAAAATGCGGTAATCGCCGAGAAGTTGGCCTTTGAACAATATCTAAATGGTTTGGTGACATACGCTACGGTATTAACTGCTCAAAACCGAACCTTAGATGCGGAAATTCAGTTACTCGAATTAAACAAAAATTTGGTGGTTAATCAAATTAGCCTCCATTTAGCACTAGGTAAAAATTGGCAATCGATAGCAGGAACAGAGATTAATGAATAAGCGTTTAAAAGTATTTATCCCATTTTTATTGCTGGCTGTATTTGTTTTACTCGCCTGTATGATTTTTTGGTTTAAGCCAAGTGCGGAAAGAAACTTTAAACCGCCTCAATCAAAAATTTCAGTTGATGTCGTCAAACTACAGCAGCAAGATTTTCAAGTCTATTTAAACTCCTATGGCGAAGTCGGCGCACTCATACAATCTAAATTGCAATCTCAAGTCAGTGGCAAAGTAATATACATTTCAGAATCATTACGCAGTGGTGGATTTTTTGAAAAAGATGAATTGTTGTTGCAAATAGAAGATGTTGATTATCAATCTGAAGTTGATATTAGCTATGCAAATTTGCTTGATATGGAACAAAAATTGGCAGAGCAGCAAGCTTTGGCTGAACAAGCTAAGTTGGACTGGGAGCGATTAGGTCAAAGTGGTCAACCAAGTGATTTGGTATTACGAAAGCCCCAATTATCAGCTGCTAAAGCTCAATTAGCGTCAGCAAAGGCTAAGCATAAACAAGCCTTAATTCAACTGAATAGAACAAAAATTCTAGCGCCTTTTTCAGGTCGAGCATTAGATAAGTATGTTGATATTGGCCAAGTTATTTCGACTAATACTTTGATTAGTGAGATTTATGCTTCTGATGCAATAGAGGTGGAATTACCGATTAAAAACAATGAATTAGAGTTAATGGATTTACCTGAGCAGTACAAAGGAAAGAGCAAAACTTCAGAAGCAGATGTCTGGATAATATCTGAAATATCTAACAAAGAAAAATGGCGTGCTAGGTTGGTTAGAACTGCAAGTACAATAGATCCCGTTAGTCGTCAGTTACATGTAGTTGCAAGGTTAAATGATCCATTTGGGGTTAAAGCAGAAGGCCGTTTCCCTCTAAAAATTGGCCAGTATGTCCGTGCCGAGATACAAGGTAAATTGTTGAAAGATGTCATAGTGATTGATAACTCAGCGATATACCAAGGTAGTTATGTTTACTTGTACTTAGATGGTGTTTTAAAGCGCCAGCCGGTCGATATCTTGTGGCAAAATAAAGCCAAAGCTGTAATTAAATCCGGCTTAACCTCAGATGATTATTTAGTGACGACATCTTTAGGCCAAGTTTCTAGTGGGACTTTAGTTAATGTTCAGAGTAAAGGTGATGATACGGCTAAAAATTTAACATCGAATAACAAAGCTAAACCATTTGATTTAGACAAAGCACTACAAAGAATCCCTGCTGATAAGTTAGCAAAGTTGAAACAGATGGCTAAAGATGAAGGCAAAAGTTTAGAGCAAGTGATTAAAGAGCAGCGTCGTAATCGAGGGCATAATTAATGATAGCTTGGTTCACCAAAAATCATGTCGCTGCTAATTTATTGATGGCCGCTATCATAGCAGCTGGTTTACTCAGTTTAACTTATCGGATCCCTTTAGAGGTTTTTCCTAGTATTGATTCTGATAAAATCAGTATTAAAGTTAGTTTAAGAGGGTCGACCCCCGAAGATGCTGAGTTATCTATAGCGACTCGAATTGAGGAAGCTTTGTTTGATTTAGAGGGAATTGAGGAACTAACGAGTCGTTCGACTGAGGGTGGTTCAACAATAACCGTTGAAGTTGAACAAGGCTATAACCCAAGAGATTTATTGGACGATGTAAAAAATAGAGTTGATTCAATTAACACTTTACCTGATGAAGCTGAGCGGCCCATTATTTCTTTGGCGGTACGCAAACGTGATGTTATTGATGTGACGATTTCGGGTAAAGATGTTTCGGAAAAAGAGATAAAGCAAATAGCTGAGAAAGTTAGAGACGATCTTTTAAAGTTGGATGGTGTTACCCAAGTTTCACTTGAAGGGGTTCGCCAATATGAAATTGCAGTCGAACTGGATCAAGATACACTTAGGCAATACGATTTAACCTTAAGTCAAGTGGCAAATGCAATAAACCGCAGCTCGCTTGATTTATCTGCAGGTAATATAAGGACTGAAGGGGGTGACATTTTAATCCGCTCCAAAGGCCAAGCTTATCAGCAGGACGAATTCGAGAGAATTGTGCTTAAAAGTCACGCCAATGGTACGGTACTGACTTTGGGTGATATCGCTAAGATAACAGATGGATTTGAAGAAACTGCATTAAAAACTCGCTTAGATGGAAATTTTGCTGCAACTATTTCGGTTTATAGGGTAGGGCAACAAAGTGCCATATCCGTTGCTGATCAAGTTAAGCTATATATTAATACTGAGCAAGCTAATATGCCCCAAGGTATAAAGCTTGGTTATTGGAGCGATGATTCTCGAATCGTTAAAAATAGGATAGCGACCTTAGTTTCTAACGCGCTTCAAGGCGGCATATTAGTTTTAATTCTGTTAAGTTTATTTTTAAGACCCGCTGTTGCCTTTTGGGTCTTTATTGGTATTCCTGTTAGTTTTTTAGGCGCTTTTTTCATCATGCCTTTCTTAGGTATCAGCTTAAATATTGTCAGTTTATTTGGTTTTATTGTGGTACTAGGGATTGTCGTAGATGATGCGATTGTGACAGGTGAAAATGTTTATAAACATTTAGGCGGCTCTGAAAATGGATTGCAAGCTGCGATTAATGGTACTAAAGAAGTCGCTGTCCCTGTGACATTCGGCGTGTTGACAACGGTTGCAGCGTTTTTACCTATCTTTTTTATGGAAGGTAATCGCGGCAAAATATTTGCTCAAATACCAGCAGTGGTAGTGCCTGTATTACTCTTTTCTTTAGTTGAATCTAAGTTCGTTTTACCTGCCCACCTAAAATATTTGAAAGTTTCAAAAGATATATCTAAGCAAACGCGTCTGCAACAGTGGCAACAAGGTTTTGCCTCTGGTTTTGAACAAGCTATTTTAAAGTATTATAAACCGGCATTAGATTTTTGTATTAATCATAAATCTTCTACTGTCATAAGCTTTGCGGGTATATTGATTTTGGTTATCTCGGCTGCTATGGCAGGGCATGCTAAGTTTACTTTTTTCCCTAGAGTACCTAGTGAAACTATTACTGCGACATTGACAATGCCGAGTGGTACACCGTTTGAGGTGACTGATAAGCACATTACGCGAATGACAGCGATTGCTCAGCAGTTACAAGATAAATATATAGATGAAATAACTAATGAAAGCATCATAATGCATGTTCTATCTAGAACAGGCTCTGGGGGCAATGCTGCCTGGGGACAAGTTAGATTTCAAGTTACGCCACCCGAAACAAGAGCAAATACGATGACAACTCAATCGCTTGCTAGAGAGTGGAGAAAGTTGATAGGTGATATTCCTGGTGCAGAAGAGTTAATTTATCGCTCTGAAATAGGCCGGTCATCCGATCCAATTGATATACAGCTGAGAGGAAACAATACTCAACTACTGGCTAAATTGAGTGAACAAATTAAGCAGAGATTGCAGACCTATCCAACAGTATTTGAGATTCGTGATTCGATGGAAGACGGTAAAGAAGAGCTCCAAATTGAATTAAAAACAGAAGCCTATTTATTAGACATCAGCCGTTCGGACATTATTCGTCAAGTACGCCAAGCTTTTTTTGGGGTTGAAGCGCAGCGAATACAAAGAGGTAGAGATGATGTTCGGGTTATGGTTAGGTTTCCTCGTGAGGAACGTGAATCTATCGCCTCGCTTAAAGATATGCTGATTACGACAACTAAAGGTCAAAAAGTACCATTATCTCAAGTTGCAGTGCTAAAACCAGGTAAAAGCCCGAGTGCAATTTATCGTCAGGATGGTTATAGAACCTTAAATGTTCGAGCCGATCTGGACAAAGAAAATACTAATGTGACAGTGTTGAATGCCGACATGTCAGGATTTTTAAAAGAATTGATTGGTCAATACCCTGAGGTTGATTATGTCATGCGCGGTGAAGCTGAAGAACAAGCAGATTCGTTTTCTTCTTTGTTTTGGGGGGTAACTGCAGCATTAGTCGCGATTTATGTCTTATTAGCAATCCCACTAGGCTCTTATTCAGTGCCGCTTATCGTCATGTCTGTCATCCCATTCGGCGTAATCGGTGCAGTATTAGGTCATTGGCTAATCGGCATGCATTTAACTTTAATGAGTTTACTTGGTCTGCTTGCTTTATTAGGCATAGTGGTAAATGATTCACTGGTGTTAGTTGATTACATAGGAAAAATGCGGGCTAAAGGGCATGACGTCTTAGAAGCGGTATTAACCGCAGGCGCTGCTAGATTCAGGCCTGTTATGTTGACCTCTATGACAACGTTTATTGGACTGATGCCTCTGTTATTTGAAAAGTCTACTCAGGCTCAATTTTTGATTCCAATGGCAGTTTCACTAGGCTTTGGGATCATTTTTGCAACCTTGATTACACTCATTTTGGTGCCAGTAAATTATTTGCTTGTTTATCAAATTAGGCAAAAGTGGCGCAGTTTATAAATCGGCTAACATTTAATACTAATCCATCCTAATTATTGCTCAATTTTACGGGTTAAAAAGCACGTAAACTGCGTTATGAATTTTGCGATTAGTTTACTAGTAGCAAAATTCATAACTTGTTAGCGCACTTTTTTTCTATGTAAAATATAGATCAAAAATTTAGGTGAACTGGAATAACAAATTCTCAATGATATTTTGATATTAGCGACTATAATCATTTTACAAGCAAATATATTAGGGACGACAAATGCGTGTATTGGTACTAATAGTTCTATTTCTATCTAGTGCAGCTAGCTTAGCGGACGAGGCAGCAAAAATACAATATTCTGGCTTTGCTCGATTTATCGGTGGAGCCACGATTTCATCTAATGATACGGCGATCGGTTACACTGATGACTTTAAAGTTAACCAGCATAGCTTAATTGGTATCCAAGCCGACTATGCTTTTTCTGACAAACTTTCGGCTACAGTTCAACTACTTGGTAAATCTGAGAATTTTGATTCTGGCTTAGAATGGCTCTATTTAACCTATCATCTCAATGAGAATTGGCAATTTAAACTAGGAAAGTTAAATACGCCTTTTTTCGAATATAGCAGCATTATCAATGTCGGTTATGCTTATCACTGGGTGCTACCACCCGAAGAAATTTATGCGTCCTTCTTTTTTCGAAAATTTAATGGCATACAAGCCAATTATTCATATTTAGCTGAGCAATTTGACTTAAATATTCAAACTTATTTTGGTTATGTTGATGATGAAATTCAAGCAGGTGAGACTGTATATACAGCTGAATCTGATGTTTTTACAGGTTTTGTAGCGAATATTTCAAGTGAAGCATTAAAGTTTAGAATTTCTCATACATTTGGTGATTACTTGGTTCGGGAAACTGAGTTAAGACCTTTTATTGATATACTTAATCAAGCCTCAGTAATAAATCCGGTTTACGCAAATGCAGCAGAAAAACTGACCGTAGATGGCGATATTAATTTCACCCAAATGAGTTTGTCTTATAACTTAGTTGATTTTTTCTTCAGTTCAGAATGGATCAAAGTTAAACATGATATTGATTTACTGACAGAAATGGAAAGTAAATACATCAGCTTAGCTTACCTAGTTAATGAGTTTACTTTTCATGTAACGCTTGCTAAAAAGTCCGCAAACTATGATGCTCAGCTACCTGCCATACCAACAACCGGCGGTTTAAACACCAATCTTGATGTTGTGATTGAGCAATATGAATTTTTACGACAAAACCGCCCAGATTCCTCATCCAAAAGCGTTACTTTGGGCTCAAGATGGGATTTCAAAGACAGTTTAGCTTTTAAGCTTGATATCAAGTGGATTGAAGGCAGCCCTACAACTACTTTGCCAACCATTGATAGTGTGCCATACGATGGTCGTTCGACTTTATTAGTCGGAGGTATCGAATGGGTGTTTTAACTTGGCCAAAAAAGCTTTTGTTGTTTTCAAGCTTTTTTACATCCTACTGTGTTTCTGCTGATATTTTGGTTGTGACACACAAAGACAGCAAACTTGAATTGACACGTCAGCAAATAAAACACTTATACTTGGGGGCAAAGATTGCGGATGGTGAAACAATTGTCAAGCCTATTAGTTTACCTTCGGGTGACATGACTCGAACTATTTTTCATACGAGAATTGTTGGGTTGAGTGAGTCAAGAATTCAATCTTACTGGGCTCAGATGCGCTTTAGTGGGCAAAGAAAGCCACCTGTTGAATTATCGGATATGCAACAAATAAAACTGCTAGTGACTGAGAAGAAAGGTTATATTGCTTATCTTCCTTCCGGTTCCTTGAATCAAACTGCTTACAAAGTATTATATAAAGTCAGTTTAAAATAGATTACTTGCTCTGTTTTTTAATTTTTGTTCAGTTGCTAGGCACTTTAATAAGTGATCTATTTTGAGCAGTGTTTCGGCTAAGTCATTATATTTTACAGGTTTTGAAAAGTAGTAGCCTTGGATTAAATCACAACCTAGGTTTTTTAAGAATTCGTATTGCTGTTTAGTTTCTACCCCTTCTGCGCATATCTCTAAATTTAGCTTTTGTCCCAAGGAGATAATAGATTCAACCACTAGTCTGTCATTTTCTGACTTGAATAAATTTTTAATAAATTGCTGATCAATTTTTAATGTATTGGCTTGCACCTGGGTCAGATAACTAAGTGAAGAATAACCAGTGCCAAAATCATCTAGGGCAATAGCACAGCCCATAGCTTGAATATTTAGCATAAAGCCTTGCGCGATTTCAAAATTCTCCATGTAAGCAGACTCTGTAATTTCAAATTCAACTAGCTTAGGTGATACTTGATGTTCAGATATGGCCTGCCTAATATGTTGAATAAAATCTGGTTTTAAAATGTCAAAGGTGGATAAGTTAAAACTAACTTTTATATGCTTTTGATAATCATTGTATAGAGAATTTATTTGTTGAAAGCCCTGATTGATTACCCAAAGTGTAATTTCGTGAATCTTACCTGACTGTTCTGCAATTGGGATAAACTCTGCAGGCGAGATAAATCCTAAGCTTTTGCTATTCCACCTTATTAAAGCTTCTAACCCTACGACGCCTTTTTCGGCACAAACTTTAGGTTGATAAAGCATACTAAACTCGTTGTTTTGTAAACCTTTACTGATAGCACTTGCGATTTGTAGACGGCGATCTTGTTCAACCTGCATCTTGGAAAGGTAAGCAATACTTTGGCTTCTGCCACTGGATTTAGCACGATACATAGCGGTATCGGCATTACTCAATATTTCAAGCATGCTAATGTTTTTGGGCGTATTGTAAGCTATACCAATACTCACAGTGATTTGTAATTCCCAGCCCTTAATATGCATAGGCCTATTTAATTCTTGGATAATGCGACTACATATATCCAAAACATTATTCCTTGCTTTGTCTTCATTAAAGCAAACTATGCTAAATTCGTCGCCACCAATCCTAGCGATCAGTTTTTCTAATTTTAATAAGTCCTTTAATCTAGTTGTGACTTCCACTAGTAGCTCATCTCCAGCTGCATGCCCTAAAGAGTCATTAACTGTTTTAAAATCATCTATATCTAAGAATAAAACTGCAAGTTTCTTATTGTCGTTTTGTGCGGTTCGTAGATAACTACTTAGGATTTCCATAAATAGTTTTCTGTTTGGGAGGCCAGTTAAAGGATCATAGTTAGCCAGCTGGATTAGTTTCTTTTGTTGTTCTAACAGGGCTTTAGTTTGCTTTTCTGCTTCAGTTTTTTGTTCAGAAATCGTTGCTAACATTTGGTTGATGTTAACACTCAATACATGTACTTCATCGTTACCCGATTCTTTAATTCTCAAATCATAATTTTTTGATTTTTTAACGTTAAAGATAAGCTCTGTCAGATTAATCAACGGCTTAATGGTCGAATTTTGTACCCACTGCGATATCAATATGATGACCACAACTGCTAATAAAGCCAATGGTAATAGCTTAGCTAGAAAAATACTCTGACTGTTTTTTAATCTTGAATGATAGTTAAAAGATAAAATTAAATAACCAACAGAGTAATTCTTATCTCCTATTGGTGTTGTCACTAACATCTCAGTTTCAGTTAAATCTGTATTCAGTTGAGTGAAATTACGGTTTATGACTAACTCTAAAGTTCGATTTAACTCAGATATCAATTTTTCAGAATGTAGAGAAGGGTTGATGAATTGCTGTATAACTTTATGTTGGTTGTCTAATACTAAAGCATATTTCATATGACTTTCGGTATCGAGCTTCAGAAGTTCTGTCGATATGCCAAAGTCATCAATGGGCTCTTGATTAAAGTATTCGATTAAATCATTGGATAAATTAGTTGCGAGCGCTTGGGCGTCAGAGCTAAAGTTTTTTTTGTAAAGCCGAGTGTGCTCGTTAATGGATATCAGTAACAACGCAACTGATGTGACAATAACCACAGTTGACGTCATCAAAATTAATTTAGTACGAATACTAACAAACATTTATTATCCTTGTGTAAACTTGGTGGTGCTACGTCAGCCTGACTCTATGTTTATTGGTTAATTCATTGAAAAATAACCCAGACATTTACAGATAAGATTTACATACTTAACTATTGTCTAAATTTGTGCTTTTTCAATTAAATTATTAACTAATCTAGTTAATTTTGCTTAACAACACAATAGAAAAACAATTAAACTATCTGAGATTGTGAGCTCAATGCAAAATACGATACAATGTTCACACTTTTATCGTTTATTTGTCTTAATTATCATTTTTAAATTAAGCTTTCCGGAGAATTAACATTTTATGGTCGACACTGTAGATCGCCCGAGTAATTTTATTCGAAATATCATAGATGAGGATTTAGCGAATGGAAAACATAGCCAAATTCACACTCGTTTCCCACCTGAGCCTAACGGTTATTTACATATAGGTCATGCTAAATCAATTTGTTTAAACTTTGGTATAGCTCAAGACTATCAAGGGCAATGTAATCTGCGGTTTGACGATACTAATCCTGAAAAAGAAGATATTGATTATGTTCGTTCTATTCAAGACGATGTCAAGTGGTTAGGCTTTGAATGGAGCAATGAGATTTGCTACTCATCAAACTACTTCGATCAATTATATGCCTATGCCGTTGAATTAATTCAAGCAGGCAAAGCCTATGTATGCTTTTTAAATGCAGAAGAGACGAGAGAGTACCGCGGTACTTTAACTCAACCAGGTAAAAATAGTCCTTATCGAGATACGAGTCCTGCTGAAAATTTAGCGTTATTTGAAAAAATGAAAGCGGGCGAGTTTAAAGAAGGTGAGTGCGCGTTACGAGCTAAAATCGATATGGCGTCACCTTTTATGTGTATGCGTGACCCAATCATTTATCGAATCAAATTTGCTCATCATCATCAAACAGCGGATAAATGGTGCATTTATCCTATGTATGATTTTACCCATTGTATTTCTGATGCAATCGAAGGCATCACACATTCGTTATGTACACTAGAGTTTCAAGACAATAGACGTTTGTATGACTGGGTCTTAGATAATATTTCGATTGAAGCTAGACCACATCAATATGAATTTTCTCGATTAAACCTTGAATACTTTGTCATGAGTAAACGAAAGTTAAATACGCTCGTGACTGACGGCCATGTTAGTGGCTGGGATGATCCACGTATGCCGACAATCGCTGGTTTAAGACGACGTGGTTATACCCCAGCTTCAATACGTGAATTTTGTAAGCGAATTGGCGTAACTAAGATGGAAAACATGGTAGAAATGCCTATGTTAGAAGCTTGTATTCGAGAAGATTTAAATACTAACGCAGCCAGAGCTATGGCTGTTTTAGATCCATTGAAGATCATCATCGAAAATTACCCAGAAGCAGATGAAGAAATTTTATCTGTCTCAAACCATCCGCAAGATGAGTCTTTTGGTAAGCGTGAAGTACCTTTTGCTCGTGAAATTTTTATCGAAAAAGAAGACTTTAGAGAGTCTGCAAATAAGAAATTCAAGCGTTTAGTATTGGATAAAGAAGTCCGATTACGTGGTGCTTATGTGATTAAAGCTAACCGTATCGAAACGGATGAGAATGGCGAAATCACTACGGTTTATTGTACCTATGATGCTGATACTCTAGGCAAAAAACCAGCAGATGGACGCTCTGTGAAAGGGGTTATTCATTGGGTTTCTGCAAAACATGCTAAACCAGTTGAAGTTCGTTTATACGATAGATTGTTTAGCGTCGCTAATCCTGCTGCTGAAGAAGATTTTTTAAACGCAATTAATCCTGAAAGTTTAGTTACTAATAGTAATGCGTTTGTTGAACCAAGTTTAGTCGATATAAAGCCGAGCAAAGCCGTTCAATTTGAGCGAATTGGCTATTTTTGCAAAGACTCAGTTGACTCTACTGCAGAAAATGTCGTTTTTAACTTAACGGTTGGTTTAAGAGACACTTGGGATAAATAAAGTTTAATCTTTATTCTCTAACGACTTTAAAAAGGCGAACTAGTTTTACTAATTCGCCTTTTATTTTGATCCGATTTCAGTCAAAACTCGTAAAATAAAAATTATCAATTAAAATATAAGTTATAACTTTTTGTTTTGAAGGTGTGATGTGGCTGATGGCAGTTTTATTATTAAAGCCGAACTGAATATTTCTCATGTTGATACACATGAATACTTTAATTTAAATCAGGTTCTGGCAACCAAGTCTTCTGAATCAAGTGACCACTTAGTTCAGCGTATTTTGGCGCTCGCCTTATTTAAACATCAAAACTTAGAGTTTAATCAAAATGACTTCTTGGCAGGAGAACCAGATCTTTTTGTTAAACGTAATCAAGCACATTACGAACATTGGATAGGTGTGGACGGCTTTTTACCTGAACAGTTAGAAAAAGCAGAAGCTAAATCGGAGCATGTTTGGCTTTTTTATCATGATACAGACAAAGCAAGCAAACTGCTAAAGTCAATCAATAAACATCCAAGATTACAATTAATCCAATACTCACCAGAGTTAATCACTCAACTCAGCCAATGTATCCAAAAGCAGATAAAATGGAGCGTGATGATAGATGGTGACTTATTGACGGTTGCTGCAGATGACTTGTTCGTTGAATCTGAAATTCATCAGTATCATCCATTAACAGTACCTAAACTCGACTTTATTCACTAGCTTAGCTATATGGATTGCGAAATTGGCTTTATATGGTTTGGTCAATTCGATTATGAATATTATTCCAGTTTTCAGGCTCTAGCCCTCTTAAAATGTAAGACCAAGCAATTAATTCTGCAATAATGATATAAACTTCTCTTGGGATTTCTTCACCTATATCCAACTCAGCTAAAAAGTTGGCTAATTCAGTATCTTGATGCAGTAAAACACCGTGTTCTTGTGCTAAGTTAATAATTTCATCAGCTAAATCATCAAAGCCTTTAGCGATTACTTTAGGCGCCCTCGGTGCGTCGTAAGTTAAAGCTATGGCTTTATTGTCTAGATTTTTATTGTTTGTCATTTTGAATAAAATCCTTGTAGTGAGGTTTCTTGCCATAAATGCTCGGCGATTTTGGCGCAGTTGTATTCGACCTCGTTGAGCTGTATGCCGGATTCAGCTAATTTTTTCCTCAAATGCGATATTTTGTCTTCCGCTATAATAGCCAGTTTTGGGTTTTCACAATATAAATTTAACCTGAGTTCATTTTCAAATAGACTTGCTTTAGTGACCATTTTACCAAGTGCTTCTAAGTCAAATTTTACTGAAAACTTCCACATAGATAAGGCTTTGTCTTGATTTGATAATTCGTCTTCATGTTGTTCTAGATTAATTTTGACTTCAGCTTGTTCAACTTTGCTATTCGCACCGAATGGGATAGTTGCAAAAATTTGAGCGTGAGATTCTGTTTTAGATAATGCCGTTTGCTGTTGGTTGTGCTGTATGTGTTTTAAACTCTGGGCTAGGGCCTTAAGAGTTAGGCTGCCTTCTGGGCTTAAATGCGGTTTGTTTGTTTTAGCGCTAGTTGTCGTTTCTTTATTATAATTTCTAGATGTTTTAGGCTTTAATAGTAGTTGTAAAGCTAGTGCCAGCTGGTTCGATAATCCAGTAGGGTTAGTCTGGCTGGTTAAACTTTGCGGCATATTTATTTGGCTTTGGACTATCTGCTGTATCTGCTCAGCATTGTGTAGTTGAGTGAATTGGTTTAGTAAACTTCTAATGGCTTTAGTGACGCTTTCATTTGGTTTCGGTGCCGCCGAGATTAGTTCAGCATTTTGTTGCTCTGTCACTTGAGCTTGTAATTGACTAAACAGCTCGTTTAAGGGTCTTATCTGACCTACTTGGTGTTTAAGTTGCTGATTCAATTGTGATTTACTGCTGGCACTAAGTTCCAAAATCTGCTTATCTGAAATGAGACTGGTTTGGTTAAGTTGTTTTAATAAACTCTGTTCGGATAACTTAGGATCAAATTTTTCAAACAGCTGAGTCTGTGAGCTAGATAAATTTTCTTGATGAGTGTTTTGAATATCTGGATTTAATTTTACAGTGTTTTCTTTTGTTGGGGCGTTGATTAATCCTGATTGCTGTAAATCATTTTTCAGTTTAGCACTCATAGGTACAGATATACTGGTATGAGGTTGTTGGCTTAAAACTAGGTTTTTATTTTCTAAATTTAGTCTGAGACCAGCTAAACTATTTAGTTGTTTTAATGCCTCTCTATGCTCCGGAAGCAAACTAACATTCAATTTTTCAAGCACTTGTGTAATGTTCGAGTTTTGTTTAGCTACTTGGTTATTTTGCTGCTCAATTAAATTTTTAATACTCGGTATTTCATCCATGACAAAATGGAATTTTTGACCATTTGCTAGTTTTAGTTCGACTTGGTTATGAGCTAATTTTACATTTGCTAATTGACTCTGTGCGGCTGTATTGGCTTGTTTTAAGTCTTCTAAAGCTATTTTAACCTTTTGCCCCGCAAGTTTGATGTTAATTTCTTGGTCGTGGATTTGTATGGTTTTAATTAAGTGATTTCCCTGCTTAGGGATTAATTTTGTGATTAAAGCATCAACAAAACTATTGTTTAGTTTGTTTAAATTAAGTTTATGAATCTCCTTTGTTTGATTATTGATTAATTCAATCATTCTCTCGGGATTGTGGCGACTTGAACCTTGGGTTTTCAAACTAGCGGTATAGGAACCGGTTATTAAACTTGCTAAGCTTTTAGGGAGTTGAATCTTGTCATTTGAGATATGTAAAAAACCATTACTGATTTTAGTCTGTAGCTCAAAAGGCGCTATGATAGGTTTTTCGTTTGTATTAATGACTTTTACACTTAAACCATTATTCGTTTGGTTGACTTGTAGGTATACCGATTGTTGTTTAGCTAATTTGGCTGAAACAGGGATTTGATAAACTCTGCCGTCAAATTCAAACCTTGCTTGGTTATTAGAGATTTTTGCTAATACTATATTGCCTTTTGGCGTCTCAGATTCTGAATGCTGCAGCGCTTGGTTAAACAAAAACGCTTTATTGCTATCGGTTAATGTCTGGCTAAATATTTTGATTGATGCAGGCCTAATAATTAATTTATCCGAGTTTAGCTCGACTGAAACAGTTTTTACATTCTCTAATTGTTGCTGCTGATGTTTAGTTAACTCGACATGAACTTTTTGCCCTGTCTGAAAAGTTAATTGGCTGGTAATTTGATTTACTTTTGTTAAAGCCGCTTGGCGAATGTTTCCAATTTGGTTCAATGAGTTTTGATAGCTAGCACTCGCTTGCTTAACTAAATCAGCCGCGTTATTTTTTAATTTATTTAAAGATTGATTAAATGTCATGATTGATATCAAGTTATCTGGTGATAATTAGTCTCTCAACTGTCGTTTTTAAACTGCATTGTGTTAATATCTCGCACAAAATTATTCGTGGTTAATATTCATTTTGTTATCGGCCAAAAACCTGACTTGCGTTAGAAATCAACGTGTTTTATTTGAAAATTTGTCATTAGAGCTCAATGCTGGGCAGTTAATGTATGTTACCGGCCCTAATGGCGCTGGAAAAACGACCTTACTCAGAAGTTTAGTCGGTTTAAATCAATTACAACACGGTGAAATCACTTTTAACCAACAAAACATTTCCGAATGTGGAACTAATATCTTGTTCATCGGTCATAAGCCCGCAATAAATGAGTGGCTGACAGCAGAACAAAATCTTTTGCATTGGCTCTCGTTAACACAGGTACAAGCAGATTCTACAGAGTTGTTATACAAAGTCGGTTTAACTGGTTTGACTGATGTACCTGTTAGATATTTATCAGCCGGTCAAAAAAGAAGAGTTGCTTTGGTTAGAATGTGGATCTCCCAAGCTAAAATTTGGGTATTAGATGAACCTTTTACTTCTATTGATCATAAAGGTGTTGAGGTTTTAACTGCCTTATTTAAACGGCATAAGGAAAACGGTGGATATGTCATTGTGACTAGCCATCAAAGCTTACCTGAATCGATTGTCGATCAAGAATTTAAATTGGCATATAGGTTTTAATTATGATGTATAGCCAGTTTTTTAAGCATATGCTGCAACGAGATTTTCAGGTGGCTGCAACGCAAAAGCATGAGTTTGGTTTGCCAATTATCTTTTTTATTTTAGTGTTAGTGTTATTCCCACTTTCTATTGGTCCTGAACCCGGTTTGTTAAATAGACTAGCACCAGCAGTTGGCTGGATTGCATTAATTTTAGCTATGCTAATTGCCTTGCCTAGAATGTTTGTTGAAGATTATGAAAATGGATGGTTAGAGCAATTATTTTTATCAGGTTATCCCGGTAGTTTAATTGTCTCCGCTCGAATCATCAGCTTTTGGGCGCTATATTGCTTGCCGCTTGTATTAACCAGTTTTTTATTGGTGCCGTTCTTTTCGTTAGAAATTAAGCTTTGGTGGGTTTTAGCTCAGACTTTGTTATGTGGCAGTATGTTGATGGCTTGTTTAGGCTCAGTAGCAAGTGCATTACTAGTTGCAAGTCGAAAAGGTAGTGGCGTGATGGCTTTATTAGTGGTTCCGTTATTGATACCTGCCTTGATTTTTGCGACAGCAACTATGGATGCAGCTGGACAGAATTTGCCAATAACAGGTCCTATGTTCATTTTAATGGCGTTAACTATTTTCGCTTTAACAGTGGCGCCAATAGCGACAGCACAAGCATTAAAGTTGAATTTGGGCTAGTTAATAAATCATTCAGAATTAGAGTAATATTTAAGAGAATCGTTATGTTTAAGTGGTTACACCCGTATGCTAAGCCTGAAAAAGCTTATGAACTTTCTTTAAGTTTTTACAAATGGCTAATGCCGCTCTCTTTAATTGGAATTTTTGTCGGTTGCTTATGGGGTTTAATGTTTGCACCAACTGATTACCAGCAAGGCGATTCTTTCCGCATTATCTATATCCATGTTCCTTCTGCTATTTGGTCAATGGGCATTTATATGTCTATGGGCATTGCAGGGTTTTGTGCTCTGGTTTGGCAGATCCGTTTAATGGAAATTAGCGTATTGGCTATGGCGCCCATTGGCGCGATATTTACAGCGCTGGCATTAATTACCGGTTCTCTTTGGGGTAAGCCTATGTGGGGCACTTGGTGGGTGTGGGACGCGAGACTGACTTCGGAACTCATATTGTTGTTTTTATACCTTGGTGTGTTTGCTTTGTTTCACAGTTTTGACGATCAAAGAACAGGCGCTAAAGCCGCTTGCATCTTAGCCGTTATCGGTATGATTAATGTGCCTATTATTCATTACTCAGTTGAATGGTGGAATACGTTACATCAAGGTGCCAGTATTACCAAGTTTGATAAACCTTCTATTGCAGGGCCTATGTTATGGCCATTATTAATCAATATTTTCTCAGTGCTATTATTTTTTATTGCTTTAACTGGTTACCGATTTGCAACTGAGCTGTTAAGGGCTGAAAGCCACAGAAAATGGGTTATTAACTTAATTAAATAAAGGCCATTAATGGTGAGATCTAGGTTAATCCCAAGATCATGTACAGAATTTTAAATTTATAGGTGTGTTATGGGTGCGTTTGATTCTTTTGCAGAATTTATCTCGATGAATGGTTATGCAGATTATGTCTGGTCTTCGTATGGGATAGCGGCTTTATTAATTGTTGGTTTAGTATTTTGGTCTAAACATAAACGAAAACAATTAATTGAAGAAATTAAGCAACAAGATGAGATCAAAAAACGTAGAAGCCAACACACAAATTCGGAGATGAGTTTATGAATCCAAGACGCCAACGCCGTTTATTCACTGCACTAATTTTAATTGTCGGTTTATCACTAACTGCAGGCTTAGTTTTATATGCGCTAAAAGATAATATCGATTTATTTTATACGCCTTCAGAGATTATCAATGGTAAAAACGAAACTGGAATTAAACCTTCTGTTGGTCAAAGGTTAAGAATTGGCGGTATGGTGGTTGATGATAGTGTTAAGCGTGCAACTGATAGTCTAGATGTTGAGTTTAGAATTGTTGATACTGGTCCAGAAGTGACAATTAAATACACGGGCATTTTACCTGATTTATTTAGAGAAGGTCAGGGCATAGTCGCCAATGGATATTTGCGTGAAAATAATGTCATTGAGGCATTTGAAGTATTAGCTAAGCATGATGAAGAGTATATGCCACCTGAAGTTGCTGAAGCAATGAAAGGTATTAAGCATGTTCGCCCTGAATACACTGAATCACAATTAAACCAAGGTCAGTAAAATATGATACCTGAAATAGGCCATTTTTCGTTATTAATCGCTTTTGTATTTTCAATCTGCTTAGCGATATTTCCTATGATAGGTGCCCAGAAGCGCATTGCTGATTTAATTGCGCTGGGAAAACCTTTAGTCCATGCTAATTTCGTTTTATTGTCAGTTTCCTTATTCTGTCTTGCTTGGTCTTTTTATCATAACGATTTTTCTGTTTATTATGTCGCGATGAACTCAAATTCAGAGCTACCTTGGTATTATAGATTATCTGCTGTTTGGGGCGCTCATGAAGGTTCACTGTTACTTTGGGTGTGGATTTTAGCCCTATGGACTAGTGCGGTTGCAATCTTTAGCCGTACTCTGGATGATGATGATGTTGCCCGTGTCCTAGCGGTAATGGGTTTTATTTCTATTGGCTTTTTAGCTTTCGTTATTTTCACTTCAAACCCATTTGAAAGAACCTTCCCAAATTTCCCTATTGATGGACGTGATCTGAATCCATTATTGCAAGATATTGGTTTGATTATTCATCCACCTATGCTTTATATGGGCTATGTTGGCTTTTCTGTTGCGTTTGCATTTGCAGTTGCTGCACTAATTAGCGGTAAATTAGATGCTACTTGGGCTCGCTGGTCTAGACCTTGGACATTAGCGGCTTGGATCTTTTTAACTGCTGGTATTACTTTAGGTAGCTGGTGGGCATATTATGAACTTGGCTGGGGTGGCTGGTGGTTCTGGGATCCTGTAGAAAATGCTTCGTTTATGCCTTGGTTAGCTGGGACAGCTTTAATTCATTCATTAGCAGTTACAGAAAAACGCGGTGCATTTAAAAGCTGGACTGTTTTACTGGCGATTTCGGCGTTTTCTTTAAGCTTGCTGGGTACCTTTTTAGTACGTTCAGGTATTTTAGTTTCAGTTCACGCGTTCGCGAGTGATCCAACACGTGGTTTGTTTATTCTCATTTATTTATTGTTAGTGATTGGTGGCGCGTTAACTTTATATGCAATTAGAGCCTCTAATGTTGTCAGTACTCATAGATATAAATTGTTCTCTCGCGAGGTTTTCTTATTCTCGAATAATATCTTACTCGTTGTCGCTTTAGTTGTTGTGCTTTTGGGTACTTTATTACCTTTAGTTCACAAAGAAATTGGTTTGGGTTCAATCTCGATTGGCGCCCCCTTCTTTGACCGTATAGCAGCGCTTTGGTACTTGCCATTTTGTTTGTTACTTGGAGTTGCGCCTTTTGTACGGTGGAAACAAGATAAGTTATCGCGTTTAACTGGAAAGCTTGTTTCAGGACTCGTTATTGCTTTACTTACAGGACTGACTTTTTATCTAGCTTTAGAGATAGACTCTGTCGTTACTATGACAGCTGTGGTGTTAGCCGGATGGGTTGCTGGTTTGACTTTATTGGAATTAGTTAAAAATAAACAAATTTTAAAAATATCATTGTCTCATTGGGGCATGATATTTGGCCATTTAGGTTTCGCTGCGTTAGTGCTTGGAATTGCTGTTACACAATGGGGCACAGTAGAGCAAGATGTTCGAATGAAAGTCGGAGAGCAAGTGGTACTTAATGATTATACCTTTAAGCTTGAAGCGGTTGATTTCGTCAAAGGACCAAACTATTCAGCCTACCATGCAAAATTCGATATTGCACAAGGCGATAAGCAGTTCGATTTACAAGCGGAGAAGCGTTATTACAATGTACAGTCTAATGTAATGACTGAAGCTGGAATTGACGCCAGCTTGGCTCGAGATCTATACGTTGCTTTAGGTGAGCAATTACAAGATGGCGCTTGGGCTGTCAGAGTTTACGTTAAGCCATTTGTACGTTGGATTTGGCTAGGTGGGCTATTAATGTCAATTGGTGGTTTACTCTGTATTGCAGATAAACGCTATCGTAAAATTTTGAGTGCTAAAGCTTTAAATAAGCCAGTAGGCAGCCAAGACGAAACTCAAGTTAAAGCAGCGCAAGAGGTGCAAGCATGAAGTCAATTCGAGTCATTATTCCGATTGTCTCCTTTTTAGCTGTCAGCATATTCTTGTATAAGGGACTGTTCTCAGACCCGACAGATATTAAAAATGCCAATGTTGAGCGCCAATTTCCAGATTTTAATCTGCCAGATTTAATGGATGAAAACCTTTTCTATCAAAAAGATAGTGTTAAAGGTGATTATACCTTAGTTAATGTTTGGGGGACTTGGTGCGTTACTTGTCGAGTCGAGTTGCCTTATATGACACGATTAAGGCAAGAGGGTGTCAGAATTGTCGGCGTCTATTACGACAACGCAGCTGATGCCGCTTTTGGGGAAGTGAATGTAGAGCAAACTCGGCTTGAAGTGAAACAAATGTTGGCCCAACTCGGTAATCCTTTTCAGTTTAATATTTATGATGTGAAGCGAGACCTGTCTTTAGATTTAGGCGTAACGGGTGCACCGGAAAGCTTTTTAGTGAATCCCGAGGGGGTCATCATTGCCCACAGACGTGGTGCAATAGATGAACGTGTTTGGCAAAAAGAGTTTCAGCCACTACTCAATTCGTATTCTAATCAAGCTAAGAGCCAATCAAATTAAGCAGGGCTATTAAATGAAAGAATTTTTTAAATTTGTTATTTTTATCACAAGTGTGTTTGCTTCAGCTAATTTACTCGCTGTTGAAGAGAATTATCCGTTTGAAAGTGAAGCTAAACGCGCGGATTTTGAAGCCTTAGTGCAAGAATTAAGATGCCCTAAATGTCAAAATCAAAACGTAGCTGACTCGAATTCATTAGTGGCAATCGACTTAAAAAATAAGACTTATCAATTGGTTCAAGAAGGCAAAACAAAACAAGAAGTGGTTGATTACATGGTGCAAAGATATACTCAATTTGTTCATTACGATCCGCCAGTAAATCATGTCACAATTTGGCTTTGGATAATCCCAGGTTTTATTTGTATTTTTTTGGTGCTATTTGTACTTAAGCGCAACCGTACAGAATCAGGTAGTCAGATTACCGATCCTCATATAAGAGAAGCAGAAGCTATTTTTGCTGAACTTGAAAAACAAAGTCAATTAAAAGCCAATTCAAATACAACTCAAGAGGTTGATAAATAAAGTGATTAATTTAACTATTGTACTGGCTTTAATCGCCATTATAGCCTCTGTTGCTGTTGTATTTCCTTGGCTGAGAAAAAAACACGTATTGCAGTTAGACCAAAAACGGCAAACTGAGCTGTATGCTGAAAAATTAGCAGATATTCAAGCTGATTTAACATCAGGAAATATAGATGAGCAAGCCGCGCAAGCTGCAAAAGATGATTTAAAAATTCAATTAGCAAGCGAATTGGCGTTAAACCATTCTGGACATGGCAAGGGCTTTAATCCAAAGTTACTTTGGTTATTACCAGTTGTAACTTTGGTTATCGCGTTTTCAATTTATCGCATTCAGGGTAAACCTGAGCAAATGATTCAATTTTATCAAGCCAAAGAAAACACGCCAGCCTTTGGTCAAAAATTATTGAGTGGTGATCAAAATTTTACTACTGAAGAATTACAGCAATTTTACATTGGCTTAAGGCACCAATTGAGCCAAAAGCCGAATGATGCAGTTGGTTGGCTTCTACTTGGCAGAGTTGCCTATTCAAATGGTGAATTAACCAATGCCATCGCCGCTTTTGAGCATTCAATCAAGCTAGATGGTTCGAATATATCTGCTTTATTGAGTTATGGGCAGGTATTGGTTGCGACTAATGATGAAACCTATTTAAAGAAAGCCGCTAACGTTTATTTGAAAGTTTTACAGCAATCACCACAAGAGAGTGAAGCTTTAGCTATGGCTGGCTATGTGGCGTTACAGTTAGACGATATGGAATCTGCTACTCAATATTGGCGTTTTGCTTTAAAGCTATTACCTGAGAATGATTCGCGCCGTTTGGTGATGGCAAGAACTATCCCTGTTTTAGCTGAAGAATTTAATATAGATATTAGTTCATCAGCAATGCCGCAAAACCATCCAGCAACAGCAGATCACCCCGTTAGCGAGCAGAAAACTCAAGATGCTAATGCAAATCAAATTTTAGTAAGTTTTCAGTTAAGTGATGAAACTCAAGCTAGATTATCTGAGTTTAAATATTTAGTTGTGTTTGCTCGACCGGCATTAGCAGGTCCACCAGCTGCTGTGGTCAAGATTGATCTTGATAAATATTTCCCAACGCAAGTTAAACTATCTGACGATAACGCTATGATGCCTAATTTCAACTTATCTTCGTTAACCTCTGCTCATGTGACTGTACGTTTATCTAAAGACGCTGATGTGAGCAAGAGCGAAGGGGAGATAGAATACAATAGCGAAAAACTTGAGCTGTCAAACAACACGGCGCTGAATATTTTACTCTAGGCTGTTTAAAGTATTAATCGGTTAAACAGACCAAACTTATAACCTAGTCTCTGCTTATTTGAACTGAGATTAGGCTATATTCATCCCTTATGGCCACGATCTGAGTTTTTCTATCTCCTTAGATTGATTTAAAAGCGATAGTACAGCAAGTGCTTTAGCTACTAATCTAATGCTAACTCGCTAGTTGCGCTTTAATTTAAGTTCTAAAGCACAAATATCATGATATGAATTAATAAAATACCTCTATTCAAATTTAGATTTTGGCCATTTCTATACAACCGATAATAACAAAAAATAATGTTAATCGTTTAACTTTATTTTGTCTTTAAAATCAAAGCTGTATTTTCGATTGTTAAATAAAATATGAAATAAAGCTTGTTAAACGTTTACTTTGATGTGTATTATATTGTTGAAAGTTTGTTAAATAATTAATAAGGCAATAACGATATGATAAAAACAAAACTTATTCTGACAATAATTTCAGGGATTGCGTTAGTTTTTACCCACACGAGTGCATTCGGATTTGCTAAAGGTGCGGATGTAGGTTGGTTATCTGAGATGGAATACTACGGCACTGAGTTCTATAACGATGCTGGAGAAGAGCAAGATGTATTACAAATCTTAAAAGATCATGGTATGGATTCGATACGACTGAGAGTATGGGTCAATCCTGAAGCTGGTTGGAATAGTGTAGATGATGTAATTGCGAAAGCGATAAGAGCAAAAAATGCTGGTATGAGAATTATGATCGATTTTCATTACAGTGATTCATGGGCAGATCCTGCGAAGCAATTTAAGCCAGCTGCTTGGGAAACTTATGATATAGATGGTCTAATGTCGGCTGTTTGGTGGCATACCTATGATGCTTTAAATGCGATTAAAAATGCAGGTATCACACCTGAATGGGTACAAGTCGGTAATGAAACAAATAACGGTATGTTATGGGAAGAAGGGAAGGCAACTAATAGCATGCAAAATTTTGCATGGTTAATAAATAGTGGCCATGACGCTGCCAAAGAAGTTTTTCCGAATGCTCAAGTTATCGTTCATCTAGCTAATTGTCATGATAATGCTAACTTTCGGTGGATTTTTGATGGTATTACACAGCATGGCGCAAAATATGATGTCATAGGTGCTTCAGCTTATCCAACTAATGCGGCTCCAACAGCTTGGCAAACCATTAATAACCAATGTTTAGCTAATATGAACGATATGGTTTCTCGTTATAATAAAGATGTGATGATTACCGAAGTTGGGGCCCCTTGGGATGATGAAAATGCACCCGCTATCATTGCTGATATGATATCTAAAGTTCGACAAGTTGAAGGTGGCAGAGGCTTAGGAATTTTTTATTGGGAACCACAAGCTTCTAATTGGAATGGCTACACCTTGGGTGCTTGGGATCCAAATACAGGCAGACCAACACAAGCTCTGGATATGTTTTTAGAGTCAAGCTCTACATACCCGTCAAATCGAATCCAGTCTCGTCAAAGCAATAAATGCATTGATGTTAATGGTGCTAAAACAGCAAATGGCGAAGATGTTTTACAATGGACTTGTCATAATAATGCCAACCAGCAATGGTCTTTTGAACCAGTTGAAAATGGTTACTTTCAAATTAAAGCGAACCATAGTGGCTTGTGCTTGGACATCTATGCTCATAGTACCGAAAATGGTGGGAATATAGTCCAGTGGAGCTGCTCTGGAAATTATAATCAGCAGTTTTTTAAAGAAGATATGGGTGACGGATATTATCGTTTGAGATCTAGATTAAGTGATAAGTGTATCGATGTAAATGCTGGAGGAACCAGTAATGGAGACTCAATAATACAATGGACTTGTCACAGTAATTGGAATCAACAATGGAAAGATAATTAACGTTTTATTGTTTAGTTAAAACTTTTAACTAATGTAAACTTAAAGATAGCTTGATGATGCTATCTTTAGGTTTTGATTCATCTTGAAACTCAATATAAATCGTAAATTAAACCAAAGATAGATTTAAGATGACTTTTGGTGGCAAAGCAGAGGGAGTTCATTAATTATGTTATTACATACTCCATTTTTTACTTTAGCTTTGCGGCAAGTTGACGTAGCCCAACTTACTTTCGCCATATAGTCACTCGTTTCTGGTACTTTGTAACAAACTTGGTCACTCAATTTAGCGTTTTTAAAGCAGGTATAAAAAAATTGTTTTAAGCCAACGGTACAATTTGAATCTCGGCAGTCGTTACTCTGCTCAATCACCTTGGTTAAACAATCATTTTGATCATGAGTTTGAGCAAACTTCACTGCATCTGCTTCTGCTTGAAGCGTTATTTCTTCTAAAATCCCCTTATTTTCTTGCCAGTAAAAATAAAAGGACAAAAAGGTTAGGGTAGCAAAGAGTAAACCTAAGCCTAAGAGTAAATATCGAGTCTTAATCATTGAGCGCTAATTCCAAATTTTTCTGATAAAAAGGGTTTAAGACAAAGTCGGAATTATAACCTAAATTTAGCTCTGTCGGTTGGCTTAATAACTGGTTTAAGTCGGCTAAGTTTAGCCCATCTAAATATCTGTTAGGGTAATGACTAGCTTCGTAATCAAGAATATGAGAAATGTCAGCTTGAGTAATACTTGTGTTTAGAAATGTTTGTAAATTTAAACTAATTTGTTTCACCGGCTTGCTAACTAAACACCTTAATACGCGAGTTACTGCGCCTATTTGATTGGGATTTTCCGCTAGGTTTATATCAATTGTTTGGCTCGTTAGCTCATCAAAATACTTGGGGTTATGGATTAAACGATTATGTTGGAAATCAAATAAAATGGCATCCCAATTCAATATTGTCGTTTTTAGTAAACTATCGACAGATTCGAAATTAATTATATTTTGTTTAAAAGCCCAAGTTGACTCTAACGCCCAAACATCTAACCACCATTTATCACACAGTATGCGGTAGCCGCCAAACTTATTTTTAATGATTTTATGCTCAGGCGCAATTTTGTATATGGCTGCATCTAATACTGCGGGGTTGCAATCTACAACAAAGTCGAGATCAGAATAAAAATCTCTTATTCCTTGCAACGCTATGTCACGTATAGCACCACCAAATAAATAAACCGGACCAGAGTTTGCTAATTCAGTTAGTATCTCTTTAACTTGAGTTCTGCCAATGTTTTTGTGCTGAAAAAAAAACCTGTTTAACCTTTGTTTAAGTACACTTGGTTGATTTGCTATAGATTTTACAACTTTAGTCATGTAAATTTTTAAGCTCGTCGTGGATATGTATTAGGTAACTATCTGTCATACCGGATACCGCATCTGCCAACAACTGAGCTTTTTTATAATTCTCGCTCATTTTATTATCAGCATTTTGATATATGCGGCGGTAATTCTCTGAAATTCGATTATAGGCATATTGGCCAAATAAGCTTTTCTCAGCATTATCTAGACTATTGTTTTCAATGCCTTGCCACAACATATCCATAATACCCGATATATAGTTATTACCCTTTAGTTCAAGTTCGAGCACTGATTTATGCCTATAACCATGAATATAATCGAATTGCTTCATCGCATTACAAAATTCAGCAGCGGCAGAATGACTAATAATATCGTAATTGGGGGATATTTCATTCTTTAGGATTTTACTGATGTCAGTGACAAAAGCTTCAATGACGGATTTCACCATAGCACTAATGGCATAAACCCGAAACATTTGCATTGAAACTTCATTTAATTCTTTAGGGCTTAAACCTGCTGATTTAAACTCTTTGTTCTTTTTCTTCGCGGCTGACAGAATATTATTGGTGATTAAATCGTCTGGATTTTGATGCTCTAAATGGTCGACAATGTCTGAAAATGAAGCGATATCTTTTTTGACTATATCTTCTGCGTCTAGCACTGAATAAGCGATATCATCGCAGGCTTCCATTAGCAAAGTAAAAGGGTGGCGAATACCGACCTCTAGACCTGTGGTTTGCCAGATATCTTCTACAATCTCTTGTTCGGATTGAAAGAAACCAGATTTTTTCCAGCCCATTGGTTGGTTTTGATAACTATTTACTGGGTATTTTATCATTGATGCTAAAGTTGCGTAGGTTAGGTTTAAACCAAAGCTATCATTTAATACCTGTAAACGAGTGACGAGTCTGAGTGTTTGTGCATTGCCATCAAAGTTAGTGAAATCTAAACTATCTGGATGCTCTGTTTGACCAAATACTTTAACTTCGTTGCGTTTAAACCAGTGTTGAATTGCTTTTTCACCTTGATGACCAAATGGTGGGTTACCTAGATCATGAGCTAAACCAATAGCTGAGAGTAATGCAGGAACACAGCGCTCTAAGCTTGCATCTGAAGCATTACCAAAAACCTTGTCTCTATAATCAAATGCGAGCCTTATTCCTATACTTCTTGCTAGACTTGATACTTCATGAGAATGAGTTAGACGGTTACGAACACTATCATTTCGTTCAAGCGGAAATACTTGTGTTTTGTCTGCCAATCGTCTCGTTGGTGTGGCAAACAGTATTCTGTCATAGTCCCTTTCTAGCTCAATTCGACCATTAGCAGATAAAACATTACTGCCAATTCCATGCTTATCTTTGCGTCTTGCACCGGATAATAATAAATCCCAATCTAACATAGCTAATTCATCCCAAATAAGATTTTTATAATTTGCCAGTATATTGAATAGAAAACAAGCAGTAGTTACTGACGGCCATGATTTGATGCCAAGGTCTGTTAATCGTTGTGTTTTTATTGAGCAATAAACTATTTTATTCATGAAGCAATAAATAATACTAAAAATTTGTGTGGAGCTAGTGACTTGTTTTTAAGGATTTTTTCACAAGATTACTTTCGATAATCAAGTTTATAGTTATACTCATACATTAGAGCTAATTTATACTGGAAAACGGATTAATTCATGACTGATCTTTCTAACACAAATCAAGTTTCAACGGACGGCGAGTCTCGCGATTGGTGTTTTCGTTCTCAAACCGCTAATTTACTGGCTTTGTCGATAGCACAAATACATATGAGTTTAACCGAAGGTGATAATTCTATTGATACCTTAACTCAGTCATTTCAAGATTTAGCTCATTTTTGCATGAAAGTTGAAAACTTAGCTAAAACTGAAGTTAAAGAAGAAAGCAGTCAAGAAATTGTCAATGTTGCCTCTGATATGTCAACCCAAATTAATGGCGCTATTATGGCTTTTCAATTTTATGATAGGTTGTGTCAACGCATGAGTCATGTTGCCACCAGCTTGGATAAATTATCAGAACTGTTGAAAGAAGAAGCTCATCTTGAACAGCAAGAAGGCTGGCAAGATTTGAGAGAACAGATTAAGCAGCAATATACTATGAAAGCAGAGCATCAAATGTACGAATTAATAATGCAAGGATGTTCTCCTGAAGAAGCTTTGGCTAAGCACAAAGATGCTATGAATAGCCAAGATGATGAAAATGATATTGAGTTATTTTAATTAACCTTCACCGATTAAACTCGTCCGCGGCTCAACCCTAGAAGCCGCAAAGTCCTTATAAAACAGTCGCTTAAAATTAAATCCCTATCTTTTATATACTTGGCATAAATATCGCTTTATCACACTAGGTGTCAATTTTTTTACGGCGGTTAGTCATGGATAAAATGCTTTATGTTGCAATGAGTGGAGCTAAGCAAAATTTACTTAGTGTCGCTATGCAAGCTAACAATTTAGCAAATGTTAAAACGATAGGCTTCAAAGCTGATCTAGCGCAGGCTAGATCAATGCAAGCATTTGGAGAAGGTCACCCTTCTCGTGTTTTTTCTATGACTGAACGTCCGGGACAAGACATGTCTGGTGGTACTTTAATTACGACAGGCCGTGATCTGGATATCGCAATTCAGGGAAATGGTTGGTTAGCGGTTGAAGATGGTCAAGGCAAAGAAGCTTATACCCGAGAAGGGAATTTACAAATTACCAATGAAGGTTTACTCACCACAGCTAGAGGGAACCCTATTTTAGGTGAAGGTGGACCTATTGTCTTGCCTGTTCCAGTCGGTAAAGTCGAAATTGGATCTGATGGCATGATAGTGGTTCGGCCTCAAGGTGCTCCGCCAAATTTCCTTGAGGAAGTGGACCGACTCAAGCTGATCAAACCCGCAGATGATTTTAAATTGGATAAAGGTAATGATGGTTTATTTCGACCTGAAGAATTAAATGAGTTTGCTCAATGTGGTTATTGTGAGGCTTCACCTGATGTACGTATTGTAAAAGGTGCACTTGAGTCAAGTAATGTCAATTCAATTAGCGCTATGGTCGATATGATAGCGTTGCAAAGACAATTTGATATGCAAACTAAGATGATGAAAAAAGCTGAGTCTTTAGATCAAAAATCAGACATGTTAATGAGAGTATTTTAATTGAGTTTAATCACTCAGGAGGTGAATTATGCATTCAGCACTCTGGATAAGTAAAACTGGGCTTGATGCCCAGCAAAAAGATATTTCAGTTATTTCTAATAACTTAGCAAATGCTAGCACAGTCGGTTTTAAGAAGAGCCGAGCTATTTTTGAAGACTTACTTTATCAAAATATAAATCAACCAGGTGGACGCTCTTCACAAGATACTGAATTGCCGAATGGTTTGATGTTAGGTGCGGGTGCAAAAGTTGTAGCCACACAGAAAAACTTCACCCAAGGTAATACATTAACCACTGAAAACTCTTTAGATGTCATGATTCAAGGCAAAGGTTTTTTCGAGATACTTCAACCAGATGGCACCATAGGTTATACCCGAAATGGTCAGTTCACCATTGATGGTGATGGTCAATTGGTTACTTCAGGCGCGGGTTTCTTATTACAACCTAATATCACGATTCCACCAGACGCTCAGTCAATCACTATCTCACAAGACGGTGAGGTCTCGGTTAAATTACCAGGCCAAGCGGATAATGCTGTGGTGGGTCAAATCACCATTTCTGATTTTATTAACCCATCTGGTTTACAACCAATTGGTCAAAATTTATTCACTGAAACCGCAGTGAGTGGTGCGCCAGTTCAAGGTAACCCTGGTGTTGATGGTTTAGGTGCTGTGGTGCAAGGTGCGCTTGAAACTTCTAATGTAAATGTGACGGAAGAGTTAGTTAATTTGATAGAAACTCAGCGTGCATTTGAAATGAACTCAAAAGTAATATCTGCAGTTGACCAAATGTTAGGTCAAGCAATTCAGCAGTTATAGTTAATTAAGGTGAAAATGGTGAAACCGATGAAAAATATCAAAACAGCTTATTTAATTTTGAGCATGTTCGGACTTATTTTGTCGGGGTGTGCTAGTTCGCCAGAAACAAGTGCGATACCGGATGATCCAGACTTTGCGCCGATTGAGCCACCGCAACAAGTTGTCAATATCGTACCGACAGGTTCTTTGTTTAACACTATACATACGAATGGAATATACTCGGACAGCAAGGCGAGAAGAGTCGGTGACATTATTACTGTGATGTTACAAGAAAAAACGTCTGCCTCAAAACAGGCTAAAGCTGAATACGGTAAAGAAAATGATATTAGCTTACAGCCATTTTCGGCACTGGGTAAAAATCTCACTATAAATGGTAACCCTTTAGATTTAAGTTTAAGTTCAGAAACTGAATTTAAAGGCGATTCGAAAGCGGATCAAAGCAATAATTTAACTGGGCAAATTTCTGTTCATGTTACGCGTATACTTTCAAATGGTAATTTAGTTGTTCGCGGTGAAAAGTGGCTGACATTAAATACAGGCAGTGAATATATACGTTTAACCGGCACGATTAGAGCTGAAGATATTAGTAGTGGTAATACAATTGCAAGTAACAGAATTGCCAACGCAAGAATTCAATATAGCGGTACAGGTTCTTTTGCAGATTCTAGCCAACAAGGCTGGTTATCTAAATTTTTCTATTCCACTTGGTGGCCATTTTAGGAGTTGGATATGAGAAATTTATTCAAATTACATTTAGTCCTCGTTTCACTGTTTTCCATTTTATTTTGTGAAGCGGTTTACGCTCAAAGGATAAAAGATCTAGCCAGCATTCAAGGTATTCGTGATAACCAATTGGTTGGTTATGGCTTAGTCGTTGGCTTACCTGGTACAGGTGAGCAAAGCCCTTTCACAGAGCAAAGCTTTAGAGCTATGTTGAATAATTTTGGTATTTCATTGCCATCCAACATTAAACCTAAAATTAAAAATGTGGCAGCTGTGGCGGTTAGTGCTACTTTGCCTCCTTTTACTAAACCAGGCCAATCAATTGATATTACCGTTTCATCTATCGGTAGTGCAGGTAGTTTAACTGGTGGTACTTTACTACAAACCTTCTTAAAAGGGGTGGATGGTCAAATTTACGCGGTTGCTCAGGGCAGTTTGATTGTTGGTGGTTTTGGTATTCAAGGTCAAGATGGTTCAAGTGTGTTAGTTAATACGCCAACAGTTGGTCGTATACCGAATGGTGCCTTGGTTGAACGCGAAGTTGCTAATAGCTTTGGTCATGGTGATCATTTAGTCTTTAATTTACACAGATCTGACTTCACCACAGCTAAACGTTTAGCTGCTGCGATTAATGATTTAGTCGGTCCTAATACCGCAAAAGCGATGGATAGTACTTCAATTCAAGTCACCGCGCCTAGAGATGTATCACAGCGAGTATCTTATATCGCGACATTAGAAAATTTAGAATTTAAACCGGCTGATGCGCCAGCTAAAGTTATTGTGAACTCTCGAACGGGTACCATTGTCATTGGCCAAAATGTTAGGCTTCAACCTGCAGCAATTACTCATGGTGGTTTAACTGTGACAATCGCGGCAAACCAACAAATTAGTCAACCGAATGCGTTTGCTGCTGGTGAAACTGTTGTAGCAAAACAAACAGTAATAGACATTGCTCAAGATGACACTCGTATGTTTGTGCTGGATACAGGCGCAACTTTAGATGATTTAGTCCGTGCTATGAATGAAATTGGTGCTGCACCAGGAGACTTAATGGCTATTCTAGAAGCCTTAAAAGAGGCGGGTGCATTACAAGGTGAATTGGTTGTCATTTAATTGACACTGAGGTTGTTATGGATAAATTAGATCAAGTTAGCTTATATTCAGACCCAAGTGGTTTAGATAGTCTTCGTCAGGGCGCGCAAGCCAATGACGAAAAAGCTATGCGCAAAGCTGCTGAACATTTTGAATCTATATTTACCCGTATGATGCTAAAGAGTATGCGTCAAGCGGAAGATGTTTTAGCTGATAAAGATAGTCCGTTCAATAGTGAGACGACTAAATTTTATCGTGGTATGCGAGATGATCAGATGGCAATTGAAATGTCATCAAGTGGCGCATTAGGTTTTGCTGACTTAATTGTTGAACAAATGATGCCACAGAAAGGGAATTACATGCCAAGCGGCGTAATGCGTAGTAATGCCGATCTTACTGGAGCTATGAGACAACACCAAAGTGTTCAGGGCTCAGCGAATGTCGCTGCTGAAAACAATAATCAAGACATATCTGCAAGCACACCAATTGAAAAAACCAAGCAAGATATATCTTTTAATGATAAGCAAGACTTTGTAGATAAACTTATGCCTATAGCTGAAAAAATTGCAGCTAAAATAGGGTTACCTCCAGCGGCTATGGTTGCGCAAGCTGCTTTAGAAACAGGCTGGGGACAGAAAATGATTCAAAACTTTGATGGCTCCAATGCACTTAATTTTTTTGGTATTAAGGCCGATCAAAGATGGCAGGGCGATAAAGCGACTGTCAATACACTAGAGTTCCGTGAAGGCGTCGCCAGAAAAGAACAAGCACAGTTTCGTTCATATAATTCAGTGGAGCAGGGGCTTAATGATTATGTAAACTTTGTTTCTGGCAGCGATAGATACAAAGATGCGGTGAAACATGCCGACCAACCAGATAAATACTTTTCTAATTTACAGCAAGCCGGTTACGCGACGGATCCTAATTATAGCCAGAAAATTTTATCTATACTTAAAGATACAGTATTTGATAAGTTTGAGAATGTGCTAAAGTTTTAACTATGCATGCCGATAAATAATCGAGCAAAACTAAATATTAACTCTTGGTGTAGTAAATGACAGACCTTTTTAAAATTGGCACATCTTCATTATTAGGTAACCAGAATCAGCTGGCCTCTACCAGTAACAATATTGCCAATGTAAATACACCAGGCTACACCAGACAACGCACTGAATATACCAGTTATGTTGAGTGGGGGGTGGGTCGCCCACAAGTTGTCAGAATGTTTGATAAATACGCAACAGACCAATTAAGACGCGACACAACTGAGCAAGCTAAATTACAAACCTACTCTGATAATTCTTCAATTTTAGATAATCTTTTCTCTGATGAATCAACTAGTATTGCGAAAGGTTTAGATAGTGTATTCCAGCGTTTACATGAAGCAAGTGACGAACCAACTTCTTTGACCCCTAGGCAGTTATTTATTTCAGACGCTAATGCACTTGTTGCACGTATGCAAGGTTTATCAGATCGAGTGCTTGAACAAGAAGAAATCGTAAATGATGAGCTAAAACTTGAAGTCAGTGAAACTAACTCCTTAATTAGTAGCTTATATGATTTAAATGGGAAAATTGTTACTTCTAAAAAATCGAATGATGTTACAGGTGAAGCGTCACCGGAGTTATTAGATGAGCGTGAAGAGGTTGTCCGTCAATTAGCCAGTAAATTAAATTTACAAGTAATGGAAGATGATGCAGGTGCCTATTTAGTTAACACTCAAGGTGGTCAAACCTTAGTTACTAATGCCAATTACTTCCAATTAGCCGCAGTTCCTGGTAACCCAGATCCACAAAGAACAGACATAGAAGTTTATATTAATAGTAATCCATCAATTACAAAAGATTTTAGAACAGAAGGCTTAGGTGGCTCTTTAGGTGGACTTACTGCTTACCGAACTGAAGTGTTGGATCAAACCATTAATTCATTAGGCCAACTAGCGATTTCATTTTCGGATGCAATTAACGAACAAAATAAACTAGGTGTCACGCTAGATGGTGAATTAGGTGGGGATGTCTTTAACATTCCAACGATAAAAGCTTTGGGCTACGATGACAACTCTAGTGCGGATCATTTAATTGAAATTGGTGTCGAAGATGGTTTCGGCGATCAAGTTGCCAATTTTGATTATGAGCTAACCTTTACTTCTGCAACTGAATACACACTGCAAGCATATCAAGGTGGCGAAACTATAGGTTCTATGTCTGGTCCTTTTACGATTCCAGCAGTCGCCACAGACTCACAGGCAAGTGCTGATGGTTTACCAGATGGCCTAGAGTTCACTTTCTCACCAGATGGTAGTTTCGCAGAAGGTGATACATTTTTAGTACGGCCTTCTCGCTTAGCTGGGGTTCAAATTGAAATGAATTTGAACCGCCCAGAGCAATTGGCTTTAGCTTCACCAATTACAGTTGAAAATCCGATTACTAATATAGGTAGTGGAAAAATCGAAATTGAATCTATTACCAGCACTAACACTGATAATACCAATGCAGATGAAACCGCATTTAGCTCGAATGGATTTGATGCAGCAGCACCTGCTTCTATTCAGATCAATGCATCAGGAGGTTATGATGTATATGATACGGCAGGCACCTTAATTGGTACGGCTAGCTCAGGTGATAATATTATGCAGCAATTGAAGGCGGCTGGAGATTTTGATGCTGGAGGTAGAGCTGCAACTGGAGATGATTATCCAGGATTTGAAGTTAACATTAGCGGGGATCCTAAACCTGGCGATGTTTTTAATATTGGATTTAATTCTGAAGCCTTAGATGATAACTATAATGGTTTAGCATTAACCGATTTACAATCGGAAGATACCATGAGGCGAAATATCGCTGGCTCTGGGAACAACACCTTAACTTTTGGTGAAGCGTACTCTAATTTAATTGGTTACATAGGTGATACGGCTAATCGAGCGGAAATTGATTTAGCTTCAAGTAATGCTTTATTAGAGCAATCTTTTGCTCGGGTACAAGATATGGCAGGTGTTAACTTAGATGAAGAAGCTGCAGACTTAATTAAATTTGAGCAAGCCTATAATGCTTCAGCTAGGATATTAACTGTTGCTCAAACTATTTTTGATTCATTATTATCTGCGGTGAGGTAGGTTATGCGTTTAACGACTAACATGATTTATGGCCGTAATTTAGACGGTATTCTGGAAGCCCAAAAACGATTGGTAAGAGCCCAGGACACTTTAGTTAAACAAACTAATATTTTAAAACCTTCTGATGATCCAACTGGCGCGACGAAAGTTGTCCGTTTTAATGAAGATTTGAGCAGATTAGAACAGTTTGGTCGAAATGGTGTTCGAGTTGAAAATCAATTAACGCAACAAGAAGGCGTATTGACAAGTATTAACGAAGCGTTAAATCGTGCTAGCACATTAGCGATTCAAGGTGGTAACGGTGCTTTAAGTTTTAGTGATAGACGAGCTGTGGCTAATGAACTTTCTTTAATTAAAGAAGAGTTATTAGATTTAATGAACTCTAAAAACTCCCAAGGTGAATATCTATTCTCGGGTTCTAAATCTGATGTGATTCCTTTTGTTCAAGATTCATCAGGTCAGTTTCAATATCAAGGCGATGAAAACGTAAAAAAAGTTCAAATATCAGAGACCTTAAAATTAGAAACCGGTGTACCAGGTTCAGGCTTAACACTGTTTCAAGATGTCAAAGCTAGAAGTAGCCTTACTCTTGACCCTAATAGTACATCTACAGCATCAGGTAGTTATCGTTTAGAAAACCCTGATGCATTTGATCGTTTTCAGAAACAAAATTATGTCCAAATTCCACCAAATCCGGCCGGCAGCAATGATTTTAGTATTGTTTTAGGTGCTGGTACCTATCAAGTATTAGATAGTGGTGGCAATGTGATAGAAAATGGTAATTATACAGCTGGCGAACCGATTAATTTTAAAGGTGCGGAATTTAATATTAGTGGTAATGCAGGTGATCAGTTAGATTTCAGCTTAGATCCACCAAATAAAAACAATATGTTGAATGTAATGGATGAAATGATCCTAGCATTACAGGCGAATGAAGTACCTGGTGATGATATGTTCGATACTATCAAACATTCAATTTATGCGCTTCAGCAATCTCAAGAAAATATTGGTTTTGCTCGATCTGAAATTGGAGGCAGGTTAAATGTATTAACCAGTGTTACTTTATCCAATGAAGATTTAGAAATTAATTTAAAAGAAGCTAAAGCAA
Source organism: Catenovulum maritimum (assembly GCF_001050375.1). Classification (GTDB taxonomy): domain Bacteria; phylum Pseudomonadota; class Gammaproteobacteria; order Enterobacterales; family Alteromonadaceae; genus Catenovulum; species Catenovulum maritimum. The sequence continues at coordinate 230,132 of NZ_KQ130483.1, read as the reverse complement.
AAGTATCTGAAGTGGATATGGCTGAGGCAATCACCGAACTGCAAAAACAAGAAACAGCGCTAACGGTAGCCAACCAAACTTTTGGACGAGTAACCAACTTATCTCTATTTAATTTCTTATAGGTTATTGGCTCACAATCAGCCAATAACTTCCTTTAAGCATTCTATTCACTTAACCACTTAATCCAGTTAACTCTCATTTCTCATGCTTTTAGATAAAAAATTAATATAAATCAAGCTATTAATTTCTATTCTATATTTTTAACTCCGCATTTACTGTCTTAAAAAGGACCAATTAACACCTAAATTAAACTCTTCTTGATAATATTCTCCATTTCATCTCGATTAACTTAATTTTTTCAAATTTCATTAATATCTGCTCAATTCTGGAATTAAGCTGGAATTTTAATTTTTTATAATTAATTCAATGAATTAAATGAAAATTAAAGAATTTTTATTTGGTTCTGACTCGGCAATTTGATTAATTTCTTTAGTTAAAAAAGATCGATTTATTTAACTTATATTCGTAAAGCTCTCCTTTCCCATACCGATATATTAAGTGTCAAGGAAAGACAATTAATAACAAAAAGCTAATTTAATTTTTCTGGGTAGTTAGGCCCAAATAACGATAACTCAATAAGAGTTAGGAGAGAATAAAATGACAATGTTTGTAAACACGAATGTATCTTCTTTGAATGCTCAAAGACAATTAATGGGCTCTGGTAATGCGCTAAATACTGCATTTGAGAGACTATCATCTGGTTTCAGAATTAACCGAGCATCTGATGATGCCGCGGGTCTTCAGATTACTGACAGGATGACAACCCAAATCCAGGGTTTAAATCAAGCGGTAAGAAATGCAAATGATGCTATCTCACTCAGTCAAACTGCTGAGGGTGCAATGCAAGAAATTACCACTTCGTTACAGCGAATTCGACAATTAGCGATCCAGTCACAAAATGGTATTAATAGTTCATCAGATAGATTAGCTCTACAAAAAGAAGTGAGCGCACTTAAAACTGAAATTAGTCGAATTGGTGCCACCACTCAGTTTGCTGGGGTAGAGCTGTTAACGGGTAATTATTCAGCTAAATTCTTAGTTGGCGCAAATGGTGGTCAATCTATATCAATTAATATGTCGCGCTCTGGTGGTTTTGGGGCTTCTGGTTTGAGCATTGGTACACTAACAGTTGCGACTGAAGCCGATGCATCTGCTGCTTTAACAGCGATTGATGCGGCAATATCAACCATAGGTTCAACTCGGGCAGATCTCGGTGCGTTGCAAAACCGATTCCAATCAACGATTCGAAATTTAAGTAATGTTGTTGAAAATGTTTCAGCTGCACGTTCTCGAATCAAAGATACAGATTTCGCAACTGAAACCGCTAGCTTAACCAAAAATCAAATCTTACAACAAGCCAGTACAACTGTGTTAAGTCAGGCTAACCAGAGACCTCAATCAGCCTTGTCTTTACTAGGTTAATGAATAATAGAAGGCCGTACTCGACAAATTCGAGTGCGGTGTCTTTGTTTAGCACTGAAACTTTAATAAGTGGCAGTGGACGAGTTCCTATTTATTTAATGGTTTTTCTAGCTCTATTTTTATTAAGTGTTTGTTTATTGACTATTAAATAAATTGATTTTGTCGACATTTGTCGCCTATTTAAATGATTTTTAAGAATTAAAGCTTAGCTTTAAACCAGATCACACACTCTCTCCTAATTCGTGTGTTGATTGGCCGGAGGGATTTCCTCCGGCAGTTTTAAACTAAGCAATTTATAAGTGTTAAGAAGAGAGTCTTAACGAATATTAGATGAGGTAATGCGATAAGAATATATGGATTATAACTAACAATAAACTTGCGAAAGCACCTAGTTTGTAGCTCGGCATACTCAATTTTTGTGATGTTAGGCTTTAAATTAGAGACAATTTGGACAACTAGCATATAGTTTGAGGTTGATTTTTACAATGGGATAATCGAATTTAGCGAAGTAGTAATTGCTAGGTTTTAGTCATTATCACAGTAAAGAATCTAATTAACTTAATGATCAGATATATTGTGCCAATCAACAAGTGATGTGTTTGCGATTACCGTCATTTGATGTAAATCACGAGATTAAGAGCTACCTAATTCGTTCTTGATTGCTCAAGATAAGCATAGATATAGGCCCAATTTAAATTTGATCTCCCTCACGTTAACTTTATCTGCCGGTATTGTGTCTTGCGATTTCACAATATTGTTTTCTATTAAGACCAGTGCTTACCTAATTCGGCACTTGGAATTAATAAATTAGCTGGATAGTTTAGCGTTATAGGGCTCTTGGTTAGCAATTAAATCTGTTAATTTAGCTTGTTTGGTAACGCATTATATTTATTTCTATGCCTTAGAGATAAATTGGAGACGATCTGACTTACTAGCCTAACTTGACTTGTTTGATTGCGGATAACATTTTGCTGAAGCAAATGTATATCTTGATTCAGTTACTTCATTGTATTTTTTTATCACGAATGTATAAGCAGATATAAATCTTTAGCCTAGGTTTATTAAACCAGTCTTATGACTTTTTATTTTTTGTTTGAGGTTTAAAGTTAGGGAGTGGTTGCAAATAATTTAAGTTCTAACCTACTTAAATTTCGTCTGTATCCTTTGTATGGACATAAACATTGGCCGTAGAAAGATTTAAAAGTAATTAAAGCAACGAATGTTATTTCTATTTGAATCTTTGCTTTGACCCATTTTTATCTGTTTGCCCTTCTTGAATCATCATCCTCCATCAATCTTTATATTTATATGCAGTTCGCACAGCGCTCAAATTTTATACCCAGGAATTCAATTCTTAAATGAATTGAATTTTAGATTGGTTTAGTTCAGCTGTGATTAAGCTTATTCGTTCAAATATTAGGTCTTTTAATGCCTAACTGAAATTGAGTAGATTCGAGTGTGCTTTCCATTTTTATTTTTTAAATTATATATTTAATAATATGTTTTTTATCATGTTTTTAATTTTGATTGTTATTTGTTTTGGTTGTTTTGTATTATTTTAAGTATGTGTGTCGTATAAGTTTTTATTAATTAGTTATTTTTTGCTTAAAAATAATAAAACAAATATCTAAAGTGTTTTTTTGTTTTGCCGATATGTAAGTTGAGTGGAGCTTTAAGTTGTATTTATAAAGCTTCGGTAATAAAAGTTTGGTTTTTAATATAAATATACTTCTTTAGGAGTGAGTACTATGAGTATGTTCGTAAACACCAACGTATCATCTTTAAATGCACAACGTCAGTTGGCAGGTTCTGGTAATGCGTTAAACACGTCATTTGAGCGTTTATCATCTGGCTTTAGAATTAACCGTGCTTCTGATGATGCCGCGGGCCTTCAAATCACAGACAGAATGACTACCCAAATCCAAGGGTTGAATCAAGCTGTTCGTAATGCTAATGATGCGATCTCGTTAACCCAAACGGCTGAGGGTGCCATGCAAGAGATAACTAACTCTTTGCAGCGTATTCGTACGCTAGCGGTTCAATCGCAAAATGGTATTAATACTTCTGCAGATAGAACAGCACTACAAAAAGAAGTTTCTGCACTTAAAACTGAGATTAGTCGTATTGGTACGACAACCCAGTTTGCCGGTGTTGATTTGTTAACAGGCGGGTATTCAGCTGCATTCTTGGTTGGCGCAAATGGTGGTCAAACAATTTCTGTTAACTTATCTCGAACAGGTGGCTTTGGTGCCTCAGGTTTAAGCTTGAGTAATACTACTGTCGCCACTGCGTCAGATGCTTCAGCAGCCTTAACCGCAATAGATTCTGCAATATCATCAATTGGTGCTGCAAGGGCTGATTTGGGTGCATTGCAAAATCGTTTTCAATCAACAATTCGTAACTTAAGTAATATTGTTGAGAATGTTTCAAGTGCAAGAGCACAAATCAGAGATACTGATTTTGCGACTGAAACGGCTGAGTTAACTCGAAATCAGATTATTCAGCAAGCCAGTACTACTATTCTGAGTCAAGCTAATCAGCGTCCACAATCAGCATTATCTCTATTAGGATAATATTTGATTTGACTCTGCTTTCACCCACTGGAAGCTAAGTCAGGAGGTAGTGTAAGGGCATAGCAGGCCAGGCGGGTGTAACTCGCTCCGGTTTAGGGGTTTTCGATGAGGTTAACCCCTTCTTTTCCGGTCAGCCTGCCTCTTATTTTCTACTTTAGTCAGACTTTAGGCTTTATTTAGTTATTTTTTATTAAAAGTTAAATAAAAAATAACTAAAGTTTTGCCGCTCTATCTTACTGTAATTACATATCTAAATTTTTAATTTCCGCTTTTTTCAATCTTCATTGCCTATTTTCGGCAAATAATCCCCGATTTGTTTGTTAAAGATACGAATTATTACTCCGATAACTTAATTGTCAGGGCAGACAATCATAAAAATAAGGGGTCTAGAAAAGACCTGGTGCGAATAACCGCACACCATAAATCGCAATGTAAGAATTAGGAGAGAGTATTATGACTATGTTCGTAAACACTAATGTTTCATCATTAAATGCACAAAGACAATTAATGGGTTCAGGTACAGAGTTAAGCACTGCATTTGAACGTTTATCTTCAGGTTTTCGTATTAATAGAGCATCAGATGATGCTGCAGGTCTACAAATTACAGACCGAATGACAACTCAGATTCAAGGCCTAAATATGGCAGTAAGAAATGCAAACGACGCAATTTCTTTAACTCAAACTGCTGAAGGCGCTATGCAAGAAATCACGACTTCATTACAAAGAATTCGCCAATTAGCAATACAATCACAAAACGGTATTAATAGTTCATCTGACCGTTTAGCACTTCAAAAAGAAGTATCAGCATTAAAAACAGAAATAAGCCGTATTGGTGCAACGACTCAGTTTGCTGGCGTTGAGTTATTAACTGGAAATTACTCAGCTAAATTCTTAGTGGGTGCAAATGGAGGCCAATCCATCTCTGTCAACCTTTCTAGAACAGCTGGTTTTGGTGCTTCTGGTTTAGGCGTTGGTAGTTTAACAGTTGCCACGGAGCAGGATGCATCTGCCGCTTTAACTGCAATTGATGCCGCAATCTCTGCTGTAGGTAGTGCAAGAGCTGATTTAGGTGCATTGCAAAACCGTTTTCAATCAACGATTCGTAACTTAAGCAATGTTGTTGAGAATGTGTCAGCTGCACGCTCAAGAATTAAAGATACAGACTTTGCCACAGAAACAGCTTCATTAACTAAAAATCAAATTTTACAACAAGCGAGTACAACAGTATTGAGTCAAGCGAATCAAAGACCTCAATCAGCGTTATCATTATTAGGTGGTTAATACTCGTTGAACAGAATCGCAACTTTCTCCTAGTTGTTGCGCTTGCCGGAGTTCTACTCCGGCGGTTTTTAATTCAAAATGTTTGAATGAAGGAAGGTTGGCTTAGATTGTGCTTAGTTAACCAAGCAAAGTGATTTGCTAAGGTTGAGTCAAAATATTGTTGTTAGCTTCCCTCAAAGTTAATTTCAAATTGACTTAATCTAATCGTCGATTGGCAGGGCTGATGACTTGAAACCTCATCCCTTACTACCTCCTGGCATTAATTCTGTCGGTCGACGTGTTTTTCTACCTTTATAAGTCCAAAGTCCAAAGTCCAAAG
>NZ_KQ130483.1:0-224457 GCF_001050375.1 Catenovulum maritimum | reverse complement strand
AGTCCAAAGTCCAAAGTCCAAAGTCCAAAGTCCAAAGTCCAAAGTCCAAAGTCCAAAGTCCAAAGTCCAAAGTCCAAAGTCCAAAGTCCAAAGTCCAAAGTCCAAAGTCCAAAGTCCAAAGTCCAAAGTCCAAAGTCCAAAGTCCAAAGTCCAAAGTCCAAAGTCCAAAGTCCAAAGTCCAAAGTCCAAAGTCCAAAGTCCAAAGTCCAAAGTCCAAAGTCCAAAGTCCAAAGTCCAAAGTCCAAAGTCCAAAGTCCAAAGTCCAAAGTCCAAAGTCCAAAGTCCAAAGTCCAAAGTCCAAAGTCCAAAGTCCAAAGTCCAAAGTCCAAAGTCCAAAGTCCAAAGTCCAAAGTCCAAAGTCCAAAGTCCAAAGTCCAAAGTCCAAAGTCCAAAGTCCAAAGTCCAAAGTCCAAAGTCCAAAGTCCAAAGTCCAAAGTCCAAAGTCCAAAGTCCAAAGTCCAAAGTCCAAAGTCCAAAGTCCAAAGTCCAAAGTCCAAAGTCCAAAGTCCAAAGTCCAAAGTCCAAAGTCCAAAGTCCAAAGTCCAAAGTCCAAAGTCCAAAGTCCAAAGTCCAAAGTCCAAAGTCCAAAGTCCAAAGTCCAAAGTCCAAAGTCCAAAGTCCATTTTTTTTGGACTTAACTGATTGTTTTAATTTTATTTTTAAAATAATTGAAAAAAAATCATAAAAAACACTAAAGCTCCTCTAGTTTTTGCCGATAACTTTAAATGAGGGGAAATATAAGTTTTGAAATGAGGTTGAGGGGCCGAGTTTCAAAGTATTAAATGAGGCAACTCGTAAGGGTTGAAATTCAAGTGAATCATTTAGTAGATAAATGATTTCAGGAGGTTATTTTTATGTCTATGTTCGTGAACACTAACGTTTCGTCATTAAATGCACAACGTCAGTTATCTCAATCAGGCAATTCACTAAATACATCATTTGAACGTCTTTCATCTGGTTTTCGAATCAATCGAGCTGCTGATGATGCTGCTGGCTTACAAATTTCAGATAGAATGACGACTCAAATTCAGGGTTTAAACCAAGCTGTTCGAAATGCTAATGATGGTATTTCTGTGGTACAAACTGCTGAGGGTGCGTTACAAGAGATTACAACGTCTTTACAGCGTATTAGAACGCTAGCGGTACAATCTCAAAATGGTATCAATAGTTCATCAGATAGGGCTGCACTGCAAAAAGAAGTGTCAGCATTAAAAACTGAAATTAGCCGAATAGGTGCTAATACTCAGTTCGCTGGAACTGATTTACTAACCGGTACATATTCAGCAGCATTTTTAGTTGGTGCAAATGGTGGCCAAACTATTTCTGTTAATATCTCTCGTTCAGGTGGCTATGGCGCTTCTGGTTTAAGTTTAGCTAATACTACAGTTGCGACTACAGATGGTGCTTCTGCTGCATTAACGGCAATTGATACTGCTATTTCTACTATAGGTGCTGCTCGAGCTGATTTAGGTGCACTTCAAAACCGTTTTCAATCAACAGTTCGTAACTTAAGTAACGTCATCGAAAATGTATCATCTGCTCGTTCAGCAATTCGAGATACAGATTTTGCGACAGAAACTGCTGAATTAACAAGAAATCAAATTGTTCAACAAGCTAGTATTTCGGTGTTAAGTCAAGCGAACCAAAGACCACAAAGTGCATTATCTTTATTAGGATAAAAGCGCTCGTCAGAATAGCCACTTAGTCTCACTCCTAGGTGGCTAATCCTAATTGAAATTAGGAGGAAATTTTTATGGAATTTGATATCTCACAAATTGGCAATAATATTGCTTATCAATCGAGTCAAACTAAAGTTAATAGCGCCCAAGAAAGCTTGGATAGCTCCAAAAGTCAAAATACTGACAGTTCAATTGATTCCAATAGTAAACAAGCTAAACTTAGTTTAGTGGAAAGTACTAAAGAATCAGATTTTGCAGTCGATAAGTTAGTTAACGAAGAACAGGATTTGGATTCTGCACTTTCTGAAGTATCCGATTTTGTTCAGGCACAAAATAGAGATCTTAATTTTTCATTTGATGAAAAAAGTCAGCGCTCTATTATACAAGTTACGGATAAAGAATCGGGTGATCTGATTCGACAAATTCCGTCAGAAGAAATTTTAAAGTTAGCTGAGCGTATTGATAAGTTGCGCACTGATGCAGGTAAAGCAGTGGGAGTTCTTATTAATAGAGAAGTTTAGCATTATGAGAGGTTTATCATGTCTGTCTCATCTATTGGGGTTGGCTCCGGATTAGATTTAAGCGGTTTGGTCACTCAGTTACTTGAAGCTGAGCGAGCACCACGTCAAGCTAGGCTTGATAGTCGAGAAGAAGAACTTGAAACTTCTATCTCTGCAATTGCAACCTTAAAATCTAAAATGGAAGAATTTAAAGATTCTGTTGATGAACTTCGCAATAGCTATGACTTGCAAGGTCGTAAAGCTATATTATCCCATCCAGATCTAGGCGAAGGCGAGACAGGTCCTTTTACCGCCGAAGCATCAAACAGTGCTGTGCAAAATGAATATGAGATAACAGTCGATCAGTTAGCTAGTGGTAGCAGAATAACTACAGGTGATGGTAATTTCACTAATGGCTCTTCTTCTATAATTAGCACCCAAGCTGGTAATTTAACATTCAACATAGGAAGCGATAGCTTCATTGTTCCCGTTACAGCAAATATGACATTGTCTGAATATAGAACAGCAGTTAATACTGCTGGTGAAGACTTTGGCGTTCGTGCCAGTATTATTGAAACCGGCACTTCAGATGGCACTAAGCTAGTTTATACTTCTGACACTACAGGGGCTGATAATAATTTATCTATCGTTAATACTGATGATATTGTCGAACTTGAAAAAATATCGACAGAGTCGTCTGCCGGTAGCTCTTATGCTTACGATGAAGACTTGGTTGGCGGTGATGATGTTACTAAAATACGTATTACAGATGCACAGAATGCTCAAGCAACAATTGATGGTATAGTTGTTGAGAGTGAAACGAATGAATTTGAAAATGTTATTGAAAATGTAACTTTTGAAGCTACTGCAGTGAGTAGCGTTGATGCGTCCGGTGCCAAACAAGCTTCAACTTTAGAAATCGGTTACGATAAAGAAGGTTTAAAAAACAAAATCACAGATTTTGTTGATAACTATAATACCATGTTAGATGAGATAGCGACTCTAACTCGTTATGGTACATCAGAGCTTGAAGATGATGGTGCGTTAGCTGGTGACTTTATGTTGCGTGGGATAGAATCAGGCTTGAGCTCAATTTTATCTAGTTCAGTTAGTGCTTCAGAGCTTGGTAGCTTATTTCAAATTGGTGTTGCTTTTACTGATAAAGGTAAATTGGAAGTATCTGCAGTTGATGAATTTGGATTTGGTAGTGGTGAAGAACTATTGGATGAAGCGCTCGATGATAATTATGATGAAATAGCTGCGTTATTTTCAGATGACGATGAAGGGATTGCCAACCGTTTGTATGATTATATATATGAATACACCACTTTTGGCGGACTTTTACCTTCTCGAGAACAATCCTACAAAGATCAAAAAGATCAACTCGGAGATGACAGAGCTCGTTTTGAGATACAAATGTCTGACTACGAAACCTTATTAAGAAAAAAATATATTAACCTTGATTTGACTGTGTCTAAGTTGCAAAGAACGGGTAGTTCGCTTATGGCATCTTTAAGCTCATCATTTATATAAGTTGGAGAATAAAATGTATAACCGTGGTATCAATGCTTATAAACAAGGTAATTTAAAACAGCAAGTTGCCCAAGCTGATCCTCATCAATTAACTTTGATGTTAATGCAAGGTTCACTAGACAAAATGGCCTATGCTAAAGGTTGTATGGAACGTAAAGACTATGAAGGCAAAGCTGAGCATCTATCGAAAGCTTCCGCCATTCTTGTGCACCTTAGAGATACATTAGATCTTGATATGGATAATGAAGTCACAAATAATCTCTACGCTTTGTATGAATATATGGTTAGCCGTTTAACTGACGCCCATGTACAAAACAGTTTAACAATTATGGATGAAGTGATAGGTTTAATGCTCCCTATTAAAACTGCTTGGTCTCAAATACCTGAGGAAGCAAAACAAGAAGCTTATGAACTCCAACAACAAAAAAGACAAAGCGCGGTTTAATTTGTCAGATTTCTCGCATGACTATACATTTGATGAACTTGATTGTTTAAATAAGCAGATTATCTCTATATTGAATTCTGAAACATTAGATACAGAGGATTTATTTAAACAAATTGATACTAGGGACCTGATTGTTACTAAATATCTTGAAGATCAACAAATCCCACTCGAGAATAAAAAATTCTTTGCAGAATCAGAAGTTAAAGTAAATAATGAACTCTTAACTATATGTAAAAAGCTATTGCTAGAGTCCGAGAAAGAGTTAATTGGTGTTGTTCGAGGCCGAAAAGCAATTAAAAAATATAAATAATTGGCTTGGAATGTTGTTTGGGAGAGATCGTGTTTAATAATAAATCAATTCTAATTACAGGTGGAACAGGGTCTTTTGGCCGCTGTTTCATCAATTATCTATTGCAAAACTTTCAACCTAAAAAATTGATTGTATTCTCGCGAGATGAATTAAAACAATTTGAAATGCAACAAGAATTTCAACATCCTGCTATGCGCTATTTTATTGGTAATGTCAGAGACAAAGATAGATTAATTACGGCGATGAGAGGGGTTGATTATGTTGTACATGCAGCGGCACTAAAGCAAGTTCCTGCAGCTGAATATAATCCGATGGAGTGTATTAAAACTAATATCATGGGGGCACAGAATGTGATAGATGCGGCAATTGATGCAGATGTTAAACGTGTTATTGCCCTTTCAACTGACAAGGCCGCTAATCCAGTTAATTTATATGGGGCAACTAAGCTAGCATCCGATAAATTATTTGTTGCTGCTAACAATATTTCTGGTTCGGATGGTACGCGTTTTTCTGTTGTTCGTTATGGTAATGTCGTTGGTTCTCGTGGTTCTGTTGTTCCTTTTTATCGAAAATTATTAAATGAAGGCAAAACGTCGTTACCAGTCACTCACCCTGAAATGACTCGTTTTTGGCTTAAGTTAGAGCAGGGCGTTGAATTTGTTGTCAAAAATTTCCAACGCATGCAAGGCGGAGAAATTTTTGTCCCTAAAATACCTTCGGTTCGAATTCTGGATTTAGTTGAAGCTATGTCTGGTTCACAACAATATGATGTAATCGGTATTCGCCCAGGGGAAAAGTTGCATGAAGTCATGGTGCCTGAAGAAGTTGCTCATCACACCTTAGAGTTTTCCGATCATTATGTCATTACGCCGCCTATTTCATTTTTTGATAAAAATATTGATTACTCAATCAATAAATTAAAAGAGCAGGGGAGAGCTGTCAGTGATAAGTTTGAATATCATTCTGGAACTAACCCTGAATTTTTAAATGTAGAACAACTTGCAGAGTTAGATAAGAGTTATTGATGATTCCTTATGGTAAACATCATATAGATGACGATGACGTTAACGCCGTTGTTGATGTATTAAAAAATCAATTTTTAACCCAAGGGGTTAAAGTTCCTGAGTTTGAACAAGCGCTGTGTGATTTTACCCAAGCTCAATATAGTTTAGTCGTTAATAGCGCCACATCAGCATTACATTTAGCTTGCTTGAGTTTAGGTGTCACAGCAGGCGATATAGTATGGACGACGCCTATTACTTTTGTTGCCTCAGCTAATTCAGCTCGACTTGCAGGCGCTCAAATTGATTTTGTTGATATCAATCCAATCACACATAATATCTGCGCTGATAAACTGGCTACTAAATTAGCCTTAGCTAAACAAGAAAATAGTTTGCCTAAGGCTATCATTGTTGTGCATTTTGCTGGGTTAAGTTGCGATATGCTTACTATCGCAAAACTGACTAAAAAATATAATGTAAAGATAATTGAAGATGCTTGTCATGCCTTAGGTGGCCAGTATTTGGGCTCTATGATAGGTAGTTGCCAATATTCAGATATAAGCGTTTTTAGCTTTCATCCTGTCAAATCTATTACGACAGCAGAAGGCGGCGCTGTCTTAACTAATAGTCGAGTTATTATTGATAAAGCGCGTTTACTCGCTAAGCATGGCGTGTCTAGAGATATACCGGCGACAGACCCAGAATTAAATCAAGCTTGGTGTTATCAGCAAACTGAACTGGGTTTAAATTATAGATTGAGTGATTTAAATGCTGCGCTGGGTATTTCCCAACTGAAAAAATTGCCTGATTTTGTTAAAAGAAGAAGGCTCCAAGCTCAGCGTTATTTTGAAGGTTTACAATCTTTGCCTTTACAATTACCCGAGTTTGAAACTTTACATCAATCTGCATGGCACCTTTATACAATTGAGCTATTGGAACATGATAGAGGTGAAGTTTACCAGCAACTGATAGAGGCAGGTATCGGCGTGAATGTGCATTATATTCCAGTACACTGGCAACCATATTATCAGGCATTAGGTTTTCAAAAAGGTGATTTTGAAAATGCAGAGACCTATTATCGCCGCACTTTATCTCTGCCTATATTTCCAACTATGACAGCAAAAGAACAAAATAAAGTGATTGAAACATTAACAAGGATCTTGTCTTGAACGTCGCTATTATCCCAGCTAGGGGAGGTAGTAAAAGAATCCCCAAAAAAAATATAAAATTATTTGCTGGCCTGCCGTTAATTGCTCACAGCATTAAAGCCGCTCAAGCGACGGGTTTGTTTGATAAAATAATTGTATCGACTGATGATGCTGAAATTGCCAAAGTGGCTAATCAATATGGAGCACAAACTCCTTTTATTAGGCCAAATGATTTAGCTGATGATTATACAGGCACTACACCTGTTATTAAGCATGCGTTAAATTATTTACTGGAGCAAGGTGATAAAATTGATTACTGCTGTTGTATTTATGCAACAGCGCCTTTGTTACAGGCAAAATATCTCAGCCAAGCTTTTCAAGCGTTAAACCAAGCGCCAGATAAAGTGTTTGCATTTTCTGTTACTAGCTTCCCATTTCCTATTCAGCGTTCGTTAAAAATGCAAAACTCAGGTGTTGTACCTATGTTTCCCGAGCATATTGGCAAGCGTTCACAAGATTTAGAAGAAGCCTATCATGATGCTGGGCAATTTTATTGGGGTCGTGCAAACGCATTTTTAACAGGTAAAAAAACATTCTCAGAGCACAGTATTCCAGTGGTTTTACCTAGGTATTTAGTGCAAGACATAGATACTCTAGAAGACTGGCAAAATGCAGAGCTACTATATCAATTACTAGAAAAAAGAATAAATTAAAAAAGATAAAGGTTTTAAGATGGAATCGAGTCAAACTACACAAATTAAAATACTGATTATTCGCTTTTTAGGTTTGGCTGATGTTGCTTCAATTGGCTTACCAGCAATACGTCATTATCAAAAAATGTATCCTAATTCTGAAATACATTTTTTAACTTTTGCTGAAGGGAAAGACATTATTGAACTCGCAGAGCCTTGCGTGAAAGTAAAACATTTGGCGAAAAACGCTTGGCCTGCGGAATTATTACCAGCGATGGAAGCATTTTTAGGTTTAGCTGAAGAAATAATTGGTGAAGCATACGATCAAATTATCAACTTAGATACTAGCTTTATGCCTTGCTTCTTAAGCCGATTCTTAAAAGATGCTGGTGAACGTTTCATGGGCAATAGCATGAACTTATCGGTTCAAGGTTTGATTGAGTCTTTCCAAGCACAAACCTTACAACCTGAGTATGTTCAAGAGCCAAGTCGTTATATGGAAAGTACCTTTAGCGGTATGGAAAAATGGTATACCAGGTGGTGGCAATCTCGTTATGTGCCGGAAAATGGTTATCCTGAATATTATTTATCTCAATGTTGCCAGTTAGATAACCTAGAGTTTGATATGGCAATCGATGTTCCAGCGGACGAATTATTACAAAAAAGGGCTGAGAAACAAAAAGTTATCTTGCTTGCTAATGAAGGTTTATCTGCTTACCCGGAGCTAGCCGAACTTAAAAATAATTTGCAGCAAAAAGGCTACTTTGTTTGGCAAGAGTCATTAAGTAATACACCAATCAAAATGTTATTGGCTATGTTAAAGGCGACTGATTTAATGATTTCTTTTCCGTCTGAGCTTTATTGGTTAGCTAAATCTGTTAACTGCCCAGCTGTGTTATTGACAGATTCAGGTTCTGTTAATTTAACATGTCCAGAGCATATATTACCTATTTTAGGTGAGAATTTACCGAGTTCGGAACAAATCATAGATAAGATAGAGGCAATTTTCAGCTAACCTAAGTTGACCCCATTTACCAGCGCTTTATTAACCGGTTAAATACAGTGCTGGCTTTAATTAAACGCTAATATTTTCAGCGTCATAATTCTGTTTAAATAAAATATGAAAACAAACATAAACATTGCAAATTATTCGATTGGATCAGGTTCTAAGCCATTTATTATAGCTGAGTTATCAGGTAATCATAATCAAGATTTAGACCTTGCCAAACAAATGGTCAAAGCAGCCGCTGAAGCAGGTGTGGATGCAATTAAGCTACAAACTTATACTGCTGATTCTATGACGCTGGATATTGATTCTGATAATTTTAGAATTAATGAAAAAGATTCGCTTTGGTATGGTGAGCACTTGCATAAACTTTATCAAAAAGCATCAACGCCATATAGCTGGCATAAAGTGCTGTTTGATTATTCCAATGAACTTGGTTTAATTGCCTTTAGTTCCCCATTTGATGAGCCTGCGGTCGACTTTTTAGAAAGTTTAAATGTGCCTTGTTATAAAATCGCTTCCTTTGAATTAACTGATATACCACTTATTGAAAAAGCGGCTGCAACAGGTAAACCTTTAATTATGTCTACGGGCATGGCTACCGAAGCTGAGATAGCAGAGGCGATAGCCGCTGCTAAGTCGCAAGGAAATGACCAAATTATCTTGCTCAAATGCACCAGTACTTATCCTGCACAGCCGAGTAACACGAACTTAAATACACTTGCTGATATAAAAGAGCAATTTGGTTGCTTAGTCGGTTTATCTGATCACACTCGAGGTGTCGGCGTTGCAACCGCTTCAGTCGCTTTAGGCGCATGCGTGATTGAAAAACATTTTGTGTTGGATCGAAATGCAGGCGGCGTTGACGCTGAATTTTCGCTTGAACCAGTAGAATTTAAACTATTATGCGAATCTGCAAATGATGCTTTTCAAGCTATGGGGAAAGTTGTTTATGGTGGTAGCGCAGCAGAAGCAAAATCCAAATATTACCGCCGCTCTATTTTCGCATACCAAGATATAAAAGCGGGTGAACTGTTAGATGAAACTAATATAAAAATTGTTCGGCCAGCACTTGGCTTAGCGCCTAAGCATTGGACTAAAGTAAAGCAAATGCGCGCAGATAATTTCATTAAAGCAGGCACGCCAATACAATGGGATTTACTCGTTGAATGTTAAAAACTCAGTGTAAATGCGTATAAAGAGACTAAGCTATAAATGTGATTTTTCTACCCTTTGCACACTTCTATTCATCGATAAGACAGTTTATAAATGAATGATAATAACAATGTTTTAGTTCGAGTTGATGCGGGTGGTGAAATTGGCGCAGGGCACATTATGCGCTGTATTGCACTAGCTCAAGGTTTTATTAAAGCAGGGCTACATTGTATCTTTGTTGTTTCGCCACAAACTGAACATTTTATTAAAGCTTTGCCTCAATTTGAGTTTGCATATCAAGTGCTAAAACAAGAAAGTTTAGCTAGTCAAGAGCCAAGTAGTTGTGTTAATGATGAAATATCTCAATTACTTCACCTGGTCAAAAAATACCAAGCACATTTTATCGTGCTGGATGGCTATCACTTTGATCTCGATTATAGAGAGCAAGTCTACAAAGCGATACCTAATTTAGATTTTCAAACATCAGCTGTTACAGATTGCTCTTATAGCTCCGAATTGCCTTTGTTAACTCAATTGCCTCAAGTTATTTCGATTGATGATAATTTAGACCATTGTTGTCATTTTAGTGATTGGATTGTCAACCCATCTTCGACCAGTGAAGTTAAAACTCAGTATATTGAATTAAAGAAAAGCTCAAGTATTAGCTTTTTAGCACAGCCTGAAAATATTTTATGTGGCGATAATTATAGACTTTTACGACAAAGCTTTATTACAGATACTAGCCTTCTATTTGCTGAAAGAAATGGGATTTTAGTGACGCTAGGGGGCGCAGACCCTAAAAATTATACTAAGCAGGTTTTACAAGTACTTAAAAAGTTAACCTATTTAACTATGCCTGTTTATGTCGTAGTTGGTGTTGCCTTTAAAGCCAAAGAGGAAGTGATTGATTTGCTTAAATCTATGCCGGCTAATTTTAAATTGGTATATAACCCTGAAAATATAAAAGATTTTTTTAAGCGAGTGAAACTGGCTATTTCTGCAGCAGGTACAAGCCAATTTGAACTTTATGCTTGTCGAACACCGTCAATATTATTGATTAGTTATGATAATCAATGGTTTAATAGCAGAAATGCTGAAAACAAGGCTTGGTGTAAAGTTCTAGATTGTCGCGAGGCATTTAATTCGGCAGAGTTAGAATCTAGTTTACTCTCAGTGCTGAATCCTGATGTTCTTGATAATATGTATCAGAATACCCCAAATAAAGTGGTCGATGGTGCTTATAACTGCGCACTGGCCATATTAAGAAAGAATCATTAAAGCTATGTTAAAACCCAAATTATCAGCTTATGCAGTGAATTTAGCACAGCTGGCTGAACCAGATATAGAGCAGGTTCGACTGTGGCGAAATACTGATTTTGTGCGTAAGCAAATGGTAAATCAGGATCTAATTAGTCGGGAGCAACAACAAGCTTGGTTTTATTCATTGGGTCAGAAACAAGACCAACAGCATTTTATGATTGATTATAAATCACAACCAATAGGTGTGATTAATATTCGAGCTCTAGATACAAATAGCTTATTAACGGCGAAGCAAGCTGAGGTAGGTTTGTATATAGGTAATGATAAATACCAGAATAATTTTATTGCATTTGCGCCGTCATTAGTAATCAACGACTATGCTTTTACGCATCTTAAAATCGACCGTTTGGCTAGTAAGGTAAGAAAAACAAATCTGGCTGCGCTTAAATATAATCAGCAATTAGGTTATTTAATTGGCGAAGATGATAATGATGAATTTAATGCAATTGAGTTAACCGCCGATAATTATAATAAAGCGACAACTCAAATTAAAAATTGGTTAAGTAGAGGTTAAATTGAGCAATTTAAACAAAATATCAGCAGCATTTGTTACCGCACTTGGCGTAGAGCAAACTGAAGTGAAAGATGATTTGGCTTATAGCCAGCACGCTAAATGGGATTCTACCGCGCACATGGTGCTAATAGCCGAGTTAGAGAGTCAGTTTGATTTAATGTTAGACACAGATGACATTATTGATATGAGCTCGTTTGCTAAAGCTAAAGAAATTTTAAGCAAATACGATATTGAGTTTTAACTGTTAAGCTATTTAGCAGCTAAGTTCTATATGCGATACCCATTAAATATGTTTGTTTGGGGGGGAGCCGCAGACTTAATTGGTCGTAAAGGTTACATCTAGATTTTCATCTGTGAGAGACAATCCAATGAATTCATCAAATTTAGGTATGGTATTAATTACAGGTGCGACTGGCGGTATTGCTTCTAGCACAGCTAAATGCTTAGCGGCCCAAGGCTATTCGCTATTTTTACAGAGTCGAAATCAAGCTAAGTTGGCTGAACTATGTCGCGAAATTAAAGCTGAATATCCAGTTTTGCTTGAATGCTCACATTTAGATATCAATCATCCAGATAACGTCAAAACTATTATTACGGATATCAATAAATTAAAGGTGAATTTATTCGGCTTAGTTCATTGTGCGGGGGATATGCTTGAAACGCCGTTACTCATGCTTAAACCAGAACAAATTCAGCAGCAACTATCTATACATTTATCTTCAGCTATTGTTTTAGCTCAATATGCAAGTCGACTAATGAGCCGGAATAAACTTGGTAGTATTGTATTTATTTCATCTATTGTTGCCCATCAAGGTAGCGCTGGGCAGAGTGTTTATGCCGCTGCTAAATCTGGTTTATTTGGCTTAACTAAAAGTTTAGCCAAAGAGCTAGGTAAACTTAATATTAGAGTGAATTCAGTTTCACCAGGCTTTATTGAAACTGGACTGACCGAGCATTATAACGCTGAGCAGAAACAACAAATCTGCCAGCAAACCTGTATGCAAAGAACAGGTAAAGCAGAAGATGTCGCAGCTGCGATTAGCTTTTTATTATCGGATAAAGCCAGTTTTATTACGGCGCAAGATTTAGCTGTCGATGGTGGGTTAAACCTTGGCTGCTAAATTTTCTAATTCGGAGCGAATGAACACAAATCGAATTGATTCAGGGCAAATTAAGACAGAACAAATAAGCCAGCTTAGTTGTAGCGATTTTTTTGACTCTGAATTCTTATCGACTAAAACGGGGCTGATTTATGACGCCGCAAGTCAAACGCAATTTAGTTATAGCGAGCTAGTTGAGTTAATCCAGCTACAAAAGCAAAGCTTGTTACAAGCTTTAAATACAGGCGTTAACGCTGAAAATTCAGCCCAGCAAGCGAATAGTCAAAAAAAATCTCTGATATTTCTAGAAGCATCGAATCGGCTCCAAGTATTAGTCTGCTATTTAGCTGCAATTCAGTTAAACCAATGCGTTATGTTAGTCGATGCACAGCTTAGCCATGATAAAAAAGATCATTTAAAGCACATATATCAACCTGAATTAATTGCTAAATTTGAATCGGAAACTTGGCAAATAAGCTCGAAGGGTTGCTCCAGCCGTAAAACTCAAATTCATCCAGATATCTGTTTGCTATTAACCACAAGCGGCTCAACAGGTAGTCCTAAATTGGTTAAAATTAGCCGAGCTAACTTGCTACATAATAGCCAAGCTATCTGCCAATATTTACCAATAGATCCTCAGTCTAGTGTGGTTACTAGCTTGCCATTATTTTATAGCTTTGGTTTATCTGTGATTAATACTCACCTTGCCCAAGGCGCGTCAATCGTATTAACCGATACGAATATAATGCAAAAGCCATTTTGGGCGTTAGTAAAAGAGCATCTGCCAACTGGCTTTTATGGCGTGCCTTATACCTTTCAATTAATGTCACAGCTAGGCTTTCATCGACTGCCGCTTGCGAGTATTAATTATTATGCCCAGGCTGGTGGTGCTATGCCCTCAGCGCTTAGTCAAAATGTATTAGATTATTGTTTAGTTCAGCAAAAACAGCTTTTTATTATGTATGGCCAAACTGAAGCAACTGCTCGCATGGCTTATCTGGAGCTTACCAAGTCCACAGATAAAATTGGCTATATCGGGAAAGCGATTCCAAATGGCGAGTTTAAAATTATTAATGAAGCTGGTAATACGGTCGATAAAACTAATATTGAAGGCGAGTTATGCTATCGCGGTGCGAATGTCGGGCTCGGGATTGCTGAATCGCCGGATGATTTAAAACATATTGACATGAGCGATTGGCTGCATACGGGTGATATCGCGCTTGTTGACGAACTCGGTAATTATAAAATAACGGGTCGTTTAAAGCGCTTTATTAAACTAAGCGGAAAAAGGGTTAATTTAGATGAAGCCCAAGTTTACTTACAAAATTTAATACAATCCGAATCAAGTCAATTGATAGAGATGGTGTTAGTTGGTCAAGACGATAAGTTACAAATTTGCCATGTAACAAATAATGAAAGCCAAGACATACTCGTGTCAGATGAATTTTTAATTAGTCAGTTATCTAACTATTTATCTTGTCACCCTAAATTTATACAGGTTTATGGCATTAAAGCGATACCTATGACAGCAAATAATAAAATAGATTATGTCAAGCTGACTCAATTACTAATGGAAAAAGTTGAGAATGCACAGAGATAAAGAGCAGAGTGAATTGATTGACATGCCAATTTATCAGCTTGATAAAATAGAGAAGCAAGCTTGGCTTGAGCAACAACTGCTATCTTTGACTATGCATCATTGTGAGTTAAATCCACTGTATCTAAATTTGATTCGAGCAAATGCGAGTCAATCGCCTGACTCGTTAGTAACTATTCCACCTGTATTTGCTCGATTATTTAAAGATTACGATTTAACTAGCATAGCTCAGGACGATGTTTTTCGTGTGATGCGATCCTCTGGTACAGGTGGTGCGCAATCTAAAATTTACTTAGACTCTGAATCAGCAAAATTACAAAGTAAGATATTAGTGAAAACCTTGCAACATTGGTTAGGCAAGCAAAGAAGACCTATGTTATTGGTTGATAGCAAGGCGACTTTATCTCAAGCGGGTGGTATGACAGCCAGAGCAGCAGGCTTGCAAGGCTTATCATTTTTTGGTCGAAACCATTGCTATGCATTAGATGAAAATATGCAGCTTGATAAACCTGCTGTCACTGAATTCTTTGATAAATATAAAAATGATAATATTTTAATTTTCGGTTTTACTTTTATTGTTTGGCAGCAGTTCATTCAAGCCTTACAAGCCAGAGATCTTAAATTTGATATAAAGAATGCGGTACTGATACACGGTGGTGGTTGGAAAAAAATGCAGCAAAATGCAATTACTGACTCTGCATTTAAAGCTGGGATCCAAACGCAATTAGGTGAGGTTAAAGTTCACGACTATTATGGTATGGTAGAACAAACAGGCACTATTTATATGCAATGCGAACAAGGTTATTTACATGCGCCAGTTTGGTCTGATGTGTTAATTCGAGATATTAACGATTTATCGCCAGTGCCATTCGGTGTGCAAGGTTTAGTGCAAGTAAACTCAGTTTTGGCTTCTAGTTATCCAGGACATTGTATTTTAACCGAGGATCTTGGCCAAATTATAGGTGAAGACGATTGTGCATGCGGAAGAAAAGGAAAATATTTTGTTATTCATGGCAGAGTGCCGAAAGCACAGGTAAGGGGATGCAGTGACACATTCTCTTAAATTTAACGAGCTAGTTAATTGGCATATTAAATTAACAGACGCAGAAAAATTAACACCTTGGTCTGACGACTTAATTGATGCTGTCAGCGGTTTAGCTGATTTCATTTTTAAACAGCTTGAGTTAAGACAATACCCAGAAATAATAGCTTTAGCTTTTTGGTTTAGAAAAACACATTTAACCGAAATTAAAGCTAGGGTTAGCAGCAACCCCAAAATTTGTAATGATTTAAATAAAGATAAATTAGGCCAAATTTTTCACATCGCTCCGGCTAATGTTGACACAGTTTTCTTGTACTCAGCTTTAATTTCGGTCTTATCCGGTAATCAAAATATTGTACGCATTAGTGAAAGAAGTGGTGATACCACTCGCTTACTGATCGAAGTGATAAAAGCTTATTTCAATACTGAGCTAGGCAAAGCACTTAAACCTTATCTTGCTGTGGTTGAATATTCAGCTTTGCAATCTCAAGTGACTACTCAATTTAGCCAGTGGTGTGATATGAGGGTAATTTGGGGAGGCGATAACGCGATTGCCGCTATTTCTGATATAGCTGCGGAAACTAAACAAATTTGTTTCCCTGACCGGTACTCAGTCGCGTTAATGCAACTCACGGCTAAGACAGACATTAGCGCTGTCGCTAATGCATTTTTAACTGATGTGTTACCTTTTAATCAACAAGCTTGTTCATCTCCTAAAGCGATATATTGGTACAAAACTAAAACAGATATTCAGCAGCAATTTTGGCAGAAAATTCAAACTTTATTAACTCAAGCAAAACATAAGCTGACAATCAGCAATAAAGTCGAGCAGCATGTGCTATTACAAAAGTTAGCTATGGAGTATGGTTTGGAATTAGCAGATAATTCTGGCAAGTCATTTGCTAAGATACAAACAATAGGGCCGATTGGCCGGACAAAAGTCAAAAAACTGACTGCGGATATGTTAATCAGCCACACAGGGAATGGTCTAGTTTTAGAAACTGACATTAACGAATTGCAGGCAATTGAAGCATCGCAGAAGCTACAAACTATTGTTAGCAATCAAACTCAGTTATTGGATAAGTTAAACTTAGGCTTACGCAAAACGGATCTAGGTAAAGCCTTAGAGTTTGATACAGATTGGGATGGGGTAGATTTGCTAGAGGCCTTCAACGCCAATGACAGGATATGAATTTAATATGAAATTAAGCGTCATCGTACCCGTTTATAATTTAGAACAATTTATCGGCCAGTGTTTAGAGTCTTTGGTAAATCAAGAGGTTAATTTTAAATATGAAATTATAGTTTGTGATGATGCTTCAACGGATAATTCGGCAAATATAATACAAGAATATGAAAATATTTATCCAAGTTTAATAAAAAGTGTTTTAAAGAAAAGCAATCAAGGGCTTGCTGAAAATATTAGAACCCTTTTAACTCTAGCGGAAGGAAGCTACATAGCTTATATGGATGGTGATGATCTAGCTTTACCGGGAAAATTACAAACACAAGTTAATTATCTAGATAGCCATTCAACTTGTTCAATGGTGTATCATGAATCAGATATGTTTGATTCAGAAACTAATCAATCTATAAGACCATATAGTGATTCTTTTTATAATAATAAGCACATACCTCAATCAGCAAATGTGAATCACTTAATTCTCTACGGAACTTTTCTACAAGCGAGTTCTGTGATGTTTCGCAGACATGATCATTTATTAGATACAGTTCCTGATTTTTGTAAAATTATCTTGGATTATCCTTTTTATATCTTAAATGCTGGATATCTGAAGGGGAGTATAGACTTTATTGAGACGGTTTTAGGGCGTTATCGAATTCATAACCAAAGCTTTGGGGCCCAAACAGCTCGTTCTGTAGAACGTCGTATGCAATCTTTAGCGGATATTTGTGAAGCTTGCGTCAGAGCTAGGGAGACATTTGGTATTGAAGAGGAAATTATAACAAGAGGTATTAATCATCATAAATTTGCCGCTGCTTTATATTTTTTACGCCGTGGTAAACATGAATTATTTCTTGAGCTAATTGAAGATTCAGTTGCAGATGGTAAATTTTTTGATGAAAGACATTTTACAGCTTATGAACAAAGGAAAAACCCAGACAAATTAAAGCAAGAGCTGCAATTATGAAAGTAAGTGATTTTGATGTCGTAGTTGTTGGGGCTGGTTTTTCTGGCGCTGTAATGGCAGAGCGTTTTGCAAGTGTGCAAAATAAAAGTGTGTTAGTTATTGAACAGCGTAATCATATAGCTGGAAATTGCTACGATAAATTAGATACTAATGGGGTAAGAATACATCAATATGGCCCACATTTATTTCATACTAATAATGAAGATGTTTGGAATTACTTAAGTCAATTTACAAGCTGGCGAAATTACGAACACAAAGTAGTGGCAAATATAGATAACAAATTAATCCCAGTCCCCTTTAATTTAAACTCGTTGTTCAAATCCTTTGATACCGACAAATCAAGCGAGTTAACTAAGCTCTTGATTTCTACGTATGGTGAAGGAAGCAAGATACCTATCTTAAAATTGAAAGAAGCAAAGAACCCGATATTAAAAGAGCTAGCTGAATATATATATCAGAAAGTCTTTGTAAACTATACCTGTAAACAATGGGGCTGCAAACCTGAAGATATATCTTTTGAGGTTACAGCAAGAGTTCCAGTCTTACTGTCTCATGATGATAGATATTTTCATGATAAGTACCAAGCTATTCCTCAAGATGGATACACAGCATTAGTCAATAATATGCTATCTCATCCAAATATCACGGTTAAAACTGAATTGACTTTTGATGAGCTTATTTGTTTAAAACAAGGTTGTTTATTTGATAAAAAAGGTGAGCATTACACAGGAATATTAGTTTATACAGGAATGTTAGATCAGCTATTTGACTATGAATACGGCGAATTGAGTTACCGTTCTTTACAATTTAAATTTGAACAGCATAGTCAAAAAATTTATCAGTCTCATACAACGGTTAATTATCCAAATGATAATGATTTTACTAGGATTACTGAATTCAAACATATCAATGAACAGTATGAGTTAGAATCTACTACCATTGTTAAAGAATATCCGCAGGATTATGATAAAAACGATCTTGAAAAAAATATTCCGTATTACCCCGTCTTTAGCGAAGAGCAAATTTCAGCACATAAAAAGTACTTAGTTAAAGTGGAAAAAGTACAAAATCTAATTGCTATTGGACGTTTAGCTGAGTACAGGTACTTTAATATGGACGATGCTATAGGTAATGCACTAGATAAATTTTATGAGCTTTATTCATGAAGCAGGATTTAATTAGCGTTGTCATCCCTGTACATAATTGCGCACCTTATCTTGAAGCTGCGATTTCAAGTATCAGGAATCAGACTTACCAAAATTTAGAAATTATATGTGTAGATGATGGTTCAACTGATAGTTCTTTAGATTTATTACAAAAAATATCTAAGGAAGATAATAGAGTTAAGGTTTTTTCTGTTGATTCTATTGGTATTTCAAGAACGTTAAATTTAGCGATAGAAAATGCTAGTGGTGACTATATAGCTAGAATGGACGCAGATGATTTATCAATACCTAGTCGAATCCAAATTCAAAAAAAATTTCTTGATGATAATGCTGATGTAGATATTGTGGGTAGTTGGTTGGAGCTTTTTGGACTCAGGGAAGAAGTATGGTACTACAGACAGTATGATGAATTTATTAAAGCAATGATGTTGTTTAGGCATAATGGATTCGCTCACAATGGAATATTAGTTAGAAAACGCTTTTATAAGCAATTTCAGTACAAACCTGAGTTTGATGGTGTTGAAGACCTAGAGTTATGGACTAGAGCGATTATTGAAAAGCCAGAAGTGAAATTTGCCAACATCCCTCAAATTTTGACTAAATATAGGATACATAATACACAAACAAGTAGTACCCAAGTAGAGCATCAAAATCGATTGCACCGCATAATAATTAAAAGGTATTTAGAATTTATTATGGGGGAGTTAACGCGTCAAGAGCTGGAATTACATTGGAAGTTTGTGCTTAAAATAAAATGTGAAAATCAATTAGAGCTTACATCAATGGGAACTTGGATCTCAAAGCTATTTGATAACTTTAATAATCGTATTGCAGACCCATATTATTGCATTTTTGAGCGTTGGTATAGGTATTGTAAAACTCATAATTTAAGCCAATCTAGCGAGATATATAAAGAGTATTCACAACTGAACAATATTTTAGAATTTGTTTAGCTTATAACGAAAGGCGTATTATGCTTAAAGATATTCGTTTTCATGTTGAAAAAGATGAAAAAAAACAATTAGTATTAGAGCAAAAATTATCATCACATATACAGATGGTACATAAAAAAAACTTAACAGCTTTTGCTCGCCACATACCTTCCTTAATACCTAGCGTACAAAATATCTCAAGTCAAAATATCGCTGTTTTTGCCAATAAGGAAAGTCAATACAACTTTGTTGATTATAGTTCTGGCAGGGTATTATATGGACTATTCCCAGAGCGAGAAATTCAAAATCAGGTTCAAACAATAACGAATAATTTGCCATATATTAGCTTTGAATATCCTAATCAGCCAAGCGAAGCAGAATTATCTAATAGTAGTTTAAATAGTTTAGATTCTTATCAAATCCATCAAGTATTCAAACCTGCCCCAGAGGCGATAGATGTGCTTGTAGTATTTGGTATAGGGTTAGGAATACACATTAAAGAGCTTGTAAATAGTTATAAAATAAAGCATCTAATTATCTATGAGCCAGAGTTACAGTATTTTCAATGTTCTACTTTAGTTACAGATTGGGAAGTGATTTTAGAACAAATTGAACTTAAATCTACTTCGGTATATTTTCAAATTGGAAAAGATGGCAGGGATATAATTGATAATATAAATGAACTTTCCCTGCATTTTCCGATTAAAGGGTTTCATTTTTATAAACATTATAACCATCCTATATTTGATGCTATAGATAAAACCTTAAAGCATGAGCCTTGGAATATATTGAAGTCATCAGGCATACATTTTAATGCATCTCAAAATCCTAATGACTACCTCCCAGCATGGACACCAAGCGCAAAATTGGATGATTACGTTTTACTTGAGAGTGAAAAAAGCGAAATATTTAACTCAAATTTACTGGCGTTCAAAAAGTATTTTCCAGATATTTATCATGAGTTTAAATCTTATTCTGCGAAAAATTTTATTCCAATACAAAATTCATTAGGTGAAGTGAACATTTTAAAGAAAGAGGAGCTACTTACTCTATTTGGTCAATCGCCTAAAACAGAATCGATATTAAGTCTTGAACATTTTGGTCGTTATCCAAATAAAGATGGATTAGTGCTTGGCTACACAGGAAAAAAATTAAAACACTACAGTCATTATAAATATATTGAGAAGACAGAAAAAATATTATCTCAAGCTGAAGAGAATGAGGCTGTGTTACCAAAAGAAATTAAAAGCTTAATTCAATTCGGAATAGGGGCAGGCTATCAACTAGAAAAGTTGGTAGAGGAGCACCTAGTTGAAAAACTATTTATCTGTGAACCTAATAGAGATTTCTTTTTCGCATCTTTATTTGCAATAGATTGGAAAGGAATATTAGAAAAGATAGACCTTTCTTCTGGGAGGCTATATATCAATATAGGTGATGACGGAACAAATTTATTTAGAGATCTTTTAAATCAATTTTATGCCATTGGTCCATATGTTTTGGCCAATACTTATTTTTATCAATGCTACTATAACGCTAATTTAGTTAAGACTATTTCACAGTTGAGAGAGCAACTTCAAGTTGTAATATGCATGGGGGAGTACTACGACCATGCCAGATATGGTATTTCTCAAACAGTAGAGATTATAGAGCGAGGACATAGATTTTTAACAAAATCAGCTAGTAAAAACCTCCCTAGCAAAAGTTTAGATCTACCCATATTCATAGTTGGCAATGGCCCTTCTCTTGATTATTCAATTAACACAATAAAAGAGTATCAAGAACAAGTTATTATTGTTTCATGTGGTACCTCTTTGATGAGTTTATATAAGCAAGGTATTACACCTGATTTTCATGCTGAAATTGAGCAGAATCGTTCAGGTTTCGATTGGTGTGTTAGAGTTGGTGATTTGGATTATTTAAAACAAATTAGCCTTATTTCTTGTAATGGGATACATCCTGACGTTTGTAATTTGTTTAAAGATGTATTTGTTGCTTTTAAAGAAGGGGAATCATCAACAGTTTCTGCATTGGAAATTTTAGGGCGAGATAAGTATGAAGAACTACAGTTTGCTTTCCCAACGGTTTCAAATTTTGCGATTAACCTTTTTACTAAGCTGGGCTTCAATCAGTTGTATTTATTTGGTATCGACCTTGGTTTCAGTGATTCGAAAAAGCATCATTCTACACAATCTGGTTACTATAAAAATAATGGTGATGAGGTATATGCGTATGATAAGGAGAATAATACCTCATTAAGGGTTGAAGGGAATTATAGACCTTTTGTATACACCAAACATGAATTTAAAGTCGCTAAAACAATAATGGAGCAATCTTTAGCCAAGGTTAAAGTAGATTGTTTTAATTGTAGTGATGGTGCCAAGATAGCAAATTCACAACCACTTCCAATCGATTTGATTTTAGTCAGTAGTACTCTAGAAGATAAAACTCGAACACTTGCTCAAATTAAGCAGCAAGCATTTGCTGAGATTGAAAGTTATAAAAATTACAGAACAAGATTTTTAGAAAAATTTGAGCTCACTATTTTAGAAAGAAATTTGAAACAGTTATTAAATGAAACAGATATAACATTTGAAAATATAAAACAAATAGAAACATTTGTAGATAATCAAAAAGAGATGCTGTTTAAGAGTTACAAAACAGGAGATTCATTACTGTTTTATTTATTATATGGCACGACTAATTACACCAATGCAGCACTTTCTAAATTAACAATGTTAGAGGATAAGTCGCAGAGCATTTCACTGGCAAATCAGCTTATTGAGCTATGGCAAGAATTTTTAGATAAAGTTAAAAGTGGATACCTATATCAACCTTGGGCTTTGGATACAACAGTGAGTATGGCACATGATAGGATCCTTAAGTTTAAAAAGTTATGTCATAGTCACCTTAAAATAGGTTATGACCTACCTGATAGTATGCTAAATGATTTTACAAAATTATTTTTAGCTCATTATGGACCAAATGCAGAATGCAGAGATCTTAAAATGAAGAATGAAATTGATTCTTCCCTTGATTGTGTGATTATGTTCTCTGATGAGGAATTAGATTTTTGTCGGTTTGAGAATCTGCTTGATGCTTTAAACTACAATAATGACAAAATATTAATAGGATCGACTCGCTTAGAGCTACTAGAGCGACTTGATAAGTTTGATTGGGTGTCTAGGGTCTTTTGGTTTGATAGTATCAGAACTCAACATGACATTGAGGAGTTTAAGCAAGGTTTAAAACCAGAAATCTTGGATTTGAGAATTTCTATTTTAATGTCCCAGTTTGCTATCGATGTTGATAAGTACGAGCTTTTTATACCTAAACTTCAATTTTTTGAAGGCGATGGTTTAACCAAGGAGCATTATTTAACAAGTTTAAATAATGCTATGGAGTTAAATTTATTTATTGAATTTCCTGATTACCTTGCTGTACCAAGGTGTACAGAAGCAATTGAAGATAATGATTTATTATTTGATGCAATGGGAAATAGAGGGACACTTATTAAAGGAAAGCTGGCGTTGGAAAATCTTATAGGCACACCATTAACTGAAAATCGAGTTAAAACAATCATTGATGCTGTGATTAATGGCGTGAAATAGTGTTCTCAAATAAAAAAGCAATTCAAGTTCTTTTACCTGTATATAATTGTGAAACTTATATACGGGAATGTATTTTGTCTATAATAAATCAATCGTTTATAAACTTTGAATTGATTATTTTAGATGATTGCTCTACGGATAATACTTTTGAAATAATTAAAAATTGTGCTGACGTAGATGAAAGAATTAAAATTATCAGAAACCCGTCTAACTTAGGCATTATAGTTAGTCGTAACAAATTAATACAATTAGCGACTGCTGATTTAGTCGCATTCATGGATGGAGACGATATTTGTCACCCTGATAGGTTAAAATTACAGTATAATTTTTTACAAGCTAATTTGAATATTGCAGCGGTAGGATCAAGCTATACTATTTTGGGTGAATCTAGCTTGGAATATAAGCTTCCCACTATACACCAAGATATTATGGCACATATGTTTATAGATAATGCCATGTGTAATCCAAGTGTAATGGTTAGATTAAATGAATTACGCCAACACAGTATAGAGTGTGATATTAATTACAGGGGAGCTGCAGATTATGATATGTGGTTGAGGTTAGGAGCTGTTTGTCAATTAGCGAATCTATCTCAAACGCTGTTATATTACCGAAGGCATTGCGAGCAAGAAAGTACAAGCAATAGAAGCCGGCAACAATTAGCTCATTTAAGAGTGCTAGAAAAGCTATATGTCGAAAATTCAATGCCTTATGACAACGAATTACTCGCATATTTAATTTGGCCGGGCTGTCAAAACCTCACCTACCGCACACTGATTAATTTAGGTAAATATGTAAACTCTTTAAGCGAAAGTCAGAATGAGTGCACAAAATTTAATAGCGACTTATTTAAACATTTAGCCGATATTCGATATCGTGGGGTGTGTCGTCGGCATAAGATAAAAGGATTGATTAGTTATATAGCGACTAGAGGAATCTCAGGTTTGTTGGCTGGGAAATTTTTTGGCTTAGTTTTTGCTAAAGATTGTATTTTTTCACGGGGTTAAGTTTGTACAATAAATTAATGAGTTATATGCCATGGCATTGGGTAAATTATAATATTAATATTTCGCTTAAACACAAATATGTTTATTTTGAAAACCCTAAAGTAGCTTGTAGTAGTATTAAAAAAACTTTAATTAACTATGAACTAGGGGAGCTATCAAACCGATGGGGAAATGTAATACATCAGTCATTGTTCCACTCCGCTTTTGTGAAACCATACCAGCTTAAAGAAGAAACATTTTGGGAAATCATAAATGATCCTAAATATCTAAAATTTTCATTTGTCAGATCCCCATATTCTAGAGCCTTGTCGTGTTACTTACAGAAAATTAAAACTAAAGCATCTGGTTATGAACAAATTAAACCTTTTCTTACTGATAGTGAAATAGAGAGCAACATTAGTTTTCAGCGTTTTTTGGAGATTGTTGATGAAATGGATTGTTACGACATGAACTCACATTTTAGGCCCCAAACACAGCAACTATTTTTTAAACAAATTAATTTAGGTTTTATTGGTAAGTTAGAAAATTTTAATCAAGATTTTGCTAATGTTCTAAGCAAAATTAGTGGCGAGGATGAGCCACCCATAACTCATATCTTTTCTGCTCATCAGACCAATGCTTGTAGTAAATTAGATGGATATTTGACGCCTGAAATTATTGATTTAATTAATAGAATTTACAGTGACGATTTTACACATTATGGATATCAGAAAATGATCTCAAGTAAATAAAGCAAGCCTTTTTCTTGTAGATTGATTTCAATTAAAGCTTTCAATTTAAAAACCGATATACAATTAAGCGGTTTAATTTTTAGGTGAGTTATGAATATATTAATTTTAGGTGGTGATGGTTTTTGTGGTTGGCCAACTGCACTTCATTTATCAGATTGTGGACACAACATCACTATCGTTGACAATTTATCTCGCCGCGAGATTGATAAAGAGTTAGAAGCCTCTTCATTGACCCCAATTGGTACAATACAAGAGCGGATAGCTTGCTGGGAAAAAGTTTCAGGAAAAACTTTAGGTTTTCATAATATAGATCTTGCTCAAGATTATGATTCACTTCTGGATTTAATTGTTAGTTTTAAACCTGAAGCTATTGTTCATTTTGCAGAGCAACGAGCTGCACCCTATTCAATGAAGTCTTCCAAACATAAAAGATATACGGTAAATAACAACCTAAATGCGACCAATAATGTATGTGCCGCAATCGTTGAATCTAAGTTAGATATACATTTAGTTCACCTAGGTACCATGGGGGTGTATGGGTATGGCACAGCAGGGATGAAAATTCCTGAAGGCTACCTCAAAACTGAAGTTACCGGCGAAGATAATAAGAAGCATGAAGTTGAATTTTTATATCCAGCTAACCCTGGTAGCATTTATCACATGACCAAAACTCAAGATCAGCTTTTCTTTTTTTACTACAATAAAAATGATCAATTAAGAGTTACCGATCTCCATCAAGGAATTGTTTGGGGAACTCAAACAAAACAAACAAAAATGAATGAGGGTTTGATTAATAGATTTGATTATGATGGTGACTATGGCACTGTGCTTAATCGGTTTTTAATGCAGGCTGCGGTTGGCTACCCGTTAACTATTCATGGTACAGGTGGTCAAACTCGAGCATTTATTCATATACAAGATACGGTACGCTGCATTGAAATTGCGATCAATAACCCGCCTTCAACTGGTGAAAGAGTTAAAATCTACAATCAATTGACTGAGACACACAGAATTAAATCTTTGGCTGAACTTATTTCAAAAGTGACAGGCGCTCAATTGGAATTTTTAGATAACCCAAGAAATGAAGCCGCTGAGAATGACTTGCATGCCAGTAACGATTGCTTTTTAAGGGATGGCTTAAACCCAACCAAGCTCGAAGTCGGCTTGTTAGAAGAAGTTATTGAAATCGCACAGAAGTACTCAAATCGATGTGATAAATCAAAGATCCCATGTAGATCCCAGTGGGTGCAAAAATAACGGCTATGGTAACTGAAGCTGTTATTTTATGCGGAGGTTTAGGGACTCGGTTGAGAAGCCTTGTCTCGGATAGACCTAAACCTATGGCTCAAATTGGAGATAAATTCTTTTTAGACCTATTAATCGAAAATTTACAGTCACAGGGCATAAAAAGAATTATTTTATGTACAGGATATTTAAGTGAGTATATTGAAACTAGAGCATCTAGATGGAGTCAATCAACTGAAATTATTATCTCCAAAGAGGAGCAAAAACTCGATACAGGTGGAGCAATAAAGAATGCGTTAAAACATCTTGAATCGGACGTTTTTATCGCGCTTAACGGTGACTCTTATTGTCAGTTTGATTTATCAAAGTTAGTTTCACATCACTTTTCCAAACAAGCATTAATCACAATAACGACTTCATACCAAACAGATGTAACATCATTTGGCTCAATCGAAATAAATGAAAATGGGATGATTACAGATTTTTTAGAAAAAGGTCATAATGGTTCTGGTTTCGTCAATAGTGGAATATATGTCATTGATAAAAAGGTATTTGGTAATATTTTAGAGACTAAGTTTTCTTTGGAAAGAGATTTATTTCCAGCACTTATTAATGATAGGATGACTGCTTTTGTCAATAACTTTAGCTTTATCGACATAGGCACGCCAGAGTCATATAAGACAGCAAAAACAATATTTAAGTAGAAGATTATTATGGAAAAAAAGCGTGCTTTGATTACAGGTGTAACTGGTATGGTCGGTTCTCACTTGGTAGATTATTTATTAGAGAATACTGATTGGGAAATTTATGGTATGTGTCGGTGGAGAAGTCCATTAGACAATGTTGAGCACCTATTAGATTATGTAAATAGAAAAGAAAGAATTTATTTTATCGATGGTGATCTAACAGACTATATTTCACTAGTTCATGCTATTGAAGCCGCTAAACCTGATTATGTGTTTCATTTAGCTGCTCAAAGTTACCCATCTACTAGTTTTACTTCTCCTATTCATACACTCGATACAAACATTTTGGGTACAGAAAGGCTACTAGAAGCCTTAAGGCTTTCCGAATACGATCCTGTTATCCATGTCTGTTCTTCGTCTGAAGTTTTTGGCAGGGTGCCTAAAGAAAAGCTACCTATTGATGAAGAGTGTTCATTTCATCCTGCATCTCCTTATTCCATTTCTAAAATTGGAACCGATCTAATTGGTCGATTTCATGCAGAAGCATATAATCAAAAGTGTATTACAACACGTATGTTTACCCATACTGGACCTCGAAGAGGAGATGTTTTTGCTGAATCTAGTTTTGCTAAACAAATAGCAATGATTGAAGCGGGCATGTTACCGCCGATTGTTAAAACGGGTAATTTACAATCCTTAAGAACTTGGTCAGATGTAAGGGATGCGGTGAGAGCTTACTTTTTACTTGTCACTAAAAACCCAATAGCTGGTGAATACTACAATATTGGTGGGAGTTATTCCTGCTCTGTAGAAGACATGCTTATGCATCTAATTAGTTTATCGCGCGTAAAAGATATTAAAGTTGAACAAGAACAAATTAGAGTTCGCCCTTTAGACGCAGACTTACAATTACCAAATACCACAAAATTTCAACAGCATACGGGATGGAAACCAGAAATCTCATTTGAAAAAACAATGCTTGATCTACTGAACTATTGGAGAGATCAAATTAGTAAGAAAAGAAATTTTTTACAAAGATAAGTGATCTAATGAAAGCAAGTGAGTTTGAAAAAGAAAATAGAAAATTAAAACTGACAAAGCAAATATATTCAAACGAATGGATTACGCTGAATGATAGGTCTAGCTTTTACACTCTAGAACCTGCAACGAAGCAAGTCGCTGTGCTTGCGATTGTTGATAAAAAAGACATCTTGCTAGTCAAAGTAAAACGCCCAGTTATTAATGATATAACATGGGAATTACCAGCTGGTGGAGCTGAGTGGAACGAGACTCCACTAGTAACAGTGCAAAGAGAATTAAAAGAAGAAACCGGGATTGATATTGAGTTATCTCGTTTCAGAGAGGTTGAAAGCTTAATTCTCTGTCCAAATCGGTTTCCTTGTGCGCCATATATTTACTTTGTTGATATATCTTGTGATGAATTTAGCATGAGAAAAGCGCATGATCATGAAATAGCAGAAGTTGCTTTATTTTCACTTTCTGAAATATCCGAAATGATTTTGAGTTCAGAAATATACCTTGCATTACCTGTAACGGTGTTGAGTCGTTATTTACTGTCTAAACAAAATAATTTATTGAATATGTGAGTCTTTTATGACGAGTCCAAATTTATATACGAAACTGTTTGAGCAAGCTTTAAAAATAAGGCTAGTCGAAGAAGAGATAATACATAGATATCCAACAGATAAAATTCAAAGTCCTGTTCATTTATCTATAGGTCAGGAAGCGGTCGCGGTAGGTATATGTAATGCTTTAACAGATAAAGATAACTTATTTGCCACATATCGTTCGCATGCATTCTATTTAGCGAAAGGTGGCGACTTAAATGCAATGATGGCTGAGCTTTATGGTCGGGTTGATGGTTGTTGCCACGGTAAAGGTGGTTCTATGCACTTGGCTGCACCCGAAGTAGGGTTTATGGGAACCTCAGCAGTTGTGGCTAGTAGTATATCTAATGCAGCAGGTGCTGCATTAGCTGCTAAATTATTAAATAAAAATCAGTTAAACGTGGTTATATTTGGAGATGGAGCGACTGAAGAAGGCGTTTATCACGAAACGTTAAATTACGCTGCGCTTCACCAGTTGCCTGTTATTTTTGTATGTGAAAACAATGAATATGCAGTTCACTCTGAATTAAAAGATCGGCAAAGTTATAGCATCTTGGAGCATGCCCAAAGCTATGGAATCGCGACCCAAAAAATTGAAAAAGGCTATGATTTTATCGAAATTGATAAAGAGTTTAGCAAAATTGCAGATACAGTTAGAACGACAGGCAAACCTTATTTTGTTGAAATTATGACTTGTAGATATAAAGAGCATGTCGGCCCAGGTGAAGATTTTTGTGGTGGTTATCGAACAGAGGATGCTGTTAATCATTGGAAATCGTTAGATCCAATATGCACAGACACCCAAATGGTTGAGCGATTGTCACCAGCAATAATGCAAGAAATTTTAGCAAGTATAGAATTTGCCGAAAATAGTCCTTTCCCAGGCTTGGAAGAGCTTTACCAACATGTTATTTAGGTAGTTAAGATGGAAATAATTTCATACAGAGAAGCACTTAGAGAGTCTATGGAAAGTGCTTTAGCAAACAACGATAATACGATTATATTTGGCCAAGGCGCGGATGATTACAAAGGTATATTTGGTACTACAATAGGTTTAGCTGAAAAGTATGGTAAGCACAGAGTACAAGATACGCCTTTATGTGAAGAGGGCATGACAGGTATATGTGTAGGGGCTGCGCTCAATGGGATTAAGCCAATACATATACATATCCGAGCCGACTTCGTGTTTTTAGCCTTAAATCAAATTTTAAATATGGCCGCTAAATATAAATATATGTTTGGTGGACATTATGACGTGCCTATTTTTATTCGTGCCGTTATTGGTAGAAGCTGGGGACAGGGCGCGCAACATTCACAAAGTCCACAAGCTTTATTTTCTCATTTCCCTGGCCTCAAAGTCATAATGCCTTCTAATTCACAGTCCATAATTGAAAGTTATCAGTACTTACTGAACGAATATTCTGGTCCCGTGATTTCACTGGAACATCGTTTGATGTACGACTTAAATTTCGACGTCGATAGAGATCAAATTAGAACCGGCAAAGATGCGCTGGCTTCATATATTGTACGAGAAGGTAAAGACGTAACCATAGTTGCAACATCTATAATGGTTCTGGAAGCCGTTCGTGCAGCAAAGTACCTAGCTGAATATGGTATAGATTGTGAAATCATCGATTTACATAGTACTACAGATATTGAACACTCACTCATCATAGAGAGTGTCAAAAAAACAGGTAAGTTGTTAGTGGCGGATACCAGTTGGGTATCATTTGGTGTTGCTGCTGAGATTAGTCGAATTATTTGTGAAAATGCTCCCCAGTATTTAACCGCACCGGTTGTTAATGTTGGTATGGTGCCAACACCTTGCCCAACGGCAAAGTCGCTTGAAGATCTCTATTATCCAAATCTAGAAAGTTTAATTTCAAAAATTATTAACTTATCTGGCTCAGGTAAAAATATTCCGATTCCAGACGAAAAATCTATGGCTGATGTTTACAAAAAATTTAAAGGACCGTTTTAATGAGCTCGGTTGCTAGTAGCAAAGTCTGCCAATTGAATTTTGATACTTGGATTGTAGATAAGCTTGAAAATGAAAATACAAGTCCAATCTCAAAAACATATCCAGCCTTGAATTATGAAATTCCAAGTGCGAAAGAATCTGCTGATATGATTGACGCCATTAAGCAAGATTTATCTGAGGGAAAGATGCGAGTCTCTGGCTCAAACGATAATACAGTTTGGGAAAAAGGTTGGGGCGAGGTGTACCAGAATGTAACTCAGCATGGAGTTAATAAGCAACAGCTAAACCCGCAATATTTTGGCAAGTATGATTACCTTCGCTTAGACGGTCAGTTTATCAAGCCTTTAACCGAGGGCTTTGAAGCCCAATTGGATTTATGGATACGTGAATATATATTTTCACGTTATTTAAAAGGACAAAATAGGATTGTTGAACTTGGCTGCGGAACCGGTAATAGTTTGTTGTTATTAAACCAATTGTTTCCTAATGCTGAGCTCGTTGGCGCTGATTGGGCAAGTGCGTCTCAAAAGATAGTGAATGCAATAGCCCACAAAACAGCTGCCAATATCATAGGGGTTAATTTAAATATGTTAACGCTACAAGGATTTGATGAGTTGCAGATAACATATGATAGTGCAGTTATTAGCGTACATGCATTGGAGCAATTAGGTGATAATTATAGAGATTTAACCGATGCTTTAATTAAAAGTACTCCTAAGTTATGTGTGCATTTAGAGCCAGTCATTGAAAACTACACTAGCGACAATGATTTTGACCAATTAGCACAAGAGTATCATACCAAACGTAATTATTTAGGTCCTTGGCTAACTTATCTACAACAAAAAGAATCCACCGGTGAAATTAGAATATTAGAAAATAAGCGTTTAGGTTTTGGTGGTGTATACCACGAGGCTTATTCATTGGTAGTTTGGCAATCAGTTTTTAAATGATATCCGGTGATGGGACAGGAAAGAGTATGTTTTTGGAAATACATAAGCTAATAAAAATAATGATAGCAGAGCGTGAACTTAAGTTTGTTGATACGCTTTTTTACCCTTCTGAAGTTTGGTTAGATGCAATAAAACATCTTAATTTCGTTTTTGATTTGTCTGAGGAAAGTTTGGATTATATTAGGATGCATACTGGTTTTATCACTGGTGTCGCCTGGTTCCAGCATGCGCATCAACCATACAGACAATGGAATTCAGAACGGCTTAAAAATGAACTTCCTCTCATCCAGCGTTATGAAGAGCTTACCAATGGTCTGCCCGAAAAATATGCAATCGAAGAACCTTGTAATAAGTCGGCGATAAATAATCTTGGTGTTAGATATAACAATAAATTAATTTCAAATGATGTCTTGAGGTATCAGAGATGTATTACAAATTTATATAACTCAAATGTTTTTGAACACCTAGAGAACGAAATATCTCACCCTGTTACAGTTGAAATTGGAGCAGGGTATGGGGGTGTTGCACATCAAATAGCTTCAGCCATTTTAAACAAAGGAACATATATAATTGTCGATCTACCTGAAATTTTATTCTGGAGCATTAATTTTATTAGGATCAACAATCCAGATAAAAAACTATGGATTTATGACGCTGAGTCATTTGATCTAGATGAATTTAAACGTAGTTATAAAAACTATGATTATATTTTTATTCCTAATTATATGAGTGAGATATTAAAGGTACTTGAATCAGTAGATTTATATGTCAATTTATTATCTTTTCAAGAGATGTCTCAGCAGCAAGTTGCTTTTTATCTAGATTTAATTCAACGAAATTTAAATGGTGTATTTTATTCTGAAAACTTTTCAAAGCACTGGATGAATACTGAACTGACAAGTAAGCTCCATCATTTATATGAAAAATGTTTTGTTATGCACCCTAGGCCAGAACAATATTCATCCATTGAATGTTCAAATGATCCGCAGGAGTTGAAAACAGTTTGGAATTTATTCCCGTTTATAATGTGTTTGAATGGCCAACAAAATACGGTATTTAAACAAGTTCCATTGCATACGCCTTATGGGATAATTGGTTAAGTTATAATGTCTATTGAAACGATAGAAACTATCCCTGCTTTTTGCCAATATCTGATAGATAATAACTTATTAATTAATACTCCTATTCAAGTTATTGATATTGGTGCTAGGTCGGGCTTTGAAACTCATTGGGAAAAGTTTGGAGATAATTGCGCTATTTCCGGTTTTGAACCAGATAAAGAAGAATGTAAACAAATCAATCAAGCTTTAAAATCTTCTAATCGAAAATGTTATCCCTGTGCTATATGGAGTTCGAAAGGAATTAAAAGTTTAACAATAGCCAGAAACATTGCTTCATCGGGGTTGTTAAAAGCTGATCTGGAACAGATTTATCGTTATCAGTTCAAAGGTACACTTGAACCCGTAAGTGAATTTAGTGTACAAACGATAACTCTTGATGAATGGAAATCCAAGCAATCTAAGCAAATGGATTATATTAAGATTGATGTTGAAGGCGGTGAGTTTGAAGTTATTAGTGGGGCGCTTCGCATTTTAAGGGATGAAATCATTGCATGTAATGTTGAAACATGGATAGCATCAGTGCATGAGAGGCAAGCTGATTTAGGCAAAACAATTACTTTAATGAAAGACTTAGGGTTTGAGTTATATGACATGGAGTTACATAAGTATCCAAAAAAAGTTTTGCCGGAATCTTTACACACTCACAATCAAGGTACTGGTCAGCTAGTCTGGGGTCAGTCACTATTTATAAAAGATGTTGCTAGGCAGATTAAATCTGAGCCAACTAAGTGGCATAAAACTAGATTATTAAAAGCGATAGCCATATTTGAATTACATGGTCTCGTAGATTGTGCTATCGAATTGCTGTTAGATGCAGCAAATCTCTCTATTGTTGATACTTCTGAAAGGGAGTTATATTTAAATCTTTTGACGCCACAGATACTTGGCGATCAATCCATTACTTATAATCAATATATGGCGATTAAAACATTAGAGATAAGCCACTTCTTTTTGCGTCACACTATAAATCAGCCGACAGGTGAAGTGAAGTCAGCTTTAGAGTTTATTGATACAATTCATCGATTAGTTGAAAGATTTAAAAATAAGAAATTAGAAACGAGCGACACTTGGATTGATGATTTTCTGTGTAATTTCACGCAGAACTGGTATCGGTATCATGGTGATATTCAAGATATTGTTCAAAATCATTGGATGTGTTTTAAGCAGGATAGAATGGTACTTTGTTAGGCTTAGCATAATAGGAAAATATCTCTATTTTTTAAGTATGAACAGGTACTACTAATAAGATAATGAGTTTTTATGGCAGATAAATGGGTACTTGTTACTGGTGCCACAGGTTTAATTGGAAAAGCAATTTGCAACAAGTTAGCTAAATCTGGTTATGCAATTGTGGTTCATTTTCATAAACAGCAAGAATTGGCACAGCAACTTGTTGCAGGCATAGAATCCGTAGGTTTATCCGCTGTGGCTGTCTACGCCGATTTAACACAAAGTGCTTCAGTACAAAATTTATTTGAAGAGTTAAAATGCAAACAGATTCAATTGGTCGGTTTGGTAAACAATGCAGGCGCAGATTGTGGACGTTTTTCCGTGTTTGAGAGTGACTCGGCATTAATTGAACAGGCAATGAAAGTTAACTTTTATTCAGCTGTTGATTGCATCCAGTTGGCAATAACTCATATGAAAGAAAAAGGTGGTTCAATTGTTAATGTAACCAGCTATGCCATAGAGACAGGCGGCTATAGATTGGCGCATTATGTCGCTGCTAAAAGTGCTTTGGCAGCCTATAGCAAAAGTATTGCACGAGAGTTAGCTGAATTTAACATTCGAGTAAATAATGTGAGTCCTGCTATGGTAGTTAGTTCCAATGAATCTAACCAGTATATCAATTCAGATAGATTTCCAATGGGACGTCCTTGTTTTTCATCTGAAGTAGCTGAATCAGTTTTATGGTTGTTATCGGAGCAATCTTCTTATGTTAGTGGCACAAATTTATCGCTCTCAGGTGCTCGCTAGAATCAAAACGGATAATTTATATGTACAAAAAACTTTCTTTTTTTTCTGATAAAGATGCTGCTGTCAAGCAATACAATGAGCTAGGCTTTCATATTGAGTATGATGTTTATACTGAGAGCGAATGTGAAGAAATAATTGCCTTAGGTTCAACGCTTTCGACTGCTATGGATCATGAATACAAGCCGGTTATGATGCCACATAGAGAAAATAGTTTGTTTTTAAAGTATATGAAAAACTCCAAAGTTGTTGCCATTATGCAATCATTATTGCAAGGCAATGTATCTGGTTTGCAAAGTCAATTTTTTTATATGCAGCCCGGGACTATGGGGTTTACTCCTCATCAAGATAATTATTTTGTTCAGGCAAACAACGATGCTTTTGCATCAGCATGGTTGGCTCTTGAAGATACTTCGTCTGAAAATGGTGGATTAATTGTTTATCCAGGTTCCCATAAAGAAGGCATGCTACCGGTAGAAGAGTCCCTACTAGTAACAAACACTGCACAAGATCCTAATGCGTACAAAATGCTATGTGTTGTTCCTGATACTTACCAGCCTATATCTGTCTCTATTCCTAAAGGAGCAGTTTTGTTTATACATGCTTGTATTGTTCACGCATCTAACAACAATGAATCTGATAATTTGTGGCGGCATGTACTATTAAATACATACATTCGTTCTGGTTGCTCATTTCGTCCAGGAAGAGATGCAAAAAGAGAAGAGATAGATTTATCACAGGTATAACTGACGAGAATAGCGCATGAATAACATTAACCAACTGGCATTTAACCCACTATTTTCTGAGTGTGGTTTAGCAGACATTTTTTCAAGATCTCCTTTAGGTTTTATAGACGTAGGTGCC
Organism: Catenovulum maritimum; assembly: GCF_001050375.1. Classification (GTDB taxonomy): domain Bacteria; phylum Pseudomonadota; class Gammaproteobacteria; order Enterobacterales; family Alteromonadaceae; genus Catenovulum; species Catenovulum maritimum. Next base: position 189,369 of record NZ_KQ130483.1, on the reverse strand, counting down.
AGAGGTGGTGCTCATGAATTATTGGAGCCAATAGCAAAGTATACCTCTGTTCTAGCGTTTGAACCGGACGAAGCTGAATGTGAACGGTTGTTGAGCCTGAGAGAAGTTACTGAGCCGTGGGCTGAGTTTTATCTAGAAGCATCAGCTTTGGCTGAGAAAGAAAAAATAGCTGAATTACACCTTTTATCTGCAGCCACTAACCATTCTTTGTTACCGCCTAATTTGGATATTACCGACAGGTACAATATGGAAAAGTGGCGGGAGATAGGTCGTTTGGAATTAAAGACTCATGCTTTAGATGATGTTTTATCCAATAAATATTCTGAGTTAGCTAATCTAGGTGAATTTATCAAATTAGACACGCAAGGCACTGAATACGAAATTTTGCAAGGGGCTCAGAAAATGCTAACAGAGCGAACCGTTGCAGTCGTTGTGGAGGTGGCATTTGCTGAACTTTATAAAGGACAAAAACTTTTTTCTGAGGTTGAACTTCTACTTCGTGAATTTGGTTTCAGTTTTTATGGTTTAAGTTCCTCATTTAATCGTTCGCAGCGGCAGTTGGATAAATTAAGTTATATCAGCAAAGAAAGAATGTTTTATGCTGACGCTGTATTTTTTAAAGATCCTTTAATTGGTAAAAATGAGCAGTCATCTAACGATAGAGCTAATCAAGTTTTAACTTGTTGTGCGCTCTTGTTGGGCTATTTTGATTTTGCATTAGAACTTGCTCAGAAAACTTGGCTTTTAAAAGAAGTGAAGGATAAGCAATTAGCTTTTGTTAGACTTATTAAGGAGTTATCTTTTACAGATGCAGGCGCAGCCAAGCAAGCTGTCTTAAATTTGGCAGAACAGGTCAATCAAGAACCAGATAAAGCAAATATTCATATTGGTGGCTTTGTCGATAAACGACGAGGCAATTGTGATTATCACGATGTGTTTAACACATTAGCAACGCCTCAACCCAAAAAATAAATAAAGGTAATAATGTTGATGAACTCTGAATTTTGTGCAGTATTTAATCAGAAAAAAGTACTAGTTACTGGAGGTACTGGTTTAATCGGGCGTGAAGTTGTGCATATGTTATGTGATGCTGGCGCAAATGTTACTATCGCATCTTTAGACAAGGTTGTGGTTGATGAAAGAGCGCAACACTTATATTGTGACCTTACTGATATCAATAACTGCCTTGATGTCACAAAAAATAAAGACTTTGTATTACATTTGGCAGGTATAAAAGGTTCAATCGAAGTAACTAAAAGGTACCCGGCTAATTTTTTAGTCCCGCTACTTATGTTTAACACGAATATATTAGAGGCTTCACGCAGAAATGGCGTTGAGCGCTTAGTCTATACCAGTTCTATTGGTGCTTACTCAAGTGCTGAAGTATTTGTAGAGTCAAATGGCGCAGAGGGTGAACCTATGGACACTTACCCTGGACATGCCAAACGAGTCGCTGAACTTCAAATCCAAGCCTACAAAGAACAATATGGGTTGTCCGGTTATTCGGTTGTTCGCCCTTGCAATGTTTATGGCCCAGGCGATAATTTTGATCCTAAAAATGCCATGGTGATTCCAACTTTAATGCATAGAATTGCGAATAAAGAAGATCCAGTTGTTGTATGGGGAGACGGATCAGCGATTCGTGATTTTGCATATAGCAGAGATGTAGCTGTTGGGATTTTACAAACTTTGATTCACGGAACAGGTGAGCATCCTTTTATCAACTTGGGTAGTGGCGAAGGTTATACTATTAAGCAGTTAGTTGAATCGTTAAATTCTTTTATTGATTTTAATTATGAGTTTGACACTAGTAAACCAAGTGGATTTCCTAAACGAGTAATGGACGTATCCTTAGCCAAACAATTAGTTGGTTACGAGCATAAAACATCTTTAATTCAAGGCTTGCAAGAGACTTGGAACTGGTTTATGCAAAATAGAGAAGAATATAAGAACAAACAAAATTACTTTGTTGAGGGTAAATAATGAGAGTTTTAGAGACAGCTTTACCGGATGTTAAATTAATTGAGTTGGACTATTTTGAAGATTTCAGAGGGACTTATTTGGAGTCTTATAATCGAGAAGAATACCAGAAACAAGGGATCTCGATTGATTTTGTGCAAGACGACTTTTCGATGTCAAGAAAGCATGTACTTCGAGGAATTCATGGTGATACAGAAACATGGAAATTAGTTAGTTGTATAGAGGGCTGCTTCCGATTAGTTGTTGTTAACTGTGACACTGAATCTGAGTTATTTGGTCAATGGGTTGCATTTGATTTGTCCGAAACTAACGCCAGACAAGTGCTCATTCCGCCAAAGCACGGGAATGCACATTTGGTATTAAGTGATAGAGCTATTTTCCACTATAAACAAAGTACTTATTATAATCCAAATGGCCAGTTTACATATAAATGGAATGATCCTAAATTTAACATTTGGTGGCCGATTGATAATCCAATTCTTTCGCAAAGAGATGATTTAGGGAGAAGAGTTTAATGTTTGATGGGAAAAAGGTATTAGTTGCTGGTGGAGCTGGTTTTTTAGGGACTAATTTAATCAAACGGCTTTTGGATACATCAGCATATGTCAGGGCAACTTTGCATCAGTCAAAGCCACAAATTGAATCTCAGAAGATCGAATGGTTGCATACAGATTTAACCGTTCAGTCAGATTGTGCCAAAGCGTGTGAAGGTATGGATATACTAATTATCTGCGCTGCGTACACAGCAGGCGCTTTGGTAATTGAAAAGCAGCCATTAGCTTTACTTACCCCTAATTTGGTACTGAATGCCCATTTATTGGAAGCTGCTCATGCCGCAGGTGTCAAAAAAGTTATATTCGTTAGCAGTAATACTGTCTACCCTGTATCTGATTTACCGATGAAAGAGACAGATCATACTGGTGAATACTTTCATAAATATCATACAGTTGCTTCGATGAAATATTTTTCTGAAGAAATTTGCAGAATGTATGCAGAGAAAATTGCTAATCCTATGCAAGTCGTTGTTATTAGACCAGGCAATATGTATGGGCCTTATGATGATTTTGACTGGGAAACATCACATGTTTTACCAGCGTTTATTCGTAGAGTAGTTGAAAAACATAATCCAATGTCAGTGTGGGGCGATGGTAAGGACATTAAAGATTTGATCTATGTTGATGATGTCGTTGATGGAATTTTCGCAGCCCTAGATTCAGAAAAAATGTTTGATATTTATAACATAGCATCGGGTCAGGGATACTGTTTGCGAGACTTGCTGGCGACTTTGCTCCAACTAGAAGGACTTGAAGACACTCAAGTTAGTTATGACGAATCCAAGCCCACTATGATCCCAAAACGTTTGATTAATGTTGATAAAGCAAAAGAAAAACTAAACTTTGATGCGAAAACGCCGATAACAAAAGGGTTAAAGGAAACCATCGAGTGGTATAAAAGCCAGTTATGATTATTACCAGAACACCCTTTAGAATTTCTTTTTTTGGTGGCGGAACTGATTTCCCCGCTTTTTATGACAAACATGGCGGCACGGTTTTAAGCACTACAATTGATAAGTATTGTTATATTACAGCAAGATATTTACCACCATTCTTTGATCACAAATATCGAATAAGATATACCAAACGCGAGGAAACTAATTCTATTGACGAGATTAGTCATCCTTCCGTTCGTGCGTGTCTGAATTACGCTGAAATTACAGATGGTATCGAAATTGTTCACACTAGCGATATCCCAGCAATGTCCGGTATAGGCTCTTCTTCATCTTTCACCGTTGGCTTACTGCATTCACTTTATGCTTTAAAAGGCTTAGATGTCACTAAGAGCGAATTATGTCAAGATGCTCTTGAGATTGAACAAAAAATCTTAAAAGAAAATGTTGGTTCTCAAGATCAGACTGCAGCTGCTTATGGTGGGCTTAATAAAATTAAATTTAGCTCAAATCGCCATCCTATTGTCTCTCCAATTGCGATTAAAAGAGAAAGAAGAAAAGAGCTAGAAAGACATTTAATGTTGTTTTTTACAGGCTTTTCTCGTATTTCATCTGTTGTGGCAGCTGAACAGATAAAAAATACACCGAGTAAAATCATTGAATTGAACGCCATGAAGGAAATGGTTACACATGCAATTAATATTTTAGATGACTCTAGTATCCCAATTAATGAATTTGGCTGCTTATTGCATGAAGCATGGATGCTAAAAAAGTCACTAACTCATAAAATCTCTAATTCAGAAATTGATCAAATGTATGAGGCAGCTATAGCTGCAGGCGCTACTGGAGGAAAACTATGTGGTGCTGGGGCTGGTGGTTTTATGTTGTTATTTGTTGAACCAAATAAGCAATCCAAAGTGAAATCTAGCCTATCTAAATTTTTGCATGTTCCATTTTCTTTTGAGCAAAGAGGTACTCATATTGTTTTTAGTGATAATCAATAAATTATGAAAAAATTGTCAATTTGTCTATTCGGAAGAAATGATAACTATACACCAGATTTCTTGTATAGAATCACGACAACAATAAATTTTATTGCTCATTCATTATCAAAAATTGGTTGTTTAAACGCTTGCGAAGTTGTTGTTGCTGACTGGAAAAGTGAATGTCCATTACATCAAGTGATGGATCTCAGTGAAAACGCTCAGCTTATAACTCGATTTTTTCACTTTGAACCAACTGATATAAGTAAAAATGGCATACCAGCATGTAGTTTAATTAATTTTGCTTTTGATAAGTCAAATTCAGAGTATGTTGCATTTTGTGGCGCGGATACAATTATCCCATCTTCAACGTTTAGGGCGATATTTGACGTGCTGGATGAAAAGTCCTTAATATCAGAGCCCTCCAATAAATATTTTAATTGTGGTCGTTATAAAATACCGTCTTCTTTTGTTAATACCCAACCAGACATCTCCAGTTGGGAAAGATATCTGCGTATGAGATCATGGCAGTTAGAAAAGAGCCCAGCCTACGGCGGTTTCCTTTATGGTGGGGCTGGTTTGCTAATGTTCCATAAAAATTTAATAAGTGAAATAGGTGGTTTAGATAAAAAGTTAGATTATGGCTGGGGCTGGAATGATATTGAGCTAACTCTAAGGTTTATGTTTAAAAATGAGTGGTATGACTTACACTCTTGCGGTGCATTAGTCTATGACATGGAGCATGAACCAACAGGCGGGAGGGTTGATGCTATTAAAGTTAAACCTGATCATAAAATCCCAAAGGCATATACTAGCAATGATGCGCAGTGGGCAACTATTGACAATAATTATCAGGTTTATAAAAGTAGTAAAAAGTGCAGCAATGAGGTTTTATCTAGTGATGAAACAAGAAAACGGAGCATAGCAGTAGTTAGTAATTCTGAGATTCAAGCAGTTGAAAGGTTTAAATTTGAATTGTCCTCTACCAATTACAAAGGAATATCGACGTCTAATGCAGAAACAAAAGCATCAGCGTTAATAGCAACTTTGTTTAAAGATGATAGGTTATCTTGTTTAATTGATGTTGATAGTTTATCGGGTTTTTCAGGCTTATTTGCTTCTTCTCTCTATAAAGATACTGAACTGTACGTACTTGAAGAATGGAATATTGTCGATGATATTACAGGGCCTCATAACTTATCTGCCATATTATACTCGAGCCTTATAAAGCATAGAGGTTATTTAAGAGTCATAAACTCTAAGACATCTCAAGCATGGAAAGATGTGAAAGTTTCAGTTGATACTCAATGGTCAGCAAATTTAATTATTTGCCGAAAAACAGATTCTTTCATTAATTTATTTAACGATTTTTTAAATACCCTTAACCCTAATGGCTACATTTTATATATCAATGAAACCGAAGCAGAAATAGATAAATGTATAGAGCATGTCAGAAAAAATTCAACTTTAGATTACAAAGTTAATAAAGCTAATGGACTCTTACTAATTTCTAACCCATGCGATGGCATAATTGAGTTTACTGACAGCAAAAACACTCTTAGTTTACCTACTTTACCTGAGCAAAGTAATTATTCAATGGTAGTTAATTTAATTAATCGCCTAGAGAGTTATTCTAGCGAAGATAAATTTATCTTGTATGGAGTTGGTACTATTTCTAAATTAGTTTTACCTATTCTAAAAGGTAAGATTGTAGCTTGTATTGATAAAAAACTGTCGTTTGAAGGCGTTAAGGTCTTCGAAGGTATCAAAGTTATTACGGCCGAAGAAATAAAAGATTATCCAAATACATCCGTTCTGATTACGCCGATTAACCACATTGAAGAGATTCTAAGTGAGCTAAGTGATCACTCAGATAATTTAGTTCGTTTGCATTTTTAATGTTTTAAGAGAGTAGTGTTTTTATGGTTCTACTCTCTTAACGAATGTAAAATATCTTACTGCGTCACATTACTAATCGCTAAATCAAAGTACTTCTTAACGCTGGTATTTACATCGTTAATCAGTTTTTCGTAACAGATACCAGCAAAAGCGTAGGTTTTACCGCTAAAAGCTAAATAAACGCTTGGTGCTTCAGGGTCGGTTTCATCGTAAAGCCATTCGCCGCCGATATGTTTTTTGAAAGTTTCGCCTATGTAGGCACCAAACATATTACATACGACAAAAATAAATTTTTCTTTATCTTGTTCATCTTTCAATTTTGCCATGCTCCATAGTATGGCTTTATCGATTAATGAGATACTTTCCAAGCTAAAATCGAGCTCAACATCGTATTCACTTTTTATGTATTGAACCGCATCTTGAGAAGACTCTTCCATTAATTTTGTGATTTCAGCTTGATTCATGGTTTCTTCCTGTTTGTATTTTGTTTATTTTCCCATTAGCTACAGACGTTATGTTTATAACCCAAACCCAGCCAATGTATACTCGCTTATGGTTTAGCTTTCATATTTCTAGCTTGAATAGCTAAAGCAAATTTTGTTATTTGAGTGTAGCAAACCTATGTTTTATGTATAGTTTTATTTATTTGCAATAATAACAGCACGTATTGGCGCAGGGTAACCCTCTATGGTTTTACTTCTGTCATTTGGGTCTAAAAAGTCAGCTAAAGATTCGTTTTCCATCCATGGCGTTTTTCTTTGCTCATCAAGTGAGGTGACTGTTTCATCTACTACTCTAATGTTTTTAAAACCGACTCGCTCTAACCAATGGCAAAGTGCTTGGCTGCTAGGTATAAACCAAACATTGCGCATTTTAGCGTATCTGTCACCCGGCACTAATACCTGATTTGCATCGCCTTCGATAACTATAGTTTCTAGGACTAGTTCGCCACCAGGCTTGAGTTGATCTTTTAACTGTTGTAAAAAGTCGAGTGGCGATTTTCTATGGTATAAAACACCCATTGAAAATACGGTATCAAAACCATCACTTTTTGGTAATTGCTCAATGCCTAAAGGTAACAAGTGAACATTTTCCGACTGGATATATTTTTGCATCACTTCAAATTGAGCTAAAAATAGCTGAGTTGGGTCTGCACCAATCACAAGTTTTGCTTCTTCACCTAACATGCGCCACATGTGGTAGCCATTACCACAGCCTACATCTAGCACCGTTCTGTTTTTTAAAGGGGAAATATGGGCTAGTAGTCTGTCCCATTTCCAATCACTTCTCCATTCTGTATTCAAATCTATTTGAAACAGCTGGTATGGACCTTTGCGCCATGGCTTAAAGTTTTGTAGTAATTTTTCAAGACGTTTTTGTTGGCCAATTTCTAGGTCATCCGGTTGGCCTATTGTAACTTGTGATTTTAACGCTAGTTTTGAAGGCTTAGCGTCCGGCAAGTTTTTTAAGGATTTTTGCCATTGATGGTAATCACCATGCAAGGCTTCTTTTTGCCATTTTTTTAATAGGATAGGGGTGGTTTCTATCCAGTGAGCTAACTCTGAATTTAGGATGCGTCGAAAAAATTGTTCAAACATGTTTAATTACTTGATTGCGATTAAAGAAGAAAAATTAAAGCATTGATACCACTGACTCATTTTATTAAAGCCAGCTTGTTCAAAGCGCTTATAATGCTGCTCTAAAGTATCTGGAATGAGAACATTTTCAATTGATGCTCTTTTTTGGCTAATTTCTAATTCACTGTAACCTTGAGCACGCTTAAAATCGAGATGAAGTTCATCTATAACGCTTTGGATATTTGCTTGTTCAAAAACTAACTTTTCAGAAATGATTAATATGCCACCAGGTTTCATGCCTTGGTAGATATTTTTGATTAATGTGTCTCTTTGACTCGGGCTGATAAATTGCAGGGTAAAATTGAGTACCACGATAGAGGCATCTTGAATATCGATGTTCATAATGTCGTCGCACAAAACTTGAGTTTTAATCTCACTCTTATAGTTATTCAGATGTTGTTGGCATCTATTAACCATAGCTTGGGAGTTATCAACAGCGATAATAGTGCAATTTTTTGCGGTTAATTTACGTCTAATTGACAGCGTAGCGGCGCCTAAAGAACAGCCCAAATCGTATATTTGACTGTTATCCTGCGCGTACTCATGAGCGAGGTGACCTATGGTTGAGATCATAGTTTGGTAGCCAGGCACAGAACGTTTAATCATATCTGGAAAAACTTCAGCGACATTATCATCAAATACAAAGTCTTTTACTTCTTCTTGAGCGGTCGCAAAAATATTATCAGTCTTGTTCATTTAACGTAAATTTGAATCTAATTTAAAATTTGGTAGTGAATTTTACCCGAAAATAGATACACTTGCTGATTTTATTCTATTATTAAATAAGATTTTATAAATCGAATAAAAAGATCTTTGTTTTTAACCGTTTAAATTGGTTGTTTTTCTTAGTTTCAAATTTGGGGTTCCCATCTGATCATGAGATTTATTCAAGTTGGGGTTCAGGCATTAGGACTCTTATTTTTTTGCACAAGCTGTAGCCTAAAGCATGAATCTGAAGTTTTGGATAAGCTAAACTTGCCTGAAAATTGGGGGCAAGCTGCATCAGCCAATGATTTAGCTGATATTGCTAGGGATTCAGATGAAGACAAAGCTTATTTTATTGAAGAATTTAATTGGGTTAAATCGTTATTTGGTCAGAATTTCCATCACTTAACTAAGCAAGCCATAACGAGCAATATTAACTTAAACAAGCAGTATTACAGTATACAGCAATCAAAGTTAAGCCTTACAAGTGAAAATTCAAAATATTTACCTGTCTTAAATAGTAATTTTGAATTTCATCGCAATAAAGATCGTACTAACCTTAAGCTGGGGGCTGCTAGTGCGATGCCACTCGATGTTTGGGGAAAGTTGGGCGATCAAGTTAAACAAAAACAATTCACCTATTGGCAAAATATTATTCGCTATCAATCCCAGCAGTTCGATTTAGCCATGCAGTTTTCTAAACTCCATTTGCAAGTGATTCAATCGACTAAATTGCAAAATTTGTTATTTGAAAAAGTCGATATTGCTGCAAGAAAACTGAATAGTCTCGAAAAACAGTATAAAAGAGGTTTAGTCAATTTATCCGCTGTTTATGGCGCAAGAAATGCCTATCGCTCAGCCGAAGCGAATTTATTAAAAGAACAAAACCAACTCGCTCAGTTAAATCGAAATATTTCTATTATTTTTGGTGATTACCCTCAATTACATGAAGATATTTTATCTGAGTTTAAGCTTGATGATAGCTTACCTGAGCTACCCAAGGTTTTGCCTGCTCAATTACTTGAACAAAGAGCGGATTTACGCCTAGCTTGGTTAAATATACTTAATCAACAGACTAATGTTGCAATTCAATATAAAAATAGATTTCCTAGTTTTTCACTTACGCTTGATACAGAAGAGTCTAGTGACGAGTTATCTAAGCTGGTTAAATTTGGAGACATTACTTGGAATTTGAAAGCTAAGGTTTTTGCTCCTATTTTTGCAGCAGGCCGATATAAAAGAGCACAACAGTCAGCAGAAATAGAGTTGGATAAGGTAGAGCTTAACTACCTAATAACTGCTTACAATGCATTTTTGCAAGTTGAAAATAGTTTAAGTAAAAAGCAATTAACCGAGTACGAAATAGATACAGCTGAAATTCTCTGGGCAAATTCTCAACAGGCTCTAAGACTAGCAGAAAACAGGTATCATCAGGGGTTAGGAAATTATGCAACTTATCTTAATGCTCAAAATGCTTTAATCGATAATGAAATAAAACTGATTAAAGCTAAATTTAACCATATTACTCAGTATTTAAATTTATATTCAGCGCTTGGTGGCGACTGGTTCGATTCAGCACAAGCTCCAGAATCATCTAATAATAATAGTAAAGGTTCCTAGTATGAAAGACAGTTTTCCACTTGTATTAATTAGCCTGTTTAGTTTGTTTATTGCGCTTTATTGGTTTACTGACGGTCGAGAAGAGACTTTAATTATTCCAGATAAAGCCAAAATTAATGTTCAAGTAAGTAGAATTGAATTACAAGATTTTGTCCCTGAAATCGAGTCGTATGGTCGAATCCAAGCAAGAACTCAAGGATTAGTAACTACTCATGTTAAAGGGGAAGTGATTTATACAAGCCCGAACTTTAGAAATGGCGGTTTTTTTAAGAAAGGTGAATTGTTAGTCTCTATCGATAAACGAGATTATGGATCAGATGTAAGGGTTGCAAATGCTGGTTATTTAGATGCTCAACAAAAATTACTAGAAGAGCAAGCAAGAGCGGAACAAGCTTTACTGGATTGGAACGAAAATAATGATATACCGGCACCTCAGCTCGTAAGTCGTAAACCTCAACTAGCCGCAGCTGAAGCTAAATTGCTATCTGCACAAGCTGCACTACAAAAAGCGAAATTGAATTTATCCAGAACAGATATCTTAGCACCATATGATGGCCATACTTTAAAAAAATCAGTGTCTATTGGCCAAGTGGTCAATGCTGATAAAACCTTGGGTGAGATATATTCTATTGATGCGCTAGAGATACGACTCCCCTTAAAAAATGAAGATTTAAATTTTATTGATTTACCTGATATTGATCTTAATTCGAGCCATGAGGAATTCCCGCCAGTTTATATATATTCTCATTTGGGCAAAAAAGAAGAGTGGACGGCGGAGCTGATAAGAACCGAAGGCCAAATCGACCAAGCCAGTCAGCAGTTGCATGTTATCGTTCAAATAAAAGAGCCGTTTGGTGAAGCTAAAAAAGGTAAATCTGCGTTGAAGATAGGTCAATATGTCACAGCTGAATTTAGCGGCCGGCGCTTAAAAATGGTGGCAGTCATACCGAATAAAGCCATCTATCAAAATAAGTTTGTTTATCTTGTTGAGAATAATAAGTTGATTAAAAGGGATATCACTCTTGCTTGGCGTAATGAAGATTTTGCTATTATTACTCAAGGTTTAATCACGGGAGATTCACTTGTCATTACGCCACTCGGGCAGATTCCTGAAGGTATCTTAGTTAATCCTTTCTATGCTGAAATTAACTTTAACCAAAGAGCTGCCTTATGATAGCTTGGTTTGCTAAGAATGATATCGCTGCCAATTTATTGATGATAGTCATTGTATTGGCTGGTGCTTGGTCACTTGCTTTTAATTTACCTCAGCAAGTCTTTCCGCAATTAACTCGAGACCAAATACAAGTATCGATAAAATACCCGAGCGCGAGTGCAAGTGACGTTGAAATCAAAGTGTCACGACATATTGAAAATGCGATTAGAGAATTAACTGGGGTCGAGGATGTTTCTAGTGAATCTAGAATGGGATTAGCTAGAGTGTTTGCGAGCGTTGCAGACGATCAAAACGCTCAAGAAATTTTAATGAAAATTAAAAATACAATTGATTCGATTAATACCTTGCCCCCTGAAATAGATAATCCAGAAGTCAGTTTCACCAATGAATTTTCACCTGTCATTAGTTTAGTGGTTTATGGCTCAACCGATGAGTATGTTATCCAGCAAGCGGCTGAAAAAATAAAGCAAGAGCTGATATTACAACCCAAACTTAAGAAAGTCGTGATTCGTAATCAAGCTGAACATGAGATTGCGATTGAGGTTTCTAATCAAGCTTTGCAAAGATATCAGCTTAAACTTGAAGATATTGCAGAGGCAATTAATACTAATGCTCAAGATATCAGTGCAGGTAACATATTAACAACTGGTGGTGTGGTAATTATTCGATCGTTAGGGCAAGCCTATAATGCAGAGCAGCTCTCAAATGTGGTGGTAAAACATCAGTCAAATGGTAGCCGAATTACCCTGAGTCAAATTGCAAACATAACAGATGCACTGGCCTACCAAGAAATTAAAACTCGGTTCAATGGCCAACCGGCGATTTTTATTGACGTTTTACAAAATAAGCAACAAAAAGCGACTCAGCTAGCTAGGATAGTGAAGCAATATTTAGCTTATAAACAAACAGAATTGAATAGTGATATTAAGCTTGCTTACTGGGCTGACCATGCTGAAGTTTTAGAAAAACGTTTAGAAGGGTTAGCGATTAGTGCTGTATATGGCGGTATTCTTGTACTGTTAATGCTGACATTATTTTTAAGGCCAGCTGTCGCATTTTGGGTTTTTATTGGTGTACCTATTAGTTTTATGGGTGCATTTTTAATGATGCCAATTTTAGGTGTCAGCATTAATATTATTAGTTTGTTTGGCTTTATATTAGTTTTAGGCATGGTCGTTGATGATGCCATTGTGACAGGTGAAAATGTTTATACTCACCTTGAGCATGCTGAAACTGGATTACATGCTGCAGTTGCAGGAACTAAAGAAGTTGCCCAACCGGTTACGCTTGGGGTCTTAACCAGTATCGTCGCATTTACGCCGTTGTTTTTTGTTGATGGCGCACATGGTGCTCTGTTATCTCAAATTCCAGCGGTTGTCATCCCTGTCTTATTGCTGAGCTTAATCGAATCAAAATGGGTGCTGCCTTCACGTTTAAAATTTGTCAAGTTAAGACCAGTGCAAAAATCTAACTCTCTTCTTGGTTTGCAGCAGAAGTTTGCTCAAGCATTTGAATTAGGTATCGCTAAATATTACAAGCCAACATTGCAGTGGTGTATTAAAAACCTCCATAGTTGCTTAATCATTTTTATAGGTTTTTTCTTAGTCGCTTTCTCTGCTGTTTTTACTGGCGAAAATAAATTTTTGTTTTTCCCAAAAATTTCAAGTGACAAGGTAATGGGAACTATTGTGATGCCAGCCGGAACAGATTTTAGCGTGTTAGATGAACATGTGTTAAGTATCAGTCAAAAAGCCCAGCAGCTGCAAAATGAATATTTAGATGAGCAAGGCCAGTCGATCATTCGTAATATTGTTTCCGTCTCTGGTGCAAGAATACAAGACAATCAGCAAGGTTTAGTCGGACAAATTAGTTTTGATTTAGTCCCTGAAGAGTTACATGAATTAGATATCAGTAGTATAGAGTTAGAACAGAAATGGCGCGCTAAAATTGGTGCACTACCTGGGGTTGAAAGTATCGTTATCGAGTCACAAGCAGCGCAAGCGCAACAATTAATTGACTTTAGAGTTACAGGACAGGATTTAGTTGAACTAGAAAAAGTGTCGAATATTATTAAAAACAAATTGTCTTCTTTTCAGTATGTCGAAGATATCTCAGATAATTACACTTTTGGACAAAAAACCTTATTATTGGAATTAACACCGTTAGCGAAAACGCTCGGGCTTTCTCGAAATGATTTGGCGCAACAAGTTAAAGCTGCATTCTATGGAATAGAGATCCAACGAGTGTTAAGAGGCGATCAAACGGTTAAAGTCATGTTGCGTTTACCCGAAACTGAACGTAAATCTATCGTCCATTTAAAACGCTTTTTAATCCACCTACCGGATAATAAAGTTATCCCTTTCTCGCAATTAGCTGATTTTAAAATAGAATCGGGTCCAGAGGTTATTAATCGATACAATCATCAAAGAAGCATAGATATCACAGCTGATTTATCTAATCCCCAAGTTGATATTAATGAGCTTAATAAACATCTAGAAACTTTTATTAAAGAAGTAAAAATTATTTTTCCAAATGTTGATATTAATTTAGTGGGTGAAAGCAAAGCATTAGGTGAAACACTTGATTCACTTAAGTGGGGGATTTTAGCTGCAAGCATAGTTATTTACGCTATTATTGCGATCCCTTTTAAATCATACAGTCAGCCATTGATTGTTATGTCTGTGATTCCTTTCAGCATGATAGGCTCTATGGGAGGGCATTGGCTGTTGTCTTTAAACCTAACTATGATGAGCTTTGTGGGTATCATGGCGTTGGTTGGGGTGGTAGTAAATGACGCTGTAGTATTAGTTGAGTTTATTAATAAACAATATCAAAAAAGCCAACAACTCCAAGCGGCAGTTTTACAAGTTACATCTACTCGTTTTAGGCCTGTTGTATTAACTTCAATGACCACTTTTTTAGGCTTGTTACCCATAATTTTAGATCAGTCTAGTCAAACTGAGTTTTTGGTCCCTATGGCTGTATCACTTGGGTTTGGTATATTGCTAGCGCCGTTTATTACACTTGTATTAGTTCCTGTTAATTATGTTTTATTACATAAATTTATGGGCTGGTGGCGTGAATTAGGTGGCTATCATCATATTTACTAAATTGATGAGTCTAGTTAGAGTGGTTACTTTGATGGATGGACTTCAATAATTTTACTGGAGTATTAGCAGTCTATTAAGCCGCTAATAAAAAGGCTTGTCATTGCAAGCCTTTGAAGCTGAATATCAAACTGGGTATTATATTATAATTCAGCGAGGGTTTTACCACATCAAATCATCTGGTATTTGATAATCTGCGTATGGATCATCTTCTTCAGTTTCTTGAAGTGTATTTAATAAAACTATATAACCTTCGTTTCTCTGGTTTATTTTTTCTGCTATCGCAGTTGGAATAATAGAGCAGGTGTCATTAACTGCAGCAATTGCAACCTGACCATTAACGAGTTGATTTTTTTGTTGCTGCGAAACTCTAATAGTTTTAACTTTAGATTGAAACTCAAAGTTATATTCAATTTCACCCGCTGGTGCAATCGTATGGCTTTGGATCAATTGCTTTATTTGTGCCGCTATTGCTTTTTCTTTAGCTTGTTGGTTAAGCGCATCGTTTGCTTGTTGATCTTTAGCTAACAGCTCTGATTTTTTTGCTTCAGCTGCTGCTTGGACTTCTTTTTTTAGAGTTCGAGATTTTTTACTCGATTTCTTCGCCTTATTAGCTTGTTTTTTATTAACTAAACCCGCTTTTAAAAACTGGTCTTTTAATGAAGACATATTATTTCCTTTTAACTTCAACTAGGGATAACAACTGGCTTTCTTGAGGGCCTTTTTTCTGATAACTGCGTTGAATTTTAAAGTAATATAGCTAGCTGTTACTTGCAAATTCACCTTGTTCCGAGAAAAATACCTCTCAAGAAATAAAATTAAATAATATCTATAACTTCAAGGAATTAGCTAATTTCTTATCCAGAGTTAAGGTTCTAAAATTATAATGAGAAAATGAAACAAATAAAAAAGGCTAACATAGGTTAGCCTTTAAAAAAAAGAACAAATTGGCTATTTAGCGTGTCGCTCTTTCAGTTTATCTATTACGTCAGTTAAGCTTAAATCCATAGATTGAAGCAACACGGTTAAGTGATATAGTAAATCAGCTGATTCACAAATTAACTCATCTTTATCACCAGAGGTTGCAGCAAGCGCGACTTCTACGCCTTCTTCACCCACTTTTTGTGAGATGCGTTTTACACCACGAGAATATAAATGAGCTGTGTAGCTTGATTCTGGATCTGTACCTTTACGCGATGCAATGACATCTTGTAAGTCACTTAAAAAAGCTAAGTGCGGCTGGGCTTCTGTATCCCAACAAGTTTCAGTTCCAGTATGACAAGTTGGTCCAACTGGCTGCGCTAAAGCGATTAAGCTATCGCGATCACAATCAGTTGATAATTCAACTAGGTTCAAGCTGTTGCCAGATTCTTCACCTTTAGTCCATAATCTGTCTTTACTGCGGCTGTAAAAAGTGACTAAGCCTGATTCAAACGTTTTTTCTAACGCTGCTTTGTTAGCAAAGCCTTGCATTAGTACTTTGCCTGAAAATGCATTTTGCACGATTAGCGGCAGCATGCCGTCGCCTTTTTCCCAAGCTAATTGGTCTAGGTTTTCAAGTGTAATTAGCACGGGCGAATCTCCACATTTTCATTAATTAAAGTTTGTTTTAGTTCTTCCATCGCAATAACCGCTTTATGGAAAACACTGGCTGCTAATGCGCCATCAACGTCTGCTTGTTGAAATACATCAGCAAAGTGTTCTATTGCGCCAGCTCCACCAGAGGCGATTAAAGGAACATTACAGACAGAGCGAGCTTGTTTAAGCTGTTCAATATCGTAACCTTGGCGAACACCATCTTGATTCATACAGTTCAGTACGATTTCACCAGCGCCCATCTCTTGAACTTTTTTGATCCAGTCAAAAGTGGTCCAGCTGGTTTTTTGAGTTCGGCTTTCATCACCTGTGAATTGGTAAACTTCGTATTGGTTCGTTTCTTTATTGTAAAAAGAATCGATACCAACCACGATGCATTGTTGGCCAAAACGTTGGTTTAATTCTGTAATTAAGCCTGGGTTAGCTAGTGCAGGGGAGTTAATTGAAATTTTATCTGCACCCATTTCTAAAATAAGGCGTGCATCTTCAATTGTTTTAATACCACCAGCGACGCAAAACGGAATATCAATTTTTTCGGCAATGCGAGACACCCAGCTTTTATCGACCACTCGGCTATCACTTGATGCCGTGATGTCATAAAAAACTAGCTCATCTGCGCCCATTTCTGAATACTTTTCAGCTAAAGGTACTATATCGCCAATAATTTCGTGATTACGGAATTTAACACCTTTAACGACTTTACCATCTTTTACATCCAGACAAGGGATTATGCGTCTTGCCAGCATGCAATCGCCTCCTCAATGGTAAATTTACCTTCTAATAAAGCACGGCCTAAAATCACGCCGCTCACTTCAGTTGGTTTTAAGGCTTTAATATCGTCAATTGAGCCGATACCGCCTGACGATTGCCAGTGTATATTTGGATATTCTTTAACGACTTCTGCATATAAGCTCACATTTGAGCCAGCTAAAGTACCGTCGCGGCTAATATCAGTACAAAGTACGTGTTTTAGGCCAACAGATGCATAATCAGCTAATAAGTCTTCAATTTTCACGCCTGAATTTTCTTGCCAGCCGTGTGTTGCGATAAACTTATTACCGTCTTCATCTATATTTAAATCAAGCGCTAAAACAATCGCGTCTGGGCCATAAGTATCAATCCAGTTTTTGACAACTTCAGGTTGTTTAACGGCAAGTGAACCTATCACAACACGCTCAACACCTGCAGCTAATAATTGTTCTACTTCTTGCTTACGGCGAATACCGCCGCCAGCTTGAAAACGCATTAAACCAGTATCAACCATAGTTTTGATTAATTCGATTTGGCGTTTATCTGTATCTTTAGCACCGGTTAAATCAACTATGTGAAGCCATTTAGCGCCACCTTTAGCGTAAGTTGTTAATACTTCAACTGGGTCTAATTTATATTCGGTCTTTTGGTTGTAGTCGCCTTGGTATAAACGAACGACTTTACCTTCGATTAAATCGATAGCAGGGATGATCATGATTTCATCTCCAAGAAATTTTTAATAATTTGAGCGCCTGATTTACCAGAACGTTCAGGGTGAAATTGTACGCCCATAAAATTGCCATTTTGTAGCGAAGCAGAAAAAGCTTGGCCATATTCACAAGTGGCAAGTGTGTATTCAGAAGGCGCAACACATAGACTATGAACAAAATAAAAGTAGTCTTGTTTAGTGATACCTGCAAATAAAGGATGATCTGAAATTTCAGTTAAGGTATTCCAGCCCATATGCGGTAAACGTAAGCCATCCGCTTTAATTGGTTTAACTTGACCAGGTATTAAACCTAAGCAGTCGACATTACCTTCAGCTGAAAATTCAGTCATTAACTGCATACCTAAACATATGCCAAGTACGGGTTGGGTTAATTCTTTAACGATTTCAGGAATGCCTTTGTCGTTGATAATTTTCATTGCCGCACCAGCCGCACCAACGCCAGGTAAAAATACTTTATCGGCGGCTTTAATCTTTGCCGGATCATCTGTTACCGATACTGCATAGCCAGCTCTTTCTACCGCAAATTTTAGCGACGATAAGTTTGCACAGCTGGTATCTATGATAACGCAATCAACTGTGTTAGAAATCGAGTCAGACATTATAAAACACCTTTACTGCTTGGTAATTCGTTGCCTTCAATTCTAATTGCTTGACGTAATGCTCGGCCAAATACTTTAAATAAGCTTTCAACTTTATGATGATCGTTATCGCCATCTGTAGACAAGTGTAAGGTAATTAACATGCTATCAGCTAAAGAACGGAAGAAATGAGGCACCATTTCAGTTGCCATTTCACCGACTTTTTCTGTTGTGAAATCAGCTTCAAATTTGCAGAAAGGGCGACCAGAAATATCTAACGAACACTGGGCTAAACATTCGTCCATAGGTAAGCTAAAACCAAAACGACCTATGCCACGTTTGTTACCTAAAGCTTGTTTAAGCGCTAAGCCTAATGCAAGTGCTGTATCTTCTACTGAGTGATGATCGTCTATATGTAAATCACCATCTACTTTGATATTCATGTAGAAGCCGCCGTGGGTTGAAATTTGATCTAGCATGTGGTCAAAAAAGCCAACACCTGTTGCTATATCTGCTTTAGCTTGTTTGTCTAAATTTACCTCAACCGTGATTTGAGTTTCGCTGGTGTTGCGCTCAATTTTAGCGGTTCTTGCTTTAACCGTTAATGCTTCAACTATGCTGTCCCAGTTAATATCAGGCTGACCATATTGGAAACTTTTTATGCCCATATTGTCGGCAAGCTGAATATCTGTTGCTCTGTCACCAATAACATATGAATTTTCGAAGTCTACTTTACCTTGTTGTAAATAGTCTTTTACCATGCCTAATTTAGGTTTACGGCAGCTGCAATTGTCGGCTTCAAAATGTGGGCAAATTAAAACGTCATCAAACACAACGCCTTGAGATGCGAAGATATCCATCATCTTGTTATGAGCAAGTTCAAAATCCGCGGTAGGGAAGCTATCTGTGCCTAAACCATCTTGGTTTGTAACCATTACAAGTTGGAAACCAGCTGCTTTTAACTTAAGCATGGCTGGTATTACATTTGGTTCAAAGACCAGTTTTTCTAATGTATCTAATTGATAGTCTACAGGTGGCTCTGCGACTAATGTGCCATCTCTATCAATAAATAATATTGCTTGTCTTGCCATTTTAGTTTCCTGAAAAATTAGTCATTACGTTAAGTAATGCTTGGGTTTCGGATTCGCTACCCACTGAAATTCTTAAACTGTCATCAAGCATAATTTGGCTTGAGTAGTCTCTAATTAATATGCCATTTTCAACTAAAGCTTTAAATAAAGCTTGCTTGGCTTTAGTGCGGAACATGACAAAATTGGAGTCACTCGGCACCTGCTCATAAACATAGTCAAGCGAGTCTAATGCATCGACTATAATTTGTTTTTGCGCGTTAATCTGTTGTAATTGAGATTGCATTCTGTCTAAGCCTTCAGCTGAAAGGGCTTGTGTTGCAATTTGCGCAACAGGCCAGCTGATAGGGTAAGGTGCAATCACTTTACTCATAGCGTTTATTATGTCTTTATTTGCTAATGTGTAACCGCAGCGAATACCAGCTAAGCCAAAGGCTTTTGACATGGTCCTAAGTACAGCTAGGTTCGGATAGTCGTTAACCCAGCCTGCCGTGGTGTTGTCTGCAGAAAACTCAATATAAGCTTCATCAACCGCAACAATTGCTTTGTCTTTAAAAATATCTAAAACTGCTTTAATTTGCTCATGGTCAACACTGGTCCCTGTTGGATTATTTGGTGAGCAGATAAATACCAGCTTAACCTTATCGGTCGCCTGAGTAATGGCTTCAAGGTCTAACGAAAAGTCAGGCTTAAGCGGCACTTTTTTGGTAGCTATATTACAAGTTTCAGCACTAATTGCGTACATACCGTATGTCGGTGGGCAAATTAATATTTGATCATCATTTTCGCAAAAGGTACGAATTAATAATTCAATGGCTTCATCTGCACCGCGGCTGGCTAAAACTTGATCTTTTGATACTTTTGCATAACTGGCGTAAGACTCAATAAGCTTACTTGGTTGAAAATCAGGGTAGCGGTTTAGCACGCTACTATCTAATTGATATTCATTAGCAAATGGTGATTCGTTAGCGTTTAACCAGATGTCGCCGCCAGACATGCTGCGACGAGCTGAAGCGTAAGGCACTAAACCTCGAATGTTTTCTCTGGTTAATTGATCTGCAAGACTCATAACTCTCTCTTTCAATGAGCAAATAATTTTCTTCGGCCTTAACGAGTTTGCATCAATAATTATCTGCCAACTCGTCTAATGGCCATTAATTTAGCTTATTTTAAACTATTTAAACGGACAGCGACGGCATTTTTATGCGCATCTAAACTTTCTGCTGCTGCTAAGTCCATAATCGCTGGACCAATTGCTTCTAACCCTTGCTTAGTTAACTCTTGCACTGTAAAGCGCTTAGAGAAATCCGCTAGGGTTAAGCTGCTATAGGTTTTTGTGTAACCATATGTCGGTAAAACGTGATTCGTTCCGCTTGCATAGTCACCAGCAGATTCAGGTGAATAAGCACCTAAGAAGATAGAACCTGCATTTTCTAGTCTTGGGAGTAAAGCACGAGCATCTTCAGTTTGAACAATTAAATGCTCTGGTGCATATTCATTGCTAACTTCGATAGCTTGGTCAATCGACTCAGTAATTATGATGCGGCTATGCGATAAAGCGCCAGCTGCAATTTCTTCTCTTGGTAGTTGTTTTAATTGTTTTTCAACCGCTTGCGCACAGGCTTGAGCTTGCGCTTGGCTCGTGGTTAATAAAATAACTTGAGAGTCTTTACCATGCTCAGCTTGAGATAATAAATCTGCAGCAACAAATTCAGGATTAGCTTGTTCATCTGCAATCACTAATACTTCTGATGGACCTGCAGGCATATCAATTGCTGCGCCCATGTGATCTTGGCTAACCTGTTGTTTAGCTTCGGTGACAAAGCTATTGCCCGGACCAAATATTTTATTCACTTTCTTAATACTTTGCGTGCCGTAGGCTAATGCAGCAATGGCTTGTGCGCCACCAACCATATATATTTCGTCAACACCACAAATTTTAGCAGCATAGCGAATTTCCGCTTTAATCTTGCCGTCTTTACCTGGAGGCGTTGCAAGCACTAAACGTTTACAACCAGCAATACGAGCCGGTGTAGAAAGCATTAATACAGTAGAAGGTAATGGCGCTGTACCACCTGGGATATACAAACCAACAGCTTCAATTGGTTGGTTGTGTAATTCGCAAATTACACCCGGTGTAGTTTCTACTTTTATTACGTCTTGCTTTTGCGCTTCGTGAAATACTTTAACTTGTTTGTGTGCCAGCTCAATGGCTGCTTTTATATTATCGCCTAACTCATTTTCTGAATTGTCAATTTCAGCTTTGCTCACTCTTAAGTCAGCTAAATCTAAACCATCAAATTTCTTGGTTAATTCAAAAATCGCTTGATCGCCATCTTGGCGAACTTGGCTGATGATGTCTTTTACTAATTCAGACAATTTTGCACTGTCACCAAGGGCAGGGCGTTGTAATACCGAAGCTTGCTGCTCAGGAGATAATGATTGCCAAACAAGTGTTTGCATTTAAAGCGTCTCCGTTATTTAACGTTTTATTTTAGTTGCCCGCTGACAACTTGATTATAAATATCTTTTAACTCGCTGATTGAGTTTTCAACAAATTGAAAAGCATCATCACGCTTGTAACTATCAGATGGGGTCCAATAGCGAGTTTTTAAACTGTATGGCCTCAAACCACGAACCGAATCTTGATGGCTACAGAAAATATCTTCGATTCTAGGTTTATTAATCCAACTATCGCCTAAGTTTTCTTGTAATGCATGATACCAATAGGCAAATTGTTCTAGTCTTTGCTGTTCAAAATAACCGACAGGTGCGAATGTGTCTAATAAGGCTTTAAGTGAATCTTCAGTGCCAGAGTTATATTTGTAGTAGTCAACCACATATAAACTCTCGGATAAAAACAAAGGCGCACCGAGTAATACTAAATTTTTACGTCTTAATGTAGAACCTGTTTGTACGATTTCTAAACCGACGTCGCCTGTTTCGCTATCGTTAACTGCATCTTCAACGTCATGCACAGGCTCAATATTTAATTTAGGATAAGATTTTCGTACTTTCTCTACGTATCTACCTTTAACAAATACTTTGTTCTTGTGCGTCTCTAAATGCTCTAAATAATCTTTAGGGTAGCCAGTGTTAGGTCCGCTACTTGGCCTTTGCTTAGCAATTAGGAAAAAGCCAACCATATCTTGGACTTCGCGAGAAACGACATCATTGTATCGGGTCAACATAGCAGAACCTGCAATGCGAACTTTATGTTCTTTTTTCAGGTTGTAGTTGTACATACCCCATTTAGTCGCAGACATACTTAACGAATTGTGGGTAACTGCGAGTAATTCATCCAAACCGGCAACTGCGATATCAGCTTCACCTAAGCCGACCAGTGAAGAGCAGTTGTGTGGCTCATCACCTTCAATTCGTACATTTAAGCCACCAATTTCGACATCTGCGCCTAAAAAACCGACACGATACGGTCTTTCTTCGCGTTTTCTGTCAATAAATAAGCCTAAATTACTGGCAACGGGAGAGCTTTGTAGTTCAGTTAAATACTGACTTGCAACTGCGTAATTTTGATCTTTACGTTTTTTACCTGCTTTAACGGCCTTGATTAAGGCTTCTGCATTAGGCAAATCTTGGGTTTGGCTACTCAGTTTGCTGATAAAATTTTCGAACGTTCGGCCACTTCTTGGAATAGCCATAACAGCGTCGTATAGGGACATCTGTTTTTCCTAATTTAATTGATAAAACAGTACGTTGCGATTTTCATTTTAGATATCTTGCGTACTTTGGTTTTATTTAATCTGGTTAATTCTGTTAATTATGCTTCAATCTTATTTTGCTTATGAAGTATAAAAAAACCCCCGGTTCACTTCCGAGGGTTTTAAAATGATTACATCGGAAGGCTACAATAGGGTAGTGCCTTCGATTACCTGAAGGCTATTGGTTATGATGATAATGATGGCCAAGTGTATTCAAGTAATTCATAGTATTCATTTAATATTCAACTTTTCAGTTTAAATTCGGGTTGCAAATTTACCTTATCTAAGCCTTATAATCAAGGGCTAGCGACCTGTTCATTTTGCTTGTACACGAAAATATGGCAATAGTGAATATCAAAACATAGACACCATTAAATTCGTCAATTTTATGAAACTTGTCTGCTTAATTAACAAGCTGAGATGAGTACTAAGTTTAGCATGTGTTAGGGGAAGTCTAGAAGCTGAACTGAGTGATTTTAACCACAGATATCGAGGTTGTTAATGAGCGTAAAATAATTTGATTTAGCTCTAAGTTTGAGTTTATAGTCTTAATTCTCGCCCAAACGCAGCCATGACATCTTTGTAGGCTTAAATTTTTCGTCGTAGAAATACGTGTTGCTCTAAATTATCAATCTAATACCAGTTCACCTAAATTTTTGATCTATATTTTACGTTGAAAAAAAGTGCGCTAACAAGGCATGAATTGCCGCTACTAGTAAACTAATAGCAAAATTCATAACGCAGTTTACGTGCTTTTTAACTAGTAAAATTGAGCAATAATTAGGATGGATTGGTATTACTTAATCCACTTTAATGTATAGCGTGTGGTAAAAAGTAGAATTTTAGCCTGACTTATTGAGTAGGTTGGCGTATTTATTGCGTTAGTGATACTTATCTTAGTTGTTCAAATTCTTGTGTCATTTTTTAGGTTGTGATTTAAATTGTTTAGTCGTTGTTATTTTGTTGGGTTAATTTGCTTATCATTATTGAGTTGCTCCTCGATGGATTATCATCAGCATGTGGCGAATCAATTTGCTTATTATGGCTATGGTCACCAAGTACAGCCTAATGCTTCAAACATGCCCGCAACCCCTAATTTTATTCCTAGTATGCCTGATTATTTACCTAAACAGCTGCCTGTTGTTGCGGAGCGAATCATTTATGAAATAGACAAACAACTCGGTCCATCAGCTTTTATTGCCGCTAAGCCTTATCAAGTTACTCATAGCCATCAATCTCTTAAGGGTTTATCGGAAGACTTAAGTCGGCTAATTAAACAAAAATTGGGAACTAGAGAAAAACATGGGCATATTGTTGCACATGCTCTTGTTAATAAAGCGGCAAGCATTAACCGCTTTGTTCTAGATGGACAAATTGAAATTGAAAATCAACGGCTCATTATTACAACATCAGTTAAGCCAGTAGCTAACAATAAACTGGCGGCTAGCTACCGAGTTTCATTGCCTTTTAACTAAATTTATAGCTGTTTATCTATGTGGCGCGAATTTTGCTGTTTAGATTATGGATAAAAAGGCGATAAGCCTGTCATATTATTGACAATTAAAAAATAAACTAGAAAGCGAGATGCAAATGAAAGCAAAAAAAATATTAAAAAAAGGTATTTTTACTGCTGCTTTACTCAATAGTAGTATGTTAGCAGCGGTTACATTATCCTTTGATGTCGGCTTTGTTACCTTACAAGACTTAAATATTACTCAGGTAAGCTCATTATCTTTTGGTCAGAATGTATTTGGCACGGCGAGTTCACAGTGTACTACTTCGCCTAGTTTTAATGACACGACTGGCACAGGTGCTGTGGCAAATGCAGATATCACAGATGGCTTAAGCGGAGCTGGTTGTATTAACATATCTGATTCAGTCACGAATAACTTCTCTGGGATATACGTTTTGAATGGTGAGCCAGGACAAACGGTTAACATCACAGTGAGTTCAGTTTCTGCGACAGATTTTAATTTTGATCCAGAAATTTTAGCGGTTGATGATACGGCTGCCTATTCAGCGGCAACGACGGTTACCCGTGATCAGCCAGAAACTATGACGTTAGATACCACTTCTGGCAATATTAATTTGGTTATTGGTGGCACTATTACGATAGGCTCAACGAGTTTAACAGCGAACACAACTTATACTGAGCAATTCGATATAACGGCGACATATTAAATGTTGTTGAAATTTCTATTTTCTAGTTTTATTTTTTGTTTGAGCATAACAAATTACTGTTATGCTCAGCCTAAAATGCATTTAACAGAACATAGGATATTATTGACTGAAGCGAATCCTAAATATGACTACCAGTTTTATAATCAAGGCACTTCGGCAGCCGAATGTACAACTCAGTTTATCGATTTTAATGTAACAGCCAATGGACAATTAAGAAGCGTCAAAAATGGAAATGGCCCGACAACTAGTGCCAAAGCTTTGCTACGAGCGTCACCTAAAAGAATTAGGCTAGAGCCTAATCAAGCTCAAAAAATCAAAGTTATAGCCCGTAACTTGCGCCGTCAACCTAATGCGGAGTGGGTTTCGTATTTAAGTTTAAGATGCAAGAATTTGGTCAAAGCAACAGATCAAAAAATGCAAATAACCCCCAATTTTGTCTTTAATATTCCGGTAATTGTTAGAAAAGGTCAGCTAGGCGCAAAAGTGCATTTTTCTGATGTCGATATTTTAGAACAGAATAATCAGCAAACTATACAATTTAATCTTAATCGAGAAGGTAATCGTTCTTTATACGGCCGAATCGATGTTTTAGACGAATCAGATAATATCCTTACTTTTGTCAAAGGCCTCTCTATTTATCAACAAACTCAGAGTTTACCAAAGTCGTTAACTTTAAAAAATAAAGCCAGCGGTAAGCTGAAACTTAGGTTTGTCGAATCCGAAAAGTTCGGTAACGCGAGCGCATCTTGGACTCAGCCTTAAATTTCATAAGACAGTTAATTCTTAGCTGTTTGATACTGCACTCAATTTGTATCACTAAGCTTAATGCAGAAGCGTTAAACCCAAGTGCGGCGAATTACGAGTTGTTTGATATTGAATTATCGGACAGAACCAGAATATTAGAGAGTATAGATGTCTTATCTTATCAGGGAGACTTCTATTTACCCGTTAACTTTATCTCATCTAGTCTGGAACTAAACCTTAATTTTAATCCTGAAAAAACCATCTTAGCTGGCAAAATTAATGGTCAAGTTTTGGCGTTAGACTTCAAACAACTAAAACAATACCATTACTTTATCACTTCAGAAGATCTGTGGTTGAATGTGAAAGATTTTGCAGATTTGATAGACGCAAGTATTCAGCTTGATTTTTCAGCTTTATTATTCAGCTTTAAAGCGAATACTGATGTGTTTCCGATTCAAAAACGTATTGCTAGAGCTAAGAGAAGTGTCGTTAGTCAGTCTAGAAATACAGAACCAAATTTTGAATTTGTCATTCCAGATAAATATCGTTTATACACACCACCCAAAGGGGCTGTAAGGTTAAATCTGAATCAGTCTGATAACACAGATTTGGGCTATCAATATAATTTACATAGCTACAACGACATTCTTTATCATTCCGCTAATATTAATTTAAGCCAAGTAAAAGGTGACGATTTAAATGCAAGAATGACTTTTTCTCGATTTAAACCTAGCCCGAATCAAAGCTTATTTGCTGGTTTAAGTCAGTATCAATTTGGTGATGTGACAGTAAATAATAACCGAGCGGGCGTCGCTTACTCTGGGGTTGGTTTCACTTTTAGTAGTTTAGAGCGTAGATACACTAATTATTATGGCGCAATTACGTTAGAGGAATTTGCACCAGCAAACTGGCAAGCAGAACTTTATAGTAATGGTTATCTAATCCAAACCGGTCAAGTTTCGACTGATGGCTTGATTAAATTTGAGCAAGTTGAAACTAGCTATGGTGTGAATAGGTTCGAGATTAAACTCTATGGCGAATTTGGTGAAGAAGACACCATAGTGCGTGAAATCATAATTGGCGGTAATCAACTTAAAGTCGGGAGTTTTAATTATACCGGAGGCGTATTTGATACTCGCCATAGCATGTTTAATGATTCGAGTATTTTTAATCGTGAAGAATCGTCCAATTTAGCAGGATATATACAAACTGAATATGGCTTAAGTTCTAGTACTACTTTGGGACTTTCAATATTTCAGCAACAGGCGACAGCAAGCGCTTCCGCTAATGCAGAATATATATTGTCATTAACGCAACAGCTAAATAATGCATTATTAGATGTAAATCTTAAGCATCAAGGAGAATCAGGATATGGTGCAGAGCTAGATTTACTCGGTAGTTTATTTAGTAATTCAATTCGTTATCAGCTTGGTGCTAGGCGGTTAAGTCAATATCAAAGTCTTAATAGCATTAGTAATAATGACGAGATTAGAACGGACTTCAGCGCTTCATTTTCCGGTCGATTTAAAAAATTAGCTTGGTTAATTAGTGGTAATCAAAGTCAAGTTGAGCAAACTGATTCGAGCTTAAACAATATGACTCGCTATGATAGTTTAGCGACTCGGTTATCATGGCGATATAGACGATTTAATTTTACCAACGTGACTCGTTATCGTTATGGACCTGATACAAATTCAGTGACAGACGACATTGCAATTTCTACTCGCTTAACGGACGATATTAATTTTAGAGCGCTCGCGAGTTTTGATTTAAAACCTAACGCGGGACAGTCGCATTTTGATTCGGCTAGATTAAATTTAAATTGGCGGATATCCCCCAAACTGAATAACCAAACTAGCCTGCAAGCTAATAAAGGGGATCATTATAATCTGACCAGTTATTTGAGTTGGCAAAGAGATGATTATAACTTAACCATGAGTGCTCAGGCGGATAATCAATCACATTGGCAAGTTGCGCTGGGCATAAGTTTTAATCTTGATTGGGATTATCATAAGGATCAAATTGATATCAATTATGGCTACAGTCCTGCGTCGGGTACTTTGGATTTGTTTAATTTTATCGATCACAATCAAAATGCTATTTATGATCGCTCTGATGAAGTCATTGAAAACCTAAAGTTTGGTGGAAAAAAACAGTGGATAGATAAAGTTTCTGGTGAAAATGGTGCTGTATATCTGACTGGGCTAACTTCGCAGGTACCCACTCAGATTTATGTTAATGCCCATGACACTAAAGCGAGTAATTTGACCCCAATTTATGCAGATTTTAAGGTGTTCAGCCACCCTGGTGGCATTATCGATCTGGATTTACCTTACAATTATGCTGCCGAGTTAATTGGTCAACTAGAATTTGAGTTGGATGATTCGAGTTATAAACCTCAATATTTACCAATAGAATTAGTTAGAGATGGAAAGGTCGTAAAGACAAGTTATAGCGAATTTGATCATGTGTTTATATTTGATAAAGTTTGGCCTGGCTATTATCAAGTTAGGATTGAGCAATCCTTTTTACATGAAAAAGGCTTAATCTCAGTACCTGAATTTATTGATGTCAAAATAGACGGCAGTCGAGATCTAGTTGAATTAGCTAGTTTCAGCTTACAGCGGTTAGATGTTGAACAGGTTGAACAAGCATTAGAAATAGTAGCGCCGAGCACAACTGAGCTAATTTCTGCCAAGCCCCCAGCCAAGCATTCGGTCCAGCAGCCGATTAAGCGATCTGTCCAAAACAATCTAACTGAAGTAACTATTTTAAAACAAAACGAGCATGTAAACTCTCACGCTATATATGCAATCCAATTAGCGGCGGCACAAAGTAATACTTCCTGCGAAGCGATTAAACGTAAAGAACAAGCTGAATTTAGTTTGCCTGTGTTTGTTATTCGTAATCATGCTTGGTGTCGAGTTTATCTTGGTCGTTTTAATAGCCATCAGCAGGCCAAGCTTATTCTTGAGCAGTTAGGTGCAAAAAAACCTGCGGGGGCTTATGTTAAAAAAATATAACCTGACTCAGTATTTAGTATTTATAGCGCTCGTATTCAGTTTTGAAACCAATTGCGCTAGCCTAACTCAAGTACAAAATTTGTCTTTTGGCAGCCTAGTGCCGAAGTCGGGCAGTTGTGAAATGGACCCTAGTAATGGGCAAATTATTCTTGGTGCTAGCTTTTGTTTAAGAAATTCAAAACAAGGGCAATATCAGCTTATTTCAGGGGCGAATGAAAGATTTAGGATTAGAATTTATACCTCCGTCGATGCTGATTATGATATAGCCTTTGAACAAAAATTTATATTATCCAATGATTATGGCACTAGCATAGATGGAATCGCTGGAGTGGCTGAAGAGATTATCACAGGTAGTGATGGTATTATAAATATTGACATAGGAGGGATACTTAATATTAATGAGACGATACCAGCCGCGCTATCAATCAGCTTTAGTTTTGATATTGAATACCAAGCCTTATAGTGAAGTTAATGAAGAGAATGGCTTAGCATTCTTGGATAAAAAGACTAATTTGAAACCTTTGGGTACTTAGATAAGTCAATACCATCTTTAAATCCAGTATCTTGGATTTGTTCAAACATAGAGACTTGAATTAAACGCTGCGCGGTAGATAAAATTTGACTGTTTGCTTGGCTAATTTGGGCAGTCAGTAGAATCCCTTGATCCATATTTAGACTTGACGTTGATAGAAACAGTTGGTTATCTGAACTTAATGAATCCAGCCTATTATCTGTATATAGATTTAAACCAAATTGCTTAGCTTGATGCAAAATAAAATTATCAAACATGTTCGATGTGTGAGTTTGTTGATTAATCGTTTTTAGGCTGGTTTGATAAATTATATTTGCTTGTAATACTTGATTACTGAAGTCATTGGTAACCAGATCCATAATCAAAAAGCGTATTTCTCTTGAGATTAATTCATGTGAGCTTTTTATTGAGGGTAGGTTATATTGACTTTTCGACAGTCCAGAATTTAACCGAGTTGGGTTGTGTAATGTATCCTGGTTATGACCTTGTGTAAGATTAAGTTGAGCAAGAGTAACTGGACTCGAGATTAGATTCGTTTTTGGTAAAGCACGGATAACCCCAAGCTTTTTGGGCTTGTTTATATTAGTTGAGCAGCTAATTAAGGCTGTGCTCAGTATCATTGAGGTAATAAAGGCTTTATAAATCGGCATGCTTAAGTCATTAATTTGACAATTTTAGTTAGATTAATTTAATTTCAATTGAATTAATCTAACTAAGCAAGCAAAGTGCCATATCACCAAAATAGAGATAACACTCGCTAGTTTATTTTGAATCTGAACTCTTTATACAAATTCATTTATAAAGTCAGGTTAATTATCCGGTTTATCTCTTTGTTAACATGCTCAGCAATCAATGGCTGTGCTTTTTCGTTTGGATGGATACCATCTTTTTTCATTAAATCCGGATTTAATGCTATTTCCTCAAGGTAGAATGAAAAATATGGGATATTTTCTTGTGCTGCAATGAGTGAAAATTGCTTAGTAAAGGTTTCTGTATACCTTTTACCATAATTTGGTGGTATTTTGATTGAGGTCATAATTGGCAGGGCGTTATTTTTTTTAATTAATTGAACTATATTAATTAAATTTTGTTTAATTAGATTTAAGTTAAAACCTCTAAGTGCATCATTACCACCTAACTCTATTAATACCCATTTAGGTTGATGTTGTTTTAACAGGTTCGGCAATCTATTAAGACCACCATCAGTTGTTTCACCACTGACACTGGCATTAATAATACTTAGGTTAGGGGCCGATTTTTGCCATTTTTGGGCTAGCAGGTGTGCCCAAGATTCTTCTATTTGCATAGAATAACCAGCAGACAAACTGTCACCTAATATCATTAACTTTTGTTGTTGGGTTTGTTCGGAATTAGAGGTCTGGTTATTTATTTCTGCATTAGATTGAACTGAAAAGCCAACAGTTAGTATAAAGATTAATAAAATTTTATTTGAGATTAAGGATGTTATTTTCATGAGTTCAGAAATTCTTCGAGTTAACCAATTATCTAAAACAGTAACCGCTAATGGCAATGAACTCAAGATATTACATGAATGTGATTTGACTATTTTTCAAGGTGAGACAGTTGCCATTATTGGTCGCTCTGGCTCAGGCAAATCTACCTTATTAAGTTTATTAGCCGGTTTAGATACAGCCACTTCTGGCGAGGTTTATTTAGCGGGTCAGGCAGTTCATCAATATAATGAAGAGCAAAGAGCAAAACTTAGAGCGGATAAAGTTGGCTTTGTGTTTCAGTCTTTTATGCTAGTGCAAAGTTTGACAGCGCTTGAAAATGTGATGTTGCCGCTTGAGTTAAGTTTTCAAAAAGATGCACATGCGCAAGCTGTTAAATTGCTCGATGAAGTAGGTCTAACCGATAGAGCCAGTCATTACCCAAATCAATTATCTGGTGGTGAGCAGCAAAGAGTTGCGATTGCCAGAGCTTTTGCTAGTCGTCCTGCTTTGTTGTTTGCTGACGAACCAACGGGAAATCTAGATTCAGAAAATGCAGATTTAGTTGAAGATTTGTTATTTAAATTAAACCAAGAGCAAGGCACAACTTTAGTAATAGTGACGCATGATCCTGAGTTAGCCCAGCGTTGTGAAAAGCAATTTAAAATGCACTCTGGCCAGTTGAGTATAGTGGAAGCGTTACAGCCTGCTTTAGTTGATGTCCCCTCTAAATCTAATCAAGCAGTCAATACCAAAGAAAACCCAGAATCATCTGATACAAACCTTCTAGGTGTAAATCAAACAGAGGTTGACTATGCTGGCAATTAATCAAGTGGTGGCGTCATCCTCCTTTGCATTTAAACTGCTATTTCGAGAATTTAAACGTGGCGAGTTAAGCATCATACTATTTGCTATGGTGTTAGCGGTTTCGGCTGTTTTTTCGCTGGCGCTATTTAGTGAAAAACTGCAAGCAGGGCTTCAGCAACAATCGAGTAATTTTTTAGCCGCGGATAGTGTATTAACCTCTTCGAGAAATATATCTGAAGATTGGATTAGTCAGGCTAAAGCTACTGAATTAAATACGGCTACACAGGTTAGATTTTCATCTATGCTCTTCTTTCAAGATGAAATGCAGCTTGCGAGCATTAGAGCAATCGATCAGGCTTACCCCTTACGAGGTGAGTTACTTGTCACTCAAGTACCATGGGGAAAATCCGAAGTTGCGGAAACTCGGATCCAACCTGGTGAAATATGGTTGAACAGTAAACTTGTTACTAACTTAAAATTAGAGAAAGGCGATTTAGTTGAAATTGGTGATATCCAATTAAAGTACACCGAAATTTTATCAAGTGTCCCGGATGCTAACTTAAATCCATTTAACTCGAATAGTTTGGCTTTAATACATAAAGCGGATTTAGCTGCAACAAATTTGGTCCAACCAGGCGGGCGATTTCAATTTTTACTTGGCTTAGCTGGCGATAAGCTTAAATTATCTGAATACGAAGATTGGCTTTTACCAAAATTAAATCGAGATGTGCATAAATGGACATCCTTAGAAAGTGGCGATAACCGAATTTTAAGAAATGTTCGCCGAGCCGAAAAATACTTTTTACTTGCTAGTTTACTTGGCATTATTTTAGCCTCGGTTGCGATTGCGGTCGCAGCCTCAAGATATTGTCAGCGTCATTTTGATTTAGTTGCCATTTTAAAAACTTTAGGTGCTTCCAAAGCACAAATTCAGTCTGTTTTTATCATCCAACTTGCTTGGCTTGCCCTTGTCGGTATTGGTATAGGTTTACTGATTGGATATCTAGGCCAGCAGTTGGTGCTAGGCTTGTTGGCAGATTATTTACCAGGTGAATTACCCAATGTAGGCTATAGGCCTTGGTGGCTGGCAATATCAACTGGGTTATTAAGCTTGTTACTATTTTCAGTTTACCCTTTGATTAAATTGTTTGATATTCCACCGCTTAGAGTTTTACGCCGACAATTAACTGGCGGTGACAACAAAGATTGGCTCAATTGGATTTTTTCCGGTTCAGCAATATTTGTGCTTATGTGGTTGTATAGCGGTAATTTAAAATTAAGTTTGGCATTATTTGTTTCTGCTGGTGCTGTGACTTTAGTTTTGCTTATTTTATCTCGAAGCATTATTTGGAGCGGGCGCGTGGCAGGTGCTCAAGCTGGGAGTGCGCTTAAATTGGCTATTGCTGGTTTGTATCGTCGAGCGCAAGCTAACAGTGTCCAACTAATTAGCTTTACCATAGCATTACAGCTTTTAATGATAGTGTTAGTACTAAAAAATGATTTGTTAACTCAATGGCAAGATCAAATACCAGAAGGAACGCCTAATTATTTTGCCGTTAATATTCCAAATCATCAGGTAGATAATTTTAGCCAAGCATTTGCTCAACAGGGGATAAGTTTAACGGATACTTATCCAGTTACCCGTGGGCGATTGATTGCGGTTAATGACATCCCAGTGCGTGATCAAGTTTCTAAAGAAAAGAAAAAGAAAGACTCAGAAGTTGAACAATCAGCACCTCGTTCTTTTGGTCGAGAACTCAACTTAACGGCTTACCCAAGTGTGCCTATTGATAACGAAGTTGTTGCTGGTAGTTGGTGGCAGGCAGAGGAGACTAAACCTCAAGTTTCGATTGAATCTGGTGTGGCTGAAAGAATGGAGTTAAAACTTGGAGATAAGTTAAGTTTTAATATAGCAGGTTGGGAGTTTTCAGCCGAAGTCACTAGCATTCGCTCAGTTAAATGGGAAAACATGAAGCCTAATTTCTTTATGATATTTAATCCACCTGTATTTGAGTCTTTGTCCCCTAGTTATATTGCGAGCTTTTATGTGGATCAAAACCAAAAAGCTGAACTGAGTCAGTTAATGAATCAATTTCAAACCACGAGCTTGATTGATATAGATGCGATTATTAACCAAATTAGAGAAATAACATCTCAAGCTTCGTTGGCCGTTGAATTTATCTTAGTACTGGTCGTGATTGCGGGTGGCTTAGTTTTAATCGCTCAAATCCAGTCTAGTTTCCATGAACGTAAGCAAGAGTTAGTTATTTTAAGAACCTTAGGGGCTAGCTCTAAAGTACTTAGGCTCAGTGTTGCATATGAGTTTATTTGTTTAGGGTTAATCGCGGGGTTATTTGCGGCTTTATCTAATGAAATAGCACTTTATATCATTCAAACACAAGTATTTAATATGCAGGCTAGTTTTCACTGGCAGTATTGGTTATTGGGACCTGTGGTTGGTGCAACTGTCGTTGGCAGCTTAGGCTTATTAACTTGTTGGCGTTTATTAACCATAAATACGCAAGCTTTGTTAAGAAGTTTAGCCTAGCGGATTCACTTGGCGGTTTTGCTTTATATTGTTTAATTAACTAATTTGCTTTAGCGACTCTGTAATTTTGTTAGAATGAGGCATCAAAATTACAGGGTCACTTATCAAACATGAAGTTCATCATAGTTATAGCCGCATTTTTTATATTACTTTTCGTGGTTAAAATTCGCCAAAATCGAGCAGAGAAAAATAAGCTAGACCTTTCGCAATCGAGTAAAAAATTAACTCATATTCAGCTCAACCCAAAACAAAAATTACATCTAATTTTACAAAAAATAGCGGCCAATTCATTTGATCTGCATTGCCGTGTGCCTTTATCAAATCTCATTTTACCTGCGCAAAAGCATCTAGTGCGTAAAGCTAACGAGAAGATAATGGATTTCGTTTTTACTGATAAGCAGGGCAAGACGACTTTAGTCATCGAATTTGATGTTACAGATCCGAATGAAAGAAAGAATGATTGGGTACTGAATTGTTTGAAAGGTAATCATGCTTTTATCAGAATAAAACCACAAAAAGAATATGATTTAGAGCAGATTGAGCAGGCTATAAAGCCTTTTTTAGTGACTGATTAAATTATCCGTTTGCTTGTGCTTGGTTTTCCTAAATGTGTAGGAAAACCAAGATTTAAGGATTAATTGAGTTTAGTCATCTGTATTTTGACCAAAGTCAGGAAAGCCATTTTCATCCCATTTAATCTCTTTAACTCTGGCATCTCGGTTTGGATCTGTT
The DNA here is from genome assembly GCF_001050375.1 of Catenovulum maritimum. Taxonomy (GTDB): domain Bacteria; phylum Pseudomonadota; class Gammaproteobacteria; order Enterobacterales; family Alteromonadaceae; genus Catenovulum; species Catenovulum maritimum. The sequence goes on along the minus strand of NZ_KQ130483.1, from coordinate 154,338 downwards.
AACGGCGTGCCTTTTAATTCTAAATAATCACGTGAGTGATAAATGAGTAAGTCTGTTACGCCATCTTCCGCGACAGTGAAACTGTTATGGCCAGGGCCAAATCTTTTTTTATCCGCATTCATATAAAATACAGGCTCAGGTGATTTACTCCAAGATGCTTTATCCATTAAATCCGCATCTTCATCTGCCCATAATAATCCCATTGCATAATTATGATCGGTTGCGGCCGCAGAGTAAGTCACAAAAACTTTGCCGTTTCGAATTAACACAGCAGGGCCTTCATTTACTTTGTAACCAATAATTTCCCAAGGCAATTCTGGCTCAGTCAAAGCGATTACCTTTTCTTTATTGATTGTCGTTGGACTGGTCATCTCTGCCATCCATAAAGCTGTATTGTAGGTTCTTTCTTTATTAGACTGTGCCCAGATCATATAGCGCTTGCCTCTATGCTCAAAGCTAGTCGCGTCAAGTGCAAAGTTTTCCCAGCCACTATCAACTTGACCTTCTTCTACCCAATCGCCTTCCATTGGATTTGCTGATTCATTAGAAAGTGCATACATAGAGATGTGCCAAATGTCTTCGGCTCTTGAAGCTGCAAAGTAGACATACCATTTACCATCAATTTTATGTATTTCAGGAGCCCAAATATGGTAACTCATAGGACCCGTTTCGTGTTTGGTCCAAATTACCTTGGCATCAGCATTTGTTAGTCCATTAATGGTTTTAGACGATCTTAGTTCTATACGATCAAACTCGGGTGCAGACCCTATGAAATAATAAGTGTCATCAGTATCCTTCCAAATCCAAGGATCGGCTCTTTGCTTAACGAGGGGATTGTTATATTCAACTTTTTGTTTTGTCATTGGCTGCACCTTGATTTTAGCTTCGGAAGATTGCTCTTTACAACCCGTTAAACTCAGGACGGCTGTCATAACTAAGCCTAATAGCATATTACCAAGTCGTGACTGAGAATTGATACTTTTGTTTTGTTTCATATAAAACCTCATTTAATAAAACTTAAAATCATATAGTACTACTATAGCATTTAAATTTTTGTGTGCTATTATATTTTATTAATTATTTTGATTTATTTCTTTTCAATTAAGTTAAATGTTTGAGGTGTGTGTGAAAAAACTATTAAATTTCATTGTTATAGCTTTAGGTGTTACGTCTTTAATGTTAACACTTCAGTCTAAGCTTCATGCATCTGAAGTGCATGCACATGATCCGGTTATGGTTAAATCTGATAATAAGTATTACTTATTTACTACAGGTAAAGGGATCAGTTTTTATGAATCTACAAATATGCTGGATTGGAAACCATTAAAACCTGTATTTGATTCGTCACCTAAGTGGATCGAGTCTATTGTGCCTAACTTTGATGGGCATATGTGGGCCCCCGATATCTATTTCGAATCAGGTACTTATTACCTTTACTATTCGATTTCTGCTTTTGGCAAAAATACTTCTGCTATCGGGGTTGTTACCAACAAAACCCTAGATTCAAGTTCAGACAATTATAAATGGATTGATCACGGTAAAGTGATCCAATCTATCCCTAACAGGGATTTATGGAATGCAATTGACCCTAATATCATCAAAGATGAGAAAGGCGATACTTGGATGTCTTTTGGTTCATTTTGGTCTGGTATTAAGCTGGTTAAATTAGCGCCTTCCTTAACCCAAATTAGCACGCCACAGATTTGGCATAGTACAGCAAAAAGAGAACGCTCAATTTTAACTAATGATTTAGACGCTTACCCAGGTGCTATCGAAGCGCCATTTATCTTTAAACGTGGTGAATTTTATTATCAATTTGTGTCTTGGGATTTTTGTTGTCGAGGTGTCGAGAGTACTTATAAAGTCGTAGTTGGCCGGTCTAAACAAGTTGAGGGACCTTACTTAGATAAATCTGGAAAATCTATGGATCAAGGTGGCGGCAGCATAGTTTTGCAAGGTGATAAAAATTGGTATGGCTTAGGGCACAACAGTATTTATGAATTTGATGGGGTAACTAAATTGGTTTTTCATGCATACGACGCCAATGATAATGGCGCGCCTAAATTAAAAATAATCGACGTTGATTGGTCAGTTGATGGTTGGCCAAAAATAAATAACCAAGACATAGTTAATTATAAAAGTCGTCTAACTAAATAATTTTTCGTAAAAGCTTTAAAAATAAAAGAGGGTAATATGAGTTTTTTCTCGTTAATCAATAGACATAGCCAAGCTGGTTTTGTGTCTTTAATTAAATTATCAAGGCAACTTGGCTTGTCATTGATGTGTGTTTTCTTGATTGTAGGCTGTAGTGTTACACAAAAAACTAGTCAAAATACGGCTCTTCAAATTGCCGATGATACATTTGCAAATCCAATTATTAGAAATGGTGCTGATCCTTGGATGCATTATTTTGACGGAAATTATTATTTAACAACGACAACTTGGACTTCTCAATTAGTGATGAGAAAATCCCCTACAATTGCTGGGTTAGCAGATGCACCTGCACATTACATATGGTCAGGTTCAGATCCATCCAGAGCCTACAATTTCTGGGCTTTTGAATTCCATCCAATAGAAAGACCTGAAGGATTACGTTGGTACGTGATTTTAACTTCTGGGGTTAAAGAGCATTTTGGTGGCCAAAGAAATCATATTTTAGAATCTGAAGGCTCAGATCCTATGGGTCCATATATGTATAAAGGTACGCCAATGCCAGATCACTGGAACATAGACGGTAGTTACTTTGAACACCAAGGGCAATTATATTTTACTTGGTCAGAGTGGGACGGCCCAGAACAAGTAAATTTAGTCTCAAAAATGACTAACCCGTGGACGTTAGAGGGTGAAAGAAACATTATTACTCGTCCAGTATACGAGTGGGAACATTCAGGCTTAAAAGTGAACGAAGGCCCTGAAATTATTAAGCATAATGGTAGAGTATTTTTAACCCATTCATCTAGTTTCTGTAATACTGAAGATTATAAGTTAGCTGTCGTTGAGCTAATTGGTGATGATCCTGTTAAACCAGAATCTTGGAAAAAATTTGATAAACCTTTCTTCTCTAAAGCGAATGGTGTTTATGGCCCAGGCCACCATGGTTTCTTCACTTCACCGGATGGAACAGAGGAATGGTTGATTTATCATGGCAACTCATCTCCGTCTGATGGTTGTAGTGGGACACGCTCTGCGAGAGCTCAATCTTTTACATGGACTGAAGATGGATTACCAAATTTTGGTGAGCCTGAAATGGATAAAAAACAAATTCCAGTCCCTAGCGGTGAGCAAGGCCCATTAAAAGCCAAAGTTCAAGGTGTTCAGTATAAATTGGTTAACCGTACATCAGGCTTGTGTTTAACCAGTGATAGTTCAGGCAATGCGAGTGTAGATAATTGTGCCGCTGATAACACTGCTTGGGTTGTTGACCCTGCAAATGACGGTTTTTTCCGCTTAGCGAACAGTGAACTTGGTACCTTTTTAACTCATGATGATTGTGCTTCAAGCTCAGTTGCTGTAAACGCATCTGATTGGGTTTCGTCAAATTGTCAACGTTGGTCGGTTGATCCATCTAGAGATGGTTGGGTAAGGTTTGCCAATGCTGAATCAATCTCTCATTTACAAGTTGCTGAGTGTGCGATTGTTGCAGGAACGAGTGTGTCACTCGGTGGTGATCGTTTTAATGAATGTACTGATTGGCGTTTAGAACCGATTTCTAAACTGGCTATCGTTAATGCAAATAGCGGTAAAGTTGTGACAGTTGAGCAATGTTCTAAAGAAGCGGATGCAAATATCAGCCAGCATGAATATAAAGACTTAGCTTGTCAAAAATGGCAAACAACACCTACTCAAAATGGTTTTTATCAATTTAGATCACTTAATACAGATAACTTATGTTTAGCTGTCAACGGTGTTAGTGATGGCAAGGTTGATATTGCTGATAATTTAGTACAAGCAGAGTGTAATGAAAGAGATAGCGAATGGCGTTTTGAGTATTTACCAAATGGCGCTTTAAGAATGGTTTCTCACTATGGATTAGCCATGAAAGTTTCAGATTGCTCTATTGTTAATGGCGACAATATCATTCAAGAAGTTTGGAAAGATACAATTTGTCAGCATTTCTATTTTAGAGTTGTGGATTAAATATCTTAATCAGTTTTCGTTTAAAAACCGCCTGAATTAAAGGCGGTTTTTTTATCTTTGAAATTAACCTTTTGTTAGTTATGTAGAAATACTCATACAGCTAATTATGTTTATTATAATTAGCCAAGCAATAATCTATATAGACTCGGGCAATACGTGACACTTGTTTTCTGCTCGGATAAACAAGTTGCAGCGAAAATTCGGGCAAAGGATGCTCTGGTAACAACTCTACTAGTTTTCCTGTTTTTAGTTCTTTTTTACAGAAGAAAGGAGGTACTTCAGTAAAATATTGATGATTTAAGGCTAAATCTTGCATGAATTTATAATCATTAGCCCTTATCTTGGGAGTTAAGTTTATTTTTTCGTCACCAACTTGCCATGTCACATCTGTCGACTTTTTAGCCCAAGCAGCACAGGGCAACAACTCTAAGTCACTCGGTTGTTTAGGTAATGGATATTTTTCTAAAAATCTAGGTGAGGCGACTATTCTATGCCGATAACTCGTAATTCTTCTTGCAACCACAGATAAGTTTTCTACATTTCCGACTCTTAATGCGACATCTATGCTGTCTTCAATTAAATCTAATTTTTTTTCACTTACGAATAAATCCAATTCAACATTTGGGTGTGCTAGCTGAAATTTTTCAATCAGGCGCATCCAAGGAATAAAGTTAGGTGGAATTGAGATCCTAAGCCGACCTTTTAATTCAGTTTCTTTTTCAGCTAAGGCGAGTAAACCTGCTTCCATTTCCTCTAAACCGCGTGAAATATATTCATACAGTGTAGAACCCGCTTCAGTTAATCTGAGGTGGCGAGTTGAGCGCTCTAGTAAACGTATATTTAATTCTAGCTCCAATTCAGAGACTCGGCGACTTACTGTCGATACTGGGATTTTTAAATATTCCGAGGCAGCTGAAAAGCTGCCTTTTGATGCAACGTAAACAAATATTTTTGCTGAGTCTAAATTCATAAGTCTTCTAAACCATATTTTAAGATATAGATTACTTTCCCATATTCGGGAATATCATTGCCAAATTAGCAGCTTATCATCCAAAAACAAAATATTTATAGTGCCACCTTCAAAAACTTATGGATAAAACAATCACAATAGAGAAATTATGATGAAAAAAATGATTAAATTTTTAACTATTGCGCTTTTGGTCAGTCAATCAGCATTTGCGACTGAACAGGCCGAAATTGTAAAAGTTATTAAGCAATATGAATCGGCTTTAAACAATAGTAATGCTGACAGAATAATTGATCTTTATAGCAATACGCCTACTTTTATGCCGCAACATGCGCCAGCACAAATCGGTAAAGATCAGGTGTATAAAGCATATAAAGGGGTATTTAGTGCAATCAAGTTAAAAATTGATTTTGCGATACATGAATTAGAAATTAATGGAGATACGGCATGGGTAAGAACCAGCTCAGCAGGTAAGACTCAAATTTTAGCCAATGAGATGACAATTAACGAAGGTAACAATGAGTTATTCATTTTCAAAAAAGAAGCAGGTAATTGGAAAATTCACCAGTATATCTTTAGTACCAATCAAGCCCGTAAATAATACAAAATATCAATATTAAAGGAGAAGATATGAAAGCTGCAGTCGCACAACAACCCGGTAATTTAGATGTACTTGAGGTGGTTGAACTTCAACCTGATGCACTAAAAACGGGGGAAGTTAAGATTAAAGTAAAAGCTTTTGGATTAAATAAGGCAGAAAGTTATTACCGTAGCGGTAACTACGGCACTTTTGTACCGAATCAAGCTATCGGAATTGAGGCGGTTGGTGAAGTAGTTGATGACCCGAGTCAACAATTTTCGGTTGGACAAAAAGTCGCTACTGTCATGGGCGGAATGATGTTTGCTCGTCATGGTAGTCATGCTGAGTATATTAATGTCCTTAGCAGTAATATTGTGCCTCTAGACAGTAATTTACCTTTCGATGAATTAGCTGCATTGCCAGAGGTATATTTAACCGTTTGGGGCGCATTAGATAAAAATCTCCAAATACAAAAAGGCGAAAGCTTATTGGTACGTGGCGCTACTTCTGCATTAGGTATGGCAGCTGTGACTTATGCTAAAGCTAGAGGGTTAAGTGTAATTGCAACAACGCGAAACCTTGATGCTAAGGCTAAATTAACCGCTCTAGGGGCTGATCATGTGGTTATAGATAATGGCGATATACATCAGGAAATATTGACAATATGCCCTGATGGCGTCAACAAAGTGCTAGAAGTTGTTGGCGCAGCAACAGTTAAAGATAGCTTAAAAGCGGTTAGTAAATGGGGTGAGGTGACGGTTGTTGGATTATTAGGTGGTTTACCTGTTATTGAAAACTTCAATTTAATGGGGGATTTACCAAATACGGTTAAATTGAGCTTTTTTAGTAGTGGTATGTTAGGTACGCCAGATATGCCTTTATCAGAGTCGCCACTTAATTGGATTGCTAAGCAAATAGAGCAGGGAATTATGCCGAGCATTATCGCTAAGAAATTTGACTTTTCAGAGATTAAACAAGCGCATGAGTTATTAGAGTCTAATACCGCAAATGGCAAAATTGTTGTGAGTTTTTAATAATTTAAAACAGATATTAGATTAAATAATTTCTCTCATTAGAGAGAAAAATATGTAAATAGGAAAGTTAATGTTAAATATAAATGAAAAACAACAATCGATTATTGAGCTTGTTTCTCGATTACTATTAGCCGCAATCTTTTTGATATCGGGGTTAAATAAAATATCTAATTATCAAGGCACAAGCCAATATATGGAAGCGATGGACGTTCCTTCGTTTTTGTTACCTTTAGTTATTGCGACTGAAGTTGTCGGAGCGTTAATGATTATATTAGGTTACAAAACACGATTAGTTGCGTTTTTATTGGCAGGTTTGTGTTTGAGTTCAGCTGTTTTATTTCATTTTCAGCTAGCTGATCAAAACCAGTTTATTCACTTCTTCAAGAACTTGGCAATAGCAGGTGGGTTTATCGCTGTTATGATTAATGGAGCAGGTCGGATAAGCATAGACAATAAACAACAATCTTAATTTAATACGCTTAAAAGTCTAAACATAAAAGTGACTCAATTTGAGTCACTTTTTTATGCCTGAATTATATTGATTCAGCTCTATGCATCACACTTGATACAAACAAAACCGATAAAGAATCGCTCAGGGCTTCTTTGAATCACAGATCCTAGCTTATATAAAAAAGAATAAGCCAATGCCAAGTGCTAAACGGTAAATCACGAAAGGTAGCATACCGATCTTTTCAATTAATGATAAAAATAAATAGATACAAGCATATGCACTCAAAAATGATAAACCCGTACCTATACTAATTGTTAACCAGTCAACCGCTTCACCTGATGTGGCTAATTTTAAAGTTTGATAACCGCCTGCAATTAAAATAATTGGAATTGAAAGTAAGAAAGAGAAACGGGCTGCTGCTACGCGATTTAAACCTAACATTAAGCCAGCTGTAATCGTAATACCCGATCTCGATGTGCCAGGGAGCATCGCAAGCGCTTGAGCTAAACCAATCACAATGGCATTTTTCCATGTAAGTTGGGTTAACTGTACATTTTCTTTAGCTCGGCTATCTGCCCACCATAATAATAAACCAAACACTATAGTTGTTGTCGCTATGACTGTCGTTGAACGTGCATAGTTTTCGATAATATCTTTAAAAGCTAGACCAAATAATAATGCTGGGATAGTTGCAATGATAATCCACCACGCGAGTTGGCTATTTTCAGTTTGTTGTTTGGTTTTCAGGCTGGTAAACCAAGCAGATAGAATATCGACTACTTCTTTGCGAAAGTAAATAACAACCGCTGCCAGCGAGCCAATGTGGACAGCCACATCAAAGGCTAGACCTTGATCCTGCCAACCTAATACCTGTGAGGGTAATATCAAGTGTGCGGAACTAGAGATAGGTAAAAATTCAGTAAAGCCTTGGATTAAAGCTAAGACGATAATTTCCAGTAATGTCATAATTTTTCCATTCGTTTATTTTTCCAATCAAAATTAATCGGCCAAAGTTTTTGGCTGCTTTGATCGTATGCTTGCCATAAATTCTGATAAGAAGTTTTTGTTTCTGGGTGTATTTTATCAGCAAAAATATCATTTAGAGGTTGTAAAACAAAAGCGTTTTTTAGAATTTCTGCTCTGGGTAATTTAACCGGTATTTCAGTGATGAGATCATCATAAAACAGTAAGTCTAAATCGAGCGTTATTTCGCTTTTATTCGTTGAAGTACGATCTCTTTGGTACTGACTTTCAATCGACTTTAACAGCTTTAGAGTTTGTTCTAAGGTTAAATCAAGTTCGCCGCCAAAGCATATGTTTAGAAAGTTTTCGCCAGAGAATTTAACCGGCTCGCTTTGATAAACTGGCGATATTAATAAATGCTTAAAATAAGGACGTAGTAGGTGGATTGCCGTTGTTAAATGATACTCGGCCGCGACGTTAGTTCCTAGAGAGACTGCAATTAACGCCATTAAGCATACTTCCTACTAATTGAAATACCTACTTCAGCTTCCGGAATTGCACCCGGCTTAGTAATTTTTAGTTCAATTGCCGAGAAAGAAAACTGAGCACGAAGTAGCTCACATAATGACTCTGCTAGTGTCTCTATTAATTCAAATTGGTTATTTTCGCAAAAAATGAGTACTAAATCGGCTACCTGACTGTAATCCAGTGCTAGCGTTAAATCGTCATTTTTTGCTGATAAATGGTTGGGCCAGTCAATTTTTATATCTAAAATGAGTTCTTGTTGGATCCTTTGTTCCCAAGCAAACACACCTATATAAGTTTTAACATTTAAATTTTGTAAAAATACTTGATCCATATTCACACTTTTGTCATCTGGTTAATGAATTCACTTCATAAATCAGGTAAGCTTTTATTTTCGCGCAGTTTAACCTTTTTTGCCCACGGATAACACTAGCTTTATGAGCACAGCCTTGGTAATCGCCATTATTGTCAGCTATTTAATTGGTTCAGTATCGGGTGCTCGGATTTCCAGTCGATTTTTTCATACCCAAAGTCCTGTTGAACATGGTTCAAAAAACCCTGGTGCGACCAATATGTACCGGATCGCCGGATGGAAGCCAGCCGCATTAACAATGTTTTTAGATGTGATTAAAGCGGTTATAGCGGTTTATGCTTGTTATTTTATCGGCTTTAGTCCGGTTGAGTTAGGCTTTATTGGTATTGCTTGCTGCATTGGCCATATATTCCCAGTGTTTTATCAATTTAAAGGCGGAAAAGCGGTTGCGACTGCCTATGGCTGTATGTTGCCTATCGGTTTGCCTCTGGCTTTATCGCTAATCGTGATTTGGATTGCAGTTGTCTATAAAACTCGTTTTTCTTCTCTGGCTTCTATTGTTGCAGTTAGTATCGCACCTTTAATGGTTTGGTTTTTAAAACCCAAATATGCGATTGCAGTACTTATGTTAGCTGGCTTGATTATCATTAGGCATATACCTAATATCAATCGGTTAATTGCGGGTACAGAACCGACAATAGACGAGAAAAAACGCAATGCAAAAAGGTTGAGCTAACACAGCTAAAGGCTGAAACTATTTTTTGTTAGCTTTACTTTTCGATTTACTTTATTAATTGTCGTCTAGTTGGATATAGAAACCATTGTCTGTGTTTTGTTGATTAATATGCTTCAACTCCACCAATTCATCGTTTAAGTGGTTAACTCGGTCAATTAAGCCTTCGATTATCTTATCTTTAAACTGATCTCTAATATTGGTTGGAAATCTGGACAATGAAGCTTGTTCTAATCTAAGCAGAATTGATTTTTCAACTGCAACTACATTGGCAGTTCTGGCTTGGTTTGTCATAAAACCAACTTCTCCAACAAACTCGCCAGGATGGATAACACTCAATTCATCGGCTTTATTTGTCCCTTTGGTGACTTTTAATAGCCCAGATAATAAAACATAAAAGTGAACACCTGTTTCACCCTCATGTATGATAAATTCATCTGCCTCGGCCACGACAAAATTTGCCTCGTCTTTGATTAAAAGCTCAGATTCTGCTTCGGATAAAGTGCTGAATAATGGGACGCGATGAACAATTTCTTTCAATAATTTTATATTTTTACTATCGACGTTTTTCATTGTTATGCTCGAACATCTAGTTGGTATATTAAATTTTAGGCCATTTATGGCACCATGGTTTATCTATTTTAGTTCTAATTTCTTCATTAGACGAAATATCTAAAAAATGCTTACCTGAATGTGGCAGATTAGTTATTTGAATATCTTGCCCTAGATAATTAAATTTTAGTGCATAGGCGTGTAAATAGAGTCTGTCTGCTGATTCACCTTTGTAAATTGTGTCTCCTAAAATAGCGGCGGAGAGCGATCGCATTGCAACTCTTAATTGGTGCGTTTTACCCGTATAAGGTTTAAGTAAAAATAATCTTAATTTATTACCTAATCCATACGAGTAAAAAAAAGTTTTGGCAGGATTTAGATTGGTTCTCGTTATTTTCCAAGCTTTATTGCGAGACTTCTCCATATCACCAATCACTCTACCTTGCTTTTGTTTAGGTTTATTATGGCTAATCGCAAGGTAATATTTTTCAATACCTGATTGTTGCAACGCTTGGTTAAAATAGTGCTCCGCAGCTAGTGTTTTGGCAAAAATGATTAAGCCAGAAGTGTCTTTGTCTAAACGATGAACAGGGTAGAGTTCTGTTAAATCTAGTTGAGATTTTACTTGATGATAAAACCCCAACTTATCTTGATTGTTGTGAAAATCAATTCCGGCTGGTTTATTTGCAATAATAAAGTCTGAATGCTGGTAGATTAACTCTATATTAGGCATCTTTTTTCAATTTCTTTAATCCTAACCCTAGGTATTGCCCTTGCCATTTTGCATAGTAGCAAGCGCCTAAAAACCAAGTGAGAGAGAAAACAAACTCAATGCCAGCTAACATTCTTTCGTGTTCTGAGGCATAGATTAAAGTCAGACTGTGTAAAAAATAAAACATACATACAAAATTAGACCAAGCATAAGTGTATGGTTTTCCTTGGACTAACCCTTTTAGTGGAAACAGCAGAGGCGTGAACCAGATCGCCATGACAAAAGTTTTTGACATGCCTTCCATAGGTGGCGCTAGCCATAAGTGCCATATAGGGACAAGTAGAAAAATACCAAAAAAGCCAATTAATGCGATTAGTTTTGCGGTTTTAATTTTTTGTAAATTAGGAGATGTTTTATCTGTCATTAAGCTAACTTCAAACTTGTTTCAGCAATGCGTTTACCCAGTGCAAATGCTAAAGCGGATTCATCTTTACTCAAACCTTTATCATTTGCTAAATGACTTGCTCCGTATGGCGTACCACCTGTTTGAGTTGTATGTAATTCTGGTTCACTATAGGGCAAACCGAGCAATAGCATACCATGATGTAGCAATGGGAGCATCATACTTAATAAGGTTGACTCTTGACCACCATGCATAGAGCCTGTTGATGTAAATACAGCGGCTGGTTTACCAGCAAGTTTAGATTTAAGCCAAATCTCACTGGTACCATCAAGAAAGTACTTGAGTGGTGCTGCCATGTTGCCAAAACGAGTCGGGGAGCCAAGTACGAGCGCGTCACATTCTGCTAGCTCTTGATAACTAGCATAAATGTCTCCAGTTTCAGGAATACTTGGCGTTGTTTGTTGATTCGTTGTTTGTACTTTTGGTACGGTTCTGAGTACGCTTTCACAGCCAACAGACTCAATGCCTAAGGCGATACTATCCGCAAGTGCTTTTGTTCCACCACTTTGGCTGTAATAGAGTACTAGTATTTTAGCCATTGATTAGCTCAAGTACGTTTTCTGGTGGACGGCCAATAACGGCTTTGTTGCCTTGTAGTACAATAGGTCTTTCGATTAGTTTTGGATATTCAACTAAAATAGGTGCTAATTCATCATCTGTCATAAGTTCAGATAAATCCAACTCTTTGTACAATGGCTCTTTTGTACGAACTAAGTCATGCAAAATATCTATACCGAGTAAGTCAACAAAGTCTTTTAATTCTTGTTCCGACGGCGGGGTTTTTAGGTACTCGATAACTTCAATTTCAACTTGTTTTTCTTCTAACAAAGCAAGCGTTTCACGGCTTTTACTACAACGAGGATTATGGTAAATGATAAATTTTGACATGCTTATAGTCTCTTCATGTTTTTCTGATCTTCACGGAATTGTTTAATTCGTCCGGAAATTCTTTTTTTATCAATTTCTGAATTCTTGTCAATGTAATTTGACGCTGTGTGCAATTCATCTATTGCTTTTGGATAAGCTAGTACGAGCGCATACAACTCTGCTTGTGCTTGATGAAATAATGCTCTGTTTCCAAGCTGTTTATATGCATCAGCCATTAATTGCCAAGCCAGATAATGATCTGGGTGCAGGATAATAAAATCTTTTAACAAATCAACTGCTTTTTGGTTTTCCGAAGCCTGAATTAGTGCGTTTGCATAATTAAGCAACAAAACTTGGTTGTTTGGCATCAACTGGAGTTTTTGCTCTAGTAATTGAGTGATTTCTTGATACTGTTTTAAGCCTAATACTATGTCTGTTTTTACATCTAAATAAAACAGGTTATTCGAGTCTGTTTCTAGCAATTCATCTACGACTTTGTTCGCGGCTAGGTAATTTTCATTGCGCATTAAAGCAAGCGCTAAACCGTATTTATTTAAAATATTCGAGGTTTGATGATGATTGGGATTAGCGATTCTGCTTTGATAAAAATCGACATGATATTCTGGAGTTTGATTATACATAACTGACGTTCTAATTTGAGCTAGATAAAAATTCAAACTAGATGGTGCATTAACTGGAGTCATGCCGTCTATTCTTGCACGTATATCGCTTACTCGACTATCTGGTAATGGATGAGAGTAAAGCATAGCGGGTAATTTGCTGGTATAACGAGACTGTTCAGCTAGTCTGACGAAAAAGTCTCGTGCACCTCTCGGATCATAGCCAGCATTTATCATAGTTCTTAAACCAATCCTATCTGCCTCTTTTTCATTTTGGCGAGTATAGTTTAAAGCCATTTGTTGCGACGAAGCTTGAGCCGTTGTAATCGCAGCCGCACCAGCACTTGGATCTGCCATTGCAATTAAAATAGCACCGAGTAACGCAGCGATAGAGAGCGGCGCGTTATTTTGTGTTTCTTCAATCGATCGTGCAATATGACGTTGGGTAACATGGGCAATTTCATGGGCAATTACTGAAACTAGCTCGCTTTCTGTACGAGCTTCTAATAAAGTTTGCGTATGTAAAGCAACTACGCCACCAAAAGTGGCAAATGCGTTAATTGATGGGTTTTTTATTAGGTAAAAATCAAAAGGATATCTTACATCGCTAGCTCGAGAAACGAGTTTGTTTCCTAGGGTATTTATATATTCATCCAATAAAGGATCGGATATGACGGGTGACGTTGCCCTTAGCTGTCGGCGAATAACCTGACCAATTAATTTTTCTTTCTCGATCGTTAAGGTTCCAGCTGCGACTGTGCCTATTGTCGGTAATTTATTGTGCTGGCTAACGGCTACAGCTGAATTTACAAAGCAAAACTGAGTTAAGCTTAGGATGGTAATAAAACAAATTGATTTTGAAAACTTAAACAAACTCATTAGTTCCTAACAGAATATTTGATATTAAGAGCCGCCATTTGATAAATCGTTCCCTTTTAGGCCACCTAATAATAGAGAATCCAATTCGCAGTCGTCTAGTTTTTTCTCCTGTGATTCAAAATATTGTTTGATTGAAACACCATCAACTTTGACCACTTCAACATGTTCACGCATATAATCGATTAATTTTTCGACTGACTTTATCGCGTATAAAATTAGAGCTCGGTCAGCAGCATCGCCGCGCTCAAAATAAAAATCGATAAATTTATGCATTTGATTGACTCGACACAACATTTTCATAGTGCCTGGATCCCAAGTTTCAAACTCCATCAATCTGTGACCTTTTACATATTGATCAATCTCTTTGGTTTTTGCATAAGGAAAACAATGTATCTCAAAACCTCTGTCAGTAATGACTTGATAAAGCGCTAATCTGGGTTTCTTTTCTACATGGATGATATTGTGGTCATCTATATAGCCGCCTAATAAATCTAAGTTCCAATTAGTTTTTTTACAGATTCGGTTTAACGCGTTATCGAATCCCATGGTTTGTAGTGATTCTAGCTCACTAACTGAAGAAGACATCATATGATAAAAGGACGGTAACTCACCCCAATTCATTTGTTTCTTATATTTATTAATATCCTTTAAAGTCGGATTTTTAGGTAGCACTGGTTTGTTGAGTGAACTGTTCATTTATAAATCCTTCTAATTTATCGCAGTAACTTAATTAAACCTAAATATCTTTGTTATAATTAAGTAACTCAGAATAAATGTAATTTTAATATGCGTTTCAGCTTAGATAGTACAGGGCAAATGTGCCCAATGCCTTTACTAAACCTTAAGTTATTACTTAAAAACTGTAAAACAGGCGATACCATTGAACAGAGCATAACTGATAAAACATCTCTAAAGGATATTCCAGCTTGGTTAGAAAATAAAGGACATCAAGTTGAAATCATTGAAAAGTCTGATGGCACTTATTTAATTAAAAGCTTAATCCTATAGATTTATGTGCCGATATAAATATATGGGCTTAATTTTAGTCGTTTCGATACTTTATTAGGTTTTAGGGTATAGCTTTTTAGCGTTCAAACATAGGAGGAATAAAATGAGTTTAGATCTGATCATTCCCTTTATTCCAAGAACAGTACAAGCGCCAATTAAACCAGTGAGGCTGAATGTTAAAAAAATAGATAAAGATCCCAAGTTGAGTGAAGATGAAGAAAAACCGGATCTGTTTAAACATAGTTATACTCAACTAGCTAAACGTGAGCTCAGCAATACAAATCAAGATATTGATCCAGATGAAAAGAAAAATGAAGCGGATGCTGAAAGCTTAGACGATGATCGGCCAAAGCATATAGATATTTTGGTTTAAGCTATTTTCATTGTCTAAATTTAGGCTAATTTATAATAAGCCCTAGCGTCTTGCGCTAAAAAACGGGATAATTCGCCGCTTTATAATTTCATTTTACGCTGTGGTGCATTTTTGAAGCTTGAACAAGTCTTTTCTGCTGACGGGGCGTTAGCAACTAATATCGAAGGATATCAACCTCGACAAGCTCAAGTTGAATTAGCCACAGCGTTCGCTAAAGCAATTCAGCAAAAAGAATTATTGGTTGCAGAAGCAGGGACGGGGACAGGAAAAACTTTTGCCTACTTGATTCCCGCACTCCTGAGTGAACGAAAAGTCATTATTTCTACCGGCACCAAAAATCTTCAAGAGCAGCTATTTCATCGTGATTTACCCATAGTTAAAAAAGCACTGGCAAGTAAAGCGCAAACTGCACTTCTTAAAGGCAGAAGTAATTACCTATGCTTATTTAGACATAAGCAGCATCAAAACCATGGCTATTTTAACGATAAAACTATCCTAGCTGATTTTAAAAAACTGTCTGATTGGGCAGTTAAAACTCACACTGGCGATATCGCTGAAGTTACCACTATAAACGAAGATTCAAAAGCCTATCCTTTGGTAACTAGCACAATAGATAATTGTCTTGGTAAAGAATGCCCTGATTATGCAGACTGTTATTTAGTTAAAGCACGAAAAAAAGCTGCAGAAGCTGACCTAGTTGTGATTAACCACCATTTGTATTTTGCTGATATGGCGGTTAAAGACACTGGCTTTGGTGAGATAGTACCTGATTCTAATATAGTCGTTTTCGATGAAGCACATCAAATTCCTGATATTGCCTGTGAATATTTTGGCGAAAAATTTTCGACTCGGCAGTTAGTGGAACTCGCAAAAGATATTGAACTGGCATATAAAACCGAAGTTAAAGATGCAAAACAATTAGGTAAAGCGTCGGAAATGCTAGATGCCAGCGCTAAACAATTTAGATTGGAATTTCCATTAGAAGCAGAAAAAGGTAATTGGCTAAAACAGGCTAAAACCAACAAATGCGATACAAGTTTAGCTGCCTTAAACCAAGCGATGGACTTTGCTTACGAAGTATTAAAACAAAATTTAAGTCGATGCAAATCGATAGATGCTTGCTTTGAAAGGCTGGTTATTATTAAAACTAGCTATACTCGAGTAAATGATTTTTCTCAACAAGATGCTAGTCTTTGGTATGAAACAACGGCCAGACATGCGAGTTTAAATTTAACGCCATTATCTATTGCAGATAAATTTTCAAAACTAAGAGAAGAAAAAAATCAAAGCTGGTTAATGACATCAGCTACCTTGTCGGTTAACAATAGTTTTGAACACTACACCAAGTTGTTGGGCTTAACTGAGTACCAATCGTTAGAATTAGGCAGCCCTTTTAATTACCCTGAGCAATCTGTTTTATGTATTCCGCGTTATTTACCAGAACCACAAGATAGAAATGTCATTAAAGTTTTGGTTGAAACAGCTGTTAAATTGATGACTGCGAGCCAAGGTAACTGCTTTTTCTTATTTACCAGTTATCGAGTGATGAATTTAGTTGCTAAATCATTAAGGACTAAGTTGGATTTTCCAATCTTAGTCCAAGGCGAAATACCTAAACAAAAAATATTAGATAAGTATTTAGCCGAAGATAATTCAATTTTATTAGCAACTGGGAGCTTTTGGGAAGGTATAGATGTTCGAGGCGACGCGCTAAAATGCGTAATGATCGATAAATTACCTTTTGCATCACCAGATGATCCCTTAACCCAAGCTAGAATTGAAAACTGTCGTAAAAAAGGTGAAGATCCTTTTAATCAAATACAAATTCCGCAGGCCGTCATTACTTTAAAGCAGGGCGCTGGACGATTGATTCGGGATGTAAAAGATAAAGGGGTTTTAGTGATCTGTGATCCTAGAGTCGTCAATCGAAATTATGGGCAAGTATTTGTGCAAAGTCTGCCAAATATGAAACGCACCAGAGATATAAACCTAGCTTGTGATTTTTTGAAACAACAAGTTAAAAACAAGAGTTAGAAACCAAATGAGTATTATTTTAGCATTGGACACTTCTACCGAAGCTTGTTCTGCCGCATTGATTAATCAAGGTGAAGTATTTACAGAGTATGCTGTGTGTCCTCGCGAACACAATAAACGCCTGCTGGCCATGATGGATTCAGTTCTAAAACAAGCAAGCTTAACCATAGATCAAGTTGACGCCATTGCATTTGGTCGCGGTCCAGGTAGCTTTACTGGGGTCAGAATTGCAACCGGTATTGTTCAAGGTGTTGCATTTGGCGCAAATAAGCCTGTTATTGGTATCTCTAGTTTAGCTGCGATGGCGCATGGTGTATTTCGTAGAACTGAAAAACAACAAGTGATTTCAGCTATCGATGCGCGAATGGGAGAGATTTATCTGGGCGTTTACCAAGTATTAAGTCTAGGGACAATCCAAGAGCTTGCGCCAGATACAGTTTGCAAACCTGTCGATAGCTTAATGAATTTAGACCCCGCGGTTAACTGGCATGCAATTGGCACTGGTTGGCAGACCTATCAAGATGTTCTAACTTCGCAAATTCCAGCTCAAATTGACAACGAGCAAGCTTTTCCTGAAGCATTAGATATTGCGTACTTAGCATTGCAAGCGTTTAACAATGGTCATTATGTTGAAGCCAGCCAAGCCCAGCCCATTTATGTGAGAGATAATGTTACCTGGAAAAAGTTACCAGGGAAGGAATAAGAGCCCACTATGTCTGAACCAGAAATATATGCAACATTAGTTGAATTGAACAAAGAACCAACCGAACTATATAAGATACTTAAATTTGAAAATTTAGTAATGGATGGCGCACAAGCAAAACAAGTTATAGCTGAAGGCTATGTCTATTTGAATGGTGTTGTCGAAACTCAGAAGCGTAAAAAGGTTTACGCAGGGGATCTGGTTTATTTTAATGAACAATATTTGCAAATTGCATTAGCAGGTGAAACCCAATCTTATGAGTTTGTTGATGAAAGCTTAGCTGAAACCAATGTATTCGAACCGCAAACAGAAGCTGTTCAAGTACAGCAGGAACAACCAGCGCAACCGGCGCCAATTACCCGAAAGAAAAAGCCTCGTAAGGCATTAAAGTTTTAAAATAAATGAGTTTATTTATGTCACTAAATCGAAAAATTTTATCTGTTATTGTATTACTGGGATTGAGCTTTAATTCAAATGCTATCGTCAATACAGAAAGCACTATACAGTCGCTAAAGCAGCCAGGTTTAAATAGTAAAGTGAGTTTTGAGTACAAAGGTAGCTCGGGTAATAACCAATCTAGTAAATTAGCTTTAGATGCCAGCCTAGCTTGGGTAGGTCAGGGGCACAAATCTGTTTTGGTTTTTGGTCGTGATTTTGGTAA
Organism: Catenovulum maritimum; assembly: GCF_001050375.1. Lineage (GTDB taxonomy): Bacteria > Pseudomonadota > Gammaproteobacteria > Enterobacterales > Alteromonadaceae > Catenovulum > Catenovulum maritimum. The sequence goes on along the minus strand of NZ_KQ130483.1, from coordinate 135,763 downwards.
ATCTAACAGCCAGATCAATTTGGATAATAGTTTTATTTATGCAAAACATTTACAACAAGTATTAGATAATAGCTATGTTTCCATTTTTGCTCAAAATGAGAAAGATGAATTTCGAGATATAAAATCTAGAGTTCTAATAGGCTTAGGTTTTCGCTCTAAAATAAATCAAAATCATATCGTTGAAATTAGTGTTATGAACGAAGAAATTGACTCTACTTCTGTTCTTGAGATGGACAGATCTAGTGTTCGCCTTAATTTAATGTGGTTTATGTCATACGAATTAGATGACAATATAGCGTTTAAAAACACAGTTTATTATCAACCGAATGTGGATAGCTTTTCAGACAAGCAAGCAATAAATCAAGCCGGTCTGGATTTTTCTATTAACGAAAATTTGAATATTGAATTTTATCACAAGCTAACACATTTCTCTTTGCCAATTGGGGATTCAACCTCAACCGATACAGTTTACGGTAGTAAAATTAGTTATAAATTTTAGGATTATCATGTCAGAACAAGCAAAATTAACCGAGTTTCAGCAAGTCATTTTAGATGCACAAAACAATAAAATTTCACAAGAAGATTTTATCGCATTATTTTTAAACACTAAGTTTTATGTAGCCATTCATAAGCCTGAAGACAAAGATGCTCAAGGCTTTAATTATCATGTATATGATTCTCAGAAGGTTGAAGGCGGCTTGTGTGTTGTTGTTTCTGAAGACGATGACTACATTCAGAGAATTGGTGGTGTGGAACTGCTTTATTTAAAAGGTGGCGATATTATCAAAACCCTACATCCTAATTTAGAGTTGAGTATTGTATTTGATGGTGGTGGTATAGGTTTGCCAGTTGAAATGGTCAACTTTTTGAAAAAATCGATTGATTTAAGATAAGAGTGTCCATTGGAACTACTTAATATACCCATTGTTGGGAAAACATTATCGTTAAGATTAAGCCAAGAAGGCATGCAGGATCTATATTTAGATAATGAACTTGTTAGCCAAAGTGATCTTAATCAATTAGTTTCTCCTGAGCTAGTTCACAGATTCGAATTAACACATGATAATCAAACTCATTTAGTTAGTTTAAATCTACAGTTTGTAGAACAGAAAGTTCAGTACCAGCTTTGGCTTGAAGATCAAAGGCAAGAAGGCGGTGAGTTTTTAATTCCCGGCTTAAATGTTCAGGCTGAAAAACCTAAGACAAGTTTTCTAGGTATAGCAGCGCTTGCTTTAAAGCTGTTTAAAAGTGTTAAAGTCATTAAGGTTGCTTTGGCTGGTGCTTCTGTTGCAGGTTATGCTTGGTTATTTTCGCTGGAATTTGCTTTAGTGCTAGTTGCTTGTTTAGTCGCTCACGAATATGGACATGTTAAAGCCATGCAATATTTTGGGATTAAGACTAAAGGTATTTATTTAATTCCATTTGTTGGTGGTTTAGCGGTAAGCGACGATAAAATTAATACCAGATGGCAAGATGTTGTTATCTCGATTATGGGGCCATGTTTTGGCCTGATAATGTCTATTTTCTGTCTAGTGCTATACGGTTTAACTGAGCAAGAATTATTTGCTGGTGCTGCGGTAATCAGTTCTTTGCTTAATTTATTTAACTTATTTCCGATTTTGCCACTTGATGGTGGGCACGTTATAAAAAGCGTTACTTTTTCTATGCGGTCCTGGATCGGTTTGTCGGTTTGTATGTCAGGTTTATTCCTAGGCGGTTATGTTTCTTATGTCTTTGGTTTAAGTTTATTTGTTTTTTTCTTGTTTATTGGTGCGATTGAAACCATTTTTCAGTGGCGACAAAGGCATGCATCTGTATTAATTCCACTCGATCGTTATGGTCAGATATTTTCCATGATTTGGTATGTTTTACTTTGTATGGGGCATGTAGGGGTTATTGTGATGTTTGCAAATTCAGACAATCCAATACTCAAGTTACCACTACAAATTTTAAGTAATTAAGGCTGTTATGACGTATAAATTTTCAAGTTTAGATGAAGCTAAATTTTTAGCTGAATATTGGCAGAAAAAACCAGCCATCATAAAAAATGCGTTTAAAGATTTTATCGATCCTTTATCACCTGATGAGCTGGCAGGGCTTGCTGCAGAAGCTGAAATAGAGTCGAGAATAATAAATCGAGACAGTGACGACAATTGGCATGTTGAGCATGGCCCGTTTGACGATTATAGCGCTTATGGTGATAAAAATTGGACTTTGTTAGTTCAGGCTGTCGATCATTGGTGTGAAACCGGTGCAGACCTAGTAAGGCCATTTAGATTTATCCCTAATTGGCGTATAGATGATCTCATGGTTAGCTTTTCCACCCCCAATGGCGGTGTAGGCCCACATTTAGATCAGTACGATGTATTTATCATTCAAGGCATGGGGAAGCGCCATTGGCGTGTTGGCTTGCCTCAGAGTTTGAACAACGAAATACCTCATCCTGATTTACTTCAAGTAAGCCAATTTGAAGCCCTGATTGATGAAGTTTTAGAGCCAGGTGATTTGCTCTATATACCGCCTAATTGTCCGCATGAGGGTTATGCGATTGAGAATTCACTAAACTATTCAGTCGGTTTTCGTGCACCTAATCAGCAAGACTTGCTTTCATCTTTTGCCGATTTTGCTTTACAAGAAGAGAGCTTTAAGAAGCGATTCTCTGATCCTGAAAGAAGTCTAACTGAGCATATCAGTGAGGTAAGTGACGCTGATATTCAATCATTAAAATCACTGATGTTAGAACAATTTGAACAAGATGGTGTTTTTAATCAATGGTTGGGTTGTTACTTAACTCAAGCCAAACATGACTTAGCGATTGAATTACCTGAGTCTGAATTAACCGCAGAAGAGCTTGAATCTTTATTCGAAGAATATGAGTCATTAGTGCGTTTAGGTGGCTTAAGAGTCGCTATTATAAAAACACAGCTCTATCTAAACGGTGAAGCGGTATCGCTAACTTCTGACCAAATCGAATTAGCAAGGTATTTAGCTGATAATGATCTGTATGAATCGAGCAAATTAGATAGTTTGTGTGACTCAGATAACAGTAAACGCTTGTTATTGCTATGGATTAATTCAGGATATATATACCCGAAAGATTGTTAGTAACGTCCGAAGTTAAGTTGTGCCTTTGAGTACAAGTCGAGACTCAAAGGCAAATTTTTACCATTTCTTTTTAGGTTGAAATAGCACATCTAAATCATCTTTTTCAGCAGCTTCTTTTTTCAATCTATCTTTAGCGTTAGATGATTTTAATTTATCTGTAATCTCAGCCAATTCTGTCGTTATTTCAGCTTTACGTTTTAGTGCGTATTCGTCTTTGTTAGCTTGCGCATCAATTGTTGCTAACGCTTTCTCAAAATATTGACGTGCAGAGCCTAGCATTTGTGTTTGCTTAGCGGATTGGCCACGCTTCATTAAACTTTCTACATTAATTTGTAGTTGAAGTTTGTCTAATCTTTTGTCTTCATTCATGAAAAGGTGGGTGTCGACTTTACCTTTGGTATGCTCAGCTCTTAATGCAGAACGTAATTTTTTGATGCCTTGAATGAGTGCTATGGTTGCTCTGTCGTCATCTGGCAGGGTAAATTTTTCTTCAACTTGAACTTTTTCGTCAGTGGTAACCCCTTGAACACGGGTTTCTGCATCTCTAAGCCTTTGTCTTAATTCTGAGGAGTCAGGCGAAAGCAGAGACATAGCTTTTACGGCATCTAAAACTCTTTGATGTAAAACTAATATTAGCTGTTTACTGACTGGGATATTACCCACATTCATTAGCAAACTTTCAGTTTCTTCTATGATAACTTTATATTTTGCCATTTCTGTTCTTTTTTCAGCTTCTTGTCGTTCTTTATTTTGCTGAATGGCATTGATTATGATGGCTAAAATAACTAGTGCAATGACTAGCCCAATTACAATAGAAAAAATCATTCTAAATCCTGATTAAAACAAATATTTATACTTTTTATAAGCATCTGATACTACAAGAATAATAACAAATAGTCTATCTGCAAGCAGAATTGATAAAAAGTAACACTTTTATTTAACTAAATCATTTACGGAAGTATCAATTTGAATACGCTTCCACCTAATTCACCACCGTTTTCTAGTCTTATTTCACCTCTTTCGCCTTTGTTTTCATGAGCGGATGAAATGAGACGAGCAAAAAATAAGCCTAGGCCTGTCCTACCTGCATTCAAATCCAGTTGTTGCATTGGCATATCTACTAAATCTAGCATAGATTCTGGGTAACCTTGGCCATTGTCTTCAAGTTTTATATGTAGCTTACCGTTTTCTTCATAGCCGGAAATAATGATTTTTTCATTCGAGTATCTTAATGCATTGATAAATATGTCATTAAGTAGATTGCCGATTAGATCCATGTCTAAATACCAAGCTAAATCTTCATCAACATTGATCTCCACTTTTATTTCTCGGTTTTTAATATAAACCTCATTTTTTGCGATCAACTCTTCAACTATATCTACAATATAATGTTCTTCTATTGTTAAAGGCAGTTGATGTTTTTCTGCTCTATATAAAGAGAGTAATTGAAGCAAGTTAGTATTTAATCGGGATGCTTCATAATGAAGATGTGCCAAATCCTCAGCATCTTCTGGGCTATGTTTGGATGCACTTAAACTTAAATGATCAATAGATTGTATCAACATACAGAGTGAATTTTTCATATCATGTACAGCTGATGCCAGAACGGTAGAAAAGTCTATTTGTGGTTGATTTTTCACTTTGTTATCTCGCTAATATTGTTTTTATTGATTTCAGATGTTTTCTAAATAATGTGAACCTTTGGTCAGCAGGATCCAAATTTTTAACGGTTCTGACACTATGTTCAAATAGTTGCATATATTTATCAGCAGGTGCGCCAGCTTCAAATTCTTGAATGATTAAAGTCATTAATTTGAGTGCGATTGTAAGATTAAAGTCGGCTGCTTGGTATGCTTCGGAGATGATCTTAATAGCCTCTAAATTTTGCTTTTTTTGTTCGGCTTTTAAGCCTTTAATAAATTGTTCATTTGCCCACAGAATGTTTAAAGCTTTATTCTCATTGACTGAATTAGATACACAAAAATCGCTAATAGATTTTGAACTTTCTATAATCTGAGGGTAATGGGATTTACTATGGATTAGTTGATCCCGTAGAAAACCGCGAATGCTGTCAGACATTTTAGTTAGTTGGATAGCAATATCCGAAACTGTTTGGGCAAGTTCGGCTTCTTTATCAACTTCTATACAATAGGTGGCTTTAATTAAATTTAAACAAATCAAGAATTGCTGATTTTCTTTATTTAATTTTTTTTGTTGTAATAAATTTTGGTTAAATTCGGCTGTTAATTTTGTTTGCTGACTGCCTGTGGCTGTTGCTAAAGATTTGATTAACGCATTAAAATAATGCAGTTGGTCTTCTTCTTTTAAAACTACTGAGTTTTTACCTAGACTAAGAACTTTTTTGTAGCTTATTAATGCTTTATCAAACTGTGTTAGATCAACCGATAAATCACCATGCAATCTAAAGCGTGAAATAGATTTAGGGCTTATTTTACATGCCTGATCTAATGTTTCTAACGCTTTTTGTTTTTCCCCTAAAGCAATAAAAGCTTCAGCTTTTAAATCATATGCAGAGACTGCAGAATGGTTAATATTAATGATTTTGTCAAAGTCTGAAATTGCTAATTCATATTGGCCTAAACCTAACCAGGATTTTCCTCGGCCCATTAACGCCCAAATAATTTCTCTTTGTTGCAGTACTGTGTCATAAATCTTTTTGGCCTTGGTATATAAACCTAGCCTAAGCATACAGTCGCCTTTAATTCGTAAACAAGTGACAGTGTATTTACTTCTTGCTTTAATTAATTCATTACATTCGTTGACTGCACTTTCATGCTTTTGTTTATTGAGTTCTGTTAATACACTATTTAGTGCAGTTTTCTTCTGGTAAACCCTATCTAGTCGGGTTCTGAGCGTTTGCTTGGTAAATGGTTTAGTGAGGTAATCATCAGGACTATATTCAATAGCGCCCATGACCATTTCCATCGAATTCTCAGCCGTTACCATAATAAAAATGCTGTCTTTTCGGAGGATTTCTCGATAGTTGAGCTCTTCTAATAATTGTTGCCCATCTTTGCTATCGTCGCCCAAATTGTAGTCACACAGCACAACATCATGATGCTTCTGTTGATATTGCTCTAGACCTGAGTCAGCATTAACCGCAATATCAATATCATTAGCGCCTATACTGATTAGGATATTTTTGAGAGACGATCTAAATTCAGCAAAATCATCTATGATCAAGAAACTTTTATCTACATAACGATTTAGAGCATTCATTTTATTATGTTTATTTCGCTATAAAAATACAAAGCAGAGTTCAAAAATTTTAGCAAAATCTTTCCTTTTATAATGGGTATCGAAAAATATATTTGTTTATATCTAGTTAATATTGGCCTAAGTAGAGAAAAAATAGAAGAAAATTGTTAATTAATCATCGAATTTTCTTATTCCAAGGTATAAACTGGTTAAAAAGTAATAAAAATCTGATAAGGTATTCAGATAAAGTATAAGACGGAGTGTACAACCAATGAAACTGCAGCAGTTACGTTACATTGTAGAAGTTGTAAATCACAATTTGAATGTCTCAGCGACGGCTGAAAGTTTATACACTTCACAGCCTGGCATTAGTAAACAAGTTCGGATGCTTGAAGATGAGCTAGGTGTTCAAATATTTGGTCGAAGTGGTAAGCATTTAACTCATGTTACCGCTGCAGGCACTGAAATAATTAATATCTCTCGTGAGATATTATCTAAAGTTGAAAGTATTAAAAGTGTTTCGAGAGAACATACTTTACCTGATCAGGGTAAATTAAATATTGCAACAACTCATACCCAAGCAAGATATGCATTGCCTGATGTTATCAAAGGCTTTATGAGCAAGTTTCCGAAAGTATCTTTGCATATGCTACAAGGCACACCATCACAAATCAGTGACGCTGCTGCTAAAGGCGAAGCTGATTTTGCTATCGCGACTGAAGCGCTACATCTTTACAATGATTTGATTATGTTACCTTGCTATCATTGGAATCGTAGTTTAGTTATGCCACGGAACCATCCATTAACTAAAAAATCCCGAATCACTTTAGAAGATTTAGCACAGTTTCCGTTAGTGACTTATGTCTTTGGATTTACCGGTCGCTCGGAACTAGACAGTGCATTTAGCAATGCTAATCTAGAACCTAAAATTGTCTTTACCGCAACCGATGCAGATGTGATTAAAACTTATGTTCGTATGGGAATTGGTGTGGGCGTAATGGCAACAATGGCAGTCGATAAACGTAACGACAGTGATTTAGTGGCAATTGATGCTTCACACTTATTTAAGCCTAGTACGACTAAAATAGGTTTTAGGAAAGGCACCTTCTTAAGACACTATATGTATGACTTTATTGAACGATTTGCACCACATTTGACACGAGATATTGTTGATAAAGCCATTGCACTTAAAAATGCAGATGATATAGATGCAATGTTTAAAGATATCAAATTACCGGTTCGTTAAATCATTCACCAGTAGTTGTTGCTGCAGCTGTTTTAATATAGCTGCAGTTGCCCCCCAAATTAATAATCCTTGATAGCTAAAATGATAGATAGGGTGAACTGAGTTGTGCTGTTCAATCTCGATACAATCAATTTTCATATCCATGAGTTGAGTTAACGGCAGCTCAATTAATTGTTTTACTTCAGCTTGATTTAAGCTTAAATTACAAGGCACTTCTATAAGTCCTACATATGGTTTAATACTAAATTGACTTAATGTTGTATACCTTGAAAGTTGACTAACGATTTTTATTTTATCTGGTCGTATACCAATTTCTTCTTGTGTTTCCCTAAGCGCTGTTTGGCGTAAATTAATATCACTAGGATCAAGTTTACCACCAGGGAAACAAACTTGGTGTGGGTGATGTTTTAAATATTCTGGTCGTAAAGTTAAAATGATGTAAGGACTGTTTGCGCAAACAATCGGCACTAATACGGCTGAGTGTTTAACTTTAGGAAAACTAAGCTGGCGACTGAAAATGGGAGTAGGGAGTCTGGTTAATGATAACTGTGTTATTAACTCATATACTCTCATTTAGTGCGCTCATCGATACTTATTGTTTTAATACAGGGAGTATTTTGTTCAATTTATCGAGTGTTTCTTGATATTCATTTTTGCTAACGGAATCCATGACGATGCCGCCCCCAGCCCAACAGTGTATATTATCTTGTTCGGCGATTAAGCTTCTAATTGCAATGCTGCTATCCATATTGCCACGCCAATCTATATAGGCAATTGAGCCGCAATAAACCGAGCGTCGATGCGGTTCTAATTCTTCGATAATTTCCATTGCCCTAATTTTAGGTGCACCTGTAATACTGCCTCCAGGAAAACATGCCCTGAGTAAATCAAATGCATCTTTACTATCTTTTAATTTACCGGTTACTGTACTCACCAGATGGTGTACAGATGGGAAACTTTCTACTTCAAATAGTTTAGGTACCCTGACTGTCCCAGCTTGACAGACTCTACTGATGTCATTTCTGAGTAAATCAACAATCATTAGATTTTCAGCTCTGTCCTTAGCCGATTTTTGCAGCTTTTCTTTAAAAGCATTATCCTGCTTTAATGATTGTCCGCGTGGGAGTGTGCCTTTGATTGGTTTAGTTTCAACTTCTGAATCGATTAATTGCAAAAAACGTTCAGGCGAGATACTTAAAATTGAAAAGTCAGAGTCTCGCAAGTAAGCGGAAAAAGGTGCTTTGTTCGCTTCGGTTAATTGCAAATAAGCTTGCCAAATACTACCAGTGTATTTGGCTGAAAACCTTTGCGCCAAATTAATTTGATAGCAATCGCCATTTTCTATGTATTCTTTAATCGTGTTAAATTTATCTATGTACTCTGATTGAGTCATATTAGATTGCCAATCAGAGACTAATTTAAACTCAGCATGAGTTTGAGCAGATTGTTTATATTTATCAATCAAAGCACCAATGCGGTTGAGTTTGGGCTGGTAATCTACTCCAAACCATTTTCCGGTTTGGTTATCTTTTATAATAGCCCAGTCATAAATACCAAATTTCAGTAAAGGAATTTGGACATCATTTTTAGCTATAGTCGGAATTTTTTCTATTGAGCGACCTAAGTCGTAACTTAACCACCCAGCTGAACCACCAATAAAGGGTAAATCTGTTTCAATTAATTTGGCGGGCGAAAATTCTTTATGTAGCAGAGATAATACCCTGAATGGGTCCTCGTTAGTTTCACAGCTTAATGCTTTTGTTGGGCATTCAATCTGATTAGACTTTTCATCATGTGAAAAACGGCTTAATGGCTCAGATAGGATAATATCGAACCGGCTGTTTTCATGCTCTGAGCTGCTAGAATCGAAAAAAATTGCACCATCTTGATCTGCACAAGCAGAAAATAATAAGCTTGAATTTAATGAAGCAGGTAAGTCAATTTCGAATAAAAATAAATCAGGTGTCATCTAATATTAGGCTGGAGTTGATTGGCGCATATTGAAGAACAAGGTTATCATATACCCAATCTAGTTGGAAATATTGATTTGATTCACAGTCACTATTTCCAACTAATATTAGCTTAGGATTAAGCCTTTATTTAAGCTAGCAAAAATATCTATAAAATAGCCACAGAGGAATGTTATGAGTGTTATTCGTCAGCAAGACTTTATTGATAGTATAGAAGACTCGCTACAGTTTATATCTTACTACCACCCGTTAGATTTTGTGAAAGCTGTTGAGCAGGCATATCACAAAGAAATTAACCCAGCAGCAAAAGATGCGATGGCACAAATTTTAATTAATTCGCGCATGTCAGCACATGGTAAAAGACCTATTTGCCAAGACACGGGCATAGTAACCTGTTTTGTGAAAGTAGGTATGGATGTTCAATGGGATAAAACAGATTTAACGGTACAGCAAATGGTTGATGAAGGCACACGCAGAGCCTATCTTAACCCAGATAACCCGCTTAGAGCATCTATTGTTTCAGATCCAGCTGGAGCAAGAAAAAATACTAAAGATAACACACCTTCAGTTGTTCATATTGATATGGTTGCTGGAGATAAAGTGGAAGTCATGATTGCAGCTAAAGGCGGCGGTTCTGAAAACAAGTCTAAAATGGTGATGCTAAACCCAAGTGATTCCATTGCTGATTGGGTCGTTAAAACATTACCAACTATGGGGGCAGGCTGGTGTCCACCTGGCATGTTAGGCATAGGTATTGGTGGGACAGCGGAAAAGGCAGGTGTACTTGCTAAAGAAAGCTTAATGGATCCAGTTGATATCCAAGAACTAATTGAGCGAGGTCCTGAAAATGCTGAGGAAGAGCTCAGATTAGAAATTTATGACAGAGTCAATAAATTAGGTATAGGTGCACAAGGCTTAGGTGGTTTAACGACTGTTGTTGATATTAAAATTAAATCACAGGCGACTCACGCGGCTTCAAAACCTGTAGTTATGATACCAAACTGTGCGGCGACTCGTCATGCGCATTTCACATTAGATGGCTCAGGTCCAGCAGACTTGAAACCACCTCGTTTAGAAGATTGGCCAGAGCTTACATTTGAAGTGGGTGAAAATGTAAGACGTGTCAATGTTGATAGTTTAACTGCAGAAGAAATGCAAACTTGGAAAGCGGGCGATACAGTTTTATTATCAGGTAAAATATTAACTGGTCGTGATGCTGCCCATAAGCGTATTCAAGATTATATTTCTCGTGGTGAAGCTTTACCAAACGGCGTTGATTTTAAAGGTCGCTTTATCTATTACGTAGGACCAGTTGATGCTGTAGGTGATGAAGTGGTAGGACCAGCAGGTCCAACAACGGCAACTCGTATGGATAAATTTACTGACATGATGTTAAGCGAAAGTGGCTTAATGGGCATGATAGGTAAAGCCGAAAGAGGACCAGCAACTGTTGATTCAATTCGCAAACATAAAGCGGTTTACTTGATGGCAGTTGGCGGTGCAGCGTACTTAGTTGCTAAGGCGATTAAGAAATCTAAAGTTGTTGCGTTTGAAGATCTAGGTATGGAAGCTATTTACGAATTCGAAGTTGAAGATATGCCAGTAACGGTTGCGGTAGATTCAACTGGTAATAATGTTCATGAAACAGGTCCAGCTATTTGGAGCGCTAAGATTGCTGATTTAAGCTAATCATAGAAGACTTTATACAGACAGTAGAAAATTTTCTACTGGCTGTTCATCTAATCTAATTTATATTTTCAAATCAACAACTTCCCAACATGCAATTTAATTAAAAAGGGATCGTAGTTAACAGGCAGCAAGAAACGCTTCTAGACTAGGGTATTTTTAAAATATTTTACATTACAAGTATACATATGATGTTTATTTAAGTGATATGTTGGTGTATAGTTTCATTAGTAACATTTTGAAGTAAATATTTAACATTTGTTTTGCTAATGCAGCTAAACAATAGGAGAAAGAAATGAAACGTCATTTGTTAGCCGCAACCTTAGCGCCATTAGCACTGCTTGTGTCTGCTTGCACTAACCCAGAAGTTCAAACAGAAAATAATTCAACTATTTCGACAGCTAGTGAGTTACAAGTTAGTCCATTAGAGCAAGAAGCTCGAATTAAAATTAAAAAATTAAAAGGTATGATGGACGAAGCACAAGATAAAAGTATTGATGTGACGAGGGAAGAGACCATAGTTTGGTTCTCTGAACAATTTTTAAAATTCGCTAACTGGGATGAAGCAAATCCAGAAGCAATTGAAGCTGCATTCGGCTACGAAAGGTATTATGCACCTAATAAAAAACAGCTTGCGGCAGACCTGCCAACATTTGAGCGAACTAAAGTCATTGAAATATTAGATAAAGGAATAACTGTTTTACAGCAAGAATTAGATGGAGAAATTAAGCGTCGTCCGGTGCGTAAGGTTGATTGGCAAAATACCAAAGCGGGTGACAACATGTTTGTCAGTAATGGTAAGCCTATATTTCCATACGACTATTTCTCTAAAACGGTTGGTCAACCACTGACGAATAAAGATATTTATAACGATCATTTAGGTGCGCTTTATCATGGCGGTGAAGATCTTTATCCAGTTGATCATGATAGAGCAATTAATTCATTCTTATTAAAAGAAGATGGAAGTTTTGATCAGGAATTGATGAAAGAGTTAACCAGTATTCCAGACACTAACATTGGTTTTTTAGTTTACTGGATTATGGGTATTCCTGAATGGGTTGAAAAGCAAGAACCTGAGGTTAGAAAAGGGCGTTCTTTATTTACAGGTTTTGACATAGACAACCCGTTAGCTCGAGATGTTTGGGGTAAAATAATTCGTGAAACAGGCCGTTTAACGAAAGATAAGAAAGTGACTGAACTTGGTTTTGTATTAGCCAACGAACCGCACTGGTTTTCTGAAAAAGATCACTGGACAGGTAAGTTTGAAGAAATGACGAGTATTTCTTCTTACACATTGAACAAATTTCGAGTTTGGTTAACAAATCAATACGATAAGGATATTCAACAATTAAATCAAAATTGGCAAGCTTCGTTTGCTAGCTTTGATACAGTTGAAATTGAAATACCTATGGACAAGGCCTTGTTAGGTTCAGCTATTTGGTATGATTGGATGCGTTATAATATGGACCGCAGCACAGAGTGGTTTAAATTTATGCAAGATGAACTACATGCTGTGAACCCTGATGCTGATACTCATATTAAAATTATGCCACGAATGTTTATGGAAAATTCTCGTTCTGGTGGCATAGATACCGAGGCATTAGCTGAACTCACCACTATGGTGGGACATGATGCTAAATCGCTTGGTAGTAAAAATATTAGACCGCATAAGTCTTCCAAATGGTTAGAGCGTTATGCTTACTATTGGAGCGGCGTTAGTATGTTCCATGATTTTATGGAATCAGTTGCACCAAATAAAATTAATGTAAATTCTGAATCTCATTTTCTATCTTCTGGTCAATGGCGTGATCTAGATACCCGTACGAGTTATGTTAGGAGTGTTTATTGGCTTGCAACTCTAGGTGGGATGGACGCCAATATGGCTTGGTTCTGGGCACGCGATCCGGATGGTTCGCCAGAAGATCGCTTGGAAGGAGAACTCAATTTCTTTGATCCAGGACTAGCTGGTGCCTATGCAGGTTCTAACAATATGCAGCCACATGTTAGTAATGAATTTACCCAAGTCATGTTTGATATGAATAGTTTTTCAGAAGAAATTATTGCGCTTCGTGAGCAAAGACGACCGATTCGTTTATTCTACTCTGAAACCACAGCTATCAATACTAAAGATTATATGACGCAAGGTTACAAACTCTATGAAGCTCTACATTTTGAAGGTTTCCCTATGGGTTATGCGACTAAAAATATCATAGAAAAACAAGATAATAGCAACTGGGATTCTGTGGTTGTATATAAAAACCAATATGTAACTGACGAAGAATTTGAAACACTACAAACATATTTAAATAACGGCGGCACGATCTTATTAGATGATAAGGATGCTTTATCTCTTAATGAGTATGGTCAAAAGCGTACTAAAACTTTATCTAAAGGCAAAGGTAAATTAGTCGTCTTAAATACAGATAATATTGATGTGATTAAACAAGCTGCGCTAGCAGAACTTAAACCAAGCAGTCTACCTGAGTTAAAAGTTAATGAAGTCAATGGTAAAGACTATAAAACAACTTCATGGAGAGTGGTTGAAAAGCCTCAAGGCGGCTATTTAGCCATTCTATTTAATCTAGGGCATGATAGCGCTCAAATTGACTTATCACTACAAAGTGGTCAGAAATTTACCGCAACGGATATGATGACAAGTAAGACAGTTAGTTCGTCATTCGAACTTAAATCAGAAGATGTGTTATTACTAGATATCAGCTTAAATTAGGATCAAGTTTTATTAACCTGAACTCTGGATAACAAGTTAGCTAATACTTTGTAATTTATAACAAAGTTTATTCATAACTCTTCTAGGGAGGTAATTATTCTTAGAGCAAGGCGAATTTGTGTACGTAATAGCTGGCTATTACTAGCGAATTCAACGCAGTTATAAGGATAATTAGCTCCTAGAAAGCAAATTGTTATCCAGAGTTCAGGTTTATTAGCTGTATTAGCACTAGTGGGTCATTTATCTGCTAGTGCTGCTCTTGTATTTAGTAGCCAATTAAGGTGTCTTAAAGCGCTTAACTAAGACTAATTTAATTTAGCTTTAGGAAAGGTTAGCGTGAAACAGGTACCAAAGTTGAGCTTACTTTTCACATCGATTTTTGCTTGATGCTTTTCGATAATATTGAGTGAAATTGATAGACCGAGCCCAGTTCCTAAACCAACTGGCTTAGTGGTGTAAAAAGGGTCAAACATTTTGTTGATAGCAGAATCTTCAATACCGCAGCCAGTATCAGTTACCGTTAATTTGATAAAATCTTGATGCTCATAACTAATAATAGTTAAGCTTCCACCTTCCTCTCCCATAGCGTGCAGGGCGTTAATAAACAAATTGACTAAGACTTGTTCTATTTGCCCTTTATTACCTTTAATGAAAAGATCCGGCGCTATATGTTGGATGACTTCTACTTTATATTTCAATTGATTCCAACATACAGCAAGTGCTTGGCTAATTACCTCAGAAAGATCAAAATGAGTAAAAGTGTCTTCATCCATATGGCTAAATGTTTTTAGTCCAGCAACAATTTCTTTAACCCGTGTTAAGCCTTTTTTGGTTTCTTGCAGTAAATCATGGCTGTCTTTTGTTATGTATCCAAATTCTTCTTCAATTGAAACTTGATAAATTTGTTCTATTTGTTGTTGCAGCGCATCAGCATTATTAGCTAGGTTGTCTTTCAAACTAGGCACTTGGTTTGCGAGGCTTGTAAATAGGTCTAAATATTCAGACAAAGTGTCTAAATTACTTGCTACATAACCTATCGGATTGTTAATTTCGTGAGCAACACCAGCAGCTAGTTGGCCAATCGAAGCCATACGTTCAGATCTCAATAATTGCTTTTGAGTTTCATTTAGTGCTTTGTTCGTTTTATGAAGCTCGGTTACTCTATTATGGAGTGTTTGCTCGGTTAATCTTCGTTTGATTGCATCTGCAACTAAGGTTCTAATTGTTTCTATGGTTTGGACTCTAACTATTTGATCATTAAAACTCATATTTTGTGTCAGATGACAAAATAAAACACAACCATAAATCCCTTTTTCAAATACAATTGGAAATAATATCACCAACTCAAATTCAATTTGTGCGTCAATTAAGAAGTCATCACCCAAGATACATGTTTCAGCTTCATTTTGTTTAATCATACTTTTGATATGATTAATATTTATGTTGGTTAGATTGAGCTGTTTTAGTGGTTCTGATTGGCTTTCGATTAAAGCCAAATCTTGTACGTGTGTTGTCGGTTTTAGATATCTATAATCGTTTTTAAGCTGCAAGCTATGCTGGGCTATTGGCAGATAACAAGCCCAATCACATTGAGAAAATTCAGCGGTTCGGTTGATAAATCGACTAATTAATTTACCTATGCTAGCTTCTCTAAGTGCGACAGATGAAATACTCGTTATATATTCAAGTTGATGTTTGTTCTGTTCAGATACTAGCTTTTCGGCCGCCAGCTGATCTGCTAATTCAGCATTTTTAAATTTAGCCTCAATTAATTGCCTATTTAATATTTCGTTGTCAGCGGCCATGATATCCTTAGTTTTTATTTTCCTGTATAGCGACATTTAAGATAAATGATTGGCTTAAGTTTTTTTCTATTTGCAATAAATTAACCAAATGCGATTCAGCTAGTTTTGTTTCTTTGGTTAAGTAAACTTTACCTTTATCGTTTTCTACATTGTTGATGAGCACAACTTCTGTACTATCAGAGATAGACAGTAAACTAAGCACTTTATTGGCGCTGAGTAAATAATCTATATCAGGATTCATGTGTGATTCTATTTCATTTAACCAGTTAAAATATTGTTTGGCGATACTAAGATCATAATAATTTCTTTCATTATTTAGTATCCATTCTTGCGCACTGTTTGGCGTAAAGCGGCGAGGTAAAATTTGTCCTAATAATAACGCATCATAATCTATGATTATTTTTAATAATTTAGAGCCATAGCTAGGTGGCGCATGCTCATTATTGGGTAATGTTTGTATTCTTCTTATGATATCAGCACAGGGCTTTAATGGCTCAAATGCGGATAGCATGTTTGAACTCGTTTCGCAGTAATTTAGGTATTTCTTTTGCTCTGCATGATTGAGTGAATAAAAAGGTGTTTTACTCAATCTTAAATCGATGTTGAGTTTACCTAGTTCATGAAATAACCCTGCTAAGTATATGCTAACGATTTGGTTTCGAGGTAACCTTGTTTTAGCTGCAACGGCCTGAGCGTGATTAGCAACTCTGTTACTGTGTCCAGTATGCTGTTGTAATGTTTTACTCGAGATGCCAGACAACAAGGTGACCATGCTTTTATAAAACTTTTTAGTTTGGTTATTCGCAAGCTCAAGCTTATCTTTCTCTAATTTTAATTGCTGGGTTCTTTGTTTTACTTTTAATTCAAGCGATTCATTTAAGCTTTTAATTTCATCATTAGATTTGATTAAGTCTTTAGTCAGCTGTTCTTTTTGTTGAATGATCTCATGGTGTTCAAAAGCGTTCTTAACCAATAATTTTAACTGTTGGTTATCCCAAGGCTTTTGTACATAATTAAATATCTTTCCTTGGTTTATGGCTTTTACTGCACTGTCCATATCTGCAAAGCCAGTCATCAAAATTCGAATACTGTTAGGTGAAATAGTGACAGAGTTGGCTAAAAATTCAGCACCGTCCATTCCAGGCATTCTCATATCAGAGATGACTACAGCAGTTTTATGCTCAGCTAAATAAGCTAAAGCGGCTTCGCCTTCAGTAAAGGTTACCACTTCATATTCTTTACGAAATAGGCGTTTAACAGCGGTTAATATGCCCACTTCATCATCTAAAATAAGTAACTTGTTCTTATTCACAGTAGAGCCTTATGGCAAAGCTAATTTAAGTTGCCGGTTTTCAATCTTAAGTTGTTGGAGTTGGGTTACTAAATTAATTAGGTTTTTTAACTCAAATGTTTCCCAGGGCTTAGAGATAATAATTTGCGCTATTTGCTGATTGACTGCATTTTGACAGGTTTCCATATCTGCATATCCAGTCAGGGCTATTCGCCCCATATCTGGATATTTTTCTTGGCAGGTAGCGAGTAAATCTAAGCCATCCATTTCCATCATACGGACATCTGAAATTATCAAATCAAAGGATTCAGATTCAAGGATCTGTAATGCTTCATTAGCTGAAACGGTTGTGGTGATTTGATATTCTTTTCTTAAAGAACGCTCTAGCGCTCGCAAAATTTCGGCTTCATCATCCACCATAATTAATTTTGCTTTGTTATTCATCTTGTTAACCTTTTGATTGAACTAGCATTAGCCTTTTTAAATCATGGCATAAATGTCTAAAATTGCGAAATAATGGATGCTTGTATATTGCAATTAAATCAAAAATTAATGGAATTAATTTTTTTCCTTGCTCTCGGTAGTATTCAGCATACGCGGAATTTAATCTAGCGAGGGCGATATTTTTAGCATGTTTTGATATTCGGCACAGGATTGAATACTTATCAATGATATGTGACATAGCTTCTAACCTTGCTAATCGGTTACTCGTAATTGAGCTTGGTCGCATCAAGTAAGCAGTTGTAGAACGACTTGATAAGGCCACATCACCTAGCTGACTCAAACGTATCCACATATCCCAATCGCTAGCTGACTTTAGTTTTGTATCAAAGCCGTTGGTTGCTACCAAAGCTGATTTCTTGGCAACAACAGTGGACGTTCCAATCACATTTGTCGCAATAATGGATTCGCTAGCATTAAATAGAGTTTGGTAATTAGTGTCTTGTTTACGATAGATTTTTGATAAAAATTCAGGCCAATAACTAAAACAATCAATAATTTTTTGATTGTCCATATCTATGTGGTCGTAATTGCTAAAACTTAAACTGACTTTAGGATGTGATTGCATGTAGCTAAGTTGAGGACCGAGCTTATCTTCATACCAATAATCATCAGCATCTAAAAAAGCAATATATTCACCTTTTGCTTGGGCAATTGCGTTATTTCTAGCTGTGACAACCCCCAAGTTATGTTGTTGGATTACTTTAATGAAAGGGTATTTTTCAATAATGTTAGCTAGCCAAACTTGTGTTCCATCAGTTGAACCATCATCAACTACAATAATCTCCATATCTTTTACGTTTTGCTTAATGACGCTACTAACCGCAAAAGGTAGGTAATCTATACAATTATAGGTTGGGATAATCACACTAATCTTGATTGTCATAATTTATTCTCTTTAATCAAATAATTCTGAATATGCTTTATCAATTTCGATGCCGGAAAGATTAAGTTATTGAAATTAAATGTTTAAATCTTATATTTTTCATTATTAGTCTAATGATATGCCTTAAGTTTATCTATCTGCTGTTGATATTTGCATTTTGCTAATTTTATTTTCGATTCGTCTCTGCAGAATGCAAATATAAATAGATAAGTTTAATTTTTTATTTTTATATCAACAGGTTAACTAGTGGCTTGATAATTGTACTTAGCTAAGCATATAGATTATTAGTTAGGTGTCATTATGAATTTGAAGCATATTGGGGTTGTTGTTGGCGAATTTCCGGTTCCTTCAGAAACTTTTATTATTAATGAGCTCAATGGATTAGCTGAAATCGGTCATCCTGTAACTGTTTTTTGTTTTAAGCATCATGCAGATAGGCAAGTCATATTAGCGTCAGACATTAATGTTGTTGAGATTGGAGCTGTTGCTCATGCTGCGGCTTTTGCATTTTTTATCAATACAGTATATCGCTTGCATTATGCGATAAACCTAACTTTAAGGCTGACTTGTAATCCATCTCGAAGCTTATTTTGGCACGGGCTAAAACTTGCGTATTTATTACACAAGTTTAAGTGCGAGCATATACATTGTCATTTTTTTCATCATACGGCAGCACATGGTTTAGTGGCCAAAGCATTTGTCGATTTACCTGTCTCTATCATTGGCCATGGTCATGATATTTACCAAGACAAAACTAATTTAACTGAAAAATTAACAGAGTGTGATCTGCCAATTGCTGTGTGTACCGAGATGAAAAAAGACTTTGATAATTTAGTGACTAAATCAACGGCATTAATCCCCTGCGGAATTGATTTAACTAAATTTAATCAAGCTAATTACACTCATACAACCCAGAAAAAAATGTTGTTTGTAGGTCGTGTTGTCGCTAAAAAAGGATTGAATTATTTAATCGAAGCTTTGAGCTATATTAATCCAGATATTAGACCTAAATTGGATATCGTTGGCGCTGGTGAGATGTTAATCGAGCTAGAGCAAATGGTTGTAGATTCAGAATTATCAGAATATGTTAACTTTTTAGGCTTCAAGCCGCATTCCTGGTTGATCGACCATTGCCACGAGTATGACGTTTTTATCGCGCCTTTTTGTATTGCAATGACAGGTGATAGAGATACGGGACCATTGGCTTTAAAAGAGGCAATGGCTTTGGGATTACCTGTCATTACAACTTCTATTATGGGTTGCCCTGATATCGTTGGTACTCAAGCTGGTTTCTTAATACCTGAGAAAAATGCCCAAGCGTTGGCTAGTTGCATATCACAGTTTTACCGGATGAGTTATGAACAAAGATTTGCAATGAGTCGACAGGCTCGTAATCGAGTTGAAGCTAAGTTTAATGTGAAAGATCAAGTCAAAGCCTTGTCTAATAAAATAGAGGCAATCCACGTATGAATAGCTTAGTACAAATTAGCTTATATTTTATTGCCATAGCAAGCGCAAAGTTAGTATCAATTTTTATGATGCCAATCGTAACTGACTACTTAACTCCGGCTGAATATGGGCAGTTAAATTTGTTAGTTTCATTTATCGCAATTGCTGGTCTGGTTTTATCTATGGGAATAGCGGACACCATTTATAGATTTTCAGCAGGTCAGGGGCTGAGAGGAAAAATAAGCTGCATCCGAACGTGCATGTTTTTCTGTTTGATAACTTCTAGTCTATTTACCATTATTTTATTTGTATTTAGCAACTACATCATATTATTTTTTCCAGTTGAAATTAGCCAATGGCAATTTAAATTCATATTAATCAATTTAGTTGCTTCAACCTGGTTAAGTATTCCGTATTGCTATTTTAGATTAACCAACAAAGCCAAACACTTTGCTGTGTTCAATATCTGTCAGGTTTTATTGCAAGCAAGCGGCACTCTGCTCGCACTTTACCTAGGTTATGGTGTATCTGGCGTTGTGTTATCAGGCGCTGTGGCCAGCTTAATCATTTGCTTAGCTGTATTTATTAGCTACAGGCGTTTATTTGTTGTTAGGGCGGCTTTGCCATCGGCCAATATGTTCAAATATATGTTAGCGATTAGTGTTTCTTCTATATTTGTATATGGATTAAATGGTGCTGAAAACTGGGTGATAGCAACTTATCTTGGGGCTGAAGCACTTGCAGGTTATTTTATTGCCGTTCAATTTGCTCTAGCGCTCTCGTTTAGTTTTGAACCTTTTAGAATGTGGTGGTTCGCAAGGCGTTTTGCTGTGCTAAAAAATAAGCCTCAAATGGCTGCAGACTGTCCCGTTATTGGTATTCAAATTGTTATTTTGTTGTCGATTTTAATGGCTGTTTTAGGACCTAAACTCATCCAGTTACTATTACCGGAAGATTATCATGATGCTGGTATTTACCTGCCTTTGCTATGTTTAGCCTTTATTTTAAGAAGCCATTCAGATTTATTTAATTTGGGTTGTTTTGTAAAAAATAACGCTAAGACAGTTCCTCTAATAAATGCAATATCAGCGAGTTTCTTTATCATTTTTTCAATTGTGTGGGTTGAAGAACTTAAAGTGTGGGCGATTTTAATTGGGGTTAACCTAGCTTATTTCATTCGCAGTTTATTATTTTATAAATTGAGTCAGAAAAAAGTATGGTTGAATTATGCAAGACCGGTTTTAGTCTTGAATTGGCTTTCAATTGGCTTAATCATTTTAAGTTTATTGAGTTCGAGTCAATATCAAGTGCTCTACTTTAGTTTATCTATTGGTTTGTATCTTATTTTATTTGCCGCTTACAGTGGCGTTAAAATATTCCAAGTCTTAAATATTAATCGATTCCTTAACAAGATGAATTTGGCTTAAGGGGCAGATAAATGCTGAATGTACTTTTAAGCTTTGATAAGCCAAATCAAAACAAAATACATACCTTGGTTGCGAGTTTAGTGGTTGTCATTTTAGTCGCGGTATATTGGAAATTAGGCATGATTGCGGCTATTGCATTAACTTTTGTTCCTTTTGCGCTTGTGTTCGCGCTAAGAGCAGCTTGCGGCTTGATGATTCTTTTTATTTTATTTACCTATTTTCGTTTGCATGAAGCTTTTCCGTTTTTAATGCCGTTTAAAATTCCAAAGTTACTCGCTTTATCGGCTTTAATGGGGATAGGCTGGCACTTATTTATTACCCGAAAACTACAACCTAGTTGGCATACAGGACATGCTATTTTATGTCTGGTATTTGTTTGGATGACATTGTCTATGATATTTGCCAGTAACCGTGGTTTAGCTATGGCTTATTGGAGCGGTAACTTAACTAAGATGTTTATTATGGTATTTGCCATAAGTTGGTGGTTAAGAAAGATAAACGAATTTAATTGGGTACGATTAGGGATTATGTTATCTGGCGTCTCGATTGCTTTAGTCGCGCTACATAATAAAGCTAATGGCATAGGTTTAGTCGAAGGCTCAAGGGTCACTATTTCAAGGGAATTGAGATCTCAAATCGGAGACCCGAATGATTTGTCTTTAGTCTTATTATTCCCTGTTTCATTTTTGGCGGCTGAAGTTTTTTGTGAGTCTAGTTCTAAATTTAGACGCTGTTTAGCGCTTGTTGGACTGATTACAGTTATCTCAGGTGTTATTGCAACCCAGAGTCGAGGTGGCTTATTAGGAATTTGCGCTGTGTTAGGTTTGTTCATACACCAAAAGCTTAAAAATCCAATTTTAACTGCTGCTGTAGGAGGCGCTGCCCTTATGGTGCTGGCTGTTTTTGCAGGTATCAGTGATAGACAAAGTGGTGGTGCTGCGGAAGATGGTGTAGATGAATCTGCAATGGGGCGGATCTACGCTTGGCAAGCAGCATTTAATATGGCTTTAGCTAATCCTTTAACTGGAGTTGGAATAGATAACTTCTTTTCTAACTATTTTTTCTTTAGCCCACATTGGGATGGCAAGAATCATGCAGTGCATAGTACATGGTTTCAGGTGCTTGCTGAAATGGGCTTTGTGGGGCTGGTTATATTTATCATTATGTTAGTGATTATTTTTAGAACCCTACGAAGAGTTAAAACGATTAGCAACAGAATCAAGGATCCAGGCATTGAAATTAATGTTAAGTCATTAATTGCAGGTCTGACCGCATTTTGTGTATCCGGAACCTTTTTAACCCAGGCTTTTAACTGGCCTATTTACATTATTCTGGCGATGACAATAGCGCTAGATAACTTAGCAACTCAGTTAGAGCAAGCTAAAACAGATAAGGTGGCAAGATGAGTAAATTTACATCGAGTATGAGTATTAAAAATAGCATTCACTGGCTTAAAACAGATGATTCGCAATTTGCGAAAAAAGCGAGATCATACATTAAGTCTGTGTTCAATTTGCAAATACCTGTCATTCCTATTTTGCATATCAGTTTATATCGAATCCACTTGCTGGTGCTTAATTTTTGGCAAAGCTTGATTCGCATTTTTTATTTTACGCCCTTATTCAAAGCTAAGGTTAACCAAGCTGCCCCAAATTTATATTTATATTCTGGCATGCCGCAGATCTTAGGCAACCTAGATATTAAAATTGGCAGTCATGTGCGTATGTCTGGCATTAGCACTTTTTGTGGTCGAAGTGCTGCACAAACACAACCTAAACTCATCATAGGCAATAATGTTGATATTGGCTGGCAAAATGCCATCTCGGTAGGGACTAAGGTAGAAATTAAAGACAATGTAAGGTTAGCTGGTCGGGTTTTTCTGGCCGGTTTCCCTGGCCATCCTCTTAATGCTAAAGCAAGAGCTTCAGGTTTGCCTGAATTAGATTTTCAAGCCAAAGATATTGTTTTAGAACAAGACGTTTGGGTTGGCACTGGAGCCACAATTCTAGCTGGCGTCACAGTCGGAAAAGGCGCAATTGTTGCTGCAGCTAGTGTGGTTACTAAAAATGTTGAGGCTGGCACAATAGTAGCAGGTAACCCAGCAAAACCAGTAAAAAAATTAGACGAGGTGGATTATGTTTGAATTTATTGTTTTTGCTGAAGATTGGGGGCGACACCCAAGCAGCACACAACATTTATTTAGCCAATTATCTGAATTTTATCCTGTGACTTGGGTTAATTCTGTTGGCATGCGTAAACCAAGTATTTGCTACTCAGATACTAAACGGGTATGGGAAAAAGCTCAGCAATTGCTAACTCAAGCTAAACCTGATACTAGTCAAAAATACGCCACAGAATTTCCAGTTATCGCGCCAAAAGTTTTACCTTGGCACGACTTGAGTTTGGTTAATAAACTCAATAAAAGACAAGTTCACCAGCAGTTAGCTGACTTGTTACCCGAGCGAAAAACTTCGACTAAAGTACAGCGTGTTTATTGGCTATCTGTCCCTACTGCGATAAGTATGATAGAGCCGCAACCGGATGATTTAATTGTTTATTATTGTGGTGATGATTTTTCCGGTTTAGCTGGAGTTGATTACAAGCTAGTCAAGCCTTGGGAAGAGCAACTAATTAGACAGGCTGACTTAATTGTCATCGTTAATGAGTTATTACAGAATAAAATGCCCAAATACAAAACTTTGTTGTGTCGCCATGGTGTTGATTACGAATTATTTTCGCAACCTAAAGCTAAGCATTCTTATTTTACCCAGCTCGATCCTAACAAGCCCGTGATAGGCTTTTATGGTTCATTGTCTAATTGGTTAGATCAAGACATGCTAGTTTATGCTGCTAATCAAAGACCTAACTATAACTTTGTTTTTGTCGGAAATACTCACACTAATGTCGATAAATTGCTCGAACAAGATAATTGTTTTTTATTTGATGCGGTTGAGCATGAAGCTTTACCTCAACTGGCACAACATTGGGATGTTTCTGTTTTACCATTTAAACTCAATAAGCAAATAATGGCTTGTGACCCTTTAAAATTAAGAGAGTATTTGGCTGTTGGAACTGAAGTTGTGTCTACTGATTTTCCTGCTGCTGCTCGTTACTCTACTGTTAATATCATCCAAAACAAGCAAGACTTTGTCTTGGAATTAGATAGAATTATAAATGGGACACTAAAGCAAAAACAAGCCGCTAGCTTAACTAATCAGGCGAGTGTTGAACAGGAAAGCTGGATTAACAAAGCCGGCATTATAGTGGACCACCTAGACATGCTCTGTAAATTAAATCAGCTAAAACAAGCTTAACTCTAAGTCTATTTAAAAAATAGAATCTCAAAAACCTTTCTGATACGAGAAGGGTTTTTATTTTTTACACCTCTTGTAGCTAAATTATCACTGATTTGTTTCTTCTAGGCTGAACCGCTTAATTTATTCATTAATCAGCCATATATTCATAATTATAGGCCATTCTATTTAATCAGTTTGCATTTTACAAAACGCCATTTTGCAAAATACAAATAAATGAAATAAACATTTGTTAACCATATGATATTTAAGATAATTGTTTCGTTATTTAGTTGGCTTAATACCTGCAATATTAGATGTATCATTTAATATTGGAGTTACCCTATGTGTTACAGGTATCACAAAATTTTCAGTCTTGCATTAGTGCTATTGACGAGTCAGTCCAGCTTAGCCAACTCTTTTGAATCTTGTCCAACCGAAGCATTCTTGATTCAAGACAAAATCGCTAAGTTGTATAGCGTCAATCTGGCGACTGGCTTCTATCAAGAATTATCCTCTGATATGGGAACCAGCAATAAACTCAACGCTATGAGTTTTAATTTTCACGATAATTATCTATATGCCTATTCAAGCGAGTTTAGTACGCTCGTTAAAATAGGCGAAGATTATCAAGTTCAGCCGCTAGATGTTTCTGGACTGCCTTTAACTAGTTTTTACGTTGGTGATACTTCACTAACAGAAAATGCTTATTATGCTTATCGTCCAGGGGCTAACTATGGCTTGTATAAAGTTTCACTAGCTGAAAACACGCCTGATTATTTAGTCGCTAAGCGTGTTATAGATGGTGGCCAGTTAAATATCGCAATCTATGATTTTGCTTTTCATCCTGAAAATAATAATTTATATGCAGTCGATAAAATAGGTGATTTGTATCAAATTAACCTAGATAGTTTAATCGTTTCACGACTGGGCAACACAGGCCAAACAGGCGTTTTTGGCGCGGGTTACTTTGATGCAAGTGGTACTTTTTATATCAGCCGTAATTCAGATGGTTTTGTGTTTCGTATTGATCCCACAGCCGATGAGCCGACAGCTGAATTTTTTGCTTATGGGCCAGCTTCTTCCAATAATGATGGTGCAAGGTGTGCGATTGCTGAAATCGTGGATGAAACTCAAATGACAGTTGATTTTGGCGATGCCCCTGACAGTTATGGCATTTCGATTCAAGATAATGGCCCGAGGCATGAAATTTCTGAAAATCTTTATTTAGGTAAGCAAGCCGGCGGAGAAGATGATGGGATTAATATTGCAACCGGTGTTCAGCAAGGACTAGATGCAATCACAATTATTGAAGCCAATGGAGAAGGGTATTTAAATGCTTGGGTTGATTGGGATGCCAATGGAAAGTTCGATGATACAGATCAGGTATTAACCAATCATGAACTCAAGTCAGGTGACAATATTGTAGCGATCGATGTACCTGAAGATGCTATTGAAGGTCAAACCTGGGCGAGGTTTAGGTACTCTAGCACTCAAGATATTGGACCAAATGGTGGTGTTGCAGATGGAGAAGTTGAAGACATCGAATTAACCATTACTAAAGCTGGCGTTAGTGTAATTAGCTATCCATCGGCTAATAGTTTTACCAGTATAGCTTTTGAAGACAAATGGCCTGTGTTAGGCGATTACGATATGAATGACGTTGTTGTGTCATATCGAACCAGAAAATATGTTGATGATGCCGGCTTAGTAATTCGATACGATATCCAAGGCCAAGTATTAGCCTTGGGCGCTGAGTATAAAAATGGATTTGCAATTCAATTAGACGATATACCAACGGCATATGTTGCTCAATCGATTATGCGTTTTGAACTAAATGGCATACAACAGTTTTATTCAGCGCTTGAAGCTAATTCAGCTAACTCGGATGCTGTCGTCATTATTTCTGAAGATTTATGGTCAGAGCTTGAATCTAGTCCTGACTGTCGTTTTTATCGCACTGAGAAAGGTTGTGATGAAGTGAATCATCTTGAATTTTTTGTCAGTATCCCGCTAAAAACGCCAATTGAAGTGGCTGATGCACCAACAGATGTTTTAAACCCATTTATTTTTGCAACGCCTAATCATTATCATGGCATAGCCTTTAATCAAGCACCTGGCAGAAGTTTAGAAATTCATCTGAAAAATAAGAAAGTATCGTCTCGTTTTAATCCTGCGTTCTTTGGCATGTATGACGATAACTCATCATTAGAGCAAGCTACCAGCTTTACGAATCAAAATGGCATGCCGTGGGCCATTGAATTCCCTATATTGTGGTCTCATCCGATAGAGAATACAGATATCTTGATAGCTTACCCTGAGTTTAAAGGTTTTGTGGAAAGCAAAGGGCAAGTCAATCTTGATTGGTATCGTCAAAATAAAGCCATTACACATAAAATCATTCTGAATTAAGGGGCCTAATATGTATCAAGTTAAACAGTTAAATTCGACGATTATAATCCTAAGTCTAGCTTTATTTGGTTGTGGCAGTGGCGGTGACAGTAATGACTCAAACCAAGTTGGAAATACCGAGATTAGCGCCAATACAGCAACCACTAGCCAAACTCAATTAAATGAAACTAAGCAAGTTGAAAGCAGCAATTCAACTCAAAATATCATCAACGAAACTGAGCAAACTGTTAAAACACAAGATTTGATTGTGGAACAAAGTTTTGGCTTTAAATCGACGAGTTCACTACGAGTTAATATCGAATTGATTGACTTAGAAGGGATTCCAAGCTTTGCCAGCATTTGTCAGCAAGATGACACGGGTGAAATAGATAGGCGTAATTGCTTATATCAGGGTAATTTGAACCAAGGTAAATTAGCAATTGAAGTTAAATTAGCCAATCATGTTCAAGGCTTAAATGCTGAGATCTGGTTATTAGATGGGAGCGCTAAGCATTTAAAGTTTACTTGGAATAAAAACTTAGGGCAGGTGTGGTCGATTAATTAAATACCCAGTTAGGACAAGCTTTATCGGATTATTCTTAAGTGAGCCTTGATGTATCAATGTCGGATTAAGGCTCAGATTTCATACTCTCAAGTTGATAGAATTACTATTGCTATTACGTGAATTTAGAATCCAGGCAGGTATATAGTAGGTCAAACAAGTCGCTAAGAATATTTTTTAGTTTCTATTGTCATCATCTGAATTAGTAAATTAGCAAAATACGTGATAATAATTTGCCAAATTTGTGTTTCCTTAGTTATATTTTAGACTGTATCAAAAAGTGAAATGGAAAGGATGCAAATGAAAAATATTGTATTATTACCGGCCGTGTTATTAATGTCAGCATGTCAAATATCGATTGAAGAGGGTGAGGAATCTAGTCCGCTTGATTGGGAAAGTCTGGTTGCAGGCACATGGCAAAATTGCAGCGAATTAAGCTCAGGGTCTGAGTTGTACACGACAGTTCAAGATGGAGGGTATTGGCAAGATACCACGGAATATTTTACTGACAAAGACTGTAAAACTCCCGATGCTTCTAAAGCTAAGGATATTTATAGTGGCACTTATACATTAAAAAATACTCTGGTATTAGCTGATGGAATTAAAGCCGTAGAAGTGGATTGGACTTACGATCAAACTGATGTTTTTAATAATGGCGTGTGTTATTCCTTATATTCGGTTGTTGGAAATTTTTTGTATTTTGGTGACATCTATTCTGATGATATTGATTGTTCTACGCCTGAAAAACGCAGTGTTGGGCTAGACTATGATTTCCCATTAGTTAAGATCGCGAATATTTAGGCTTGTTATCGGTAATTGCTATACCTTCTATCTGTTTAATATGAAGCTACTTAAGATTTGATATGAGATATCTTTGGTCGTAACTGGATGTGGTTTTATTGGCTCATCACTTTATACTTTATATGTAAAGGATGAGCCTGTAATCTCTTATTTGCGCAAATACACAGATAGCTAAGGCTATTGAAGCTGTTTATTCAGATTCAGATGCGCCTGCAACTTCTTCTGAATATAAAACAGTTAATCTGTCTAAAAATTTAGTCAGCTCGCCTGTCATAAGTGCAAAATCAGCATCTAAACGGGCAAGTTTATCTTCGTCTGTAATATCTTCGTTTTGCTCTTTAATTACATCGCTAAATTTGATGCGTTTAACAGACAAGTCATCACTTAAAACACAGCTTAAGGTTTCAGCCCAATCAATACCAATTTTAGTGACATGCTTGCCATTTTTTAAGTGGTTTTGTAGGTCTTCTGAATCCAGTGATAGGTTTTTACACCTTACAACACCTTCATCTTCGGCAAAGTCTTTTAGTTCTACTTCAGTGCCTAATGTAATGTCTTGCGGGTGATTGCCTTTCATCCATTCATCAAAAGTGAACATAAGCTGGCCAGCTGTTTCTAATGGCACAACGGGCAAAGTACCTAAACATTTACGTAAGTACGAGAGAATTTCTTCGGCTTTTGTTGAGCTACTTGCTTCAACAACAACCCAACCAGCTTTAGGTGCTAAGTAAGCCTTAATAAAACTTGATTTTGTAAAGGCTTGAGGAAGCAGGGTATGAATGAGTTCTTCTTTCATTACTTGCTTTTCTTTGCCTTTTACTTTTCTACCTTCAGCCGCTTCTATTTCAGAAATTTTTTCATCTAAAATTTCTTTAACGACAGATGCGGGTAGTACTTTTTCTTGTTTTTTTAAGCAGACTAAAGTGTAGTCACCAGCTGTATGAGTTAGGGTGTTTGCTTTTGGCGTTAACGCAGGTGCCCAGCCTTGAGATTGTAGCTCTGTTTTACCACAAGGTTTAAAACTAAACTCTTGTAGCTTTTCTTCGATTTGTTCAGCAGTAAATTCAAAGGCTTGACTGAATTGATAAAAGAATATGTTTTTAAACCACATAAATATGTCTTCTTAAATTAGTTGGAAGTTAAAAAGGTTAAATTACCTTTAATCTATATTTTCAATTTCAATTATTAAATCAGATTTTGGAATGCTACAGCAGGGTAAAAATTCACCTCGTCTGATAAATGCGAGTGGTTCTTTTGGGTATTCTATTTCACCTTGTTTTAAGACGGTTCTACAAGCGCCACAATAGCCATCTCTGCAATGGTAGTGTAGATGAAACTCTTGTTGTTCAAGGTAATCAAGTACGCAGGTTTTATTTGATGTTACATAGTCTTCCTTGACTAAATTATAAACTTTGGTGCAAGACATTCTAAGCTAGCTTATAGCTCAAAATCGTCAAAGTCATCTGTATTTAATTCGCTATCAATTTGGCCAACTAAATATGAGCTAATTTCAGCTTCTTGTGGTGCAACTTGAACATTATCACTGACTAGCCATGCATTAATCCATGGAATTGGATTTTGGGTTGTTGGGAATTGAGTCGGTAAACCAATAGATGCCATACGGGTATTGGTAATATATTCTACATATTGACACAGTATATCTTCGTTTAAGCCTATCATAGAGCCATCTTTGAATAAGTATTTAGCCCATTCTTTTTCTTGCTCTGCAGCTTTAACAAATATATCGATTACTTGTTGTCTGCACTCTATTGCAATTTCAGCCATGTCGTTGTCATCTTGTCCATCGGCCATGATGTTTAGCATGTGCTGTGTACCAGTTAGGTGTAATGCTTCATCACGAGCGATTAACTTGATGATTTTGGCATTACCTTCCATTAGCTCGCGTTCAGCAAATGCAAAGCTACATGCAAAACTAACGTAAAAACGGATCGCTTCTAATACGTTAACTGCTGCGACACAAAGGTATGTTAGTTTTTTTAGCTCACGAATTGTGACTTTAACTTCTTTGCCGTCGACTTCGTGAATACCTTCTCCACGAGTGTAGTAAAGTTGGCAAGCTTGGATTAAATCATCATAGTAACGTGAGATATCATCCGCACGTTTAATGATTTGTTCGTTAACCACGATATCGTCAAACACGACACTTGGATCGTTTACTATGTTACGAATAATATGTGTGTAAGAGCGGCTATGAATGGTCTCACTAAAAGCCCATGTTTCTATCCAAGTTTCTAACTCAGGTAATGAAACTACAGGTAATAAGGCAACATTAGGCGAGCGACCTTGAATACTATCCAATAAAGTTTGGTATTTTAGGTTACTGATAAATATGTGTCTTTCGTGCTCAGATAATTTTTGATAATCACTACGATCACGGCTGACATCGACTTCTTCTGGGCGCCAGAAAAAACTTAATTGTTTTTCAATTAAACGCTCAAAAATAGGATGCTTTTGCTTGTCGTAGCGCGCTACGTTTACCAAGTTACCAAAAAACATAGGTTCATTTAAATAATCGGTATTATTTTTATTAAATGTTGTGTAGCTCATATAGGTCTATTTCACTTGCAGAGAAAGAAAAGGCCGCAAAGCTGCGGCCTTGTTTAAATTTATCTTAGGTTAAATCTTACATGCACCGCCGGCACAATCGTCTTCTTTAGCAATGTCTTGTTGCGCATCTTCAGCACCGTCACGTGTGTTGTGATAATACAGAGTTTTTACACCTAATTTGTATGCATATAACAAATCTTTAAGTAATTGCTGCATTGGTACTTTATTACCTGGGAATTTGCTTGGATCATAATTAGTATTCGCTGATATAGTTTGGTCAATAAACTTTTGCATAATAGCGACTAATTGAGTGTAACCTTGGTTATTCGGTATTTGCCAAAGTAACTCATATTGATCTTTTAATCTTTCAAATTCAGGTACAACTTGACGCAATATACCATCTTTACTTGCTTTTATACTGACATAACCACGTGGTGGTTCAATACCATTGGTCGCATTTGAAATTTGCGATGAGGTTTCTGATGGCATTAGAGCAGATAGCGTCGAGTTTCTTAAACCATGCTCAACAATATCTTTTCTTAATGTTTCCCAATCTAGTAATAGTGGTTGGTCACATATCGCATCTAAATCTTTCTTATAAGTATCTATTGGTAAGATACCTTCAGAGTATGTCGTTTCATTAAATTTAGGACAAGGACCTTGTTCTTTAGCTAACTCATTTGAAGCTTTCAATAAGTAATATTGGATTGCTTCGAATGTTTTATGGGTTAGAGCATTACCGCTACCATCAGAATATTTAACTCCATTTTTAGCTAAGTAATATGCAAAGTTGATAACCCCTATACCTAAAGTACGGCGATTTAAACTTGAGTTTCTTGCCGCAGCAACTGGGTAGTCTTGGTAGCTAAGTAAGCAATCTAATGCTCTAACTGCAAGCTGTGCTAGATTGTCTAGCTCAGATAAATCTTCAATCGCACCTAAGTTAAATGCTGATAAGGTACAAAGTGCAATTTCAGCATCTTCGTCGTTAATGTTATTTAATGGCTTAGTCGGCAAAGCAATCTCTAAACATAAGTTACTTTGCTTAATCGGCGCTATGTCTGCTTTAAATGGACTATGCGTATTACAGTGGTCAACATTCTGCAAATAGATACGACCTGTGCTAGCACGCTCTTGAGCAAAAATACCAAATAATTCAGTGGCTTTAATACGTTTTTTACGAATTGAATCGTCATTTTCGTATTTAACGTATAACTCTTCAAACACTTCTTGATTGGCAAAGAAAGCATCATAAAGACCCGGTACATCACTTGGGCTAAATAAGGTAATGAAATCATTTTTGATTAAGCGTTGATACATTAAGCGATTAAATTGAACGCCATAATCAAGGTGTCTAACACGATTGTCATCAACGCCTCGGTTGTTTTTAAGCACCATTAAAGATTCAACTTCTAGATGCCAAAGCGGGTAGAATAAAGTTGCCGCACCACCACGCACACCACCTTGTGAACAGCTTTTTACAGCTGTTTGGAAATGCTTATAAAATGGAATACAACCTGTATGGAATGCTTCACCGCCTCTAATTGGGCTGCCTAAAGCTCGGATATTACCTGCGTTCACGCCAATACCAGCTCTTTGGCTAACATATTTTACGATTGCGCTTGAAGTTGCATTGATTGAATCTAAGCTATCACCGCATTCAATTAGGACACAAGAGCTGAATTGTCTGGTTGGGGTTCTAACACCAGACATAATCGGTGTTGGTAATGAAATTTTAAATAATGAGATAGCATCGTAGAAACGTTTAACATAGTCCATACGAATTGCGGTGTCATATTTAGCAAATAAACAGGCTGACACTAAAACATATAGAAACTGCGGGCTCTCGTATATATCACCTGTCACTCTATTTTGAACTAGGTATTTGCCTTCTAACTGCTTAACCGCACCATATGAAAAGTTTAAATCACGTTTGTGATCTATATAGTCATTTAACTCATTAAATTCAGCTTCAGTATAATCTTCTAATAAATGAGTATCATACTTACCATCTTTAACTAATTTAGTGACATGACCAAAAAGATGAGGAGGCTCAAACTGACCGAATGCTTTTTTACGTAAATGGAAAATACTTAAACGCGCAGCCATATATTGATAATCAGGCGTTTCTTCCGAAATCAAATCAGCTGCAGATTTAATAATAGTTTCGTGGATATCTTCAGTTTTGATGCCATCATAAAACTGGATATGAGATTTCATCTCAACCTGAGAAACTGAAACATTATTTAAACCAGTAGCAGCCCACGAAACGACTTTGTGAAGTTTATCTAGGTCTAATGGTTCTTTAACGCCATCTCGTTTAGTTACAAAAAGCTGATCAGTCATGCGCTCTGTCTGTCCCGTTGGTGAATTATTAGCCCTCTTAAAAATTGTAATGGTTAAATTTTAATTGAATCAGGTTCAATCTTTAACCACTATATGTTGGGGCTTATTATAGAATCAACACAAGATAATGAGGTTTACCATTTAAAGCAAGACGATCTTTGTTAGTTTTTATTAAAAAACCAAAGTCATTTTTTAGCGTTAGTGGATACTAACTTTATAAAAACTAATTAGGCTTATATTTTCTATTTTCAATAATTAGTTCTAGTTAAATCTGTTTATATCTTTTATAGAGCTGATTTATTATTAAAAAGAATATGAAAAAGCTTGCTTGTTAAAACTGGTTAAAGGTTAACCAATTGTTAACCTTTATGGTGTATTTTTAAGCGGGGTAAAAATATACAGATATTGGTCATTTTTCGTATAGAGTTTTTACCAAGCTGCTAAGGTCAGCTGGTGTTTCAATAATTAGGTCTGCTGCCCATTCATTTATAGGTAATGAATCTTGGGTATAGCCCCAGTTTGCTATTACTGTATACATTCCGGCGCGGTTGCCTGCTTCTATATCTCGTTGTGCATCCCCTATATACCAACATTCTTCAGGTGAGAGTGTCATATGCTTGCAAGCTACATATAGTGGCTCTGGGTCAGGCTTTTTAACGGCTAGGGTATCGCCCGAAATATTAATTTGAGAGCTAGACATAATGTTATAAAAAGGTAACAGTTTGTCGGTGAGGAATTGAGGTTTATTAGTAACTATACCCCATTTTATTCCCAGTTTATTCAACAGCTCTAGACACGCTTCCATACCATCGAATAAATCAGTTTTTACCGCTATATTTTGCTCGTAGTAATTTAAAAACGTTTCTCTTAATGCTGCTTTATCTAGGCGGTTTAATTCGTCACCAAAACCCAATTTTAGTAAGCCGAGTGCGCCATGAGATGCAACAGGGCGATAGTCTTGATAATCCACGGTTGGCTTGGAATGTTGCTTTAAAATGTAATTAAGTGTTTCGCCGAGATCTTTTGCCGTATCAAGTAAAGTGCCGTCTAGATCGAACAAAATAGCTTTGGGTAATACTAAATTTTTTGTGCACATAATATATAGTTTACGCTTACGTCTGAATTCATTTTAAATGATTTATTGATTGGGTTGTAATGTATGCCTTGTATCACTCTTACTTTAAATCCATTAGCTTCTATCATGCCAATCAGTTCACTTGGGCGAATGAATTTTTGATAATCATGGGTACCTTTTGGCACTATATTAAGTATATATTCTGCAGCAATAACACCTAAAGCTAACGACTTTAAGTTACGGTTTAATGTTGATGCGAATAAAAATCCATTTGGTTTTACTAACTCACAAGCTGCCCTTATGACAGAAGCAGGGTCGGGCACATGTTCTAACATTTCTAGGCAGGTGACTACATCAAACTGCTCATCTGTTTCAGCCGCGTAAGGTTCGATTGTCGAGTTAATATAATTTATATTTAGGTTTTCGGTTTTTGCATGTAATTGTGCAACCTGGATAGACTGTGGCGCAGCGTCTACACCTGTTACATTAGCGCCAGCATTGGCAAGGGCTTCACTTAATATGCCACCACCACAGCCAATATCTAATACAGATTTATTTGCAACACCATTCGTATGGTTTTGAATAAAATCGACTCGAGTCGGATTCATTAAATGTAGTGGCTCAAATTCACCGTTTAAATCCCACCAATAACCAGCACTATTATTAAATTTATCAACTTCAGATTGGTCTATATTGGTCACTATTTGAACTCTTCTATCCTATTAATTTACAAGTATTATATGGTGTTTGATTAGATCAACAAGTATTGAGTGATTTTTTCAATGGTATGCGTCGTTGTTTGTGGTAGAATCATGGGCTAAAAAATAGTTTGGTAACAAATTATTTACCTATAACAAGTATTATCAGTAGGGATTGTCCGTTTTATGAGTGATTTGGCGAAAGAAATTCTTCCGGTCAATATAGAAGATGAGTTGAAAACGTCTTACTTAGATTATGCGATGAGTGTAATTGTAGGTAGGGCTTTACCAGATGTTAGAGATGGTTTAAAACCGGTTCACAGACGTGTTTTATTTGCGATGCATGAACAGCGTAATGAATTTAATAAGCCATACAAAAAATCAGCACGTATTGTTGGTGATGTAATTGGTAAATATCACCCTCATGGTGATACAGCTGTTTATGACACTATTGTTCGTATGGCTCAGCACTTTTCTTTGCGTTACATGCTAGTCGATGGCCAAGGTAACTTTGGTTCAGTAGATGGCGATTCTCCTGCTGCTATGCGTTATACCGAAATTAGAATGGCTAAAATAGCCCAGTCTTTGCTTGCTGATCTCGAAAAAGAAACGGTTGATTTTCACGATAACTACGATGGCTCAGAACAAATGCCTATCGTATTACCAACTCGTGTACCTAACTTATTAGTGAATGGTTCGTCTGGTATCGCTGTTGGTATGGCAACTAATATACCACCACACAACTTAACCGAAGTCGTCACTGCTTGTTTAGCTATGATAGAAAACCCGGATATTACAATTGAAGAGTTGATTGAAATTATCCCAGGTCCAGATTTCCCAACTGCTGCAATCATTAGTGGTAGAGCTGGTATTCACGAAGCTTACCGAACCGGTCGAGGAAAAATTTACTTGCGTGCCCGTGCTGAGGTTCAAGTTAAAGAGAATGGCCGCGAACAAATTTTAGTACATGAAATTCCTTATCAAGTAAATAAAGCTCGCCTGATAGAAAAAATGGCAGAGCTGGTTAAAGAAAAACGTATTGAAGGTATTTCAGCACTTCGTGATGCGTCAGATAAAGACGGTATGTGTATCGTTATTGACGTAAAACGTGGTGAATCAGGCGAAGTTTTACTAAACCAACTTTATTCTTTAACTCAAATGCAGGTTGTATTTGGTATTAATATGGTTGCGTTAGATAACGGCCAACCAAAATTATGTAATTTAATGGATGTGTTAAATGCATTCTTAAATCACAGAAGAGAAGTGGTTACTCGCCGAACTATTTTCGAATTAAGAAAAGCAAGAGAAAGAGCTCACCTACTTGAAGGTCTTGCGATTGCGCTAGTTAATATTGACCCTGTTATTGCATTGATTAAGAGCTCGCCAACGCCAGCTGAAGCAAAACAAGGTTTAATGAGTACTGCATGGCAGCTTGGTGATGTCGCAGAAATGCTAGCAAGAGCCGGTACCGATGCAGCTAGACCTGAATGGTTAGAGCCTCAGTATGGTATTCATGATGGTGTGTATCACTTAACTGAGCAACAAGCTCAAGCTATCTTAGAGTTAAGACTTCATAAGTTGACGGGTCTTGAACACGAGAAAATCTTAGACGAATACAAAGCTCTATTAGATGAAATTGCTGAATTATTAAAAATTCTTTCAAGTAATGTTCGTTTAATGGAAGTAATTACAGAAGAGCTTGAAAATATAAGAGCTGAATTTGGTGACGAGCGTAAAACTGAAATAACAGCAGCAGCGCACGACATCAATATGGAAGACTTAATTGCAGAAGAAGATGTAGTTGTTACCTTGTCTCATGAAGGTTATGTTAAGTATCAACCATTAACTGAATACGAAGCTCAGCGCCGTGGTGGTAAAGGTAAAGCTGCAACCAAGATGAAAGACGAAGATTTCATCGAGAAGCTTTTAGTTGCCAATACACATGACACTATTTTATGTTTCTCTGATAGAGGCCGTTTGTATTGGCTACGTGTTTTCCAATTACCATTAGCGACTAGAACCGCTCGCGGTCGTCCAATTGTTAATTTATTACCGCTTGAAGAAAACGAACGCATTAGTGCTATCTTGCCTATTAAAGAATATGTTGATGATAAATACATCATAATGGCAACTGCAAATGGTACGGTTAAGAAAACTTCATTGATGGAATATTCTCGTCCAAGAGCAAACGGTATTATTGCTTTAAACCTAAATGATGGCGATCATGTCATCGGGGTTGATATCACTAACGGCGACAGCGAAATTATGTTGTTCTCGAATGAAGGTAAAGTTGTTCGATTCAGCGAACAGCAAGTTCGTTCAATGGGCCGTACTGCGACAGGTGTTCGTGGTATGAAGTTTGCTGAAGGCCAAAGTGTTGTATCTATGATAGTGCCACAGGGTGAAGGTCAAGTATTAACTGTGACTGAAAATGGTTTTGGTAAACGTACTCCATTATTAGAATACCCTGCGAAAAGTCGTGCAACACAAGGTGTTGTATCAATTAAAGTTAGCGAAAGAAATGGCGCAGTAGTCGGCGCGGTTCAAGTTAATGATAATGATGAAATTATGCTTATCAGTGATAAAGGTACTTTAGTGAGAACTCGAGTATCAGAAGTTTCATCTGTAGGTCGAAACACTCAAGGTGTTCGATTAATTCGCACAGGTGAAAATGAACATGTTGTTGGTTTACAACAAATTGATGAGATAGATGAAGAAGATGTGATAGATGTAGTTGATTCTGAATCACCACAAGCACCAGATAATAGCCAAGATACTGAAGAGACACCAAATGACTAAACCAATTTTTAATTTTTGTGCTGGTCCTGCTATGTTACCAAAAGCGGTAATGGCGCAAGCACAACAAGAATTTGTAAATTGGAATGATTTAGGCTGCTCTGTGATGGAAATTAGTCACAGAAGCGCCAACTACATAGATGTAGCCAAACAAGCGGAACAAGATTTAAGAGACTTAATGAATATCTCAGGTGATTATGAAGTCTTGTTTATGCATGGCGGAGGCAGAGGTCAATTTGCTTCGGTTCCATTAAATTTATTGCCTGCTGGCGGCGAAGCTGATTATATCTCTACTGGCTCATGGTCGAATGCAGCTATTGCTGAAGGTAAAAAATTTGGCAAAGTTAATATTGCAGCTGAATCTCATTCTGAAAATGGATTCGCATCAATCTTACCGAGAGATAAGTGGAATTTAAGTGATAACGCTGCTTATGTTCATTACTGCCCAAATGAGACAGTTGATGGTGTAGAATTTGATTATATACCTGATGTAGATAAGCCTTTAATTGCTGATATGTCTTCTTGTATTCTTTCAAGTGAAATTGATGTTAGTAAATTTGGTTTAATCTATGCAGGTGCGCAAAAGAATATTGGTCCTTCTGGATTAGCAATAGTGATTGTGCGTAAAGATCTAATGGGAAAATCTAGAGAAGGCACACCGTCAATCTATGATTATGCTTTACAATCTCAAAGCGATTCAATGTTTAATACACCGCCAACTTTTGCTTGGTATCTTGCCGGTTTAGTTTTTAAGTGGCTTAAAGCGCAGGGTGGTGTTAAAGCTGTTCAGGCAATTAATAAACAAAAAGCTGATTTACTTTATAACTATATTGACGAATCAGAGTTTTATTCAAATCGAGTTGTAGCAAATTATCGTTCTAAAATGAATGTACCGTTTTACCTAAAAGATGAAAACCTGAATAAAGCATTTTTAGCTGAATCTGAAGCTAATGGCTTATTAGCTTTAAAAGGTCATCGCTCTGTTGGTGGGATGCGTGCGAGTATTTATAATGCGATGCCTTTAGAAGGTGTTCAAGCATTAGTAGAATTTATGCAAGATTTTGCACAACGAAATAGCTAATTAAAATAATATAAAGAGGTTAGGGATGGCGGACAATATTCCTGTCATAACTATTGATGGTCCAAGTGGGGCTGGCAAAGGAACAGTTAGTAAAGTTATTGCGGACAGATTAGGTTGGCACTTTCTAGACAGTGGGGCTATCTATCGCGTATTAGCGTTAGCGACTGTTCACCATGACATAGATCCATTAGACGAAGACTCAGTAGAACCTTTAGCGAGCTTCTTAGATGTGCATTTTAAATCTTCTCCTGATTCTGATGTAACGCATGTGATTTTGGAAGGTGAAGATGTTACAACTGCAATTAGAAATGAAAAAATTGGTGCCGTTGCTTCTAAAGTAGCTTCATTACCTAGAGTGAGAGAAGCTTTACTACGTCGACAACGTGCATTTAAAGAAGCGCCTGGATTAGTAGCTGATGGGCGCGATATGGGTACTGTTGTATTTAAAAATGCACAAATTAAGATTTTTTTAAGTGCTAGTGCCGAAGAAAGAGCTAAAAGACGCTATCTTCAGTTGAAAGATACTGATCCAAGCGTTAAAATTGAACATCTTTTATCCGATATTCAAGCTCGTGACGAACGCGATAGTAATCGCAGTGTTGCGCCTTTGATTCCGGCTGATGATGCTCTAGTGATAGATTCAACTAATTTATCAATAGAAGAAGTGGTTGATCAAGTCTTTAACTATATGCAAGAGACATTTGATCAAGCATAGTACAACTAAACCTAATAGGATTTTAGGTTATTTTTAACAACCCTAGATTAACTGGATGTGATCTAGATTATTAATTTAAGAAAACTTTATTTATGACTGAAAGTTTTGCAGAGCTTTTTGAAGAAAGCTTGAATGAAATCGAAACCCGTCCTGGTGCCATTGTTAAAGGTACTATCGTAGCTATCCAAAAAGATGTTGTTCTTGTTGATGCTGGTCTTAAGTCTGAAGCAGCTATCCCAGTTGAACAGTTCTATAACGCTCAAGGCGAAGTAGAAGTTAATGTTGGTGATGAAATTGATGTTGCTCTAGATGCAGTTGAAGATGGTTTCGGTGAAACAATCCTTTCTCGCGAAAAAGCTAAACGTCATGAAGCTTGGATCCGTCTTGAGAAAGCTTGTGAAGACAGTGTTACTGTTACAGGTTTAATCAGCGGCAAAGTTAAAGGTGGCTTCACTGTAGAAGTTGAAGGTATCCGCGCATTCTTACCAGGATCTTTAGTAGACGTTCGTCCAGTTCGTGATACTACTTATCTTGAAGGTTCTGAGCTTGAGTTCAAAGTAATCAAGTTAGACCAAAAACGTAATAACGTTGTTGTTTCTCGTCGTGCAGTTATCGAGCAAGAAACAAGTGCTGAACGTAGCGAATTACTTTCTAATCTTGAAGAAGGTCAAGAAGTTGTTGGTATCGTTAAGAACTTAACTGATTACGGTGCGTTTGTTGATTTAGGTGGTTTAGACGGTTTATTACATATCACTGATATGGCATGGAAACGTGTTAAGCACCCAAGTGAAATCGTTAATGTTGGTGATGAAATCAATGTTAAGGTTCTTAAATTCGACAAAGAAAAATCACGTGTATCATTAGGCCTTAAACAAATGGGTAGCGATCCATGGGCTGAATTAGCAGCTCGTTTCCCTGAAGGTGCTAAATTAGAAGGCCGTGTAACTAACTTGACTGACTACGGTTGTTTCGTAGAAATTCAAGAAGGTGTTGAAGGTCTTGTACACGTTTCTGAAATGGATTGGACTAACAAAAACATCCACCCATCTAAAGTTGTTAACTTAGGTGACGTTGTTGAAGTTATGGTTCTTGAAATTGACGAAGAACGTCGTCGTATTTCTTTAGGTCTTAAACAATGTAAAGGTAACCCTTGGGAAGAGTTCGCTAAGAACTTTGCTAAAGGCGACCAAGTTAGCGGTAAGATTAAATCTATCACTGATTTCGGTATCTTCATTGGTCTTGACGGTGGTATAGACGGTCTTGTTCACTTATCTGACATTTCTTGGAATGTTGCTGGTGAAGAAGCTGTACGTAACTACAAAAAAGGTGAAGAACTTACAGCAGTTGTTTTACAAGTTGACGCAGAGCGCGAACGTATTTCATTAGGTATCAAGCAAATAGATGAAGATCCGTTTACTGATTACCTGACGAATAACAAAAAAGGTGCTATCGTTACTGGTACAGTAACTGAAGTAGATGCTAAAGGTGCTACTGTTGAGTTAGCAGATACAGTTTCTGGCTATATTCGTGTTTCAGACATCTCACGTGACCGCGTTGAAGATGCAAGCACTGAATTTAAAGTTGGCGACTCTGTAGAAGCTAAGTTTATGGGTGTAGACCGTAAAAACCGTGTTGTTAGCTTATCTATCAAAGCGAAAGATGAAGCAGACGAAAAAGCGGCAGTTGAATCTGTAAATGCTAAGCAAGAAGATTCAGCGGTATTCAGCAATGCAATGGCTGAAGCATTCAAAAACGCTCAAAAAGGCGAGTAATGCATAGTAAGGGAGCTGTATAGCTCCCTTATTTTACTTACCCTTTAATACTTTGGCACTAAACCAATAAATCAACCGGAGTATGCACTATGACAAAATCAGAATTAATTGAAATCATGGCCACAAAACAACCGTCTTTATCAATTAAAGAAGTTGAATTAGGCATTAAAGAATTAATCGATCACATGGCTGATTCTTTAGCTAATGGTGAGCGAATTGAGATTCGTGGATTTGGAAGTTTTTCACTTCATTACCGAGCGCCTAGAGTGGGTCGTAACCCTAAAACTGGTGATTCAGTAGAATTAGATGGTAAATTTGTACCTTATTTCAAACCAGGTAAAGAATTGCGTGAGCGTGTAAACGCCTTTTAAACCTTATATTAGGTAATTTCTTTTGAAGATAGCTTTATCTTTATTCATATTTGCTATTATAGCTGGCATTTTGATGTTGCTTTCGTCTTATCATACACAGATAGTCCAGCTTAATTATTTATTTGCCAAAGCTGACCTAACACTTGCAACAGCTTTATCTATCTTTCTTTTTTTAGGATTTTTTATTTCAACCTTAGCTTGGGTTTTATACATAACAAAAGTTTCGTTAAAATTAAAAGCTAGTCAGCGTAAAATTAAAAAATTAAACAATGAGATAGAACTTCTTCACCTTCAATTAAAAGATAAATAATGCCTGAACTTCTTTTTTTATTGCTCCCACTGGCCGCTTTATACGGTTATATAATGGGGCGCAACAGCTACCGCCAAGCTCAACTAAAACAACACGAAAAAATTAACCAAGATTTTTTATCTGGACTCAATTTATTATTGAATAATCAGAGAGATAAAGCGATTAATGTGTTAATCGAAAATCTTGAAGTCAATAATGAAACATTTACAACTCATATTGCGCTCGGCAAATTATTCAGGGCTAAAGGTGAAAATGACCGAGCAATAAAAATTCACCAATTTTTGGCTAAACAAGATGTATTAACCCCAGAGCAAAGACGTGAATCTATTATCCAGCTTGCTAGAGATTATATAGATTGTGCGCTTTATGATAGAGCAGAGCAGTTGTTACTCCCTTTGTTATCTGAAGAAAAATGCGACAGAGAAGCTAGAGTGATGCTTTCTCAAATATATCAGGTATTTAAAGATTGGCAGAAAGCGTTTGATGCGATCGAACCTTTAGAGCCAAAAGATGGTGAAGCTTGTGATACTACAAAAGCTTATTTGTTATGTGAAATTGCGTCTTCTGAAACCTCAGATGCGACTAAACTGGGTATGCTTCACCAAGCGATTCAATATAAAAATGACTGCGCTAGAGCTTATTTAGATTTAATCGACCACTATTTATTAAACCAACAAATCGATCACGCTCAAGATTTATGTCATAAATTTGCTAAAAACTGTGCAAGTTATATCGCATTATTAATACCTATTCTAGAAAAAGTATTTACTGATGAAAACCAACGGTTAGCCTTTTTGCTAGAAGTGAGTTCGAGTATAAAAAGCTCTTCAGTAACCGCTGCTATTAGTCAAATTTATGAAAAACAGAATAAAAATACGGAAGCACGTAAATCAGTATTAGCCACACTAGAAAAGCATGCGACTATCTCCGGGTTTGCAAATTTACTTAAATTAAATGCAAATAAAATTGATAGTTCAGATTCACGTCAAATGATGCTTAATCTTGAGAAAATGGTTGTTACAAAAATTCAGCAACTACCGAATTATGAATGTGACCAATGCGGTTACCAAGGTAGTTTACTATTTTGGCAATGTCCTAGATGCAAGCACTGGGGTAGCGTCAAACCTATTATCGGTTTAACAGGAGATTAATTTGTCTACTACTTGTCTTTCGCCAGTTATCGTTGCGCTAGATTTTAATGATATAGAAGCTGCAAAAAACTTAGTTGAGCAGTTAGAGCCTTCACAATGTAGGTTAAAAGTAGGCAAAGAAATGTTTACTTTGTTTGGGCCTGAGTTTGTTCGCTTTCTGGTCGCTAAAGGATTCGATGTTTTTCTTGATTTAAAATTCCATGATATTCCCGCTACAACAGCTAAAGCTTGTGTAGCCGCTGCAAAATTAGGTGTATGGATGGTTAATGTCCATGCAAGCGGTGGATTAAACATGATGCAAACGGCTAAAAAAGCCTTAGCTGATAATTTTGAAAATCCGCCTATGTTGATCGGTGTTACTGTATTGACCAGCATGGATGATTCGGATTTACAAAAATTAGGAATAGCTAAGTCACCTGCAGAGCAAGTTGTTTCGTTAGCTACTCTAGTAAAAGAAGCTGGGCTTGATGGAGTCGTGTGTTCCGCACAAGAAGCTAATTTATTAAAGCAAGAACTAGGTAGCTCGTTTAAGTTAGTCACACCTGGAATTCGACCTGCTGGCAGTGATGTTGGTGACCAAAAACGAATTATGACACCTTCAGATGCGATCAATGCAGGCTCTGATTATTTGGTTATTGGTAGACCAATTACACAGGCTGAAAACCCGATGCAAGTGCTTAATCAGGTTAATCAATCTTTAGGTTTTAAATAACGTTTTTAGCTTTTTTGAGCATACATAGTGCTACTTTTGTCCATGAGTTAGCACTATGTTTTGTCCTTACATAAGCCTCTCATTTTAGTCTTATTTTTAATCCTTTGGAATAAATATAGGCGGCAATCATGTCTTCATCTCATTTAAGATTATTTTTATCTGCTTTTGTCTCTTTCGTTTTTTACTTTAGTTGGACTTTTTGGGCGAATTATTCAGAGGATATTCCTAGCTCTATCACATTAAGGGCGGCGTTGGTACAATCTTGTTATAGTGCATTTGTTACTTTATTCTTCACTTACATTTTGGAGACCTTGGTTAATAAATATAGAAAGCTTCGAGTATCCTTGCTTTTTGTTGTGCCAATTCTCTGCTCAATACACTCTAAAACTAAACAGAATATTGCTATTTTAAATACTATTAATAATGCAGTTAATCACTCAGCTGATTATTTTAATTCGAAAAAGTTTACCGTTAGTTTATTGATCCCTCTTATACCTTTATCAATACAATCAAGTTTGGTTATTATCGTCAACTTGCTCAATGCAACTCCTAATTTATTTTTGACTGTATTACCGAGTATTATTTTCACAGCGATTTATGCATATAGTTATACTTTGA
Source organism: Catenovulum maritimum (assembly GCF_001050375.1). Classification (GTDB taxonomy): domain Bacteria; phylum Pseudomonadota; class Gammaproteobacteria; order Enterobacterales; family Alteromonadaceae; genus Catenovulum; species Catenovulum maritimum. Next base: position 91,190 of record NZ_KQ130483.1, on the reverse strand, counting down.
GCTTACTTAAAATAAATTCAAAAAAATAAGTCTAGAAATCTCACATATTAAGAATATTTGTCTACACTTAAAGTGTCGAAAGATTTTCGATGTATTAAACAAAGTTTAATTATTTATTAAATTAGCACTTGTGTTTAGAAATTTCGTCCCAAGTTCTAGTTATGTAGTAAAAGAAAAATCGATAAACTATGTACTTATAAGGAATAGCCATGAAAATAAAAGTTTCAGGTCATCATGTGGAAGTAAGCGAAAATGTAAAGCAACATGTGGAAGAGAAATTTACAAAATTAGCTAGTCACTTTCCTTCATTATTATCAATAGAGGTTATTTTAACGAAAGAGCACGGGGGATTTGTCGCTGAATCTGTCACTAATTACGAAGGGGTTAGAATCGCCACATCAGGCAAAGATGATGTAATGTACCCAGCAATTAGTAAAGCGGCTAAAAAATTAGATGCTGCTTTAAGTCATAGAAAGGGCCAATTAAAAGGGGATTTACATAAAAAGCCAACTGTGACCACACCTGAAATTGCACATGAAATTGTGCAGGAAATGAATTTAAGTTAAACCTTCTTATAAGAGTGCAGTTAGTAAATTAACTGCACCCACAACAACTCTTATGCACCTAACCAATCTTTTATTTCATTAAATATTAACGAAATTATAATCTATCTGTATTGCTATGTGCCTAGATTAAACTGCTATGATAGCGAGGAAGGGCGTTTCAAAAACACGAGTTTAGATTATACCAGTAAACTATAAACCGTAATTCTACATTCTGTAGTTAAGCCTATACCCTATCAAATTAATTAACAGAACTAACCCTAGCTAATTAATATTAGTTAAGGTTAATTTCTATTATTCTAGAAGCTAGATAAATTACTTAACATCATCCGGTAAAGTCACATTTAGCTCAAGTACAGATAAATCATCTTCATTCTGTTCTAATTGTACTGAGATAGCGTCAGGATCAATATTTAAATAATACTTTCTGATTACTTCTAAAATATCTTTCTCCATCGCACTAAGCATATTGCCTTGATCATCTGCACGTCGTCTTTGTGCAACTATGATTTGCAATCTTTCTTTAGCTTGATTTGCTACCGTCGTTTTTTTAGGACGGAAATAATTCAATAAAGACATAATCCATTAACCTCCGAATAAACGTTTGAAAATACCTTTTTTCTCTTCAGATAAAAAACGGTAATCTACTTTGTTACCAAGTAACCTTTCAATTGTATCTAAGTACGCTTGACCAGCATCACTTTGTTCATCAAGTATAACGGGTTCACCGATATTTGATGCTTTTAATACAGCTTGTGATTCTGGTATTACGCCAATTAACTTAACGGCTAATATTTCTGATACATCTTCAACACTCAGCATTTCGCCTTTTTCAACACGACTAGGGTTGTAACGTGTTAATAATAAATGTTCTTTTACTGGCTCTAAACCTTGCTCTGAACGACGAGATTTTGAAGCAAGAATACCTAAAATACGATCCGAGTCACGTACAGAAGATACCTCTGGGTTAGTTACAACAATCGCTTCATCAGCAAAATAAAGTGCCATTAATGCACCTTGCTCTATGCCAGCTGGTGAATCACATATTATGTAATCAAATTTTTCTGACAGGTCATTTAATACCTTTTCAACACCTTCTCGGGTCAGTGCATCTTTATCACGTGTTTGTGACGCAGGTAGAATGTATAAGCCTTCAACTCTTTTATCTTTAATAAGAGTTTGAGTAATGTTTGAGTCGCCATTGATTAAGTTTACGAAATCATAAACAACACGGCGCTCTACACCCATAATTAAATCAAGATTACGTAGACCAATATCAAAATCGATAATAACTGTTTTAAAACCTTTTAAGGCTAAACCTGTTCCGATTGCAGCACTTGAAGTTGTTTTACCAACACCGCCTTTACCAGATGTAACAACAATAATTTGAGCCATTAATAAAACTCCCTACTTAAATTTCTAATTCTGTAGCGGAGAGCGAATCTCCGTCTAATGTAATATATCCAGCTTTACCCCAAACTGAATCTTGGAGTTGTTCGCTGGTCCAATAATTTCCATTGATACTAACTAGCTCTGCTTCTAATTTGTGACAAAAGATGCGTGCTGATTCGTCACCGCTTGCGCCTGCAATAGCACGGCCTCTTAATTGGCCATAAATATGTATACTGCCATCCGCAATAACTTCGGCACCATTACTAACCATACCTATAATGACTAAATCTGAATCTTTTGCGTAAATTTGCTGACCCGAGCGTAAATTTTGTCTCAGTATCTTACTTGGTGTGTAAGAGGGGACTTTAACTTCAACTGGAACCTCAACTCTTTCATAACGTACTTGAGTTGGACCGTCGCTGCTTTGCTTATTTGTCGGAGACTTAGCTTCATTTAAACAAGCCAAACCAGCTGCTTTTATGACACTTTTTTGTTTATCTGTCGCACCTGAGATACCCACAGGGACAACATCAAGGTCAGCCAATTTTTGTTTTAATTCGGTAAAATCTATGATCGCACCATCCAATTTTTCGATGTTGATGACAATTGGTGCCATTTTAAAAAATTGAGGGGCTTGTTTGATTTTATCTGCCAAAGCTTGGCAAGTTTCAGCAACATTGCTGGATTGAAGGTGTAAAACGGATAGGGTAAAACCACTTCCTTTTAATTCAATTGTCGAGTCGGACATATATATTATTTTTCTTAGAATTAGAGTCTAATTGTAGAACGCAAAGTACCAATATTTGGCAAACATGTTATAGTGCTGCTTATATGAACGCAAGTATTAATCTCTTTAATCTATGCGGCTTTAAGCTAATTTAACTGTACAGGCATTAAATTAATTAGAGCAAAACAAAAAATAGTCAGTTAGTTAAATATTTAAGCTAATTGGAAACTATTCTGTAATTTAAGATTCTCAATAATTTTCACTTAAACCATTCAAACAATTGAGTTTAAGAATAGGATATTAGTTCATGTTATGTGCTGTTTATAAAAGTAGTAAAAAAGACGAAACCTTCTTATATCTTCCAAAGCGTGATGATTTCTCTAAAGTACCGGAAGATTTTATGGCTGTCTTTGGTACACCCATATTTGTACTTATGATTGATATTTCCAAGCGTAAATCTTTAGCCTTGGTCGATATCGAGAAAGTTAAAAAAGAAATTGTAGATCCGGGCTATTTTATTCAGCTGCCACCACCAAAAGAAAATTTACATGACCAACATTTAGATAGGTTAAAAAAGCAAGGGAAGTTAAAAACAAATGATTAAACATTTTTTCATTAAAGCGAGCTTTATTGGTCTAACTTTATTTGGTCAAGTGAATGCAAATGATTTTACCGCAGATGAAGCTAAATTTGATAAATTTATAGCCGAGTTAAAACTAGAAGCAGTTGCTAAAGGTTATGACAAATCATTAATAAACCAAGCTTTCGAAGGGGTTAAGTTTAAACCTAAAGTTATTAAAGCTGATCGCAATCAGCCAGAGTTTGTTGAAACTTTAGAAACTTACCTACCTAAACGTGTACCACAATATAAGGTCGATAGAGCGCGCGCTGAGTATAAAAAGCATAAAGACTTGCTAGAGAAAATTGGTCAAGACTATGGCGTGCAACCTAGATTTATTGTTGCACTCTGGGGGCTAGAAAGCGCATTTGGCAAATACCAAGGTAAATTGCCACTGGTACCTTCATTGGTTACTTTAAGCTATGACGGCCGCCGCGGTGCGTTTTTCAAAAAACAGCTATGGCATGCTTTAGATATAGTTAAAAATGGAGAAGCTGATTTAAGCCAGCTAAAAGGTTCTTGGGCTGGTGCTATGGGGCAAGTTCAATTTATACCTAGCTCTTTTAAAGCTTATGCTGTCGATTATGATGGCGATGGCGTTAAAGATGTTTGGAAAAATCAAGCTGATGTATTCGCTAGTGCTGCTAATTATTTAAAATCAGTTGGCTGGAACAATGATTTAACTTGGGGTCGTCAAGTTAAGCTACCTGCTAATTTTAATTATGATTTAGCGATACCTACAAAAACTAAAGGTAGAAGTGACTGGTTAAAGAAATGGAATGAAACTGAAAGAAGTTTAGCTGATTGGCAAGCTATTGGCTTAAGACGCATGGATGGTAAAAATTTACCAATACGCGATCTAAAAGCAGCGCTATTATTGCCCGATGGAAAAAAAGGACGAGCTTACTTAGCTTATGATAATTATAAAGTATTAATGCATTGGAATCGTTCTTATTATTTTGTCACGACCGTTGGCTATTTGGCTGACAGAATTGGTTATCCGGCGGTTAAATAATGACTTATCAACACATAGATATTAATGGTCAATTAATTGATTTAACGGCTAGTAAAGCGGTTTGTATTGGTGCTAATTATCTTGACCATATTAAAGAAATGTCTTCTATCACAAATGAAGAAGCTGTTTTTTTTATTAAGCCATCAACGAGTTTAGTTCCGCTTGAACCTGGCTTTTCAATTCCCACTCAATATGGTGAATGTCATCATGAGTTAGAAGTTGCTGTTTTAATCAAAGATAAATTATCGAACGTGAAGGCTGAAGAGGCAAAAAGTGCGATATGGGGATTTGCCATTTCATTGGATTTAACCCTACGAGAAAAACAAAAACAGCTTAAACAGTTAGGTCGGCCATGGGAGCGAGCCAAAGGATTTGATGGCGCTTGCCCTGTATCAGGATTTATCCCTTATTCTCAAATCGAAAATATAGATTCTGCTAACTTCTCGCTTGAAGTAAATGACCAGATAGTACAAAGCTCAGATGCTAGTTTTATGATACGCAATATATACCAAGTTATTGCGCAAGCGAGTGAACAATTCACCTTGTTACCAGGTGATATCGTTTTAACTGGCACGCCAGCTGGCGTTGGGGCATTACATCCAGGCGACCAATTAGCACTTAAGTTTAATCAACATCAATTTAAGACAGAAGTTACTGAGTAATATGACAGAGCAAAAGCCATTTTGGGAAACGAAAAGTTTAGAACAAATGGAGCGTTCTGAGTGGGAGCAAATTTGTGATGGCTGTGCTAAGTGCTGCCTTCATAAATTTATTGCAGATGATACAGTTGAAGAGATTACAACCACGGACAAGTTTAACGAAGGTGAAACCATAGATTTCACCAATATCGCTTGCCAATATTTGAATGATAAAACATGTAGTTGCACTGTCTATCCCAAAAGAAGAGAGTTGGTCCCTGATTGTGTAGAATTAACCCCAGAAAACTTAAATGACATTTTCTATATGCCCCCAAGTTGTAGCTATCGTAGATTACAAGAAGGACGTGGGTTACCAAGTTGGCATCCTTTATTAAATAAAGGAAAAAAATCTAAGATGCATCAAGTTGGTATTTCAGCACGTGGTAAAGTTATCAAAGATAATCAAGTTGATATTGAAGACTTTGAAGATTACATAGTGAAGTGGCCGTTAAAAGATTTGGATTAGCAGAGAGTTAGCAAGAAGGCAGTTTAATTTTAAATAAAGTGCCTTTATTCATTTGGCTTTCAACTAAGATCTCACCTTCATGCTGTTTGATTATTTCTTGTGAGATAGCTAAACCCAAACCGGTTCCTTTGCCAACGGCTTTTGTACTAAAAAATGGATCAAATATTTTGGTCATTATTTCAGGTGGAATACCTTTACCATTGTCTTGAATTTCTATTATGACTAAATGGTTATCATCATAACTTTTTATTGTTATTTTTCCTTGTTTATCAATAGCATGAGAGGCATTTAATAATAAATTTAAAAATACTTGGCTCAATTTACCTGGAAAACCCAATATGTTTTGCGTTGATTGGAATTGATAGTCCAATTCAGCATGGTGCTTAATTTCATTTTTAACTAAATGTACAGTTTGTTTTAGCACATGATTGATATCGACTTGTTCTTTAGATTTACCGTCAGCATGCGAAAACTCCCTCAGGTCAGTTACAATTGTTTTGATTCGATTTAATCCCATTCTCGAATCTTTAATGAGTTCTGGCAAATCTTCAAATAAGTAATTTAATTCAAATTTTTGCTGTAATGCTTCTACAGTTTGGCTGAGCTGTGCATTTTGCTCTATGGTTTGTTTAATCTCAGGTATTTGATTAAATTCATTTAGGTAATCCAAGAGCTGTTGTACGTATTCGTTTAAGGTTTCCAAATTTGAAATTACAAATCCTGTTGGAGTGTTGATTTCGTGCGCAACGCCTGCGGATAACTGTCCAATAGAAGCCATTTTTTCTTGTTGAATAATTTGTACTTCTTGTTTTTTTAAAGTGTCATAAGCTTCCGTTAATTCTTTATTTAATTGAAATAAAGAGCGAGCTTTATCTTCCAATAAATTTTCAGCTTCGGCTCTTGCTGTTTTTTCCCTGACTAATTTTCGTTCTAATAACGCAATTCTTTTTTGCAAATCTTCTGTTGTCATTTGCTTTGTCCTTAGTCGGGAGGGGCTATTGATACTTTAAATTGAAGATGATTTTGGTTTCAGGATCACAGCTTAAGTTCTTAGTTTTTATATTTAAGTCTTCATTATAATATTTGGCCGTACCCTCTATTAAACCTAACGCGAGTTGTGAAAAGTCATGTTTAGATTGATAAGTCAGCTCTAGTTCTGTTTCAGATATTTGCTCATAGCTAAATCTAGGTAGATCTGCATCTGGGTAGAGTTTATGAACTTCGACATGAATATGATCATCTATGCGTTTAAATAAACTAAAACTATTTGGACATTCCTGATAGAAATGGGGAAATTTGGTATAGAAAGCAGATGCTAGATGCAGGCCAAAAGCTTTGACAAGGTCGGCTATAGGCATATCTACGGCCTTGCTGAGACTAGTGACTAAAGCGAGTAACTCTAAATAATTATATGTACCAACTGTAGTATAAGCACCGCCTGTTTCTAACTTATCGAAATTATCATCAATGATTTGATCAAGTATTTCTTCTCCAAATGTACTTTCAACCAGTTTAATAAATTCGTCAAAGATAATTCCTTTCATAAATACTCACTCTTAGGCAAAGTTAATAATAGTTTAGGTTAAATATAGCTAAATCTAGATAAATAAGCACATTCAATTCACCACCCCATCTTTTATCTTGGCAAGCCAATTGCAAACTCATTGACTAGTAGTGAAACAATTTCAGCCTGTTTGCATAATGCAAAAAAGGATTGATTTGGAGTTTAGATGTTAGTTAGAGATCAAATTAAAAGGTTAACCTATTTAGGCTTATACGCGATTGTTCAGCGTAGTCGCTTATTTTGGTTACCTTTTTTAATCACACCTCTAGTTATTATTGGAATGTCTTTATCCGCACCAAAGCAATATGTGAATCACGCCACTATCTTATTGGAGGAATCTTCATTATTAAACCCATTTTTAGATGATCTAAAATTTTCTTTTGAATTAGAAGAGCGTATGTCGGCATTAAACACGCTTGTCTTGAGCCGTAAAGTGTTGAATCAAGTTGCTAAAGATGCTGGTTTGGTTTCGCAAAACGCAAATGCAGCTGAATTATCTAAAATGCAACAGAAGCTAGCGAACTCAATTTCACTCAAATTAGTTGGAGACGAGTTAGTTAAGATCCATTTTAAATGGACAGATAAAACTCAGATGAAACCTGTCCTAGAAAGTATTGTAGAACATTTTATCGAGCGTTTACTGGCACCGACCAAAGCTTCTCTAGATACTTCAGAAAAATTCTTTGCAGAGCAGCTTGCAGTTCAAAGAGTTGAACTTGAATATGCTGAAGCCAAGTTATCAGATTATAAAAAACAACATAGTGATGTTTTGCCGGAACTATTTAGCGAAAACAGAAATACTTTACAGTCAATTGAAAAGCAGAAACAAATTAAAGGGGTTGAGCTTTCTGGTGCTAAAGCAAGATTAGAGTCATTGATTACTAAACTTGGCCGAGCTAACCCAATAGTGGGCATGTTAGAAGAAAAAATAGTGAGAGCAGAATCGGATTTAACTTTATTGAAGGCTCGTTACACCAACAAACACAGCAAAGTACAGGCTAAACAAAGAGCTTTGCAAAGTTTGAAAATACGCCAAAGTGAGTTAATGCAAATTGAACACAAATTGGACCCTGATAATTTAGAGCAGTTGTGGCAAATGGCAAATACCTTACCCAATAAAATAGGTGAGGATACAGGTTCCAACTTGCTTGTGTCACAAATTATTGCTTTGCAAGATGCAAAAAATAATGCAGAGCAAATTCAGCAAGAATTCGACATGCTGGTTGAACAAGCCAAATTATTAACGGAGAAAATGTATCAATCATCTGATATTAAAACTGAAATCCAAAAATTAGAACGAGACTACAAGGTTAAATCAGAGTTATATCAGGATATGCTTTCCCGCTACGAAATGGCTAAAGTCACAGGTAAACTCGTGCGTTACGAAGGCCCAGATAAAGTTAAAACCATAGAACGCGCCTATAGCCCAACTCAACCGATAAATATGGCAATTGGGGTCGTAGTTATCATGGCTATTTTCTTAGGCATATTTGCCGGATTTGCGCTTATTTTTATTGCAGAACTGCTGGATAGCAAATTAAAAGATAGCTTCCGAATTCGTCAATTCACTGGGCTTGAAGTCATTAGTATCTTACCCGTCATGACTATATCAGCCAGCGATCGTTTTAATCCTAAAGAAAATAGAGACAGTTCTGAAGTAAGAGGTAAATTCGGCACTGAGTTGAATAAAGATGACAAGGTTTTAAAGCCACAGGTTAATTGAATATTAAACAGAACTGCTAAGGAATGCATGTAAAGGTTAAATTTAAATAGAGTAAATCAGACGAGGCAATTATGAGTATTAATATCGATAAAAATAAGTCAGTTAAAGTATTGCAAGTGATCCAACATTTGAAAGTTGGGGGACTTGAAAAAATGGTTATCGACCTTTTTACAAACAGCCAGTTTAGTCAAGATATGATACTTGTTTCGCTCGAAGATGATAAAGAAAGTGTGTTAACTCGCTGGCCTGAATTAACCGCTCATCAGTCAAAGATAATTTGTTTGAATAAACCAGCTGGTTTTAGTTTAACGACGATAAACCAGCTAAGAAAGATTATAACTAGTCGTAATATTGACATTATTCATAGTCATCACATAGGACCACTTTTTTACGCATCACTTGCGAACTTTGGGCATTTAAAAGTCCGACATATTAATACAGTTCATGATGCTTGGTATTTAAAACATGGAAACCAAGCCTGGTTGACTAAATTTTCAGCCATTTTAGGCGGCGTTGAATTTATTGCGGATGCTAAGGTCGTTGCTAAGCAGTTCATAACGAGTTTTAAAGGCGGCGTAAAGACACCTATAGTGATTCATAATGGCGTAGATGAAGATAGATTTGTTGCAGGGAATAAACATCAAGCTAGAGAAATTTTTGATTTGCCACAAAACAAAATTTTAGTTGGTTGCGCAGCAAGAGTTGAGGTTGGCAAAGGTCACGATGCTTTGATTAGACAGCTATGCTTTGCTGATGAAAATATGCATTTAGTTATGGCTGGTAGTGGATCTGAAATGGCAAATCTACAAGCTTTATGTCGAGAGTTGAATGTTGAGAACAAAGTTCATTGGCTAGGTCGGGTTGACGACATGCCGAAGTTTTATCAATCACTTGATGTATTTTGTTTGTTTTCACAGCGCGAAGGGCTTCCACTAAGTGTTTTAGAAGCCATCGCTTGCGATACTCCGGTTGTTGCAACTCGAGTTGGAGGCATACCTGAAATAGTCACTAAAGCAAATTGTGTATTAATTCCATCATATGCAGAAGCTGAGTTAAGTTTGGCTTGGGAACAGGCATATAACTTGCGTTATCAAGTTAAAGGAAGTGAATTTGAACCGGATTCTGAAACTAATTCGCAGAATGCTAATTTAATTGGTGCGAAACGCAAACAGAATCAAGGTGTGATTAGACAAACATTAGCCGAGACAGGCAAATTAAAACAAATGGTTGCTAGTTACGATAAAAGATTTGCCAATATTTGATGTGAAATAGACATTAACAGACTAATAGAGAGGTTAAATTATGAATATATTACTTTGGTTTATTATTTTGACTGTGTTGTTGGCTTTTGTTTACCATCATTGGGTTTACCCTGTTGTGTTAAAAAAACTAGCAAAAGGTAAATTAGTTCAGTTAAGCCAACAACACTTACCTAAAAACCTACCAAAAATTTCTATTTTGGTGCCTGTCTATAACGAGGCTCAACATTTATTAAACAAGGTAACTAATTTAGCTGCTCTAGATTATCCTAGAGATAAATTATCAATACATTTTGGCCTAGATGGCTGTACAGATAATAGTGCTAAGCGAATAAAAGATGCGATGACGTTGGCTGAACAGAATGGACTGAATTGTCAATTACATGAATTTAAAGCGAATAAAGGCAAGATTCAAGTGATGAATAAGTTAATATCTAAATTAAAGCATCAAGCTGATATTTTAGTTATGACGGATGCAAGTGCACTTATCAGCATTGATGCCCTTAAAGTTAGTGTTATTAATTTACAAAATCAGAACATAGCAGTTGTTTCTGGTAAGTACTTATTAGCAGAAGAGGGTAACCAAAACGAGCAAGCTTACTGGACTATGCAAAATGATATAAGAATTAACGAGAGTAAATTAGGTTCTTCTATTGGGGTTCCTGGTGCTTTTTTTGCTATCAGAAATGAACTTGCATCCGAACTTAGTTCAAATGTTATAAACGATGATTTTGTTATGCCGATGATGGCTGTTATTAAAGGCTATAGAGCTATTATTGATGACAGAATTCAAATTGTTGAAATGCAACCAGATAGCACAGACTGTGAATTAAAACGAAGAATGCGTTTAGGGGCCGGAAATTTACAGCAATTATTTATTTGCAAGGCACTGATAAACTTTTCAACTACAGGTCTATGCTTTTTTTCGAGTAAATTTTTACGAGGAGCTTTACCCTTAGGTTTGTTTAGTTGTGGTATCAGCCTTATGTATTTGGCTGTGGCTGGCAGCGTGGTTGCTCTTGCTTTAACGCTCGTTATTTTAGCTGCGATTGTTTCCGGGTTTTGTGCTGAGAAACTAAATAAACGCATCCCGTTATGTACCATGGCCTATTATGCTTTTAGTCAATATGTTGCTAGTTTTGTTGGGCAAATCTTTTACTTTTTAGGTCGCTATGATAAGTCTTGGTCTGGCAGTGTAAATAAATTAAAGTCAAATGTAACAAGTAACAGAGAGTATTCAAGATAAGGCGTTTGCTTGAGAATTTTATTATTAAACCTTATGAGTATAAGTTTATTGCTTTAGTTTGAAGTAAAGCTGAGTAGGCCCATGGATGGGACAAGTAGGCTGAAATTTCAGTTAAACTGATCTAGCAAAATCGTACTGAATGAATAGCCTATTATTCATGGATAATACACGAATTAAGTCCCTCTAGTGTTTTTAGTTTCATACTGGCTTAAAGTACTTGTTGTGTTCAAACTCAAATATTGCCCTGTAACATTAGATTAATTAGCCCGTGCTGTGTTGTTACTATTAATTTCGATTGAATTTTTCCTAAAATCATTTGGAAAGATTGATAAAAGCATATTTGCAAAATGCAAAATAGCTACCATTCTCTAGTGTTGCAATTTGAAAATTAACCATTAATTTCCAGTAAGTTATTGATTAAATTTGTTTTTTAATTAAATTTAGACTTGGCATCTAACTTGTAACTCTCCCTGTAACTCGAAAATTACAGGTGTAGATTATGAAAATTAGAATCCTTGAAAATGATGTAGCAACAGGCAGCATGACAAAGATGGCAAACTTAGATTTAGCTACTGAGTTTGATGCACATGAAGTCGCAAATTATAGAAGCTTGTTAGACGAGCTGGCTGAAGCTGAATTGGATGTCGTTAATTTAGATTGTTCTAATATGAGGTTTATCGACTCATCTGGTATTGGTGCAATTGTTTACTTATATAAGCGATTAAACCGCCGTAATAGTCAATTAACTCTATCTGGTGTATCTGGTCAGCCATTAAAACTCATGACAATGTTGAGAGTTAATCAAACCATTCCCTTCATCGAGCAAGCAGCATAAATGCGACCTCTTCATTAATTTATCTTTAGGTGGGTTTGTCATGCATATTTATAAACTAAATCAAATTAAGCATTGTTTGTCTCGTATTTGTCTTGTTTCTAGCTTAGGTGTGTTGAGTGCATGTTCTAGCTGGCCTGAGGAAGGTAAAGGCGGTTGGGCTGAGGTTTACCCACCTGATCATGTGATGGCAAACGAAACTTGGTATTGGCAGAGTGAAGCTGTGTTATGGCGTGAATATCAACAACAAAAAATAGTCTTAGATATGATGATTAATCATGGTTTACATAATTGTTTACCGGGTCAAATGCACCAAGCTCAACTCAAAAGTAATCGAATTAATCGTGAGTTAGTTGCTGAGTTATTTATCGATGCGGAACAAGATTTAAAGATCTGGGCTCATCAATTAGTCAGTTTACAAAAAATGTTTAATCAAGTTCGCCAAGAAACAAACTGTGCAAGCAAGATGAATGTATCGAGTCAACTTAGCTATCAGTTGAAAACGGAAGTTGATGGATCTAACAAACAAGCTCTAGTTACTCCGCATTCAGGACAAAAAAGTGTGGTGCTAAATCCAATGCGAGAGTGGTTGAAAGTTCTACAACAAACATCTGAGTTAGAGGCTTTATTAAATAGCGATAACTTGTTTGCATTTGATAGTTCGGATGTAACGCCAAAATATCAAGTTCGTTTAGCGCAAGCTGTAGAGCTAATAAAACAATTAAGTCTAGAGTTAAATTTACTGGAGATTAGTTTAACTGGCTATGCCGATGATAAGGGGAAAAGTGATTACAACATAGAGTTGGGTTTAAAACGTGCGCAAGCAGTTAAGAATTTTTTACATTTAGCTGGAATTAATACTGAAATCTTAAATGTACAAATTAAAACGACTAGTATGGGGGATTTTAATTTAGCGAACGAATTATCTCAGCAGTATAAAATACATCCAGTGGCTAATGATGCTGTACGTCATTCTAATCGTCAGGTGATTGCTCAAGTTAGTATTTCAACTGAAAATCAACTCGCTTTTTTGAAGCGGTTTCAAGTAGATGAACTAAGCACTCTAACTTCAGAACACAGTCAAATAAAAGATGAATATTTAGAGCTAACCAAGTCTGAGAATAATCAAGAAAAGCTAAATAAACCGGCAGAACCAAAACAAGTTAAGTATTGGCAATCCTTATTAAATCAAGTGTCATATCAAACCCATGAATCAGGAGTTCAACATGAAAACCACTAGATTATTTTGGAAATTGTTACTGACGCTTTGTTTAGTTACTGGTTTCAACTCTAATAGTTTTGCAAACCAAGATGCATCGGAAAATCAGCTCTCTATAGGCGACAAGCTTTATTTACATTTACCTGGTGAGCCCGAGTTTGATGATTTATTTCAAATTGAATTGAGCGGCAAAATTAATTTACCAGAAATAGGTAAAGTTCATTTAGCTGGAAAAAATATTAAAGCGGCTGAACAGTCTTTAAAATTAGCTTTGTCAGTTGCTTATATAGAGCTATCACAATTTTATATTGAAGTTAGAAAAAGAGAAAAGATCGTCACAGTATTGGGTTATGTCAATGAGCCTATGCAGGTAAAAGTGCCTGAATATGGCAATGTACAAATGGTGTTAAACCAAGCGAAAGGCTTAAAGCCTGGCGCACAATTGGACAAGTTTCAGATCCGTCGCAACGGAGAGGTATTAGTTTTTAACTACAAAGCCTATTTAGACTCTGGAGATATTCAAATTTTACCAGATGTACAAAGTGGCGATGTATTATTCGTTCCTGCATCACCTTTAATCGGTAATGTACAAGTCGAGTTTGACTCACAGACACTTGCTTCTGGCGGTGATGCGAGTGCAAGCAATAAAGCGGTAACTTTATTCGGTGAGTTGCATAGTCCTGGTACCTTTTCATATAAATCTGGGATGAGTTTAATCGATGCTTTAATGCGAGCCGATGGTGTAACTCGCTATGCGGATGTAACTAAAATCCGTGTTATTCAAAATAACTTAGATAAAAATTCAGAGCCAAGCACATTTGACCTTAAAGCTTATTTAGACTCAGGCAATAATGATTTGTTACCTCAAGTATATGAGGGAACCACTATCTATGTACCTATTATGGTAGATGATGTCGATGTAACAGCTAGAACAGTTTATATCATGGGAGAAGTACAAAAACCGGGTTCGTATGAGGCACCCAATAATGTTTCATTTATGGATATTTTAGCCAATGCAGGCGGGCCTACGCGTTTTGCTGAAACGCGTCAAATACGTTTATTAAAAGAAAGCGGCGAAACGATACATATAGATTTACAAAAGTATAGTGAAAATCATAGCCAAAATATTTTACCGCCTATCGTACCTGGAGATGTGATTTTTGTTCCAGAAAAAACAGACATAAACGAAAAAAGTTGGTTAAAAATACCTTCAACTAGAGCAGTAAAAGTTATGGGCGCTGTACATCATCCTGGTCGCTATGAATGGAGTAATGAGATGGATTTAATGGACTTGTTAGCCCATGCAGGCGGGCCATTAAAAGGCGCTAATTTAACGGATATAAAAATAGTTAAAAAAGGCGATACTAAGCAAAGCATTATTTTCAACCTAACTCAGTTTGTCGAGACTGGTGGTGAGTATGCATTACTACCTGAGATTGTTGCCGGAGACACTATAGTGGTTGAAGAACTACCACATGATCCAAAAGATAATAAATCACAATGGATACGTCAAAGCTCTGAAAAATCAATTTATGTTATTGGTCAGGTTGGAGCCCCGGGGCGTTATGCATTTTCTTCTGAGCTGCATTTCCTAGATATTTTGGCCGCTGCTGATGGAACCAATAGTAATGCGGATATCCGCAATATCAGAGTAACGCATAGAAATGGTCATGGCACTCGGGTAAGTAAAGTCGACCTAGCTTTATATTTTGAAACAGGAGATGAAACTTTATTACCTAAGGTGCTACCTGGCGATACTTTGTATTTTCCTGAAAAACAAAAAAATTGGTTACAAACCTCTAAAAATCAGGTTGTTAGATTAATGGGGTCGGTACAGAATACTGGACGATATGATTTTGATGACTCTATGACTTTACTCGATTTGCTGGCTGAATCAGGTGGTCCTACTGCAGATGCCATGATAGATAAAATCGTGGTTGTCAATAATGGTGGTTTAAAAGAACAATCACGAGTATTTGATTTAGAGGACTATGTTAAGAATCCCGACCCGAGAAAAATGCCTTTATTAAGGGCAGGAGACACGGTTTATGTACCAGGGCAAGATGAAAATACTTGGCGTAACCGTTTTAGAGATGCTTGGGATGTTATTGCAATTGTAGCTTTGGTGGCGGGTTTATGAAACAGATACCAGAAAATTATCAAGAATTAGATGAGATATGCTTTGCGTTAGATAATGATGATGTCAAAACTATTGTGGTGACATCTGCACAAGGCGGGGAAGGGTGTTCGTCTCTCGTTGTCTCTTTGGCAAATCGATACTTAAACCTAAATAGAAATGTCTTGGTGGTTGACCTAAATCTTAAAGATCCAATCTTAGCCCAATGGTATGAAATGGGTGAACTAGCGCCATGGAGCTTTGCTGATATTAGCTGTCAGCTAGCTGTAACAGAAGTAAAAGGCTTGAGTGTTTTGTCTGCTAAAAGTTTATGTACTAAGGTCACAGTTAGGGAGCATCAGGTTATGAGGAATGCTTTATCCCGTTTGGTACAGGAATTCGACATTGTCATTTTTGATACATCACCCGTAAATGCGGTTAATAAAGAGAATATACCGCCTTCATTATTAGCCCAATGGAGTGATGTTGTATTAGCTTGCGTTAGTCTAAATTACACTCAAGACAGCGACCTAGCTAAAATGATGATTAACTTAGGCGAGAAAAATACTGAAAAGGTTAAAATAGTGATTACTCAACAAAATATGCCAAGCTTAGCTAAGTTGATCACTGCTAAATTAGAAAAAATGATATTGTCGACTAATCCTGTTACTGCTTGGATTGGACGATTTGTTATGACTAAATTAAGAACTAAGTTAAGCACAAGTACTTGGTTGAAAACGAATCCCTAAACGAGTCCGATATTGAATATTCTATATCATAAAAGCTTTAGCTTAAATACAGCTATATTATCAGAAATACGCTGTCTATTAGTTGCGATTTGCAAAAAGCAAAATATCGCCGATGCGGACATGGATAATCTAGGTACTGGCATTACTGAATATTTAGTGAACTTATTGGAACATGCGCGAGCTCAGGACACTTTAGTGACTGTTTCAATCGGCTTAAATCAGCAAAACTTATTTATTGAGATTATTGATGCTACCCCTCATTTTGCTGAGTTTTATCGCTACGCTAAACAAGGTGCTATCAATATAGCTGAAGGCGACTTGATGGTATCTGGAATGGGACTCGGTTTAATTATTACCTTGTTTCCAGACTGTGAATACGAAAAACAAGAGCAATTTAATCGTTTTTGTATTCAGCTTAATCAGAACTGGCAGTCAAAAAAAGTGCTCGTAATCAAGAATATAAATCCAGATTCACCACCAGATTTAGCTGACTTTTTGCGCTTAGTTGAACTCAGTTTAGAACCCAATTTTGCTTGTACTTTTATTGATTCCACCTCTGATACAAATCTTGAGGGACAACTGGATAAAAGCTATCGAGCCGTTGTTTATTTAGCAGATAAGAATCAAAGTTTGAGTCGTGAAGGGCTTGCCAAATTGTCTAAACTAAATCAAAAATTACAAGCTTTACCTATTATCTTGGTGAGTTCTAATAAAGATAATTTAGGTTTAGCTCAAACTAATATGCATGGTGTGACAGATGTGCTTTTAGCCAGCCAAGTCGAGATTGAATTATCAGCTCGAGTTGAAAAATCAATTTGTCGCTCCAGTATCGAATACTTAGGTTATGCTGAACTCAAGCAAAATAGAGATAGATGTTGGCATAATATTAGTGCTAACTATGTGATGAGCACCTTTGGCTCGATCAACCATAAGTGCGGTGGTGATTTTTTAGTTCATGTTAAAAAGCAAGATTACGACTGGGTTATTTTGGGCGATGTTATGGGACATGATGAGCTTGCCCGGCAAGAATCTATTATGGTTCAGGGATTTTTATTAGGTTGTTTACAGCAAGAGAATATGACAACGGCTTTACTCGCTAAGAAGTTATCTGATGCTTTGTATCAAGATGAAATTTTAGAGGCAAGCCTTCTGACCTGTCTTATATTAAAAATTTCGAATGAGGGCATAGACCTTATAAACCTAGGTCACCCTAAGCCTATTTTATTTAATCCAACTAATCAGTACCAAGAATTTGGCAATATTCAGCCGATGTTAGGCTTGAACCGAGACACAAATTATTCATCCGAATCATTTAAGCTGGAGCAAGGTGATAGGCTCATTTTAGTGACGGATGGGGTGTTTGAAAATAATGATAAACAATGCCTTGGAATACAATGGCTTGAGACTATACTTAAAAGAATAAAAAATAATCACAATCTTGCTGAGCAAGTTTGGTTAAAAGCACTACCTAAATTATCACAAGAAATTGATGACGCTAGCTTAGTTTGTTTAGAGCGGCATTTATAATGAATTTATAGATTAGGTTAGCGAGAAAAATATTATCGGGAAGGGAATTTAATGGCTAAATCGAAAGTATTATTAGTTGAAGATACAGAGTCTCTTGCGCGTTTGTATATGGCTTATTTGGTGCCGCTCGGCTTGGAGATTACTTGGGTTGCTACGGGTACAGATGCAATTTCTAAATTGGAGAACGAAATATATGAAATTGTATTATTAGATATTATGTTACCTGATATTAGTGGCATTAAAATACTCGAGCATATAAATCAAGAAACTATCCAAGCTCAAGTCATTGTTTTAACGGCTCACGGCACTAAAGATATGGTTATGACCGCCATGCGTTTGGGAGCTGCTGATTTTCTCGAAAAGCCAGTCGATGCAGAAAGAGTAAGAGTAACTGTAAATAATGCACTAAAAGTTAAAACCTTAACTAAAGAAGTTGATAGTTATAAACAAAAATATGAGAAAAATCAGTTTTGTAACCTAATTGGTAGTTCAACCGCTATGCAGTCTGTCTATCAAATTATCCGAAATGTTAGTCCCAGTACTGCTACGGTTTTTATCACAGGCGAAAGTGGTACAGGTAAAGAGTTAACAGCTCAGGCTGTGCATGAATGTAGTGGTCGAAAAGGTGAATTTGTTGCACTTAATTGTGCTGCGATTCCGAAAGATTTGATCGAAAGTGAAATTTTTGGTCATGTTAAAGGTGCTTTTACTGGGGCTACATCCAATCGCAATGGCGCAGCAGGGCAAGCTAAAAATGGTACTTTGTTTTTAGATGAAATTTGTGAGATGGATTTAAATCTACAAAGTAAACTACTTAGATTTATTCAAACTGGTACATTCCAAAGAGTCGGAAGTGATAAACTCGAAAAAGCAGAAGTTCGATTTGTATGTGCAACTAATCGAGACCCTTTGCTAGAAGTTCAAGCTGGACGTTTTAGAGAAGATTTATATTATAGATTGCATGTTATCCCGATTCAGTTACCTCCTCTTAGAATGAGGGATAAAGACGTTATTGAAATCGCGGATTATTTATTTTCAAAATTTGCTCAGCAAGAAAATAAAGCTTATAAAAAAATAGAAGCCTCATGTCAGAATTTTATGCAAACTTACCCTTGGCCTGGGAATATTCGTGAACTTGAAAACACAGTTAGAAGTATTTTGGTGATGCATCATTCAGATGTTATCACAACACAAATGTTGCCTATTCATATCCAGCAAAATAATACCAATCCAGCAGTACCCGTGTTGCATTCTGAAGTAGAAGTACCCCAATCACAAGTTGTGAATAGCCTAGCTAATCAGGTTAATTCACCGCATTCAAATCATAATACTGAGGTTGAACTGTCTCAGGCAGGCATGAATTTGAATGCTGCAGAAAATTATATACCTAGGTCATCGCCAGCTACTTTAAGTAATGCTTCTATAGACGTTGAAATTAATTATTCAGAGTCCAGCCTTAAAATTCAACCACTATGGCTAAATGAGAAAATATATATAGAAGCTGTTATTGAAGCTTGTGGAGGTAACATTCCTAAAGCTTCTAAATTACTTGAAGTGAGCCCATCTACCATATATCGCAAAATTAAAGGCTGGGAAGAAATGGCGTAAATCTAGCCCTTGTTTTTATCTCTATGCTAGACAGTAAGCTTGTTTTAACTGTTTAGCTTGATTCTGTCCTGAGTACTCTTTTAAAACAAGTTTGTAGGCGTTTCTAATCATATCTTGTTGAATGCAATTATCTAATCTGAGCCATTCTGAAATGCAATCTGCTAGCGCCAGTGCAGATATTTGCTCCGCGAGATAACCTGTTTTATGGCTTGTAATGAGTTTATCTAGTTGACCGACTTTGGTACTAACAACTAAAACTCCCGACATCATAGCCTCTATTGCAACCATAGGTAGGCCTTCTTCTCTAGAAGAAATAACTAGAATATCTGAATTGTGCCAAACTTTATCCATATCTGAAGTAAAGCCTCTAATATGGCAATTATTTGGTAGATTTTTTTCTAGTTTATGTCTTTCTGGCCCATCGCCGAATAAGTTAAAGGCTAGCTTGCTATTTTTTTGAAAATGACTAGCTAATTGGATAAAAATATCTGGACCTTTTTCACTCGAGAGTCGTCCGATAAAGCTGACTCGGGTGATTGCTTGGGATTTTTTGTCGTGAAAAGCTTTAGGCAAAACAAAGTTATTAAATAGGCTGGAGCTACCATTTAATTGAGGTTTTAGTTTATTCGAAACTACAAAGTTGGTTGACATAAATGCGGTATATTTATCTATATCATTATATAGTTTTAACTTTCCACTACCTTGTTCTCCAGCATGGTAGGTTGAGACACAAGTTTTGTTTAATAGCTTGCTGAGTGTACGACCTAAAATACCTGCTTTATATCCGTGTGTATGCAATACATCGCTTGTGTCTAACTTTTTAATAAACGTAAGTAAATTCATAAAGTTTTCAATAAATTGGTATTCAATATTTAACTTGTCTAGTTTGCTGTATAACGGATTTGATGGGTAATATTTAAAGAAAATGCATTTTACATTGATCTTTTCTGCTTGTAATAATTCACAGTGATTGACTAAACTTGATTCAATACCGGCAAAACACGAAGTGTCGACTAAGTGGTATATACAAGGACTCATAATGACCTCCAATGAAAAATATTTAGATGACACAATTTGTCAAAAATTGATTTATGACGTAGGCAATGATTTATTTCTTCAATTGCTTAAGGTTTACATTGAAGAAAGTCAGCAAATTTGCCAAAAATTAATATCTGCTATAGTGAAGCAAGATTTAAAAGCTTGTGAATTACATGCTCATAGTCTTAAATCTAGCTCTAAAACTTATGGTGCTGAACAGTTAGCGATTGTTAGTGAGCAAGCAGAGCAAGCGGCTAAGTCAGCTGATACCAAATTACTCTCCCAGCTGTCATGCGAAATTACTCAACTGCACCAAGCGACGATTACTTATGCTTTATCTCAAGTCAGCTATAGTCAAGCTCAACAGTTCTAAGCGGTTCTGACTGATTTTTGTTGTATTAAACCAAGCAAAATAGTCTCGATGGCGTTTGTTAGTTGTTTAATATTATGTTGCCCGGTTTGACTGGGTCTAACAGATTGCTTTGCATATAAAGCTTGAACTTTATCGGAGAAGTCGAACTTTATTTGATTATTTTTAGTCGCCAAATTCACTTTAGTGTCAGTCAAAACATGATCAAATGCTTGAAAACCTAGTTGTGAATACATCCAGTCTAATAACTTTGAATAGGGCACACTTGACGCAACACTTTTTTCATCTGATAGATTTGAAATTAGTATTTTATTAGCTTGGGTGTGTTTTAAGGCTTGTTGAATTTGTGGCACAAGTAACACAGGCATTATGCTGGTTAAGTTGCTACCGGGTCCAATTAAGATTAAGTCTGCATTTAAGATATCTTTAATATTCTCATGACTAGTTTTAACACTATGGGTTAAGCTCAAAGAAATGGGTAATTCGTCTAATTTATCTATCTGGCATTCGCCAATAATTTGTTTGCTATCTTTTGTGATTGCGATTAAATCAGTTGGCGTTTCGCTCATAGGTCTAATCTCATGTTTTATATCAAGCATAGCTTTAAAACTATCTATACTTTGTTGCGGCGTCATTTTAAGCTGTTCGCAACTTAGTAATAGTAGATTACCTACCGAGTGCCCTGAAAACTCGTTCACTTGGTTAAATCTGTGGCAAAGTATTTGATGCATTGGGTGTTGTTGGTCGGTTAAAGCGCATAAACAACGTCTAATGTCTCCCCAAGCTATATTATTGAAAGCTTGTCTGATTTTTCCTGTGCTACCGCCATTATCTGTAGTTGCCACTATTGCGGTTATCTCAACTGGCAAATGCTTGATGGCAGAGAGTACATTTGACAAACCATGACCACCGCCAATACATACAATTTTCATATATCACCTAAAAATTATTGTTATTAGTTATTTAAATTCAAATTTGAAGCCAAATTTTAACTGTATGATATATAGATGTTTATTGTGTTTTCTCGTGTGGTGCATTCGCATTTTGCAAATTAAGAAGCAGAATGAAAATGAGTTGTTGTATTTATTTGGCAGTCGGCTAAAGTTTAACTGTGTAGTTTAAAAGGACTATTTGATGGACACAGGCTATTTGTTGAATGCTCTTAATGCAATTTCTTCATCTGACAATAACACTGATACTTTAATTTGCTTACAGAGTTTACTCTCACCTATTGCTCAATGTGATAATGTGATTATTTTGTTAGAGCAAGCTGATAAAACCTATGTAGAAATAGCATCTACAGATGCTATTTATCATGACACTATTTGGTCACAGGGCGAATTATTTAATCAAGCTCAGAGCCAAGAGGCATGCGTGTTATCCCAGTCCAATTTCATTAATGAATTAATTAGCCAAAAAACGCCGATACAAGCTGCTATCGCATCTTTGATTGTTGTCGGTGTTAAGTTATCTAAACAAAATCTAGTTGTTTTACTGACGAGCAGTTGTATTAATAAATTCAATCTAGAGATGATTGATGAACTGAATTGTCTCTATCCACTTATTAAGCAGTGCAGCTTAAATATTTTGAATAGAGAAAACTTAACTAGGAAGGTTGCGGAAAAAACTAAAGCATTACAAACCAGCGAAAAAAGATTTAGAGCTTTTGCCGAATCAGCATCGGATTGGTTCTGGGAAACTGACAATTCATTATGTTTTAGTTATGTTTCAACCAACGACAATCAGAAAAATAAAAATTTATATCAACATTTTATCGGTAAACATATAGCTCAAGTCGCATCCGAAAAGGAGTTAAGCCAGCTTAAAAAGTGGAGTCAATTTGAATATCTACTTAAGTGCCAACAACAATTTTACGATTTTGAATTTGAGATGTTAGATAGTAAAGGTAACACTAGATGGATTGCACTAAATGGCTTTATTAAACAAGATGAATTTGGCTGTTTTTCGGGTTACATGGGGACAGGTAAAGATATAAATTACCATAAGAAAAGAGAGCGGGATCTACAAGTTGCTAAAGAGTTAGCTGAAACAGCAAACGCCGCTAAATCGGCTTTTTTAGCGACTATGTCACACGAAATTAGAACACCGATTAATGTCATATTAGGGAACTTAGAATTACTTCAAGATAGCGATTTAAAAGCGACTCAATTAAAATACATTAATGCTGCGCAAGGTAGTGCTAAATTATTACAAAACTTGATCTCAGATACTTTAGATTTAGCGAAAATTGAGTCTGGAAAGTTTGAACTAGAATCTATCCCGGTTAATTTGAATTCATTATTGGACAATTTAGAATTGCAGTTTGATTCCCAATCTGTAGTAAAAGGAATTGAATTTCAAACTGTGTATCACGATTTACCAGAAATAATCGAAAGTGACCCGACACGCTTGTCTCAAATATTATTCAATCTAGTTGGTAATGCGATTAAATTTACTGCAAAGGGGAAGGTTACTTTATCGCTAAGTTATCAAAATTCACGTATAACCATTAAAGTCAAAGACACAGGAATCGGCATCCCTGAAGATAAATTAGCCTCAATTTTTCAGCCTTTTACTCAGGCCGAAATACATTTAAATCGAAGATTTGGTGGTACAGGTTTGGGTTTAACTATTTGCAAAGCAATTATTGAGATGATGCGAGGGGAAATAAAATGTACGAGCCAAATCAATCAAGGCTCTGAATTTGTTGTTGAATTACCGATTAAGCAGCTGTTTATATCTAAACCGCAAGTTTCAGGTCAAAATATTCAATCGCAAATACATAGCCATAGGGCATATTCTATTTTATTAGCAGAAGATAACCTGTCTAATCAATTAGTAATAAAAGCTTTACTTGAAAAGCGAAACCATGAAGTGACCATTGCCGAAAATGGGCAGGTAGCCGTCAATATATTAAAAGAAAAAAGCTTTGATATTATATTGATGGATATGATGATGCCTGAAGTTGATGGCCTTACAGCCAGTAAATTGATACGCGGAAATTGGCCTAAAGATAAAACGCCAATTATTGCATTAACTGCAAATGCGAGCGTGGAAGATCAAAGAAATTGTTTAAACGCGGGAATGAATGATTTTTTAACAAAGCCAATAGATTCAGCTTTATTGGCAGATAAAATTAATTACTGGGTATTAAAAGCGCAAGATGCTAGTTAGGCTGAATATTAAGCCACCAAATGTATTAGCCTATTGCATAATGCAATAGGCTAAAGAGAGCTGATTAATCTCGTTTTACTTTGTGCTTTTGACCATTGTCATCAATCGCAACATAAGTGAATATACCTTCGCAAACCTTGAAGCTATTCTTGTTTTCTAGACCAGTTCTTAATACAGGCTCAACCCATACTTCCAGTTGAATTTTTAGTGATGTGTTGCCTATGTGAGCTACGCTACCATAACAGCTAAAAATATCCCCAACATGAACGGCTTGAATAAATCGAATGCTGTCTACAGCAACAGTTACAGTTCTGCTTTTTGCAACCGCTTTAGCCATCATGCCACCAGCAATATCCATTTGCGCCATTATCCAACCACCAAAGATATCGCCATTCGCATTTGTATCTGCTGGCATTGCTTGTGTTCTTAAAATTAACTCACCGTCTGGCTTTAAATCGCCCATATATCAACCTTTTGATTTTTTTATGGTTTATCTTAGATGCGTCTATTCTCCATTAAAATGGCCTTTAGCTAAAATAAAACATGATAATGATGAGTATTGTCGAATTTTTTGGAGAGGACAAATTTTTGATAAAAAAATAGGGCAGTTGTTGCCCTATTTTTACTGGTGTTTTTAAAGTGTTAATTTATTAGTAACTCTTTGCGTAACCAGTTGATCGTGTCGCTATATTGGCTTGGTAACAAAGGCTCAATTTGATCTAGCGCGGCTGAAATATTTTCAACTCCAGTTTTGCTAAAATTAATATGACCCACTTTTCGACCAGCACGTACACTTTTTTGATACCAAAATAGTTCGGAGCCTTCTACAGCTAGCCACCTTTTATCTAACTCACAACCAATTAGGTTAATCATAAAGTTAGTGTTGCGAATACTAGGGACTATCATAGGTAAACCAGTCACACATCTAACATGACTTTCAAACTGGCTAATATTGCTACCAGCTTGAGTCCAGTGTCCACTATTGTGAACTCTTGGTGCAATTTCATTAATGAGTAACTTATCTCCGACTTTGAAACATTCCATTGCCATAACACCGACATAATCAACTGCAGACATGAGTTTAGTCAGCATTTTTTCAGCTGTCTCTTGATAAGGTTTAAGTCGATTTAGTGGACTAATAGAAGCGGTTAAAATTCCATTTTGATGAAGATTCAAAGTTAATGGGTAAAAATAACATTTGCCTTGTTGATCGCGAACGCCAATTAATGAAACTTCTTCACAAAAATTAATCGCTTGTTCTGCAATGGCATTATTATGCCAATCGTCAGGAATTAAAGACTGCTCAGCTTTTTTTAACCAGTGTTGACCACGGCCATCATATCCGCCTTTGCGACGCTTCAATAATACTCGGTCACCCAGCTTATTGTGCAGGTCCGATTCAGTTGTTGCTGTTTCAACTAACTGCCATGGGGCTGTCGCTAATTCTAATTCATCTAGTAAAGATTTTTGCTTGAATCTATCAGCAATTGTTGCAAAAAATGCTTGATTTGCGAAGTTGCTGTGAGCAGCTAAAGCATCAGTAACAGGCGTTGAAGGCCATTCTTCTCTTTCTGCTGTAACAACATCATTTTTTGCTAAAACGGGCGCTTGAGCAGCGTCTATATCGATTGGCTTAACGTTTACGCCTAAAGGATAAGCCGCGTGTTGCAACATATTACCTAGTTGGCCTGCGCCTAACACCCATAATGTTTGCTCAAAATACTCAGACATTAGTTTGACTCTCTAGGATCCGGATTTGCTAATACTGTTTCAGTTTGTTGGGTTCTAAATGCTTCAATATTATCAGCGATTTCTGCATCAGTTACTGCTAAGATTTGAGATGCCATTAAACCAGCATTGAAAGCGCCAGCTTCACCAATTGCTAGTGTACCAACCGCAACACCTTTTGGCATTTGAACAATCGAATAAAGGCTATCTACACCACTTAGTGCTTTACTTTGTACTGGTACACCTAAAACCGGTAAACGAGTTTTAGCCGCAACCATACCTGGTAAGTGAGCTGCGCCGCCTGCACCCGCAATAATAACTTGGTAACCTTTTTCAACAGCAGTACTTGCAAAGCTCATCAATTTATCTGGGGTTCTGTGTGCAGATACCACTTCAACGTCGTATTTTACGTTTAGTTTATCCATAACATCGGCAGCATTTTTCATTGTGCTCCAATCACTTTGTGATCCCATAATAATTGCGACTTTAGCGTTCACTTTCAGCTCCTGAATTGAAAAGTTTATATAAACTTCTTTGTTGTTTTAAATAAATAAAAAACAAACAATTTACTCACCTAATGAGTAAATAATATGAATATCAAATTTGGTTTTGTTTGGTAATGGCCTGTTTAAATAATACAAGCTCAACCTAGATTTAATGCGTTTAATCGATTGGGAAACGAGAAGCACCCTAGAAAAGAGCCCTAACTGCTAACTCAAATAGCATTAAAGAGTAATAATAACATGTAATTTATAAAATGGCGTCATATAATCTCAAAATTGTAATTCGAGAAACAAATTTTAAAACAACTTATGGTTAAACTTTCTAACTTTGGTGAGCAACTCACTAATAATGCCAGCATAGTCGATTTAATGGATGACTTAGGCCAGGCATTAAATGTTAATCCAGATTTATTATTTTTAGGTGGTGGTAATCCGGGGCATATTCCTGAATTTGAAACTGAAATTGCTAAACAATTATCTGACATAGCTAATACACCAGAAGCACTACATAAATTAATTGGTATTTACCAATCACCTCAAGGCTCAGAGACTTTGATCAAACTACTGGTAGATTATTTTAATCAGCGCTTTGATTGGGGGATTAGTGAAAAAAACATCGCAATTACAAATGGTAGCCAGTCTGCTTTCTTTATTTTGATTAATATGCTTGCAGGGCCATCTAAACAAGGCCATAAGCACTTTCTATTCCCGTTAGTGCCTGAGTATTTAGGTTATAGTGACCAAGCATTAGGTAGTGAATATTTTGTTGGGTGTTTACCTAAAATAGAAAAGATAGGCGAGGATGAATTTAAGTATCATATAGATTTTGATAATTTAAATATTACCGATCTAACCTCTGCTATTTGTGTCTCTAGACCAACCAACCCAAGTGGAAATGTTATAAGTGATGATGAGGTTCAGCGTCTTAATGAGCTTGCACAACAAAATAACGTCCCTTTGATTATTGATTGTGCCTATGGCGCGCCATTTCCAAATATTGTGTATCAAGATGTTAATAATATTTGGAATGAAAACATCATTAATGTTTTTAGTTTATCCAAACTTGGTCTCCCAGCTGTTCGAACTGGGATAGTGGTTGCAAACGAGAATATCATAAACAAGATAGTCAATATTAATACTGTGATGAGTCTAGCAAACGGTAATTTCGGTCCTGAGTTAATGAGCCGTATAATTGAGCAAAATAAGCTTGAATACTTATGTGATAAGGTTATTAAACCTTTTTATAACCAGAAAAGAGATTATTTAATCGCTCAAATCAGACAAAAGATGAAAGGGATCAACTATCGATTTCATCAGGCAGAAGGTGCTTTCTTCTTATGGATATGGTTTGAAGGTTTATCCGTCACTTCAACTGAATTATATAATCAGCTGAAGCAAAAAGGGGTATTGGTTATGGATGGTAAACCCTTCTTTTTTGCAACTGACGCAATCTGGGAACATCAAAATCAGTGTTTAAGGCTTTCTTATTGTCAATCGGAAGATGTATTGTCACAAGCCGTTGATATTATCAGTGAAACAGTTAGTTCACTTTAAATTTTAATTATTATTGATAAGGCATTATGAATAAAAAAATTATCACATCTTTGGCGCTCTTATTATGGTTAACTGCTTGCTCAGAGAAACCGATAGAGTCAGTGGAAGAAACAAAAATAGGCAAGATTAATTTGGTTAACCTAAATTATTTTGCGGATGAAAAACCTTTACCTGATTTTAAAAAATATCCGGCAGGTAAACAGAGAAAGCAGGCTTTCTTTAAGTTCATTGCACCAATTATTAAATCTGAAAATGAGCGTATTGCGACAATCAGAGAGGCCAGTTTAAAGGTTGCTGAATTAGTACTAGATGGTAGTGCTACAGAACATCAAACACAATGGTTAGTAAATGTTTGTCAAAGATACAAAATTGACTGTGAGGCTGGGGTTACGAAAGAAACGATTGCTAGTTTAAATCGTAGAATCAATAAGTTACCAGCTTCTTTAGCAATTGCGCAGGCTGCAAATGAATCAGCTTGGGGAACATCTAGGTTTGCTGTGCAGGCAAATAACTTATACGGGCAATGGTGTTTTTCTGAAGGCTGTGGGTTAGCACCAAATCAAAGAAATGAAGGCGCTATTCATGAAGTTAGAAAATTTGATAGCCCAGTTGCGTCAGTTCGTTCATATTTATTGAATTTAAATCGACACCCAGCATATCAAGGGTTAAGAGGCATCAGAGCTGATTTGATAAAACAGAAACAAAAAGTGACGGGACATGCTTTGGCTGCAGGCCTTATCCAATATTCAGAACGGAAACATGAATATGTTGAAGAACTTAGACAAATGATTCGTTTTAATAAATTATCTAAATATGAAAGTTAAAATAGCGATTTAATTAATTTCACTAAATTCTAACTAGCCCGAGAAGCCAGAAGATCTAACTTCTCGGGCTTAATACTCAAATTAGTATTAAGCCCTGATATTTGATCCCACTCTGGAATTTACAAGAACAAGCCTAACAAAATTAGCATTAAGATAGGGAACAAACATATATTAACTAAGCTTTTAGTACTTAAGCTGGTTTTCACGGACAAACCATAAAATAGAATAACCAGTGACCATAAACTAAAGAAATCGAAACTTGTTAATAGGGTATACAGTTTATCTCCCGGCACTAGCCCAACTAACTGATTTATTGAACTAAACTGAAGTAAGGTTAAATCTATTTGGTTCGAAGGATAAAATAAAACAATAAGGCTAGTGAGTGAGAATTGTATGATTAGCGGGAATTGAACCCACCAAATAAAGCCAAACCAGTCACTAAAGCCATCTGTATTCTCTTCATCTAGTTTGGTTACTATATTGAGATAACCGGCTAGTATAACAGCTTGTAAAATGGTCATTAAAGCAGACGTTATAGTGTAAGTATAGCGAATCGACTCAGGCGTCATTTGCTGTCTTAATTGAGCTTGCTCCGCAGCTGACATATTACTCAATTGAGTATTTATCGTATGTTCTATTAGCCAAGTTAAATCAACCTGCTCTAAATAAGTAAACCAAAACAGCAACATGCTAAGAAAAATAAAGACAAATGGAAATTTACTTGAAACTTTATGCTCGCTAATTTGTTGAAAAGCAAACTTAGGTCTTAACACTAAGTTTTTGAAAATTGGTATTAAATAACTCATAAACTGATTTGATATTAATAAAACCTCAGTTTAGCATACAAAAATCATCTCAAACCATATGGAAATTCAATGCTTAAAGTAAACGCATTAAATAAACGCTTTGCATTAAAAGATGCGAAACAAGCTAAGCAAAATAATATAAGTGATTCAAGGATTAAAGGTCGTTATTTTTATGCGGTAAAAAATATGACATTTAGTTGCGAGGTTGGTGAAATTACAGGCGTGTTAGGTGCAAATGGCGCGGGCAAGACAAGTTTGTTGCGTCTACTATCGACTGCTTTACAGCCTGATTCCGGCGAGATTGAGTTTAATCAAAAGTTGATTGAGACAAACTTAGCTGATTATCGTAAGCAGCTTGGTTTTTTATCTGGCTCAACGGGGTTATATGAAAAGTTAACTGGCTATGAAAACTTAATGTATTTTGCCAATTTATATGGGCTAAACAAGAATGAAGCAGAGCAACGGATTTCACTTTTGTCTGAAGCCTTAAATATGTCATCGTTTCTACCGAGACGCTTTGGCGATTATTCAACAGGGATGAAGCAAAAACTTGCTATAGCAAGGGCTATGATACATCAGCCTAAATTAATTATTTTAGATGAACCCACGACGGGCTTAGATATTAAAGCGAGAGAAATTATTTTAGAGTTTATTGAAAATATAAGACAACAGGGTGTTTGTGTGATTTTTTCAACACATGATTTAGCTGAAGTTGAAAGGTTATGCTCTAAAGTTTTAGTCGTAGAGCAAGGCGAATTAAAATTTGATGGCAGTTTAGAGCAACTGAAATCCGTTGCGGATACGGCTAACCTTAACCAAGCATTATTCTCGTTTATGCAGGCTGACAATTTAAACTTGGCCCATCTTAGATCTGGAGAAGCTAATGCTTAGTGCTGTATATAAAAAAGAATTACTTGAATTAGTTCGTGATAAAAAAACACTCGTGTTTATGATTCTATTGCCGCTATTAATTTTTCCTGCTTTGTTTGGCTCCTTGGCGATTTTCTCAGTTAAAACAATTCAAAAAGAACAAGCTAGAGTACTATCTTATGCTGTAGTCGGCGCTTCCGACGATAATCCTATTCTTGACTTGTTAAAGCAAGAAGCTGGCTTTAAGTTATATTTAGGACAAACAGAAGGCCTTTCCAGCACAGAGATCCGAGAACTCATAAGACAAAATAAAGTTGATTTTGTACTGAAAATTCCTACCAATCATTCAACATTAATGGATGGCAATTTGCAAAGCGATTGGCAACTACATTTTTATAATGCGGATGGTATAAACTCTGTTTTCAATCGAGTTAAAAATATGACTAATCAGTTGAACCAAAACTTAACAGAGTCAAAATTAATCCATTTAGGTTTAGCCAGCGATCAAGTCCCAGGTGTTATCAAGCCCATCAAATTACTAAAACAAGATGTTGCCGAGAAAAAAGAAAGTTTAGGTAGTCAACTAGGTGGTTTAGTGAGTTATATTTTACTGCCATTATGCTTGATGGGTGCAATTTATCCTGCAATTGATCTTGCTGCAGGTGAGAAAGAGCGGGGTACACTAGAAACTTTACTGATAACGCCAGTCCCACGTACTACTTTAGTTTTAGGTAAGTTTTTAACGATTTTTACCGCATCATTCACTTCAGCTTTAATGGCTATTCTGAGTTTAGCTATATGGGGATTCATATTTGCCCAAGGCCTAGCGGTTGAAATAGTCATAAAGGTTATTGGTACCCTGGGTGTTTTGGATCTGTTATTAGCTTTATTTATGTTAGTACCTGTAGTTATGTTTTTTGCTGCATTAGTACTTTCAATTTCTATTTACGCCAAAAATTTTAAAGAAGCTCAAAATTTTATGGCACCACTTAGTTTAATGATTTTTATACCTCTCATTATTGCATTGTTACCAGGTATAAAACTGAATTGGCACCTTGCTTTAATTCCGATTAGCAATGTTGCTCTAGCAATTAAAGAGATATTAAAAGGACAAGCAGATCCTTGGATGCTAAGCGTTATATGGGGAAGTCAGTTAGGTTTAGCCTTACTTATGCTAACCGCTTGTATCTATTGGTTTAGTAAAGAAAAGGTACTGTTTCGCTAGAGGAGTAAATCTGGTTTTGTGTTTCTAACCCCAAGCATTAATTTGATGGGGTTAGAGGCTAAAATCTAAGATTAGATTTGGGTTATATCGACATGCAAATTGAGTTTTTGCCCAGGTTGTAAATACCGTTTACGAGTTATTTTGTTCCAAGTTTCAATTTCTTTGATTGAAACTTTAAATTTTTGGGCAATCAAAGCCAGAGAGTCACCACGTCGTACCGTATAATTTACTTTTTTAGTTGTTGGTGCCGAAGCTAGTTGAATGTCATTGTCGCTGAGCTTTATTTTTAGCTCTTGTCCTGGATAAATTGGATCGCCAGGTGCCATGTTATTCCATTTTGCTAAGGTTTTTACGCTAGTGTTATGTGCACGGCTGATATCCCAAAAAGTATCGCCTTTTTTAACCTTATAAGTAACAGAATTATTTTCTATTTTACTTTGCTTAGCTAAGGTTCTTTGGTTAAAGCTTAGCTGGTAATCTTTTGCTTCGATACTTGAGGCCGGGATCATCAAAAAGTCACCAATTCTAATTGTGTTAGTTGTCAATTTGTTCGCCGTTTTGATCACATCTATACTCGTCTTGTGAGTATTGGCAATTTTACCTAAACTATCGCCAGATTTTATTTTATAACGTACCCAAGTTAATAACTCATCAGGATTGAGTTGCGCAAGCTTACTTTCAAGTAACTTGGCATTATCTATTGGCAAAATAAATCTATGAGGGCCTTCCGGTGCGGTTGCCCAACGGTTATAACCTGGGTTTAATTTGTGTAAAGCATTAACATCCATTTCGGCCAAGTTAGCAGCTAAGGCTAAATCAATCTGACTTTTGGCTTCTACTGACGCGATTACTGGTTCGTTAGTAATAGGGTAGATACTAATATTGTATTTGTGCGGACGTTTTATTATATCGGCAAGTGCAAGTAATTTAGGCACATAAGCGTCTGTTTCTCTAGGTAATTCGAGAGACCAAAAATCAATATTTTCACCTGCACGATAATTTTTTTGAATTGCTCTAGCAACTCGTCCTTCGCCTGAATTATAAGAGGCAAGGGCATGTAGCCAGTTACCATCAAATTGTTGATGCAACTTCTCTAAATAATCTAACGCAGCTTTGGTTGAATCAATTACATCTCTTCTACCGTCAAACCACCAATCTTGTCTTAAACCAAAACGCTCAGCCGTGCCAGGTACAAATTGCCATAAGCCAGATGCTCGCCCTGGTGAATAAGCAAAAGGATCAAAAGCACTTTCTACAATAGGTAATAGTGCAAGCTCCATGGGCAATCCACGGTTTTCAATTTGTTCTACGATATAATATAAAAATGGTTCGGCTCTTTTAGCGACTCGGTTTAAATAGTCTGGATGCTTGGCATACCAAGCTCTTTGGATTTTTAAACGTCTATTCTCAGGAATAGGAAAAGTGAGCTGGGCTTGAATTCGTTTCCAAACATCGCCATAAACGGCCTGTTCGTGATTATGAGATTGGTTATCTGGGGTAACTTTAGCTATGTCATAATAGTCTGTAGGGTCATCAGCAGTAACAACTGCAGCGATAAACTGGCTATGGTCCGCTTTTTCTTCAACCAAATTTGTTGTTTTTTCAGTTTCATTCTGTAAAGGTGCAAGAGATTTACAACCTGTTATTGCTAAACTGATAAGGATTAGGGTGATTCTATAAAACATAAATTATCCAGACTTAATACCTAAATCAAATGGTACTTTTTTAGACTTGTTAAAGCAATTTTTATCGACTAGAAGTCATCTTTAAGCTGTCTAATTGTGGCAAATGCATCAACTTCACTATTTATCTCAAGTCTAGTGAGTTTGGATAGCTTTATCTTAATTGCATCTGAATTACATCTTAAATAGGGATTAATTAATTTTTCGAGCCGAATTGAGCTAGGTAGACTGGGGAGATTCAGTGCTCTTAAATCGACGACCTTTTTTTGGTAAGCGATAAGATCTTGGTTGTTAGCTTCTATCGTTAATGCAAATTCTATATTGGCTAAAGTGTATTCGTGAGTACAAAATAATTGAGCGTCTTGGTTCAAGCCGGTTAACTTTTTAATACTATCTAAAAACATTTGCGGGTTACCCTCAAACATCCGACCACAGCCTGCGGAAAATAATGTATCACCACAAAAAATCCAATCTTGATTGTAGAAGGCAATGTGATCCAGCGTATGACCAGGTATAGTGATTATATTAAAACTAAGGTTTAATGCTTCAAAATAAATTTGAGATTGATCATTGAGTTTAACATCAATATTTGGGTAAGGACTGTTACTTGGGCCATATACTTGTATATTTGGAAACTCCTGCTTTAGCGCTGCAATCCCACCTGTATGATCCCTGTGATAATGAGTCACTAGTATCCCGACTATTTCGTCATCTGAATTTAATTGTTTTAAGACAACATCAGCATCACCAGGGTCAACTAAAATTAGTTTGGAGCCTAAACTAATTTTCCAGATATAGTTATCCTGAAATGCAGGAATGGGTGTAACTTTATACATAGTGCTTTGCTTCTGATTAAAACTTTGCATATAGTAATCAAAGCGTCTAGATAAAGATAGAGTAATAGGGTAACGCAATTAAATGAAACCAGCTTTGCAAGATTTATTATTAGAATTACCTAGTTGTTGGTCTGACTTGCCTAGTGGTTTATTTGTTCAGAAACAAATTGAACGCCACCTAAACCCCTGGCTTCCAAAAGTTTTTGGTTATCATTTTTTAAAATTAGGGCGTTTAAGCACTGCAATTAATACCACTAATTGCTCCATTAAACATCAAGTTAATGTAGGCAATGAAGGGCACAACCTAGGCGTGTTAGCTGATATACATCACCTACCATTTTCTGAAAACTCTGTAGATGGTATTTTATTAGCTCAGTCGTTAGATTTTACAAGCGATCCGCATCAGGTACTAAGAGAAGCTCATAGAGTACTCATACCAGATGGTTATATCTTCATCACGGGTTTTAATCCAATTAGCTTAACCGGTATTTGTCGCTATTTACCTGGCATGAAAAAAAACTTGCTCAACAATGCAAGGTTTTTTTCAGTTAACCGTATCGGCGACTGGTTGAATTTATTAGGGTGCGAAGTAATAGATGATAGTCGCTTTATTTTAAGCCCACTCACGGGCGGTTCTAATAAGTACAAGCCTAAGTTTTTGCGTCAATCTTGGTTTTCTAGTTTAAGCTATAAATATTTTAATCGGCTCGGCTCTGTCTATTTAATCGTTGCTAGGAAAAGAGAGCTACCTTTAACACCAATAAAACCCAAATGGAAAGTAAAACCTAAACTTCAAACGGTAACAAACGTTAGAATTAAAGCTGGTGTAGATTGATTTTAACAGAGTAATTTTACAAATTATTATTCAACGAATTTCTCTGAGATTATTCTAAATTTTCTGAATTGAATACTTAAGTTAAGCTGCTTGCCTTCATTATATTTCTACCTTTTAATTGATTTAAAGACAGAAATAATGAGAGAAAAAATGAAACAAGCTCAACTGTATACAAGTGTGTTATCAAGTCTGTTTATATTGGCAGCATGCAATAATCTTAACACCTTCCAAATCAATGATCACCAAGGTGTACCAACAGAAAAAGCTATTCAAGCAACTATGGCGCCTAAGATTGATGGACCTAATATAGTTCCAAGTCATTTTACTGCTACTCAGTATCAAATTGATCAGCTGAATAAAAGAGAGCGAGCAGTTCAATTCTTTGAAGGCCTATTTTTGCGCGACCCATATTTGTTTTTAGCGCCAGATGGACAGTATTATTTTACCAGTACCAGATTAGAGCTAATTGAAGGAGGCGATCCAAACAATCATTTAACTGAGGGCATTGAATTATGGAAAAGTTCAGATTTGTTAAATTGGCAGCTTGTTGGTGTGCCTTTTCGTTTTCAAGATTTATCTTGGCATAAAGAGCTAACTGAAATGGGTGAACAACTTAAGCGTAAACCTATGCTTTGGGCACCTGAGATACATTTTATTAATGGTCAATGGTTATTAACTCATACGACGAGTGTCAAAAGAGCGAATGTGTTACTGGCTGATAAACCGGAAGGCCCATATAAAGAGGTGTTTGAGGGTCCTAGTTTTGGCCATAGACACGACCCGAGTTTTTTCCAAGATCAAGATGGCAAAGTTTATTTGCTGAATAAAGCTTATGAAATGATAGAAATGTCAGCATCGCTTGATGCTTTTGTGGGCGAACCATTCAGAGCAGAACCTTCGAACAGGAAAATGGGACATGAAGGTTTAACAATGGCAAATATTTTAGGTAAATATGTTATTTTTGGTACAGCATGGAGCACGGATAAAATGCGTCATGGTACATATAACATGTATTATGCAACTGCTGATAACTTACATGGTCCTTATGGAGAACGTCAGTTTCTTGGACGATTTCTAGGGCATGGCACGCCTTTTAAAGATAAGCAAGGTCAATGGTGGGTTACTGCGTTTAAGAATGGCGAAGTTTATACTCATGAAGAAATAGCCAGCCGAAAAATTCAAGATGATAAAGCATATACGCCTATGTCGAGTGGTTTTATGCTAGTGCCGATTGAACCTAAATTAGATGTTCAGGGAAAGTTTTATTTTGATGTGTTAGATAAAAGATACAAATATCCTGGTCCAGAAGAGGTTCAAAATTTTAAGATAAGGTAAGTATACTTAAGAGAAAGTAAATATAAAAAAAACCGGCAGGGAGCCGGTTTTTTATTAAGTGTTCTTATCTTACTTTACTAAGAAACTTTAACTAATTTTAATGTATTAGTTGCACCAACAGTTTCCATAGCATCACCGTGAGTTAATAATACTAAGTCATCTTTATTTAAGTGACCGGCATCTTTAAGTGCTGCCAATACATCATTAGTTAATGATGCAGGGTTTGATTTAGTTGAATCAAAATAGAAAGGTTGTACACCACGGTATAATGCAGTTGTCGTTAGCGATTTATCGTGACGAGATAAAGCGAAAATACGAATACCTGAACTAATTCTTGAAACTAAACGTGCAATGCTACCTGACTCAGTTAAGCAGATTAATGCTTTAACATTTGGAGTGTGGTTTGCAGCATACATAGCAGATAAAGCTACTGTTTCTGTAATTGAGTCAAACTCTTCACTAAGTCTATGTTTAGAAGCTAAAACACTTGGGTGTTTTTCAGCACCAACACATACGCCAGCCATAGACTTAACTGTTTCTACTGGGTATTTACCAGCAGCTGTTTCGCCTGAAAGCATTACAGCATCAGTACCATCTAAAACCGCGTTTGCAACGTCCATAACTTCTGCACGAGTTGGCATAGGGTTATCGATCATTGATTCCATCATTTGAGTTGCAGTGATAACCGCACGGTTTAATTGACGTGAACGTGAAATTAATTTTTTCTGTTTACTTACTAAAGCAGCATCACCAATTTCAACACCTAGGTCACCACGAGCAACCATAACAACGTCACAGTTAGTGATGATGTCATCAATCGCTTCGTCAGTTTCAACTGTTTCAGCACGCTCTACTTTAGCAACAATTTGTGCATCTAAGCCTGCTTCTAATGCTAATTCTTTAGCATAACGTAAATCAGCACCCGATTGTGGGAAAGAAACAGCTAAGAAATCAACGCCAATTTTAGCTGCTAATTTGATATCTTCTTTATCTTTATCTGTTAACGCTGGTGCAGATAAGCCGCCACCTAACTTATTGATACCTTTTTTGTCAGATAATTTACCGCCAATTAAAACAGTAGTTAGAATTTTAGTACCTTCAACACTTTCAACAGTTAATTGAACACGACCATCATCTAACAATAAAGTGTCACCATGAACAACATCATCAACTAGATCTTTATAATCTAAACCTACCGCATCTTGGTGGCCTTCTTTTGGACCCATTGCTGCATCTAGGATGAATTTATCACCAACAGCTAATTGAATAGGACCGTCCTTAAAAGTAGAAACACGAATTTTAGGACCTTGTAAGTCACCTAAAATACCAACGTAAACGCCTAATTTTTTTGCAATTTCACGTACTTGGTTTGCTCTTTCTATATGATCTTCTGCTGATCCATGTGAGAAGTTCATTCGAACTACATTTGCACCTGCGGCAATAATTTTTTCTAAATTACCGTCTCTATCTGATGCTGGACCTAAAGTTGTAACAATTTTCGTTCTTCTAAACATTCGCTGGGCTCCCGGTGTGCGATAATTATAGCGATTTTTTAATTCTTAATATTGAACCAATGTTAGCTCAACATGTAAAATAAATATGATAAATAAAGTCTATTAGTGATCACGCATTCCTTTACTAAATCGTGATTCTTTAAGGCCGTCTTTAACACGTTTTAAATTTTCTCTAAACTTACTACCTCGTCTTAACGTAAAGCCTGTTGCTAATATATCCACTAAAACAAGTTGGGCAATACGAGAAGACATAGGCATATACATATCTGTATCTTCAGTAACTTCTAATGATAACACGAGATTGCACTCTCTTGCCAAAGGACTTGCTGAATCTGTTATGCCAATAACAGTAGCATCATTATTTCTTGCTAACTCAGCACTTTCAACATGACTTTTGGTTCTGCCCGTGTGTGAAATAAATACAACCACTTCACCTTCGCAGCTATTTATACAGCTCATACGTTGCATTAATACGTCATCAAAGTGAATAACAGGCACATTAAACCTGAAAAATTTATTTTGAGCGTCTTGAGCAACTGATGCTGACGCGCCTAAACCAAAAAAGGATATTTTTTTAGCTTGAGTTAAAATATCAACGGCTTTGTTAATTGTATTTATATCTAAATGTTTCCGCGCAACATCTAATGCTGCCATAGTTGAATCAAAAATTTTCGAAGTGTAGGCATCTGGACCGTCTTCTTCTTCAACATGTCGGTTTACGTAGGGTGTTCCATTTGCTAAACATTGAGCAAGATGTAATTTAAAATCAGGAAAACCTTTTGTTTCCATCCTACGACAAAATCGATTAACAGTAGGCTCACTGACATCTGCTGCTTTTGCTAACGTAGCTATACTACTATGCATTGCACTTTGCGGCGCAGCTAAAATAACCTCTGCGACTTTTTTCTCAGATTTACTGAACTCAGGTTGACCTTGAGCAATTTTTTCTAGGATGTTCATAAAAAGTTTACCAGTTACATTTTATTTACATTGGAGTGGTTATTATGCACTAAGTTTATTGGTAATTTAACTACAAAATTTACTTTTTGTTGTTTAATTATGTAATTTCACTACATTTCAGCTTGCAATATGGAATATAAATTGGTTGAATATGTCGAAAACTTGGTTATTTTTTGCATTTAATCTTATTGATATTATCTATTGGTTGTAAAATTACCAAATTTAGTGTTCAATACCCCGCTTAAATTGCGCAATTGCGTATTGGCTAAATACTTATTTTAAGACTATCGGGGAGCAATCATGGTCTCGCAAGCAAACAAACCATGTGATCTTGTATTATTTGGCACCAAAGGTGATTTGGCACGCCGTAAGCTTTTACCATCATTATATCAATTGGAAAAAGCAAATTTATTAGATGCAAATACTCAAATTATTGGTGTAGCTCGTCATGAAGTTACTCAAGAAGAATATGTAGCTTTAGTGCATGATGCACTTTCTACATTTATGAAAGAAGAGATAGATCAAGATACTTGGGATAGATTCTCTGCAAAATTAAACTACGCTAAAGTAGATATGAGTAATCCAGAGGAATACTCAAAAATAAAAGATTTAGTAGACCAAGTTAAGCGCGTAACAGTTAACTATTTCTCTACGCCTCCTTCTATTTTTGGGGCGATATGTGAAGGCTTAAATAGCGCTGGCTTAATTAATGATGAAACTCGTGTTGTATTAGAAAAACCAATCGGACACGATTTAGCATCATCTAAAGTAATTAATGATCAAGTCGCTAAGTATTTCGCTGAAGAACAAACTTACCGAATCGATCATTATTTAGGTAAAGAAACAACTTTAAATTTATTAGCTTTACGTTTTGCTAACTCATTATTTGCATCTAACTGGGATCATAACTGTATTGATCATGTGCAAATTACAGTAGGTGAAGAAGTTGGTATTGAAGGCCGTTGGGGTTACTTTGACGATGCGGGTCAAATGCGTGATATGGTACAAAACCATTTATTACAAATTTTGAGTCTAATTGCGATGAATCCTCCAATTAGCTTAAATGCTAGTGATGTTCGTGACGAAAAAGTACGTGTACTTAAGTGTTTACGTCCTATCACTAAACATAACGTGAAAGAAAAAACTGTTCGTGGTCAATATGCAGCAGGCGCAATTAAAGGTAAGCCAGTACCAGGTTATCTAGAAGAAGAAGGCGCAAATACACAAAGTAATACAGAAACTTT
This sequence comes from Catenovulum maritimum, assembly GCF_001050375.1. Taxonomy (GTDB): domain Bacteria; phylum Pseudomonadota; class Gammaproteobacteria; order Enterobacterales; family Alteromonadaceae; genus Catenovulum; species Catenovulum maritimum. The sequence continues at coordinate 51,369 of NZ_KQ130483.1, read as the reverse complement.
TGTTGGTATCCGTGTTGATATTGATAACTGGCGTTGGTCAGGCGTTCCGTTCTATTTACGAACTGGTAAACGTATGCCAGAAAAATTAACTGAAATTGTTATTCATTTCAAAAACATGCCTCATAATATATTTAAAGATAGTTATGCGACATTACCAGCAAATGTATTAACAATCAGAATGCAACCTCGTGAAGGTGTTGAAGTTCAAGTACTTAACAAGGTACCTGGATTAGATGACCATATGACATTGCAAGAAACTAAATTGGATTTAAGTTTCTCTGAAACATTTAAAGAAGCACGTATTGCCGATGCATACGAAAGATTATTGCTCGAAGCTTTATTAGGTAATCAATCATTGTTTGTACGCCGTGATGAAGTTGAGGGTGCATGGAAATGGGTAGATGGAATTTTTAAAGCTTGGGATGAAACATTTGATAAGCCTAAGCCTTACCCAGCAGGTACATGGGGACCAGAAGCGTCTGCATTTTTAATGGCTAAAGATGGCCGTGAGTGGGATTAGGGATAATAAAATGCAATTTGTAGAATTTAAAAATACAGACGAATTAAATTTACAATTTGCTGATCGCATCGCCAAGATATTGGCGAATGCGATTGATGCAAAGGGTAAAGCAAGTTTAGTTGTTTCTGGTGGACGCACTCCATTACCTTTTTTCAAACAATTATCTCAAGCAGATATTGATTGGAGCAAAGTAAGTATTACTTTAGCTGACGAACGTTGGGTTGATAAATCTCACGAAGCAAGTAATACTGCTTTAGTATTAAATAACTTATTACAAAACAAAGCCGCGGATGCTACCTTTGTTGAGTTGAAAACTAAAGAAACTAGCGCATTTGGTGCTGAACCAAGCGTAGCTGAAAATTTGAAAGCTTTGTCTTTCCCAATAGATGCATTGATTTTGGGTATGGGTGAAGATGGGCATACAGCCTCATTGTTTCCTTGTTCTGAACAAATTGTTCAGGGTTTAGAATCGAATGAAGTATGTATTGCTGTTCAGCCTACAACAGCACCACATGAGAGAATGTCGTTAACTTTAAAATCACTACTAAATAGTGAACAAATTTTTGTTCACTCAGTAGGCGACAGTAAGAAAGTGATTATCGACAAAGCTCTAGCTGGTGACGATGTACTAGAAATGCCTATCAGGGCAATTTTGAAACAAGATTCAACTCCGGTAGATATCATCTGGGCACCATAACAGCCAGGAGATTATCTCTGTATGAATTCCATATTGCAGGAAGTAACTGAACGAATCGTTGAACGAAGCAAAGAATCTCGCAAAGCTTACTTAAAAAAAGTTGAAGCTGCGCGAGTAAAAGGTCCACATCGAGAAGTTTTATCTTGCGGCAATTTGGCACATGGCTACGCAGCCTGTGCCAAAAATGATAAAAATATCTTAAAGCAATTCAATAAATCTAATATAGGTATCATTACTTCATATAATGATATGCTTTCTGCTCATCAACCATATGAGTACTATCCACAAATATTAAAAGATGCCATTGCTGAAACAGGCAGTGTGGCGCAGGTTGCAGGCGGCGTTCCCGCTATGTGTGACGGTGTTACACAAGGCCAGCCAGGCATGGATTTGAGTTTGCTAAGTCGCGATGTTATCGCACTAAGCTCATGTGTTGGTTTATCACACAATATGTTTGATGGCGCTTTAATGCTAGGTATATGTGACAAAATTGTACCTGGATTAGTCATGTCTGCGTTAGCATTCGGCCACTTACCTTTTGTTTTTGTACCAGCAGGCCCAATGCCAACAGGTATTTCAAATTCAGAAAAAACTCGTGTCCGTATGCTCCACGCTGAAGGTAAAGTTGGACGTGAAGCGTTACTAGAGTCAGAATCAGCATCTTATCACTCTCCAGGTACTTGTACTTTCTATGGCACAGCAAATAGTAATCAGCTAGTTGTTGAAATGATGGGTTTACATCTACCTGGTTCGTCTTTTGTAGAAACGGATTCAGTGTTGAGAACGGCTTTAACTAAAGCGGCTGCGAAACAAGTTACTCGAATTACAGATTTAGGTACAGAATACACACCGATTGCTAAAATCGTTGACGAGAAAGCAGTTGTTAATGGCATAGTGTCATTACTAGCGACTGGTGGTTCAACTAACCACACTATGCATTTAGTTGCTATGGCTCGTTCTGCTGGCATTATCGTGAATTGGACTGATTTTGCTGACTTATCTAATGGTACGCCTTTATTAACTCGTATTTACCCTAACGGTAGTGCAGATATTAATCAATTCCATGATGCTGGCGGTATGGCTGTACTTTTCCGCGAATTATTATCTGCAGATTTACTGCATAATGATGTGCATACTATTTGTGGACAAGGCTTAGATAAGTATACCAAAACACCTTCACTAGATGATGGTGAACTCGTTTGGTCAGAAAGCGTTACTAAATCTAAAGACAAAACAATTATAGCGACTGCAAAACTACCTTTTAAACCAAACGGTGGTTTACAAGTATTGCAGGGCAATTTAGGTAGAAGCGTCATGAAAACTTCATCTTTACCAAAAGGTGATGTTAGCTTTACTGCGCCTGCCAAAGTGTTTGAAAGTCAGCATGATTTAGAAAAAGCATTCCAAAATAAAGAGCTAGAAGGTGATTTTGTTGCAGTTGTTAGATTCCAAGGGCCAAAAGCCATCGGAATGCCAGAGCTACACAAATTGACGCCGCCATTAGCAATTTTACAAGACAGAGGCCAGAATGTTGCATTAGTTACCGATGGTCGTATGTCAGGTGCTTCTGGTAAAGTACCTGCTGCAATACATATGACACCAGAAGCGATCGATGGTGGTTTGCTGGCCAAAGTGAAAGAGGGTGACTTAATTTTAGTTGATTCAATTAATGGTAAAGTTGAACTTTTAGTTGATGAAAAAGAGTTAGCAACTAGAGAAAATGCAATGCCTGGGTTAGTTGATCAAGAAAGAATTGGCATGGGTCGTGAGTTCTTTGGCGCTTTAAGATCTAATTTATCAGGTGCAGAAGAGGGCGCTTGTAGCTTATTTACTTTAGACGGAGTTAGTTAATGATATCGCTTGTTGCTGATATAGGCGGCACCAATATGAGAATTGCTCAAACGAATGGTGTAAATTCTATTGATCAGATTAAAAAATATAAAGTAACTGATTATGCTTCTCCGGAAGCAACACTCAGAGCATATATGTCTGAGGTCGGTTTAGATAAGGTTGACCAAGTTTGTCTTGCTATTGCTTGCCCGATAAACTCAGATATAGTTTCAATGACTAATCATGATTGGTCTTTTTCAATAAAAGAAACTAAAGCGTCTTTAGGTTTATCTAAGTTATTTGTTATTAATGATTTTACCGCAATTGCTTTATCTGTTCCGTTTTTATCAGATGAACAAAAGATAAAAGTGGGCGGCGGTGAAGCACAGACAAAGCAACCTATTGCTGTTTGTGGTGCTGGCACTGGTTTAGGTGTTGCGCATGTTATTAATGCGAATGACAAGTGGATACCATTACCAGGTGAAGGCGGTCACGTCGATTTTGCGCCAAATAATGATGAAGAAGCTTATGTTTTAAAATTCCTTGCGAATGAATTAGGCCATGTATCAGCTGAACGTTTGTTATCTGGTCAAGGTATCGCAAATATCTATCGAGCACTTGCAGCTAAATCTGATGTGGCAGAAAAAGCATTAGAACCAGCTCAAGTTACCGAAAAAGCACTAGCGAATAGCTGTCCAGTCTGTAAAGCTAGTTTAGATATGTTCTGTGAAGCTATTGGTAGTTTTGCAGGAAACTTGGCACTTAATTTAAACACTACATCAGGTGTTTATATTGCTGGCGGTGTTGTACCGCGTTTTATTGAATATGTTTTAAATAGTAGTTTTCGAAAGCGTTTTGATGCCAAAGGGCGTTTTGAAGCATTAAATAAAAACATACCTGTATATATAGTAACTGAAGAGCAGCCTGGTTTACTTGGTGCTGCTGCTTACTTAGCTCAAAATTAAAAGGCTTATTAAATGACTACAAGAAATTGGTCTATGCAACCTCTAGACGTTATGAATGCTGGAAAAGTTGTACCAGTATTAGTTTTTAAAAAACTTGAACACGCAGTTCCTGTTGCTGAAGCATTATTAGAAGGTGGTACTAAAGTATTTGAAATTACTTTACGTACAGAATGTGCGCTTGATGCGATTGAGTTAATCGCACAAAAATTTCCTGAAAGCATTACTGGTGCGGGCACTGTGACAAATCTTGAACAGTTAAAAGCAGTTGAAGATCGTGGTGCTCAATTTGCAATTAGCCCAGGTTTAACACCAAAGTTACTTGATGCTGCAAATTTAGGTAAAACTGCATTATTACCAGGTATCTCTACTATATCTGAGTTAATGATGGGTATGGATCATGGCTATGATTGCTTTAAGTTTTTCCCTGCAGAATCAAATGGTGGTGTAAACGCACTTAAGTCTATTGGTGGACCATTACCTCATATCAATTTCTGCCCTACAGGTGGTATTAGCCCATCAAACTATAAAGATTATTTAGCATTACCAAATGTCCGTTGTGTTGGCGGTTCATGGTTAGTGCCAAATGATGTAGTTGAAGCTGGAGATTGGAAAAAAATTACAGAGTTAGCTAAAGCTGCTAACAACGTATAATTTATCAATATCTACAAAAGCCACCTTTTAGGTGGCTTTTTTGTATAAGCTTGTCACTTTTTTGTATAAAAACTTATAACGTATTGTAAAAACAATAAATTTGAGCTATTAACTTATTATAATTAAAAATAAATATCACCTTTGATAGGTACCCATAGCATGAAATCTAAAGCAACTTCACTAGATATAGCGTACAAAGCAGGTGTCTCTCAATCAACAGTATCAAGAGCATTGAGAAATAGCCCATTAGTTAATGAAGAAACCAGAAACAAAATTCAACAACTTGCAAAGGAACTTAACTATAAAGTTGATAAAAATGCGAGTAATTTAAGATCTCAGCAGACAGGTACTTTAGCTTTATTATTATTTGAAGACCCTACATCTGATGAATCTATGATAAATCCTTTCTTTTTATCTATACTTGGTTGCATTACCAGAGCGGCTGCAAAGAGTGGTTATGATTTACTCGTTTCTTTTCAGCAACTAAGTGAAGATTGGCATGCTGATTATGAAGATGCATCAAAAGCGGATGGCATCATTTTGTTAGGGTACGGTGATTACGTCGACTATGAAGCTAAATTGACTCAGTTAAATGAACAGGGTACACATTTTGTACGTTACGGAACAATAGTTGAAGGACAACCGGGTAGTTCATTTGGTTGTGATAATTTTGAAGGTGGTTATGTCATTACCAAACACTTGATCGATAAAGGTTTTAAACATTTTGCATTTTTAGGCGATTCATCTGAACATTCTCCAGAGTTTAGAGATAGATATCTTGGCCATTGCAAAGCCTTAACTGATCATGGATTAGACATCATTGCTGAAAATCAAGTACATGCCATTTCGACTGAAGATTCTGGTTGGGATGCGGCGATGAAATTAGTTCGAAATAATGCCAGGATTGATGCTGTATTTGGTGCTTCAGATATGATTGCTGTAGGTGCTCTTAGAGCTTTTCAGAAAGTTGGTATGAAAGTGCCAGAAGATTTAGCCATTGTAGGCTTTGATGATATACCTGTCTCGCATTTAACCACGCCACAACTGACGACTATGCAACAAAACACTAAACTTGCAGGTGAGATGTTAGTTGAAGCCTTAATTAAAAAGATACATAAGATTGACGTTGATTCAGCACTTATCCCAGCTAAATTAATCGTGAGGCAGTCATGCGGAGGGGTTAATTAATTAACCCCTCGAATAACAAGGATTATTTGTTTAGCATTAATCTATCTAATTCAGCTATCAGTGCTTTGTTTTCAGGTGTTTTGTTTAGGACTAAAACGTCTACACCATGTGCTGGTACTTTAATTTCTAGCATATTGTTTTCAACGATATGGCTTGAGTTTGTAATTTGACTCTGCCATTTACCATTAGTTAAATATTTATCAATCGAAATTGTTTTGTCTTCGCCTGATTTATTTAATAAAACTAAAGCCATCTGCTCTACACCATCAAGTTGTAAAACTCGTAAAAAACTAGCTGTGTCTTTAGTGAATTCGATGTTTGCTTGTAAACCACTTTGTAAAGCAGGTGTGTTTTTTCGGACTAGGTTAATTCTCTTTAAATTTTTATAGACAGTCGAGTTAGGCGCTTTATCTATATTAGCTTGGCCATAATAGTTTCTATTACCAAAGTGTTCCTTTAAACCTGCCTGAAAAGCAATCTCAGAACCGTAATAGACTACTGGTATCCCTCGTGAGGTCATTAGCCAATTATTTGCATCAATAAACCCATTCTCGTCTGCATTCATACGGGCCATATCATGGTTATCATAAAACGTCATCAAATCATAAGGATTATGATATGGACCATGTGTTAGATATAAATAATCTAGAATTTCTGTGTAAGAAGACTCCTTATTTTCAAATACTTGCGTCATTAACTTTTGCCCAGGGAAATCTAAAACACTGACTTCGCCGTTTTTAGGTAGTGTGTGCTGAGCTACTTTAGTTGCTTCATATTCAAAACTTTCTCCAAACATAAAAAAGTTAGGATGTTTTGCTCTAATTCTATCACTAAACGCCTTCCATAAATGATGAGGCATATGTCTAATCGTATCAATTCTAAAGGCTTCCGCTCCTTGGTCTATCCATTGTAAATAAGCTTCAACGAAATAATCCAAAACTGCTGGATTGTCTTCATTTATATTAGAAAGCTGTACTAAATCTGTCTTGTTATGAAAAAATTTGTGCAGAGGGTTATTTAAATCTAGTTTTGTTGGGTGAATATTTTGATGGTCCGCAATTAAATTACCAGCTTTGTCATATATCTCACCATACTTTGGCAAATCCTCTTTCATCGTAAAGGATGGAGAACCATGATTAAGTACTATGTCTAATATTGGTTTAACGCCATTTTGTTTTAATTTTTTGTTTAGTTGCTGGTAATTTAAGTCAGCAGAAACTAAGTGTTCGTCTTCTTTAAAGAAATTGACTCCCCAGTAACCGTGATATCCTGTTTTGCCACCATCTTTAAATTGACCACCAAATTCAATTTTCTCACCGCCATTGAATGCCATGTCAGGGTTATCAACAATAGGCGTAATCCATAGCGCTGTGAAGCCCATATCTGTGATGTAATCTATATTATTAGCTATACCTTTAAAATCACCGCCCATGTAGCCTACGTTAGCAGATTGACTACCATCTTTGCTGATTAGTGGTCGGTCAAATGTTTTATGTTTACCGCCTTGATTTGGGTAATTATTATTTTTATCGCCATCGACAAATCTGTCAGTCATCAGGAAATATACAGACTCTTGAGCAAATTGATTTTTAGTTCCATAGTACTCTTTGGCCATTTCCTTTGGAGTAGATTGGCAACCGGATATTAAGACACTTGCAGCAACACTAAATATTAAATGATTTGTTTTGAAATGTTTTTTCATTATTAAGTCTCTTTGTTAAATGTTTTATAATTTAGTTCTTAATGTAAAAATAGCACTTATCACTAGACTCACAGCTCCTATCATTAACGCTGCAATTGCACCTGAATTAATAATAGAAAGTAAAATGCCTAAGATCGAGGCTGCCAATATCTGTGGTATAACGATGAAGAAGTTAAAAATGCCCATAAAGACACCCATTTTATGAGAGGGTAAACTATTGGATAGCATAGAATATGGCAGTGATAAAATAGATGCCCAAGCGAAACCAACGCCCACCATAGAAACTAATAACCAATCTGGATCTTTAATCAAAATGAAACTTAAAAAGCCTAATGCGCCTAGCGTTAAACTAATTGCGTGCGCTTGTTTAATGCCGAATGTACTGACAAGTTTAGGTATAAATATTGCTGCGATAGCTGCGAAACCGTTATAAGCCGCAAATAATACACCGACCCAATTTGCACCTTGGTTGTAAGCAAGATCGTTTGCCTCTTGGCTACCAAAGTGGAAATCAGTAACAGCTGAGGTGGTATATATCCACATGGCAAATAATGCAAACCAGCTAAAAAATTGTACAATAGCAAGCTGCTTCATAGTCGATGGCATGTTAATTAAATCGTGCATTATAGCTGCAAAACCATTATTAAATTTATTCGCAGCTATCATCTTATCTGCGACTAAAAAGCAAGTCGCGACAGCAATTAAGCCTAATGACAAAATATAGAGTTGTTTTTCTAAATCTAACAATAAAATTGCAGCGGTGAAAATAACACCTGTGCTCATCATAAGCAGCGTTGGCTTTTTGAACTTATCGTTACTGAATATTGTTCTTTGTTGTTCAATTGTTTCGTTGTTAAAGCTAGCTAATTCTTCAGGGCTGTACTCTTTACTGCTGACTATAGTCCAACCAACCGCAACTAATAACACTGCCGCACCCCAATAGAATGCGTATTTTACTGAATCAGGGATTTCACCGGCAACCGCCTCATTGCTAACGTCAAACCAATTGGTCATTATCCATGGTAATGCAGAAGCAACAACTGCGCCTAAACCAATAAACAAACTTTGCATTGAGTAACCAAGCGGACGTTGCTTTTTATTTAAATTATCACCAACAAAAGCTCGGAATGGCTCCATTGAAATATTAATTGAAGCATCTAAAACCCACAGCATACCTGCAGCAATCCATAAACTGGGTGAGTTAGGCATAAAGACTAAGCTAATAGATGACAATATAGCGCCAATTAAAAAGAAGGGCCTCCTTCTGCCTAAGCTACACCATGTTTTGTCACTTAAATATCCTATGATAGGTTGAACAACCAAACCTGTTATTGGCGCTGCAATCCATAAGATAGGTATTTCTTCAATGTCTGCGCCTAAACTTTGAAATATCCGACTGACATTTGCATTTTGTAAAGCAAAGCCAAATTGAATTCCTAAAAATCCAAAGCACATATTCCATATTTGCCAAAAAGATAACTGCGGTTTTTCGTTCATGTGACTTCTCATCTATAGCTGTAACGACTAAACATAAGCATAGTTGTTAATAAATTTTTTAAAAATCGAATCTAAAATAATCTTTTAAAAAGCATTATTAAGAATATAAATAAATGACTTAGTTACTATTTCATTCGATTTAACAAATATATAGCCTAGGCCCAATTGTTGACAACTTTATGCATACGTATTCAAGTTTGAATTATTGTTGATAAAATGTTTATAAATTTGAAGCGGGTTAAGTTTATATAACTGTTTTATAAGGAATATATTTTTAATTCTTTGTTAGAACGTCAGATAATGCGTTAACATTGTGATTTATGCATACGATTGCATTAGATTGAATAGTCACGGTGACATCTTCTATTCTATAACTCAGATTGATAAACAAACGAAAAGAGGTCATGTTATGAATCAGCATGAATGGTGGAGAGGCGCTGTAATATATCAAATTTACCCGCGCTCATTTTACGATGCGAATAATGATGGGGTTGGTGATTTACGCGGTATTTCCGAAAAGCTTGATTACATAGCTGATTTAGGAGTAGACGCAATTTGGATATCTCCATTTTTTAAATCGCCAATGAAAGATTTTGGCTATGATATAAGTGACTATAAAGCAGTCGATCCTTTATTTGGCAATATGGATGACTTTGACCACTTGTTAGAGAAAGCCCATAAGTTAGGGCTGAAAGTCATGATAGATCAGGTTTTGAGTCATACCTCAGATCAGCATGAGTGGTTTGCTGAAAGCCGTCAAAATAGACTAAACCCCAAAGCCGATTGGTATGTGTGGGCTGATTCTAAAGCGGATGGTATGCCACCTAACAATTGGTTATCTATTTTTGGCGGTATGGGCTGGAAATGGGATTCTAGAAGACAACAATATTATCTTCACAACTTTTTATCATCACAACCGGACTTAAACTTTCATAATCCAGAAGTACAAAAAGCAGTGTTAGAAAATGTAGAATACTGGCTAAAGAAAGGCGTTGATGGTTTGCGTTTGGATGCTGTTAATTTTTGTTTTCACGATAAATTTTTACGTGACAATCCAGCAAAGCCAATACATGAGCGTAATGGTCGAGGTTTTTCTCCTGACAATCCATACGCATACCAGTACCATTATCACAATAACACTCAGCCGGAAAATCTAGCTTTTATTGAATCGCTACGTCAACTGTTAGATAAATATCCTGGTACAACTGCGCTAGGTGAAATCAGTTCGGAAGACTCTATTCAGACTATGGCTGAATATACTGCAGATAATAAACGTTTGCACATGGCGTATAGTTTTGAATTGTTAACAGATGATTTTACTGTAGAGCATATTAGTAACACAGTAAAACAGCTTGAAAATACCATGAAAGATGGTTGGCCATGTTGGGCTATTAGTAATCACGATGTCGAACGAGTAGTGACTAGATGGGGTAAAGACAATGCCTCAGACAAACAACTTGCAAAAATGCTTACAGTACTCGTCAGTAGCTTAAAAGGCACTGTTTGTAGCTACCAAGGTGAAGAGCTTGGTTTAGAAGAAGCATATGTTTCATTTGAACAACTGCAAGACCCGTATGGCATAGAGTTTTGGCCTAAATTTAAAGGTAGGGATGGTTGTCGAACGCCTATGCCTTGGCAAGAATCTGAATCAGAAGCTGGTTTTAGCGATAGTAAACCTTGGTTACCTATTCCTGCAGACCATAGAGCATTGTCAGTTGACCAACAAAGTGGTGATCCTAAATCTATCCTCACATTTTATCAAAGTTGGATGAAGTGGCGTTCAAAACAAGATATTTTAAAGTTAGGTGACATTGAGTTTATTTCAGTTAATGAATCAGTTTTATGCTTTGAACGAAGCTTTGAAGGTAAGACTTGGTTAGTGGCATTAAATTTATCTGCTGAGGAACAAAATTTTGAATCTGAAGCTGAGCTGCAAGCAATTAAACTAGCTTTTGATTTGTCGCAAGGACAAAAAGACAAAAATTTAATCACGCTGCCAAGATACGCCGTTTATATGGCTGAAAAAGTGAGTTAAGTTTGATCCAGGATACGATATTTAACATTTATCGTATCCTGTTTTAATAATTAACTGACTAGCAATGATTAACCAACACTTCTATTTTCTCTAAACGCTAAATTTTACACTCTAAACTCAAAGCAAGTGCAATTGACTTCACAAACCAATACCTTTTAGCGTCATTAAGTCCTTCGTATTTTAATGCTGGCTATTTATGTCGCGTATTGAAAAGCGGTTATTTGATCTATGATACCTTGAGCATCTAATTTTAATAATTGATACATTTCTTCTTGGCTACCGTGTTTTAAAAATTCATCCGGAACACCAAGATTCAAACAAGGTTTTGCCTTGCCTAGTTTAGCAATACACTCAAGCACTGCCGATCCTGCACCACCTTGTACACAGTTATCTTCAAGTGTGACGACTAACTCGTATTCGTCACATACTTTAGCAATAGCTGATTCATCGATGGGTTTGACAAATCTCATGTCAATTAAACTCGCATCCAAAATCTCTGCTGCTTCTTGCGCAAAATGACATAGAGTTCCAAAGTTTAAAATGGATATTTTTTGACCTTTACGCTTCGTCACTGATTTACCGATTTCTAATGCTTGCATCTCGGTTTGGACATCCGAATCTGGACCTGTACCTCTAGGATAGCGAACTACGCTAGGTAAATTGAGTTGATGACCAGTGTAAAGCATTTGACGACATTCGTTTTCATCAGAAGGCGTCATAATGACTAGATTGGGAATATATCTTAAGAAGCTAATATCAAAGGTGCCTTGATGTGTTGGGCCATCAGCCCCAACAATTCCTGCGCGATCAACTGCGAATAAGACAGGTAATTTTTGCAAAGCAACATCGTGTATTAATTGATCATAACCGCGCTGAAGGAAAGTAGAGTATATGGCGACTACTGGTTTTAAACCTTGAATTGCCATACCAGCTGCAAGCGTGACTGCATGCTGTTCAGCGATTGCTACATCAAAATATTGTGCAGGATAAGATTTGGAGAATTTAACCATACCAGAACCCTCTCTCATAGCGGGGGTAATTGCCATGAGTTTAGGGTCTTTGGTTGCCATATCGCATAGCCAATCACCGAATATTTTAGAATAAGTTGGGCTTGCTGGTTTTTTCTGCGGCAGTTCAGTTACCTTTGGATCGAACTTAGGTACTGCATGATAGCCAATTGGATCTTGCTCTGCTGGTCGATAGCCTTTGCCTTTCTTCGTGACTATGTGTAAAAACTGAGGACCCTTTAAATTGCGCATATTTTTAAGGGTTTCAACTAAACCAAGTACATCATGGCCATCGATTGGGCCAATATAGTTAAAGCCTAACTCTTCAAAAATAGTGCCTGGCGCAAGCATGCCTTTAATATGCTCTTCAGCTTTGCTTGCAAATTCTTTGATTGGTGGCACATTACTTAGTAATTTCTTACCGCTTTCTCGAAAAGAAGTATAAACAGAACCTGAAAGAATTTTTGCTAAATGATTATTAAGTGCGCCAACATTTTCAGAGATAGACATATCATTATCATTTAAAATAACTAACATATCGCTATCGATAGAACCTGCATGATTTAGCGCTTCGAAAGCCATACCAGCAGTAATCGCACCATCACCTATAATTGCAGCAACTTTTCTATTTTGTTTTTCTTTGTTAGCCGCTATTGCGATACCAAGTGCAGCACTGATAGAGGTTGAAGAATGACCAACACTTAACGTGTCATATTCACTTTCTTCTCTCCAAGGAAAAGGGTGAAGTCCATCTAATTGCCTAATTGTATGTATTCGATCTCTTCTACCAGTTAATATCTTGTGTGGATAAGCTTGATGACCAACATCCCAAATTAATTTATCAAAAGGCGTTTTATACACATAATGTAAAGCTACGGTTAATTCAACAGTACCTAAACCTGAAGCAAAATGCCCACTGCTTTGGCTAACAGAAGCTAATAAAAATTGACGAAGTTCATTTGCCAATTGAGGAAGTTCATCTGCAGGCAAGCTTCTAAGATCATCAGGGTCATTGACTAATCTTAATCTAGGGTAATGGCTAATATCAGTTGTCATGAAATACTTAATATTTTCGATTTATTATAAATTCAGCAAAAGCAGCAAGGGAATCTGTATTGTATGGAACTTCAGCCAATTGCTCTAGTGCTGATTGGTAAACTTGTTGTGCTTTTTGCTTAGCGCCTTCTAATCCAAGCAAACTAGGATAGGTACTCTTTGCCAGTTTTTCATCAGAACCTTGTGGTTTGCCTAGAAGCTCTGTGGTTGAAACAACGTCTAGAATATCATCCTGAATTTGAAAAGCTAATCCTATCAGTGCAGTAAAACGGTCAAATTTCTGGTATGTAGAGAGCTTTAGCTCAGGCTTGGCAGCACAGGCCATGTTAGCAGCGCATTTTAGTAATGCACCAGTCTTTAAACTATGTATCTTTTCTAGTTGAGCTAAATCAACTTGTTCATTTTCAGCAATTAAGTCTAAAGATTGACCACCGCACATACCTAAATAACCAGAATGTTTGGCTAAACATTGGGTCCAATATACTTTTACATTATCACTAATATCAGCATTAGATATTAAAGAAAAAGCAAGTGCTTGTAATGCATCGCCGGCTAAAATTGCTGTTGCTTCATCAAATTGAATATGGCATGTAGGTTTACCGCGTCTCAAACTGTCGTCATCCATAGCCGGTAAATCATCGTGGACAAGTGAATAGCTATGTATGCATTCTAGCGCCAGTGCAGCAGGTAGAATTTTATCTGAATTTACACCGATAGTTTCAGCAATAAGAGCCATCAAATAAGGTCTGATTCTCTTACCACCATTCTCTACACTGTAACGCATAGCTGATAATAGTTTAGGCGAAACAGACTCTGGTTGTTGATCGAACAAGTCTTGAACTTGTTGTGTAAAACTTATATTAAAATTAGCAAGTGAGTCTTTAAACTGCATCTATTTTAAATTCTCTAAACTAGTGTCTGATAGGGAAAATTCGTCATTTGTTTGACTTAAAATTTTGATTTTTTGCTCGGCAGCTTCAAGCTTATTTTGACCTGATCTGACCAAAGCTATACCACGCTCATATTGTTTGAGTGCGTCTTCTAAAGCGAGATCACCATGTTCTAGTTGACCGACTAAGTTTTCTAGCTCAGACATACTTTCTTCTAAGCTCATGTTCTCAGGTTTTTTAGCTGCCATTTATGTATCTCGCAATGCCGATTATAAAAGGGCGAAACACTACATTAGCTATGCTTTTGGGTCAAATGAAATTGCTGATTTTAGGCTAAAAAAGAAATAGACAAGTTTTTGGTTAATCTGATAAACCCGTATACAATAAAGAAAAAGTAGCTAACTTGAATCATGGAATAAATTTTTGTCATTTCAAAACAAAGGCCAGATGCATTATTACCAACTTCAGGTTAAACAATATTACAGTTGTGCCGATATATATTTTATAAAACATCGGCTTAATATTTGCTAAGAAAAGAATTAATAACTAAATAACTCAATAAATCAGCACTATAGTTAATTTATTGACGGTTTTTATCAATACTATCACTATAAGTTTGTTTACTTATTGTCTTTGGAGGAAACAGTGGATTTAGCAACGCTAATTGGTCTACTAGGTGCAATAGGTTTTGTGTTGGCAGCTATGTTCTTAGCTGGCGATATAATGATGTTTGTGGACGTACAATCAGTTTTAATTGTATTCGTCGGCTCAATATTTGTTGTCATGTCAAATTATACAATGGGGCAGTTTGTTGGCATCGGCAAAATAATGGGCAAAGCCTTTATGTTTAAAATAGAATCACCTGAGGAATTAATTCAGAAGGCTGTTGATATGGCTGACGCTGCACGTAAAGGTGGGTTCTTAGCATTAGAAGAAGCTGAAATTGACAATCCATTTATGCGTAAAGGGGTGGATATGTTAGTTGATGGACATGATGGCGAAGTCGTAAAGGCAACTTTATCTAAAGATATATTATTGACAACAGAGCGTCATGAAGCTGGGGTGGGTCTATTAAAAGCACTTGGCGACGTTGCACCTGCAATGGGTATGATAGGTACGCTTATTGGTTTAGTTGCTATGCTATCTAACATGGATGACCCAAAGGCTATCGGACCTGCAATGGCAGTTGCATTATTAACAACTTTATACGGAGCTTTTTTGGCAAACGTTATCGCATTGCCTTTAGCGGGAAAATTACAAATTAGAACCGAAGAAGAAAAATTAAATCAGAGCTTAATTCTTGATGCAATATTAGGAATCCAAGATGGTCAGAATCCAAGAGTTATTGAAGGGATTTTGAAAAATTATATTGCTGAATCTAAACGTGCAGTTCCAGAAGAGTAGGGATTAATAATGTCTGATGATTGTCCTCCGTGTAAATGTCCTCCCCCCGGGTTACCTGCGTGGATGGGGACTTTTGCTGATTTAATGTCGCTACTGATGTGCTTTTTTGTACTCCTACTTGCATTCTCTGAAATGGATGTCCTTAAGTTTAAGCAGATTGCTGGTTCGATGAAATTTGCTTTTGGTGTTCAAAATAAATTAGAAATTAAAGATATTCCGAAAGGAACGTCCGTTATTGCACAAGAATTCAGACCCGGTAGACCGGATCCAACACCAATTGAAACGATTCAGCAGCAAACGGTTGAGATGACGCAGCAAGTATTGGAATTTGAAGCTGGAGATGAAGATTCAGCCGGCGGACGTCAAAAACAAAGAGGTAACCAAAGAGGCGGCTCAGCACAAGAAACGGCAAGCCAACAGGCATCTCAAGCTGAGTCTACGGCTTCTGAAGAGCAGGTGAGTGAGCTGGTTAAAAAAATTGCTCAGCAGCTTGAAGACCAGATAGTTGATGGTGCGATTGAATTAGAATCTTTGGGACAACAGATAATTATTCGTATCCGTGAAAAGGGTGCCTTTCCATCGGGTTCTGCATTTTTACAGTCTCAGTTTAAGCCTATTATAAGACAAGTCGCTGCTTTATTGACTCAAGTACCAGGTGAAATAACAGTATCTGGACATACAGATAATCAAAACGTTACTTCTGAATTGTATTCTTCTAATTGGGACTTATCTTCTAAAAGAGCCGTTGCTGTAGCCCATGAAATGGTAAAAGTCACAGGTTTTGATTCACATCGATTAATTGTTGTGGGTCATGCTGATACTCGACCTTTGGTCCCAAATACAACTTTGACCAATCGTAGAAAGAATAGAAGGGTTGAGATTTCTATCATGCAAGGTAAAGCGAAAGAATCAGATCCGATTACAGTAGCCCAATAAACCAAACTTGAGCTAAAGATTTAATCTAGCTCAGGTTGCCCTCCAATTTGTTGAATTTTAGGCTAGTTGCAACTTCACCTAAACTAGCTAAGTGCCCATGTTTAGGTATATAATCTTGCGTTTTAAATCCCAGCTAGAGTAATTCGTTTCCTATGATCAAATTTATCGTCAAAATGCACCCTGAAATTTCTATTAAGAGTCGTTCGGTTAGGTTACGTTTTACTAAAATATTAGAAAGTAATATTAAGAATATTCTAATTAAAGTAGATGATGAAGCTTGGGTTAAAAAAAGCTGGGATTGCATTGAAGTCAGAGGCTGTGAAGCTAAAAGAGACATATTAATTGAAAGGTTAAAGTGCATCCCTGGCATCACTCATTTTATTGAAGTCAAAGAGTATGAATACACAGATTTTGATACGACTGCTGATTTAGTTTGCCAGCTTTTTAGTAAATCAATTGAAAACAAAGGTTTTTGTGTTCGAGTAAAACGTCGTGGAACGCATGATTTTGCTTCAAAAGATTTAGAAAGGTATGTGGGCGGTGCACTAAACCAAAATGTTGAGTCTGCTAGGGTTCAACTAACTAAGCCTGAAGTGACGGTTAAATTGGAAGTGGCAAATCAAAAACTATTTTTAAACATTCAACAGCATGTTGGTTTAGGTGGTTTCCCAATTGCTACTCAAGATGCGGTCTTATCTCTGATTTCTGGTGGGTTTGATTCGGGCGTTTCTACCTATTTAATGATGCGCCGCGGACTGAAAACGCATTATATCTTCTTTAATTTAGGTGGCAGTGCTCATGAAATTGGCGTTAAGCAGGTTTCTCATTTCTTATGGCAAAAATATGGTGAATCTCACCGAGTTAAATTTGTTGCTGTTGATTTTCAGCCTGTTGTCGCTGAAATATTAGAAAATATAGACTCTGGCTTAATGGGAGTTGTCCTCAAACGTATGATGGTCAGAGCTGCTTCTATTGCCGCTGAAAAATTAGGGATTAAAGCTTTAGTTACTGGCGAAGCCTTAGGTCAAGTTTCAAGCCAAACTGTTACTAATTTGAATGTGATTGATAGAGTGAGTGAAACCTTAATAGTTCGTCCACTAGTTGCTATGGATAAGCAAGATATTATTAATATTGCTCGAGAAATCGGCACAGAAGATTTTGCCAAAACTATGCCTGAATATTGTGGCGTTATTTCTCAAAAGCCGAATGTTGCTGCACCCTTGCATAAAGTGGAAGCTACAGAGGCAAATTTCCATATGCCGTTAATTGAGCAAGTCGTCAATGATGCTAAAATTTATGACATTAAAGATTTAAACATTGAAGCAAAAGATACTGTATCGGAAGTAGAGGTCATCTCAGAACTTAACGCTAACCAGGTGATTATTGATGTTAGGTCAGATGAAGAAGAAGAGAGTGACCCATTAGAAATAGCGGGGCAAGAAATCCTTCATATCCCATTTTTTAAAATTGCCAATAAATACTCTGAATTAGATCAATCTAAAGAGTATTTATTGTATTGTAAAAAAGGCGTCATGAGTAAACTACAAGCTCTATACTTGATTGAACAGGGTCATAAAAACGTTAAAGTGTTTCAACCTCAAGCGCTTTAACTTTGTTATATAAAGTTTCAATAGTAGGCAGCTGAAGTTGATTTTCAGCTGCAATATTCAATAAATATCCATTTATAAAATCTATTTCAGTTTTTCTTTTATAGAATACATCTCTATTCATTGATGAAAAATTATCTTTGGTCTTGTCAGCAACCGTTAAAATTTGCTCTAAAATATCATTTTGAGTTAGATGAATACTTTTAGCTAACGCAGCTTGGTTAATTTCATAGGCAATATCTATTAATTGATTACGCCAATCAGCTTTTAATAATTCACCATTTTTAACCTGATAAATTGCGGTGAGCGGATTAATCGCTGTATTGATAGCGAGTTTAAGCCATAGCTTTTGGCTTATATCTTGACTCCAATAAGCTGGTTGCCAAGCATTGATCAACTCATTCAATTTCTGGTTGGCTGTTTGTTCTGTGGTACTGCCAAAATAAGTCTCGCCGAGACCGGTTTGGTTTACTTGGTTAAGTTGGGGTTTATAGGCGCCATGGGTTGTAGTGGCTAAGATAACCCTAGCATTGGGTAATAGCTCATTTACGATTTCTTCTGTGCCCATGCCATTGTGTAATAGCACTAAGGTTGCATTGGGCTCTAGTTGATTTTTTAATTGCTTTAAAGTGTTTTCAACTTGGTATGCTTTTATCGGTAGAATTAAAAAATCAATTTTTTCTTTGAAGTCATATCTAGGTAAGGGAACTTTTAATTGTTTAGCATTAAGGCATGCTAACTGGTAAAAACTTGCCTTATGCTCTGGTTTTAAAATTACTTGGTATTTTAACTTATGCTGAAATAAAGCAGCTGTTAACAAGGACGCAACTGCGCCATTACCCACAATCGTATACATGAGAATTTCGTCTTAAAAAAAATAAAATAAAAAATAACAATACCAAGAATATCGGCTAACCAATCTAGAAAACTCATTTCTCTATTAAAGAAACTGCCTTGAATAATTTCAACTAAAGCGCCATAGCAAGCCAAGTAAACAATTTTTTGTTTGTGATTATTGTTGATGCATAGTTCAACTAAAAAAGATAAAGAGAGAAAAACCAGACAGTGAGCGAGTTTATCAAAATGTGGAAATAATTGAGTGCCTTCTATATTGATAGGTTTAAAAAATAAAAAACTGGTAAAAATAAAGTAAGCAAGGGTAAAAAGTTTAAATAAAGTTAATTTTGATATCATTGAATTATGTTAGGTTATTTATAAGCTAGGGACCAAATCCCTAGCTTAAATAGTTTAAAGACAGGCTGAGCTAATAGAGGCCGTTGTGGTAAAGCCCAGGTTGAATCCAGGAGTTTGATTTCCAGCTAAATCCTTAACTGCTGATACTGATACAGTATATGATTCATTTTGCATAAGACTTGAGCTTGGTGTAAAGGTGAATGACATTTTATCAGTCGATTGCTCTAATGTCCCTGTAACTGCGTTTAGTTGCGAATCGGTTACTTTAATCAAATTGTTAGCTATATCTGCAACTTTAACGGCTTCATTGTAATTAACAAAGATATTAGTTAATTCACAAACCTCGAATTGATTATCGCTAGGTGAAGTACCGGTTAGACTAGCAGCTGTCGTATCGTCATTTTTAGGGTCTGTGCCTGCTAAATATTCATCTCCATCATTAATATCGTCACTATCTGTATCTGGTGCATTAATACTTGTTTTTATTAACCTTTCAATTGTGTCTGATAAACCATCGGCATCTGAGTCGATTAACTCTGTATTACTAGAGTAAATTTGAGTTTCGGCTAGATCATTAATGCCATCTGAATCGGAATCAACTTCTAATGTAATATTAGGTAGGCTGTAATTGTGAGTAAATCCCTTGTATTCAACAGATATTAACATATTCATACTAGCGCTTACCGGAGCAGTGAGCACTGCATGGTATGGCCAATTTGAATCCGTATATACAGACTCATCATTAATTTTGAAGTCTACTTTAACTGGCATTGCAGTATTGGATACTAGGTTATTAAAATTGACGATAGCAGCAATATTAAACAAAGCGCCTTGGGTTAGTTTATTATTATCTAACCAATTTGTGTAACTCATATTAAATTGAGATTCGAAACCTGTCGTCCCATCAGTCATGTCGCTTGTATCAGGAATAATGACTTTATCTAGGTTTCGATATTTTATGATATTGAACTGACCAGTTTGTTTAGAAACAGTATAAATATAGCTTGTATCAGCGGATATTCCTGTTACTTCATTTATATTTAAATCTACTGGCGTTATTTGCAGTGAACTCAGATCTGTTATTTTGACTGAGTTATTATTCATTACATCAATTAAAAAACTTTTATCTAACGTTTGGTAGATTTGGTTTGTACTGACACTTGTCGTCGAAGATAATTGAGTTATCTGATTAATATTCGATTGTGAAATGTCTAGAATCACGTAGCCGCAAGCGCTGCAACTATAATGTAATTTGTCATCATATAAACTAATACTAGTTGTCCCACTTGGAACTTGATAATTCGAGTATTTCAAGCTGTTGTCGGTGTTTAATAAATCATTTTGATCAATAATGATTAACTCTGAGCCTGTAGCTAAAACTAGATATTTTAAATTATACGAGACTGAATAGACTTGGTTGAAATTAGCAAACAAACTAGAGGAATCTAGTTTAACCGGCGTTTCACTCGCCTTACCTATGTAGTAGATAGCTAAACCTGCATCATCTACCGCAAGGTACATAACTTCGCCTTGCATGGCTATATCAAGTGCTTTACCTTCGGTTCCAAAGGCTTGTTTCAGGTTAACTTGGCTTGGCGTTGTAATATCGAGTATTTCAACGCCATGAGTACCCAAAGCTAAAAATAGCAAGTTGGTTCCTATTTCTAAATCTAATATTTCATTCTTAGCTTGATAATCTATTATGTGCTGTGGTGCTGTTTTATCGCTAATATTGTATACACTAATAAATTGATTGCTGGCGACATATGCAAAATCACCATCTAGTATTACCTTACTCGCGTTTTCAAGTGCTAGTGATGAACTTGATATTAATCTCGGTAGGGTTTCAGGTGCAACATTGATAACTAGGCTAGATTGATTCGAAGGTAATTGATTATCATCTAAAGCGATAAAAACAATAGAATCGGTTTGATTATCTGTAATAGCGCTGGCGTTATAAGTTAAAATATTTCCAGAGAGACTAGCAGTGCCTATTTCACCTTCGGTTCTGCCATTGTCAACAATCTGGAAGCTAAAGCTATCACTGTCGACATCCGTAACATATTCAGACAGATCAATTTTGACTTGATCTGTAGCGATTATATTAAAACTAGCATCTTGTGTTACAGGTGCATCATTTACTGGATTTATATTAATTGTAATATTAGCCGTGACGGTAAACTCACCGTCATTCACACTTAGATTTAGAATGTCACCTTGAGTATCATTTAATTTAGGCGTGTAAGTTAAAGTATTACCAGAAATTAAAGTAATTTCATCGATAGGGTGACCACTAGAAACTGATTCAACTTTGTATATTAATTCACTCGAACTCGTTTCTTCATCACTTGAAATGTCGTCAAGAGTAATAACTAGCGAAGTGTCTTCGGTAATGTTGAATTCCGCATCTTGAATTTGTGGTTTATCGTTAACGGCTTTCACATTGACATTGAAAGTAAAACTGACTAAACCACCTAAATTATCATTCGCGGCAATTGTAAATGAGTCTACAGTGTCGACAGATAGGCTAGATGGTGGTGTATAGTTAACTTGATTATCGATTAATTCAACAGTACCTAAGGTTATATCATTCTGTATATGACTAAAAACTAAGGTATCTTGGTCCGGATCGTTAATGATTTGGGTCAAATCTGGAATATTTAGGATAGCGCCTTCACTAACTTCAAGTGGCACATCACTTACTTTAACCGGTGAATCATTGACAGAATTTACTAATATGGTGATTTTTGCTTCATTTGAATCATCTTTCCCATCATTAGCAATAAACGAATAAGAGTCTTGGCCATTGAAGTTAGCATTCGGAGTGTAGATGATTGCGCTATCGGTAATTTCAACCGAACCGTTTGTTGGTTGAACTGATATTTTAAATGTTAACGGAGACGATTCTGGATCACTTGCTAAAGCTGTAAATGGAGCGGTTAATACAAAATCTTCATCTATGGTTTGGGTGCTATTATTTGCCACAGGTACTTTATTAGCTGCTAATACGTTAATCATTACATCTTGTTCGGTCTCAGCACCATCTTGATCTTGGGCTAAGTAACTAAATACTATAGTACCAACAAAATCACTACTAGCTTGGTAAGTAAAACTACCATCTTGACTGAAATCTAAACTACCTGAACTCGGCGTTTTAGAACCTAATTGTGCGGTTAAACTTGTTGATTCCAAATCAGTATCGTTAGCCAGTACGCCAAGCATACTATTGACGACTAAAATATTGCCTGAATCGACTGTATATACGTCTGCTATGGTTTGGGGGGCATCATTAATATTATTTACTGATAGTTTAACTAAAGCTTGAGCGGTTTGACCGCCTTGCTCAATTTGGTAAACAAAACTATCTGAACCTGTAAAATTTGCATTGGGTGTATAGGTAATTGAGCCATTATCTCCCAGTATTAGCACCCCATGAGAGACAGCTTGTATAAAGTTTATTTCAATTGCAATATCTGATTCAAATAAATCATTAGCTATTAAATTTGCCTGTATAAAACTATCTTCATTAAGTGTGAAATTATCGTCAACAGCTAATAGGGTATTATCTGTACTACCTACTTTTAGAAACACTTGACTAGTATTAGATAGGGCACCATCTGCATCTTTAGCTGAATAAGTAAAGGTATCAATGCCAACAAACCCTGTGTTAGTTTGATAATTGAAACCGCCTGTCGTCGGAGTTAATGAGCCATTTAACGGAGCGCTAAAACTAGCTATCGTCAGTGGACTATTTTCTAAATCCAAATCGTTGCTAAATAAATCAGCATAACTAATGAAAATACTGTCAGTGTCTAATGTAATCAGGTCATTTAATGTTATTGGCGCATCATTCACGTTCGAGACGATAAAATTAATCAGTCCCTGACTTTCTAAACCAAGTTGATCTACCAGTGTATAACTAAAACTATCTATACCATTGAAATTTTGTGCTGCTAAATAAGTTATATTACCTGATATATCAATTGAAATTTGACCATTTTTATCAGTACTAAATGTACCGATAGATTGTGTTGCCACAGTCAGAGAATGCTGATCTATGTCAAAATCGTTGGCTAAAATATTTTGGTTGGTTAAATTTGTATCTTCTATTGCTTCAAACGTGTCAGTTGTTGCAACAGGGGCCGTATTATTTAGGTTTATTATATTTGAAAAAGCACTTTCTCCGTGTGCATCTATCCCTGTAACTTGTATGCTTAACGCCCCATCTGCTAAATCGTAATCTGTTTCAAATGCATTTCCGACATAAGATAATCTCTGATTTTTATTACCTGATACTAGGTTTTCAAGGTAAATATTATATCGAGTGTGGGCGTCTGTTGGTTGCGTCCATGTTAAGCTTATCTTGTTGTTTTTATATTCAGATGCCAAAGTTATATTTTGTTTATTCCAATTAAAAGTTTGGCTTCCTAGCAGGCGAATTGTCGACTCATCATCATTTTCTGCTTGACCCCACAATTCAAGTGTTAAAGCGCCATCCGAAAGTTGAAAGTCAAGTGGATTTACCCCAGTGACAGTGTAATCATAAGGTGAAACGCAAGGTGAGCAAACTTTTAAAGCGATATCTGAATTAGAAAAACTTAAATAAATATCCGTTAAAGGTTCTGTATTACTTACTTCAGTCGTTAAATTAAAGCGAGTATAAAAATTTCCACTTATGTCACTCGCTAAATGAGAAAAAGTAGTAGTCCAATCGCTATTTGTTATCTTAGTGAAATCTGTTGTCGGAGAAATAATATTCGCTGTCGCGCTAAATTTTCTGGCTAATTGAGGCGTTTCCGTTTGAATATTTCGGCTAAAGATACTTGGGAATTTTTTTTCAGAAACGTCTAATTGATTAATATTGGTATTAGAAAATGCTACTTTGTCGTCAGGCGATTGATTACTATCACCACAACTAACCGCACTGATGCCAACTAAAGGTAATATGAAAATTTTTAAAAATTTTAGCATCTTAAATTTCCTATATAAGACTTAAAATATTTATTGGATCAGCTAATTATGGCTTAAATTAGCTGAATGGGTTAATAAATAGCAGATGCACCTGGGTTAATATAAGAAAATACACTAAATGTTTCTAAATTGACGATTTCTAATAACTCTTCAATATCTTTTTCACTTAAACCATAGTGCTTCAATACTGCTTGTGGGATTATCGACTCAACACTATACAATTCAGGATAAGTGTTTGTTAATGCTAATCGAGAGGCAAAGTATAAAAGGAGTTCAGGCTCTGCTTTAATGGGGGTGTTAGCATTATTTAAAGCATCAATCATTTTTTCTGGAAAATTCCAGTGTCTTAGCAATTCTGCACTTAAATTAGTATAACTGAAGCTTAAAACTGATTGCTGAACTTGGAAAGGTTGTGTTTTTTTATCGAACTGATTACATTGTTTTGCAAGTTCAGGCGTGTAATTAGCGACGACTAACTCCCCTAAATTATGCATTAGACCAAGCAAAAATAAAAACTCAGCTTGTTTTTTGTCGTAATGATGAGCAAGTTTTTTTAGAATTAAACCTGTATTAATGCTATGTTGCCAAAATAAGTCCAAATCAATTGCTTTAGTACTTATATTACTTAGGGAACCTGAAGTTCCACAAGCCATAACTAAATTATAGACAGCGTCAGAACCTAATACCTTTATCGCTTTTGAAACTGTGTCTATTTGTGATGGGAAATTATAAAGGGCACTATTAGCTAGCTTTAAAATAAGACCAGAAATGATAGGATCATAAGATACGAGCTGCGCAATGTCATCAATATTAGTTGAATCGTCATTGAGCATTTGTTGTAATTTGACACAAGTATCGGGTAAAGCGTAAGCATTGCCCATTTTGTTTATATATTCTTTCAATTTCATAGTCTTGCCTCACGACAAAACATTCCATGTTTTTTATAAGATAATAATAGCTAATGTTGGCATTAATATTAAGCAAGGTACAGTAAATATTAAACGTAATTTGAATTACTGCACAACTGAAACCTAATTAATTTAGTATAAATCAAAAAGGATAAGATAAATTGTATATAAAAAAATACTGTAAATTCAAATTTGTCATCAGCTTTCTGATTGTTTTAGTTTCGCAAAGTAAGCTTTTGGCAAGTGAAACGCAGTTAATTAACGCCAATTTATGTCAATTGGCAAACAACACTCTAGATTATATAAATAAGAGTAAGTTTTATCAGGGTACCCAATTGGTAGGTCAAAACGCTGGGGTTGAAGAGACGCCTGAAAATATAATTAAAACGTTAAAGCATATTTGCCAATTACAATATTCTAAAAATCAGATTGCAGATTTAAAGCGAGTTTTCAAGTTGCAGCGATGGCAGCCAGATTTAACACAGGCACACAAAATTGCGGCAACAACGAGTAATCCTAATAAACGATCTATGCTCAATAGAATCCCGACAGATAAAATATTATTAACTAAATATTATACTAAATTAGTCGATGCTAGGTTAACTCGACAAAACGAATATCAGCAAGCTATTTATCAATTACCTTATGATGAAATAGCTCTAAGTTTTGAACAAGCTGAAGACATTTCTAACAAGTTAACACGTTATAAATATAGCCGACAAGCCGTAATGCAAGGCATTCTTGATAAGCATAATTTAGCTAAACCTTTACTTTGGTTGACTGAGAAAAGTTTACATGACGTAATGTTACAGGGAACAGCTGTTTATAAAATGGATAATAAAACTCTATTTTTTAATGTTCACCGAAATAATGGTATTAGCTATGATTACGCATTAAACAAGGATCAACAAGCTAGATATTGGTATTTCAAACAAGTACCTAGCATTATGGGATATGGTAAAGATCCCGACCATAAAATTCCAATTTATCCCAACGTAACGGTTGCGGGTAATATTAAAGATCTAGGTTTAGGCCGTTTAATATTATTAACTGAAAATACACCAGCGGGACAGTTTCAAAGATTAGTCATTTTAGCTGACGAAGGTGGGGCATTTGAGAACAACTTATTTCAATTAGATTTATTGGTTGGCTCATATAAAGGGTGGTCAGACTATCACCAAGCTAATAAACACTTACCTGATTTCGTAAAAGCTGAGTTTTTGACATTAAAATAAGCAACTGTGTTTTTTATATTCTTGGAATAAAAAACACACATTTTATTGCTTTAAAACCTTAGTGATTTTATAGCAATACAATTTGTACTAACCGATTTATAAATGGTTTTCTATAAAACTTAGTGAGCGAGTTTCCATCCAATATTCACCTTTGAAAGGTGTTTTTCCTGAAATAAAACCGACATGTCCACCAAATTTACTCATTTCGTATGTGACTCTATGAGATAAATCGCTCGATTTAGGAACACTTTTATTAGATAAAAAAGGATCGTCTAGAGCATGTAAAAGTAACGTTGGTTTTTGAATGTTTTTGAGAAATTGTTTACCGCTGCTTTGTTGATAATAATCACTGGCGTCATGAAAATCATGTAATGGTGCAGTAATTAAATCATCAAACTGCCATAAATTTTTTATTGATTTTAAGGCCTTAGGTGAAATATTTATTTTATGAGACAAATCGACTCTTTGGAGTTTACGAGTAATATTATCAAGCATCATATCGAGCAAGTATTTCTGGTAAACCTTAGAGAAGCCTTTTTGGATTCTGACGCAGCTTGCGGCTAAGTCTAACGGTGGGCAGATACCAACACTTGCAATAAAAGGCGCCAGTTCCCCAGATTCACCGAGATACTTGCAAAGAACATTAGCGCCTAAACTGAAGCTGATGCAGGATAGCGGGGTCTCTGGGTATTGCTTTTTCAACCAGTTTGCAATGAAAGCTAAATCGGTTGTTTCACCTGAATGATACGCACGCATCAGTCTATTGGGGCGCCCACCACATGATCTAAAGTGTAACAACACACCAATCCAACCTTTATGCTTTATGGCATTCATCATGCCTTTAGCGTAGGTACTATTTATTGAACCTTCTAATCCATGTAAAACTAAAACAATTGGTTTATTACAATCTTTGTTGGGCTTTTCAGTCCAATTTAACTGAATAAAGTCACCATCATCCAGCTCAATTGTTTGCTCGATTGTTTCACACTTTAATTTACGTCTTTCTATTTTTTGCCAAATTGTTTGGCAGTGACGATTTTTCAACCACCAAGCAGGTTTGAACTGACTTTCAATAATCATATTTGTTGCTTGTCCGAGCGTTAATGTTTGTTCTTCTTTTTAGTTTCTAGTACGAAGTCAGAGCGGGATCTTAACTTAGCTTTATGCCTGATCGCCTCAAATGGATCATTCTTCATATCAGCAATATTTGGATCTGGCACACTTGTGTTAGAACTTTGCTTTATATTTGGTTGGCTATGATTTGGTTTTAACAAATATTTGAAGCCCCATATATAACCGAGCAAAGTTGAAATAATACATAGCCACTTGGCTAACAAAGCATAACCCAAATATTGCGTCAGATCTTGACTATTAAAATACTCTTTAAGATCTAGATGAATATAATGTATTAAGGTGATGAATATAATAATAACTAAGGTTAAAACGATTAACTTTTTATACTTAATCAAAAAACTGGTCATTAACCCTAAACGCAATAAAGGGGCAATCATTAAATCCACCACCCAAGACCTAATGCAGCAGCCATAGCAAATAGGCCTTTCTCCTTAATTTTACTTTTAATTTTGTCTTCTTCTTCTTTAACTATGATCTCTAATTCTTCAGGACTTAAAGATTCAGCTTTTAGTCCTGCTAATATTATCCTTGAACGAGCAGCATTAATTGCGGATTCTCTAATCTTGCTATCTAAATTTTGTTTGAATTGGCTTACTGGGTTTTTAAGTTTCATAAATTTCTAATTATTAATGAGGCTAGAATGAAATTTAGATACTAGCTATCTCTATGAAATGAATTCTATCCACTCTTGGATTAACTTAGAAAAATCGCTTAAACCACAACCAGTCATAGACGAAGATTCAGTATCATTTATTAAGTTAGGATATGACAGAGTAAAGTCATCTTCTTCTGATGGGTTTTCTACTCTGTCTAAATCTTCTGCTATTTCACCATAAACCAACTCAACTTCATATTGATTCATGCGCAAAATATAGTTTTGATGTTTGAATTCTTTAGATTTTATCTGTTTTTCAATGAGTGAATTGATAGCACGACTTATCTCTAGCAATTGAGGGTTTAGTTGGTTAACTTCGTCCGTTAACCAAACACCAAACAGCTCATATTCGCTAGGGCAGGTTGCGAGTGCGTCACCCGTTATGTCTTGCTTAAATTCGTATTCCATTTGTTTTTTACCTAAGCTAGGTTACTTTCAATATTAATCGGTATTCTTATGTAAAACTCAGTGCCAGTGCCCAGTAAGCTATTACAAAGAAATTCACCTTTTAATTTGCCTTCTACTATTTCCAAGCAAATGGACATACCTAAACCCGTATTACCATTTGCTGAATTTGTGGTGAAAAATGGAATGAAGAGTTTCTCTAGGGTTTCTTCAGTCATCCCTTTACCATTATCTGCATATATTAGCAGAATTTCTGTATCATTTTCATTGAAGTTAAAAACTGAAATTTTAATCCTTCCTTCTTCCTGTTGCTCAAATGCATGAGTTAAGCTGTTGTTTATTAAGTTAATCAATACTTGGCTAAGTGGCCCTGGCATAGAGGTTAAACAGATACTGGAGCTGCAGTCGGTGATGACTTCAATGAGTGTTTTTTTCAATCTTGGTCTTAAAGTATTTAAAGTGTCATTGAACAACTGATTTAGTGGAAATAGCCTAATATTTTCGCTCTGTTGATCTACCGTTACTTGCTTAAAGCTCGCTATTAGTTCATTTGCTCGATTTATATTACTTTCTAGTAGAGTTTGACTATTGACTGACTCGTGTAAAAATTTTTCCAAGACTGGTTTAGATAGTTTACCTTCGTCTAGCTTTTGAAGGATACCTTCTGTTGCGGCAGACAACATAGAATTTGCTGTGACACATATACCTATAGGCGTGTTTATTTCGTGCGTGAACTCAGGCAACATAATCGCTATGTCAGACCTTTGTTTATAAATCAATAATTGTTCTTGGTAATAGGCTAGTTTCTCAATTGAATCATCTAATATTTGTGATTGTATTTCTGATTCCGCCGGCGTCGTTTCTTCGACAGATTCAACTAAGGTGCTAGGTATTTGAAAAATCAGTAGGACTTGGTTTGAATTTTCTAGCTTAGATAATTTTATATAAACAGAGTTATCCAACTCAGTTAATTTTGTTGATATTGAGATTGAGATTTCATCGGCTTTTGTATAACTAAATTTCTCCAGTGCACGAGTTAAATCTACTCGTTCTGGTTCAGTTAAAATACTGAGTAATTCGGGTAAGTTTTTAACTGATTTAATTTCAGCTAATTGCTCAAAACTAAAAAAATGAACGAGTTTTTTAGAGCCTAAATCTAGCGAAGAAATATATTGTTTTTGTAGCGGATTGGCATTTTCGATCGCAGAGCTCATTAATCTGAGATTATTGTAATAATCTTTCCGATTATATATGTGATAACTAAGCATTAATAAGGTCAAAATTATTAAGCATATTATCCCAAGCAGCATATTGACTAAACCTAATTAAATTAAACACATTAAGTTTAGTTCTTTCTTTGTAATTTACTAGCTAGTGTGTGTTGATCTTTTGACTGCAACTTTGCAGCAGTTTGTTTGAGATTTAGACAAAGCATAGCGATTGAAATGTAGTGAGCTCCCTGAATGAGCTATGAATTTAAAACAAACGCTGTCCTTCGGATTCGTCTTAAACACTTTTTGCTCTTTGTTGCTCGATATTTACATAGAATAACTATGCTGTATATCTCGCGTCGCGAGCAAAAAGCGTTTAATTAGAACAAAATATATACGGCAAACGTCAACACACCCTAATGAAATTTAGCTTTAATCTTGTCTATTGATTCTAGCCTTTTCTGCGTGATAGCTGCTTTAATTTCTAGCCCTTTTAAGCCTTGCTGCACAAACTCTTTCGCTGTAATTTTCTGCGTTTCTACAACTAATTCTTTGACATAATCAAGCTGAGGATATGTCTTATTTTCAAAATCTTTTCTTCCTTTAAAATCGGCATAACTTGCTAGCATTATCTGCTCAAATCGGTCTGGCTTTCGCCATAAATCACAGCGGTCGAAAACTTTTAGCCAAGTTTCAGCTCTAAGCTCGAAAGCCTTATGAAAGTGGCAATGGAATTCGCTTACTAAAACTGCTAACTCTCGATATTGGTTTGGTACTTTTAATCTTTTACACATTGAATTGATAACATTGATACCCGCTTTTTCGTGACCATGATGACTTGGCCAGCACTCTTGAGGTGTTAACCCCTTGCCTAAATCATGACATAAAGCAGCGAACCTTAGTACACTTGAGCCACTTAATTGACTACTTTGAGCTAATACCATCATAGTATGTATGCCAGTATCTATTTCTGGATGCCATAATTTAGGGTTTGGGACACCCCATAATCTATCTAGCTCCGGCATAATGGTTTTGAGTGCACCAATATCATGTAATATTTTAAAATAAACTTCAGGATTGGGCGTGTTTAAGGCTTTTTCGGTCTCAATCCAAACTCGCTCAGGCGTTAAGCAATCAAGTTCTTCACCAATTGAGATTAAACGCATTAAATCTAATGTATCATCAGCAATTTTAAACCCAAGGTAATTAAGTTTAGCTGCAAATCTTGCAACTCTAAGGACTCTTAAAGGGTCTTCAGAAAAAGCAGGGGATACATGCCTTAAGATTTTATCATTCAGATCTTTTACGCCATTGTAGGGATCATGTAATTGATCTTCTTGATCAAGTGCAATTGCATTGATCGTCAAATCTCGACGCGCTAAGTCGTCTTCTAAACTAATCGCCTGAGAAAAATCGCAAATAAATCCAGTATATCCATTGCCTTGCTTTTGTTCTGTTCGAGCGAGTGCATATTCCTCTTTTGTTTTAGGGTGAAGAAAAACGGGAAAGTCCTTTCCCACTTGTTGGTAACCTTGTGAAAGCATTTCTTCTGGTGTACTTCCAACAACTAACCAATCTCTATCTTTGACAGCTATATTGAGTAAATTATCTCTAACTGCACCACCCACTAAAAAAACTTGCATTAAATGCCTCTTGGAATTTCGACTCAAGCAGCCTATATTGTGCCACTGAATTAGCTAATAATGTAAAAATTTATGTATAAAGGATTTTTTGGTTTAACTGAAATACCTTTTTCAATCGCACCAAATCCAGATTTTTTGTTTATGAGTGAGCGCCATAAAGAAGCGTTAGCCCATTTAACTTTTGGTTTAAATGAAACTGGTGGTTTTGTTTTATTAACAGGTGAAGTTGGAACAGGTAAAACGACAATCTCTAGGTGTTTACTGGATAATATTCCGGACAAGACTAATGTTGCTTTTGTTTTAAACCCATCATTGACTGAGCAAGAGCTACTGGCCACTATTTGCGATGAATTTAAATTAGATTATGACAAAAATAATCTTAGTATTAAGGCACTAAACGATACGATTAAGGCGTTTTTATTATCAAATCATGCTGAAGGTAAGAATGCTTTACTTATGATTGATGAAGCTCAGCATCTCAGACCTGAAGTGCTTGAGCAGTTGAGGCTACTAACCAATCTGGAAACTAATACTAAAAAATTATTACAGGTTATTTTAATTGGCCAACCTGAATTGCAACAGTTACTTAAAAGGCAAGAGCTTAGACAGCTCGCACAAAGAATAACAGCCAGATATCACTTATTGCCATTAAACAAGCATCAAGTCGCAGAGTACATTAGGCACAGGCTTAAGATAGCCGGTTGCAACAAAGCTTTATTTACTAAAAGCGCGATAAATGAAATTCATAAAATTAGTCAGGGTATCCCGAGATTGATTAATTTACTCTGCGACAGAGCTTTATTAGGGGCATTTGTAAAACAGCAACAAGTGATAGATAAAAAGATTGTTTTAATCGCAGCTAAAGAGTCTATTGATTATCAAGATCCGCAGCAAAGCTTATTGACTAAAGTTAATTTACTCGCGGCAACGGTTAGTTTTATTTGCTTACTTGTGGTTTATTTTGTTATCAACACACAGTCCAATGAAAGTATGGAAGCAAAAACACTCTCAATTAGTTCAACTGATGTTGAAGTAAAAGCGAAACAGGATGATTTGGAATCGGAGCAGCTTAATATTCAAACGCAACATATTGTTGATTTAATACCAGAGCAAGATTTATTAACAAACTTAAGCAATTTATCAAATAAGTGGTTAGTGGAATTAGACATCGCGGCTGAACAGCCTTGCCTTGATTTAATTGAATATGGCTTAGCATGCTATGAATTTAATGGCAGTTTAAAACAGCTTAATATTCTAAATTTACCCAGTATTCTAGAGCTTTATAGCCATGACGGTCGTAGTTTTTATTCACTTTATCTTGGTAGTAATAATCGGAACAAATTAATACTGGATACTAGCGAAAAGCAGATTGAAATTGAACAAACGACATTAGACAAATATTGGCGCGGCAAAGCATTAATTGTTTGGCAACCGCCAGCAGAAAACATCATTAATATCGATGCCGATTCGGATATTGAATTAATTCAATGGTTGGAAACAGCTTTGTCGGTTGAGTTAAACCAATTACGTCGTAAAGTGAGTTTTTTTGATAAACCATTACAACTTAAGCTCAACCAATTTCAAAATAAGCTTGGTTTATCTTTAACGCCATATGCGGACACCATGAGTTTAATTGCATTGCAGCAAAAGTTCGTTTCGTCGTCACCTAAACTACTAGGGCCTAAGTAAATTTATGTCGTATTTATTAGAAGCTTTAAAAAAATCTGAAAACAATACCTTAATTGAAAAAGAACAAAGCGCTTCGTTATATGCTCAAGATACTAAAGCTGATTTTATATATAGACAGTTTAAAATTTGGCCCTTGGTTTTTATTTTTACTGGCTTAGTCTTTTACTCTGGCTATTATTTCGCAATTAAAAGTGTATCTGATGCAACACAGATAAACAGCTTAGCTGTCGCAGCGCCTGTTCCTGAAAATTCTAATTTAAGTTTGGATAACAAAACGAGCAAAGATAAAGCGCCGCTGGTTTCCAGCCAAGAAACTATACCCAATAAACTTAAAACTGAAAGGGGTATTAAAGTCGAGGCTTTTTCTATATCTGATATGTCGATTGCAAAACTACAAAAGACTAAAAAGAAAGAGGCGGTGACCGCTGTTGAATCGATAAAATCGACAGTAACAAACTCAAATCCA
Organism: Catenovulum maritimum; assembly: GCF_001050375.1. Taxonomy (GTDB): domain Bacteria; phylum Pseudomonadota; class Gammaproteobacteria; order Enterobacterales; family Alteromonadaceae; genus Catenovulum; species Catenovulum maritimum. Next base: position 17,873 of record NZ_KQ130483.1, on the reverse strand, counting down.
GTTAGTGAAGTGGAAGAAGCGTTAAGCTTAGATGACAATGAAAAGAGTCAATCGAGCAATTTTGTTGTAGCAGTAAAAACTAAAGATACAGAAGATGAAGCTACAAACTCTCAAAACGACGCAAGAATAATTGAATCTCCAGTGTCAGACGATTTGTTGAAAAAGTTTGCTCTTGCGATGGAACAAACCATGGCATTATCAGATGAAGAGATTAGCCATAAAGTTCATAGTCAAGTGAAGCCTTTAGCAGAACACCCTTATGAATTTCAAAAACTGATACCAAGATTAGAGTTTCAAACGCATATTTATTCTTCTGATCCGAATCAAAGATGGATCAAAGTAAATGGCAAAGTATTAAATGAAGGGGAAACGTTTGAAAGCGGGCTTAAACTGATAAAAATTGAACCGCAGAGTATTGTACTAAGTTATCAAACTAAATTATTTTCATTAGAAGCACTATCTAATTGGTAAATTATCTAACCCGGTATCGGGTTAGATAATGAATCATTTGATGATCAATTACTCATCTAGTTTAGATTTTAGTGGTTTTAAACTCGCTTGCAGTTTTTCTAAGTTATCAGGACCTAAACGTAGCATAAACTTTTGAATTGGATTTAGTGATTCTAAATCGTCATCTGCAAATTTATACATCGCTGAAGGTGCAACCAGTTTAATATCATTTCTAATAACAGGCGTTTGTAAGATATGCGTAATAGTATCTGATATTGTGACCTTTATGTCTGCGGATTCATAGCCAATCTCTTGGTAAGCTTCTGTTAATAATGGCTCAAATTTGTCGAGATAATCTAAAATCGTTTCTGTAGATAACTCAGTTACTAAATCAACATACTTGTCATATCTTTGATAAGTGGTTGGATCAATAATATATTCTTTATCATTAATCGGAATTGCTTTAAAAGCTTGAGATGGTTTTAATACTGGACTGTGTCTTTGGATTAAATCTCCCTGAGCAGCATTTTCACTAAAAACAACAAATTTTCTAATGACGTCCTCAGGGACGAGTAAATCAATCAAACTTGAGCTTTGATAACTATCAGCTAAATCTTGTTTAACTAGAGAATCACTGTTATTAAGACTGGGTAATTTAGGCTGTTCAGGCTTTTTTAACTCTTCAACTTCGTCATCAGACATATCATCTTGATTGTCTAACACGACAACTGGCATTTCCGGCTCTTTATTAACTTTCTCTGGTAATTTAGCAAGAGTAGGGGGGGTAATTGGTTTTATTTCTTCAACTATTGGTTGATTAACAGACTCTGGTTTTTCATCACCAGACAATGCAAAATATAAACCAGCTGAAACGACGGGTACTGCGATTACCGCAGCAATTAACATATTGCTAGAGTTCGATTCTGACATTTACTGACTCCCTTGATTTGATTGAATTAATTATAGATTAAGAATGACAAGTTAGTATTAAAGTTCGAAATTTATTTAAAATAAATTGAAGCCATCCTCCTCCAGTAATAGCCAGTATGTGCTCTCTCTTCCCAAACATAAAAATTATGTTGTATGTCTTTCTGATTTAGGATGTGACATAGATCTAGGTTATTTTGAAAGAATGGGTCTTCTTGACCTATTACTAGTGTGATTTTTAAATTTCTGATCTCAGCAAGCTGTTTCGGACATGATAAATTGGGTAAAAAATGAGTCGGAGTATTAAAATAAACGTCTTCATTGTAAAAGCCATTAAACAGGTCGGAGAAGTACTCGACATTTAAAGTGAGATCATATCGGCCACTAAATGCCATTAATTCAGTAAAGATTTTTGGATATTTAAATGCAATATTAGCTGCATGGAAAGCGCCTAAACTGCAACCGTGAGAGATTAATTCAGGGTGCTGATTTTGTTCATTTATAAATGGAATAACTTCATTGATAACGTAATCTTCGTAAGCTTGATAGCGGTTAATCCGACCAGATGGGTGAGCCCAAAAACAGTAAAATGTTTCGGCATCTATGCCGTCAATACAAAATAATTGAATTTCACCCTGTTCTATTTGACTGGCTAGTCGCTGTACTATTCTTAAATCTTCATACTCATAAAAACGACCACCACGAGTTGGAAAAACTAAAACTTTTCGTCCGGAATGACCAAAAATCAATAACTCCATTTCCCTTTCTAATGCAGGACTCCACCATTTTTGGTACTCGCGCTTCATTTCCATCTCTCTGCTTATAATGTGTTAAAAAATGTATCTAATTCTTTTAATAATGCTGTATCTTGCTTTTGTTTATTTGGGTAATCATGGTGCCCAGCTTCTAATACAAATAATGACTTATCATCACGTATTGCATTATAAATACTAAATTGACCTGGCGGGGCGACCATAGGGTCAAATAAAGCGGCTGCCGTATGTGTCGGTATAGTAATAAACTTAGCCGCTATTGCAGCATCATAATATGACAAGGTGTTTAAAGTTAACTGCTTATTTTGTTTATAAAAATTTTGGACTGAGTCGGCACTACCTGTGGTTGCTAATTCAAGTCTAAGAGGCTGATTGCCAAAACTAGGAATATTAAAATGTGCTTTTGATATTCGTTTATCCCAAGCAACAGCCATAGCACCAACACCACCGCCAAAGCTAATTCCGAGGAAACCTATGTGTTGCTGTAAGTTCGGAAAAAGTCTGATGAGGGCACTAACTGCTAACCAAATATCTTCAACGCAGCCACCTATTATGTATTGATCCTTTTTGTCTATGTCATGTAAAACATGCCATTTGGGTTCTGTTGAAATAGGTGATTGAGCACTTCTAGATAACCCCCTACAACATGGAAATAATATGGCTGAATCTGAAAAAGGTAAATGATAATCAGGCCCTTCTCGTCCCGCATAACCATGAGATACAACAAAACCTCTGTTAACTCTGCCTGTAGTGGGTAAACATAACCAACCATTTATTTTAAAATCATTGGTTGAAGTATATTGTATTTCAAATACTCTATGTTGGCCTCGAGTTACACCAGTATCAAGTATTCTAGGCATAGGGTGAATGGTAAGGGCATTAGCATATTTCGCATGCCAAAACTGTTCATAATCTAGGGGTACAGCTGGGGCAGCAACTTTTAACAATGAATGCAGGTTATAACCATAAGTTGGATCAAATGGATATTCAATTAAATTATCGATAACTTGCCTCCAACTATTTGAGTCATTCTATAGCTTTATAACTTTTGTCTTTTTCTAACTTACCTAAGACAATGCCATCTATCGGTTCTAATTATGAATAAAGCTATAAAAGCTCTCATACCATATCAAAAAATCAGATAAATATATTGTTTTATATAAAATTAATTATTTATTCTAATAAAATGAAATTATTGAGAAAAAAATCAAATTTAGATTTGCTAAAGTTAAATTTTTAACCAACAATTGTAAATCATGTAAGGTTATTTTTGTAAATAAGGAAAATCTTAAGGTTATGGCAACCCCTGTGTTAATTTGTGATGACTCAAGTTTTGCTCGCAAACAAATGGCAAGAGCTCTCCCAAAAAATTGGGATGTAGAAATTACATTTGCTTGCAACGGTGAAGAAGCGATTCAAGTTATCAAAGAAGGTAAAGGCGAAGTTGTTTTTTTAGACCTTACAATGCCGGTTATGGATGGCTATGAAACGCTTGCTTATATCAAAAAGAATGAGCTTAATGCATGCGTTATTGTAGTTTCAGGCGATATCCAACCTGAAGCTCGAGCCGAAGTAACTCAATTAGGTGCATTAGAATTTATTAAAAAGCCAATTTCGACAGATAAAGCCGCTGAAGTACTAACTAAATTTGGCATTTTATAATTATTTAAAAAGAGAATTATATTAGTGAATCAATCAGTATCCGTTTCAATCACTGAAGATCAACGAGATTGCTATCAAGAGATCAGTAATGTTGCCATGGGGCAAGCAGCTGATTTACTCGCTCGTTTACTTGGTGTAAAGGTTATATTACCAATACCCGTGGTAAACTTGATTGAAGTAAATGAACTTAGGATGGCTTTAAGTGGGATTGAAAATTCAGATACAGTTTCTGGTGTGTGCCAAGGTTTTATCGGGAACGCAATCTCTGGTGAAGCATTATTAATCTTTAATGACACCAGTTTTAGCGATATTTCGAGCTTACTGCAATATAAAGGCGTATTGGATGCTGCATTAGAACTTGAGCTTCTAATGGATGTTGCAAATATTCTTATAGGTGCATGTTTGCGAGGAATTGGTGAACAACTTGATGTTAATTTTAGTCAGGGACACCCAGTTGTTTTAGGTCAACATGTTAACTTAAATGATTTACTTAAATCAGATAATTACAGATGGACTAAAACATTAGCCATAGAAATCAATTACAAAATTGAAGGTTATGATATTAACTGCGATTTATTAATATTATTCACTGAAGATGCAATTGATGTGCTTAACCGTAAAGTAGATTACTTATTGGAAGATTAATGACCGATTCATCACAATCATCAGACCAATTTAAAGAAATGCATTCATTTATGGCTATGCTGCAAAACTTAGATGTCGGCTTAGTTGTACTTGATCGTGAATACAAGATTCAATTGTGGAACAATTTCATGGAAAGCCATAGTGGTTTGCATCCATATGAAGTTCGTGAGCAAGTTTTATTTGATGCCTTTCCTGAAATTAATAGAGACTGGTTTTGTCATAAAGCAGAAAGTGTCTTCCAACTTAATACCCGAGCTTTTACAACCTGGGAACAACGACCTTATTTATTTAAATTCAAAAACTATCGTCCAATTACTGGTTCTGCTCAATTTATGTACCAAAATATCACTATAATCCCACTTGATTCGTCAGTTGGAGTAGTCGAGAAAATAGGGATTATTGTTTATGACGTAACAGATGTTGCAGTAAATCGAATTGAATTAAATGCGGTCAATAATGAGCTAAAAAGATTATCAAGAACTGACAAGTTAACAGGTCTATATAATCGTGGTTACTGGGAAGATTGCTTAGCTAAAGAATTTAAGCGAGCGCAACGTACAGAACAAGTTAGTACTTTAGTTATGTTTGATATTGACCACTTTAAAAAGGTTAATGATAAATATGGTCACCCAGCTGGCGATGCAGCAATTAAAAATACAGCTGATTTGCTGATAATGAATATGCGAGAAACCGATGTAGCGGGACGCTATGGTGGTGAAGAATATACAGTGCTATTAATCGGAACTACAGCAGAGCAATCGATGACCTTTGTTGAACGTTTGCGTAAAAGTATTGAGGACTCTGTTGTTCAATATCAAGATCAAAAATTTAAATATACAGTTAGTCTAGGTGTCGCCGAACTAACAAAAAATATAAAATCACATAGTGAATGGATAGAGTCAGCAGATCAGGCTTTATATCAATCTAAAGAAAATGGTCGAAACTGCGCCACAATTTATAAATAAACAAATCCTCTATAAAAGCACTTAAATTTCTCTTGAAATTTAAGTGCTCTGCCTACATATTATTTTCCGATTAGTAACATTCAAAAAACTAACAAAATAAATAGTTTATATTGTTATTAATACTTCTCTTTTAAATTTACTTTAAAGCAATAGGAAAAATTTGACGTTATGATCCGTATAAAAAATCTGACTAAAAAATTTGGTGATTTCGTCGCTGTCAATCAACTAAATTTTGAAGTGAGTCCTGGAGATATTGTTGGTTTTCTAGGCCCAAATGGCGCTGGGAAATCTACAACAATGAAGATGATTACTGGATTCCTTGAACCAAGTTCAGGCAGTGTTGAAATTCATGATCTAAATATTATTAAGCATCCAATCAAAGCTAAAAAACTTTTAGGTTATTTACCTGAAGGTGCACCAGCATATGGTGATATGACTGTTGCTCAATTTTTAACTTTCATTGCTCAGGTCAGAGGCTTAACTGGAAAATATAAAAAAGAAAGATTAGCCGCCGTAGTTAAGCAAGTTGAATTGGAGCAAGTTTTAGATCGTCAAATTGATAATTTATCCAAAGGTTTTAAACGCCGAGTAGGTTTAGCACAAGCGATTTTACATGATCCTAAAGTACTGATTCTGGATGAGCCTACTGATGGATTAGATCCAAATCAAAAACATCAAGTTAGAAAGTTAATACAGAATTTATCAAAAGATAAAATTGTTATTGTTTCTACACATATTTTGGAAGAAGTGAGTGCTGTTTGTAATCGTGCCGTTATTATCGCTTCAGGTGAGAAATTATTCGATGGAACACCCGAAGAATTAGAGCAAAAATCTAAGTTCAATCAAGCTGTTACTATCGAGTTTGAAGGTACACCTCCAGACTTTTCTCAACTTAGATTAGCCCCTGGTGTAATTGATATGATAGAACAAAGTAGTAGTGTCGTTACGCTAGTTGCGCACGAGAGCTATGATTCACTATTCCCTCAAATTTTCGACATGGTACAAACACACAATTGGTCAGTAAAGGCTATGTATCTTGAAAAAGGAAAGCTCGACGACGTGTTTAGACAAATCACTCAGACTCAATCAATGGAGGTAGCATAATGACTTGGGTTATTTTCAAAAGAGAATTTGCTAGTTTTTTTGCTACACCTGTAGCTTATGTCTTTATTTTGATTTTTTTAATGATGAGTGGTGTATTTACTTTCTTTTTCGGAGGGCTTTACGAAAGAGGTCAGGCTGATTTACTACCATTTTTTAATTTTTTGCCTTGGTTATATTTGTTTTTAGTACCAGCAATTGCAATGAAATCTTGGTCGGAAGAAAGAAAATCAGGTTCGATTGAATTACTAATGACATTACCTATTACGATAAAACAAGCTATGTTTGGTAAATTTTTAGCAGCATGGTTTGTTATCGGTTTAGCACTCATTTTAACTTTCCCACTTGTGATAACGGTTAATTATCTTGGTTTACCTGATAACGGCATCATTATTTCTGCGTATATTGCGAGTTGGTTTATGTCCGCTGCATTTTTAGCTATCGGTATGTGCATGTCAGCTATCTCAAAAAGCCAAGTGGTTGCATTCATTTTAGCTGTTGTTGTTTGTTTCTTATTTGTTTTAAGTGGAACAGGCATGGTGCTTTCTGCGTTAAAAGGTATTGTACCAAGTTTAGTACTGGACACAGTTGCGTCTTTTAGTTTCTTAACTCATTTTGAAGCTATGGCGAAAGGTGTCATTAGCTTAAATGATATCTTTTATTTTGTATTAGTTAGTTTTATCTGGCTATGGGCTGGATTAGTAGTTGTTCAGCAAAAGAAAGCAGATTAAGGAGTGATAACAATGAAAAAAACTCAAGTAACGATTTTCATGATTACTTTAGTTGCACTCTTTTTTGGTGCAGCTTTACTCAATAATTTATTTTTATCTAAGTTTCGCTTAGATTTAACTGAAAATCAGGTTTACAGCCTGTCTGATGGAAGTAAATCTATTTTACAGAAAATGGATGAGCCAATTCACTTGTATTTTTTCTTTTCAGATAAAACCTCTGAAGGGATGACACAAATCAGAAATTATGCCCAACGAGTACAATCATTATTAGAAGAATATGAACTTTATAGTAATGGAAAATTGAAATTACAAGTAATCGATCCTGAACCATTTTCTGAAGCGGAAGATAAAGCGGCCGAATTTGGTTTAACCGCCGCTCAAGTTGGCGCTATGGGCGAGAGTCTATATTTTGGATTAGGTGCAAGAAACTCAGTTGATGACCAAGAGATAATTGCTTTTTTCGATCCAGCAAAAGAAACATTCTTAGAATATGATATTAGTAAATTACTGAATAAACTCTCTGATGCTGACAAAGTTAAAATTGGATTAATAACTGATTTACCAATTACAGGTGGACCAGCTAATCCGATGAACCCAATGGCCGGTGTGCAGTCACCTTGGGTTTTTTATCAGCAGTTGACCCAAATGTATCAGGTAGAACAACTAACAGACAATATTCCTGATGATTTAGATACTTTAATGCTAATTAATCCAAGTAATTTATCTGATGATTTAACTTTCGCTATTGACCAATATTTAATGAAAGGCGGAAAAGTACTTGCCTTTATTGATCCGTTAAGTGAATCTAACCCTGACGGAGGCATGCCAACAGCAAGTCCTTTAGCTGGGCTAGTCAATAAATGGGGTATTTCATTTGAAGGTGACCAAGTTGTACTAGACGCAGCAAAATCACTTGAGATTCGTTTACCTTCAGGCGGAAGTGGTAAACATTTTGGCTTCCTTGGTTTAACTCAAGAAAATATTAGTAAAGATGATGCTGTGACAGGGCAGCTGGATTCAATTAATGGAGCATCGTTCGGCTATCTGGAATTAGCTGAGACAAATTCAGGTATTAAATTAGAGCCACTATTTACAAGCTCTGAGTATGCGTCGACTACTTCAAGTATGCTTTATATGAGCCAAACAGACCCGGTAAAGCTTCAAACTGGATTTACACCATCGGGAGAAGTTTATACATTAGCTGCTAGGATACATGGTGAAATAAAGTCAGCTTATGCTGATGATGAAGAATATAATCAAAATCCTGATTTTACTTCCTCCAACTCTGAATCTAATTTAATTTTAATCGCGGATACAGATTTGCTAGCAGATCGCTTTTGGGTTCAAACATCAAACTTCTTTGGCCAAGCCATAGCGACACCATTTGCAAATAATGGAGACTTAGTCGCGAATGCGGTCGAAAACTTAAGTGGTTCGTCTGATTTAATCAGCATCCGAGCTAGAGGCAAATTCAGCCGTCCTTTTACAAAAGTGGAAGAACTTGAAGTAAAAGCTCAAGCTCAATTCAGAGAGAAAGAGCAAGCTTTACAAGCTAGACTTTCAGAAACTGAGCAACAGTTAAGCCAGCTACAAACTAGTGAATCGGGTAATTTAGTTTTATCTGACGAGCAAGAACTCGCGATTAAAAACTTCCTTCAAGAAAAAATTAATATTCGTAAAGAATTAAGAGAAGTTCGCCATCAATTGGATAAAGATATTGATGAGCTTGGTAGTTGGTTAAAATTCTTAAATATTGCAGTTGCGCCAATAGTTTTAACTTTCTTACTTTTTTTACTGAGCTTATTGTTTAAACGTAGAAGATTAGTTTAGGTGATTGCATGAAAAACATTTATGTACTTATTTTAATCGTTTTTACCGCGAGCCTGATTTTTTTAGGCATCAATTTAAATAGTTCATCTGATATCGATGATACTCAGTTTTATCCACTCTGGAACTCAAGCGTTGTAGAGAATAAAGCAGGTCTAAATGGTATTAAGATTTATGATAAAGCTGGCCAACTAATCATACATGCGCAGTTAGACAATAATATCTGGCGTATGGTTAATGCGGCTAATTACCCCGTTGATCTAAACCAAGTCTCAAGCTGGTATAAGAATATCTTAGCAGCTAAAAATATAGAACCTAAGACTGGGTCAGCAGACAAGTACTTTAAACTTGGGCTAGATGTAAACTCTGATGATATAGAAGAGCGGCCTAATTTGATTAAGCTTGATTTCGAACAGACTCAATTTGAATTCTATTTAGGCAATGTAGCCAGTTCTGCAAAGGGGAGCTATATAAAATTAGTGTCTAACCCTCAAACTTGGTTGCTAGATCAAAATATCAATCTACCTGAAGATAATATTGATTGGTTAAACACCAGTTTGTTTAGTTTTAATACTAAAGATATTAAAAGTCTAAGCTTTGAATCAGTCGAAGCTGACCAAGCTAAACAAAGCTGGACATTGTCAAGCAGCCAAGAGCCAGACCAAGATTTGACTTACAGTCTAAGCTTAATTCCAGAGGGTTATGAGCTAAATAATCAGCAAAAAATTATAGATTACTTTACTGATATTAAGTCGCTTAATTTTGAATCTGTCTTTGACTATGACACTGAATTATTTTCTGCCCCGAATATTTTAATTAAAATTGAATTACTTGATGGCAAGAATCTAACTTTAATGGCTAAACAGCAGGCTGAAGATTATTATTTATATATTCAATCTGATGATAATCTAAAGCAACAAGCTTGGCATTTTAAAATCAGTGAGTATGATTATGGCCGCTTAAATAAACCTGTCACTTATTTACTTAGTGAAATTGTTAAGCCAGATGTTGAAGGCTAGCTAATATAACTAGTATTTTAATAGCCGATGGCGCTTCATCGGCTTTTTTATATCCAGCAAATGACATTCGTCTAAAACCCTCTATAAACTCGACTTGAGAAACATCATATTCATAGCTCTCATATATCACCCATCTAAAAAATCTATTACTTGCTGTTAATACAGGGATAGCATTTGGCGCTTTAAGCTTTAAATTCAAAATAAATAAATTGAGCTCGGGGTAAGTGGCTTAAGTAGAGTTAGGATTTTAGATTCCTGACTTTGGCTGGTGTAAGAGGCAAGGCTTTAAATCATTAAGAAATGAAAAAGCCGCTAAACTAAGTTTAGCGGCTTCAAAACATCAATCAACTAAAGCTAAATATTAGAAGCTTTCGATTGCTGAGTTTAATGTTGCACTAGGGCGCATAGCTTTAGAAGCTAACTCAGGGTTTGGTTGATAATAACCTTCAACATTTTGTGCTGGACCTTGAGCTCCGTTTAATTCAGCAACGATTTTCTCTTCATTTTCAGTTAAAGTTGCAGCTAATGCTTCAAACTGAGCTTTAAGCTCTGCATCATCATTTTGCGCCGCTAACTCTTGTGCCCAATACATAGCTAAATAGAAGTGGCTACCTCTGTTATCGATAGAGCCTAACTTACGTGCAGGCGATTTATCATTCAATAAGAAAGTACCTGTTGCTTTATCTAAAGTGTCCGCTAAAACTTTTGCTTTAGGGTTTGATGCAAAGTTACTTAAATGTTCAAATGAAGCTGCTAAAGCTAAGAACTCACCTAAAGAATCCCAACGTAGGTAGTTTTCTTTTTCGAATTGTTGAACATGTTTAGGTGCTGAACCACCCGCGCCAGTTTCAAATAAACCACCACCATTCATTAATGGTACGATTGAAAGCATCTTAGCTGATGTACCTAATTCTAAAATTGGGAATAAATCAGTTAAGTAATCACGTAATACGTTACCAGTTACAGAAATTGTGTCTAAGCCATCTTTACAACGCTGTAAAGTTACTTTAGTTGCTTCTACAGGAGATAAGATTTGGATATCTAAACCAGCCGTGTCGTGTTGTGGTAAGTATTGCTTAACTTTCTTAATCATTTGCGCATCGTGAGCACGGTTTTCGTCTAACCAGAAAATTGCTGGTGTATTAGATAAACGTGAACGAGTAACAGCTAATTTAACCCAATCTTGAATTGGTGCATCTTTAGCTTGAGACATACGGAAGATATCGCCAGCTTCAACAGCTTGTTCCATTAATACTTCACCGCTATCAGAAACAACTTTGATTGTACCCGCAGCAGATGCTTGGAAAGTCTTATCGTGTGAACCGTACTCTTCAGCTTTTTGAGCCATTAAACCAACGTTAGGCACAGTACCCATAGTTGTTACGTCAAACGCGCCGTTTTCAATACAGAATTTAATCGTTTCATCGTAAACACCAGCATAACAACGATCTGGAATTACAGCTTTAGCGTCTTGCTCTTTACCAGCAGCATCCCACATTTTACCGCCACCACGGATCATTGCAGGCATTGAAGCGTCAATGATTACGTCTGATGGTACATGTAAATTAGTAATGCCTTTATCAGAGTCAACCATAGCTAAGCTTGGAGCTGCTGCGTAAACTGCGTCAAAATCTGCTTTGATTTCAGCTTGCTTAGCTGCGTCTAAACCACCAATTTTAGCGTAAACATCACCAATACCGTTGTTTACATCAACACCTAACTCAGCAAATAAGTCTGCGTGCTTAGCTAAAACATCTTTATAGAATACAGATACACATTGACCGAAAATAATTGGGTCAGAAACCTTCATCATGGTTGCTTTCATGTGTAATGAAAATAATACACCTTGTGCTTTAGCGTCAGCAATTTCTTCAGCTAAAAAGGTTTGTAATGCTTTAGCACTCATTACAGATGAGTCAATGACTTCACCTGCTAATAAAGGTGCGAAATCTTTTAATAAACTTGTTGTACCGTCTGCAGCTGTAAATTCAATTTTGAATTGGCTTGCTGATTCAACCGTAACTGATTTTTCACTCGCGTAGAAATCGCCTTCAGACATAGAAGCAACATGAGCTTTAGAATCTTTAGCCCATTTACCCATGCGGTGTGGGTTATTTTTAGCATATTGCTTAACTGAACCAGGTGCACGACGGTCAGAATTACCTTCACGTAGTACAGGGTTTACAGCTGAACCTAAAACTTTAGAGTAAGCTGCTTTAATTGCTTTCTCTTCATCTGTTTTGGCTTCTTCAGGGAATTCTGGTAAAGCAAAACCTTTTGCTTGCAACTCTTTAATAGCTGCTTGTAATTGAGGAATTGAAGCTGAAACATTAGGTAATTTGATAATATTTGCTTCTGGTGTTTTAGCTAATTCACCTAATTCAGCTAGTGCGTCAGCTACTTTTTGATCTTCTGGTAAAAAGTCTGATAAATTGGCAAGAATACGGCCGGCTAAAGATATATCACGTGTATCGACTTCAACACCTGCTTTAGCTGCATATGCTTGGATAATTGGTAATAAAGAATGAGTTGCCAATGCCGGCGCTTCATCAGTAATTGTGTATATAATCTTAGACTTATCAGTTGTCATAAATTTTCCTTCAACAGTATAAAGTGATTGTTCTTCTTTTAAATAAAAGAGATAAATCAACATATAAATTTAAAAATATTCTGCGACGAAGTATAGCAGGTGAATGTACTAATAAAACACTGAAATGAAAGGAAAGGCATTTCTATAGTGAATCTAGGATATAACGTTTGAGATATCTTAGTTTGATGATATAAACCGATATTAAATTTTTGGAGTGAGCTTATGTACCAATTGGAGATGCAAGTTAGAGACTATGAATGCGATATGCAAGGAATCGTAAATAATAGTGTATATATGAATTACTTGGAGCATGCTCGACATGAATTTTTGAAAATGAAAGGGATTGATTTTGCTGCTTTGGCCACACAAGGCATTAACTTAGTTGTAATTCGTGCTGAGGTAGACTATTTAAAATCATTACAAAGCTCTGATAGTTTTAAAGTCGCTGTAAACTGGAGTCTTAGTTCAAGGTTAAAGGTTTGTTTTGAGCAAAGCATAATAAATCAAAATAATGAAAATATTATGAGAGCAAAAATTTATGCCACTGCGTTGAATACAAAGGGTAGGCCTAAAATCCCAGAAGAAATTGCAAAAGCAATTAATAACGACAGTTAAAAATGTATCTCAGGGTTAAGGTGCCTTTTTAAAATTCGCGCTTTTTCTTCGTTCTCAACTAAATGTTTGTAATTATAAATCACCATACCATCTTTAGCTTCTACAATGTTACGTTTGAGTTCGGTTTCAAATTGGTTGTTTGGAATGTCAAATTTCAAACGCCAATGATCTACCTGTAAACCATAGTAAATCTTCTTGTCACTAATGGAGTGGTAATATTCCATTAGCGCGGCTTTTTCAGATGCTTCTTGTGGGGTGATATGGCTAAATGCAATTGGGCAGATAGCATCAAAGTAATTGGCAAGAGTATCAAGTTTTTGACCGCCGAATTTTTCTAACGCTGAGTTAAATTCGTCATATTTCCACGGCATAGTATTTAGGATAATTTCAGACTTTGGCGCAATTGTTTTTATTTCATTATAGAGTTTTTTGGCTGTCTGAGTAATTAACTCAATTCGCCACGCTTGGTATTGTAATTTAACTTGGGTTTCACTAGTGACATCTGTGATTGCAATGTTTTGCTCTGTCTCTTGTATGAATCGATTTAGGCATAGATTGCAAAAACAGCCATACTCAATATCATCTGCATTTATTAATTCATAAGGTTGATCTTGCCAAAATAAATAATGGCGTAAAAAATCTAGACTGATATAACTTACCTGATCCGCTTCTAGCCAGCTTTTTAAATCTGACACAAGTTTGTCTATATAACCTGACTGGCTAGGGCAAACAAATTGGCACCATGACGTTTTAGCAATATGTCCTTTGTTACTGATGGCAAAATGTTCTGGTTTTCGCTTTAAATATTCAGGCGCATTAAATATAGATACATTTAGCCATATTTTGAGACCGTAAGATTTTACCAATTCAAAGTTATCGGGATCATTTAATAAGTCAGGCGAGAGAATTAAAGTATTAACTCCCCAAAACTTAGCGTTTTGACAGCAATCTTCTAAATTTAGCGCATTACTGAGCGCGTATATTGCTATAGTTTTAGCCACTCGATTTATTTCTTATCATTTTTAAATTAAGATAAATCTAATATATGCATGAAAAATGTACAGTAATTTAGTGAAATAAATTATTTAAGATCAATCTATTATTTGTGTAAAGCAGTATAATAATTTAGTTCAAAATTATAAAATATATAAGTTTGGTTATAAATTTTGATTTAAGCGGGCTATTCAGATATAAACATTGAATTACAGATGGTTATTAACATAAGCTCTGCATACTTATCTTATTCGGGAGAATCTAATGTTTAAAAAATTATTACTAGCAGCTAGCGCATTAGTATCAATAAATGCCTTTGCACAACCGCCTCAAGCAGCTCTATGCGCTGGTTGTCACGGACAAAACGGGATTTCTGCAATTCCTATGTATCCAAATTTAGCAGGTCAAAAAAAGCAATATTTAGAAGATCAGCTAAAGAAATTCAAATCTGGCGAAAGACCTAATGCTATTATGAAAGGTATGGTTGCTAGTTTGAGTGATGCAGATATGAAAGCATTAGCTGAATATTATGCTAACATGAAATAGTAATAAAAATGGCGCGTAATGCGCCATTTTTGTTTGTACCAGAATAGGTTTAGTGAAAATGGACCTGATCTTTCGCACCTATTATTGTAAATAAACCGACCGATTTTGCATTCGCATTTGTAACCTTAGTCCCACCAATTACTAAATTTTTGAATACAATGTTTTTGATCTCACCATGCTCACCTGAATCGTTTATAATACTAGATGGCCTAACGACAGGTAAACCTCGCCAATCCACTGAACCTGGCTTGTAAGCACCATTGCCAAGTGGTGCATATGTTAATATTTCCTCGTCATTAATTAACCTTTCGATAAAAATGTTTTCAAAAGTGATATTTCTAAACGACTGATTTTTTACTTGCTTATTTTCAAGCCCAACAATACGAGTTAATGGACCTTCTACCCAGATATTTTTAAAAGTTGAATTATCTAATGATTTTCGACTTGCTGGATCAACTCTATTATATCCTCGGTCAGCGAAGTTAAATATACCTGCATTTTGATTTCGACCCGTTTGCTCAGCATGTATAATATCAAGGTTTTCTACCTCTAAATTTGATATATCCTTTGCGTACCAGCCAAATTGAAAAATTGCGCCATTATCTCCTTGCCAGATAACGCAATCGCGTACTTTACCATTTGTACTGTAGGTTTTAAATGCATCATCGAATGCAGATATAAAGCAATTTTTGATTGTTGAATTAGCGTGAATTGCAGCACCATCTCCATTCCATCGCCAATTACCTAAAACTTTAAAATTATTTAATGTACCCGAATAATGTGCTTCTTCAGTAAAAATATCGTCCCCGATTGGATCTTTTTCAGGTGCGTCTTCGCCATAGCCATCGTTTGAATTCCAGACAATGTTATCGTCTTTAAAACCCGTTATGACATAGCTTGGTGCGTTTACAAAGGTGACACCGTCTACGTAATATTGATCTGTCCCAACTTGAAGTAACTTAACTGTGTTAAACCAACAATCGATTGCTTCTCCTTTGTCATTAATGCAAGGCACTATACCATTTTGTCTTTTATCTGCTCTCCAAGGAAAAGCTTCACCAGATACAATACCTCTACCAGTGACTTTAAACCCTTTTTGATACCTTTTATAAGGCATAGCTGAGTTTATCGCCCCTTTAACATAAGCTCCTCCGGCTAAATAAACATGTATAACTGATTCAGGTACTTCCCAATAACCCAGTTCATGTACACCAGCTTCAAAATATACTGCAGTTGCTTTATTCGCTCTCGAGTGATCGAATGATTCGCCATATTTAACTACATAAGTATCGTTTGATTTAATATCCGGAGCCTTTATTAGATCCTTGGATTCAAGTGGATCGGTAAAAATCATTAAACCATCAAGTGGTAACTCCCTTACTTTATGATATCTATCATCAATATATTCTATAGATAATTTTGCGCTTGGTTTTAAGACCTGCACTGTGATAGTCGCATTTCTTAAATCTTTTTTTATGATTTTATAATCGATATTTTCAGTTCGGCGGGGTCTGACAAAAATGTCGGAAAGCGCTCCAGCTACTTTGTTCTTTTTCACGGTAAAACTTGCTTGTTCAGCAAAAGAAAATTGAGTCCAAGCTGTACTTCTTTTATCTTTTCTTGCATTGTCTGCACCATCACAGTTGTAGTTTATGCATAATTTCTCTAAAGGGGGAGTTGACTCAAACACGGTTAAATTTTGATCTTTTACTGTGACGTTATAGATAATAGATTGCTGGAGTTTTTCTGCACCGGGTGTTTGGTAACTAACTATATTATCTGTATGTTTATCTTTGTTGCTGCAAGCGATTAAGCTGCTTAATACGATACTTGTCACGATAGTTTTTACTAAAATATTTTTCATATTATTTAATAGTTAGGGGTAGGTAACTTAAATATATATAAAAATGGTTAAACATACCGTTTCATAAAGTAGCAAATTGTTTGTTTTTGTTAACCTAAGTTAAGTAGTATTTATCTATCTGTTTTTTATGGAAAATCACATTAAATTTGCCAGCCTATTACATCAAAAATGCCAGTCATTATCATTCGACACAGCCACCAAATGACATTTACGGTCACCACTGAATTCCATTAAGTTTGCCGCTGACAAATTAAGTTCACTGTGGCACAAAGCCTATATTTCTGCTTTGAGCGAATTGCAGATCTTAACTAGATTATAGTTGGGCGCCAACTAACCGACTCAAAGCAGACATATGTTTTACTTCTAGGATATCGACGTCTTAAATAAGCCAAATTTTTCTGACAATTCCATTTTAGTTGAATCTATGAATATATATTTAGCCATCAGTAAATCCTTCAACCCAATTGCTGGTTGTTTATACAGTTGTAATGGCAAGATGCCAAAAACTCAAATTATTTCTCGCTTTGTTTTTAACAAGGTATTGGTTTCCTGAAGATAATAGTAATTAACAATATGATTTTATTCGTTTTTTATAATAGTGAGTTTACATAACGACCCTATATTTGACTCGCTTTGACGATTGGCTTGGTTTCTAACCTAAAATTGTTGTTGCACTTTAGTTAATTTAAGCTTAAGTTTATGAAATTATTAATTTAAAACTTATTGGAATGGCGTTGTTAGACTCAATATTGAAAAGTTCTATACGCACTTCTAATGATTAAGCTGTTAGGTGCTTATCAAGGATGGTGATGAAGTTCTATTTCTCGATACCTATTTTACTTGGTATCTGTCTAAGTATTTTGTCGGTACTGTATAAAAGTTTTGATTTTTATTCTTTTCTAATAAGCATATTTGGCGGCACTTTATTTTATTGTACTCCGTATATTGCTTGGTTAATTTTTACTTACTTTATTAAACCTGCCAATGCTGTTGTTCATGCCGGTTATATTGGTTCTACATTGTCTTTAGTTTTAATTTCCAGTTTTTGGTTGTTGCCGCAAGACCCTTCGGGTCTTCCAATTCAATGGATGGCATATTGGCCTTTGTCTGGTATATTAATTATGTTTTGCGCAGTTGTTACGTATGTATATATTCGTGTACGCAG
>NZ_KQ130482.1:140953-734550 GCF_001050375.1 Catenovulum maritimum | reverse complement strand
TGCCAACTGGAACTTAGCATTGTCGCAATTTGCAATACACTTTGACGGGCGGTTAAACGAGTATTTACAAGTTTAGACCGTATTTACCTGACACAGATTTTTGAACGCCCTCCGCTAGTTTTAAGCAACTCACCGGTTTTGCTAGCTTTAAACTTATTTTGCCTGATATACCACTGCTTCATTTCTAACAGTGGTAGAAAGTCAGATTTGATAGATTCTCATCATTCAAATCTGACTGTTTAAGTTAAGGCTTATTTATCCCCATTTGTTAATTAATTTTTGCTTTACTCGCCTTATAATTTTTGTGCTACAGCTTAGTCACAATTAAGTTATCGATAAATAAATCATAAGTTAAGGTATTCGCAAAACCTGGGCTAAATACTTTAATGCCGACCGTATATTTACCAATAGGCAAGCTATGGCTAGTTGATATTGTTTGCCACTGTTCAGCAGCTTTCTTAGTCCATAATTTATAGGTTTCTGCGTTAGTTAAATCGTCAACAGAGCGAAATGATATCTCTACGACAAAATCACTACCTTCAGATAAATTAGTTGCAAATAAGTCGATATCAAATTTGTAGTCCGCTTGTTGAGTTACTTCAAATTCAACACCATTTAAAACAACATGTTGCTCAACTCCAGCATCATTAAAAGCAAATTTGATACTTTGGCTACCTTGGCTAGTTTGTTCACTCGAAAGCGATAACTCTGATGATAAATCTGTCCCAAATTGATTTTTAGCAAATACATACCAAGCATCTAAACTAGACGTTTCACCATCTGAGTTGACACATGAAACCAAATTAGCACTATTATCACAAAGCGTGACTGCCTGCTGATTACCATCTCCATTACCAGTACCATCAGAGGAAGCCAATATTATATTAATAGGTTGAATTCCTTTGTTGTAGCTCTTACCATCGGTAGAAGTAAATTCAACGAATAAAAAGTAAAAGTGCCCGTCGGTCAAATCTGCTGTTGCAGTTAAACCTTGCAAATCAATATTTGCGGTTGCAACACCAGACTCAGTTCCCGCATAAGACGTATCAGTAACGAGCTGATCACTCACTACTCCCCAACCTGAATTTAATTCTCTTAAGTAGAATTTAATCCCTGTAGCGGCGACTGTATTTTCTGAACCGGCATGGTAATTTACACTAACGTCTAAATCCTGTTCGGTTGAATAATCTGTAGTTTTATATAAGTTTTCATCATCAAATGAAATTGAAGGACTAATATAGTCTTCTACTGTTATTGTCACTTTATCAGAGATTACAGCATCAATTGCACTACCGTTAGCCTCAGCTGTAATCTCTGTGCTACCTGTGCTGATACCTGTTACCTGACCAGTTTGATCAATCGTCGCAACATTAGTATCACTACTACTCCAACTTACACTCATATCATCTGCATTATCAGGCGTAATAGTTGCATTTAATTGAGTTTGAAGGCCGACATAATAGTTTTGAGCAGAATCTGTAATCACTAGCCCAGTCACAGGTATTGCTTCAATTGGGCCTACTTTTACAGTTAATTCTGCTTTAATAGAGTTATCCGTTGTTAATTCCGCTGAGATTTTTACGTCACCATCAGCGACCCCTGTAACCAGTCCATTAACATCGACAGTTGCAATTGTTGTATCAGCAGAAGACCAGACAATGTCACTGGTACTATTAAGTGGTGTAAAACTCGCAAGCATTTGAATGCTATCCCCCACTTCAACTTTAGTTGGCGATGACATCAATTCAAATGAAATTGGGTCAGGTGATTTCGCTTGAGTTGATGAAAATTGATTATTAACCGCAACATCTTCAAATATTAGGGTTTCACCATTACGCCAAGTGATTTCAATTTGGGTAATTTCAGTTTGATTACCTAATCCAAAGTGCAGGGTGTTGATTAAACTTTGAGAGAATACTTCACCTGCTGAGCCAACTTTTTTAACTCTAACAATGCCGTCTTTGGTCGTTACTTTAACTTGAGCAGATAATGGGTCAATATTTTCGACTGGGCTGTAATCCACATTTACAAGTGCGTAGTTACCTAAATTTTGCGCTGTGTTTTTATATAAATACCAGTAGCCTTCTTCTTCACTACCATTTAATAAATCAACTTTACCATCTTTATCAAAGTCGAAAGCTTGTCCCATATCACCATGACCAGGATCATTCCAATCATGTGCTCCATGTGCTGTCGTAGTAGTAAATTGACTGCCGTCATTTAATAAAACCAAATCAGAAACTCTTTCTGTTAAATAACCATAGCGATAAACAAATAAGTCATTAAAACCGTCATTATTAAAGTCACCATGTGTTACCCCCCAATGATTACCGCCTGCTGGAATATTCCAACTCGCCGTTTCATTGGTAAATTTATCGCCTTGATTGATTAATAACATATCTTGAACGTTTCTATTATTTGGTGTCCAATCAAAATCAAGATCGTTCAAGCCAGTCAAAGTAAAGGTCACGTCCCAATAAATTGCCTGATCTTTAACCCACTCAGCTTGCCATTTATTATCTCCAAGATAGCCAATATAGATACCATTCTCGATACGGGCATCAGGCCAACCTTGCGCTGCGGCTTGGTCAATATCTAGAGTACTCGCAGCCGTTTTCATTTCAGTCGGAATTTGAGAATCTTGGAAACCTGTAGCTTTAACAACGATTCGAGTTTTAGCCGCGCCTAAAAATATAGGAAAATCTCCATTATATTGGCGGTAAGTTAAATTTAAATGGCTTAAATTAATACCTGCATCTGCGGTAAATCTAATCCCTGTAGAACCTTGTTCACCGTTATCACGAATATCTAGCTTGTTATTGATAGGATTAAAATCATAGGCCTTGTTAGCTAATTGATAATGCGGTTTACCACGTGCGATATATAAATCGTTTAGACCATCATTATTAACGTCTACATCCGCAATCGCTTGCGCTTGCCATAAATTGACAGCCTCAGCAGGTAACCAAGCGCTGGTTACATCTGTAAAAGAAAAAGAACCAGAATTTTGCCATAATGTCAGTGGTGAATACATGACAAGGTCATCTTTACCGTCATGATTAAAATCTGTTACTAATACACGTTCAGATGTTGCACTTTCAACGCCGGGAATTCGAACTTGTTCAAAAGTTCCATCACCTTTATTTCGATAAAATAATTGTTGAGGGCCATCATAATTAGGTGTTTTTGCATTGACTAAAATCAGATCTAAATCACCATCTAAATCTAAATCTACCCAGCGAGGAGAACGACCACGAGCAGGTGTATTAATCCCAACATCTGTCGAAACATTGGTGAATATGCCATCGTCATTTTTAAGTAAGCTATACGAAGTGGGACTCGTACCATTTGCACCACCCAGCGCAACCATAATGTCTAAGTCGCCGTCGTTATCATAATCAGCCGCGGCAGAACCGTGAAAATCTTGTAAGCTAGGAAATAGTCTATCAACTCTAACTGTATTATCGCCATTGTTTGTGACTAACTGTGTTGGCACGAAATTATGGTTATTTAAGATAAAATCAATATGTCCATCCCAATTTACATCAGCAATAGAAGGTCCGCCGTATTTGAACGTTTTCTCTGTTACTAAACCAATTTGTTGAGATATATCGGTAAATTCAAGATTTAAGTTAGTTTGGTCAGTAAAACTATAATTGATTAGTTCAATATCCCCACTACGTCCAACAAACTTCAAATCTTGTTTACCAGCTTGGTTAAACTTAACTAAGAAGTTTAATTTATGAGTACCTGAACTGGGTATATCTATATTATCTATGAGCAATTCATTACCTGAGTACAAGCTTAAATTAGCATATTCGGCTGTAATAGATAATTCAATGTCTATCTGCTTATGTAAATTACCAGTAACGTCGATTTCAGCCATATATTGGGTAAAATTGGTAATGCTAAATGGCAATGAATGCTTACCTGAATGAGGATTTTCAATATCTGGAGTCTCTTTATCTGGTGTATCTTGCAAATCTAGATCAACTGACTTGCAACCAAATAAAGCCATAATCGTGGCTGCAGCTAAACTTAGCCTTATTTTTCTTCGATTCATTATGTTGCCCCTTCCTGAATTGTAAATATTGTATTGAGAAAATATTAAAAAACAGCAAGCAGTATTGATCGTAAACTGTATATTGTAAACAATTTAAAATATTAATAACAAATTCAACCAAATTAAATTAACAATGAAATGAAGAATATTTTAAATAAGCTTAAATAAGGTCTGTGTTAAGGGTGTTATGGGAACGGGTAAGCAGTCAGCTGACAAAATCAACTGACTGTGGGATTGAATGGATAATTGGTAATTATTTTAAGCCGACGGTTTCTTTATCACCTATGTGGGCTTTACCGCGTTGTTCAGCGAGTTGAACTTGGCGCTCACGTTCTTTAAATCTGGCTTTATCTTCATCTGATGTTTTATCTACGCAATGATGACAACTAACGCCTTTTTCGTAGGCTTCTAGTTGTTTCTCATCTTCAGTAATCGGCATACGACACGCGTAGCATTGATCATATTTGCCTTGATTTAAATCGTGGTCAACTGTAACTCTTTGATCAAACACAAAGCACTCACCTTGCCATTTAGTTTCTTCTTTAGGCACTTCTTCTAAGTATTTTAATATGCCACCTTTTAAGTGGTAGACCTCTTCAAAACCTTGCTCTTTTAAATAAGCGGTAGATTTTTCACAACGTATCCCACCGGTACAAAACATAGCCACTTTTTTGTGTTTTTCCGGATCTAAATGATCTTTTACATAATCAGGAAATTCTCTAAAAGTGGTTGTGTTTGGATCAACTGCACCTTCAAAAGTACCAATCGCCGTTTCGTAATCATTACGAGTATCAACTAAAATCACTTCAGGATCAGATATTAAAGCATTCCAATCTTTTGGCTCTACATAAGTGCCAACAACTTGGTTTGGATCTATCCCTTCTACGCCCATAGTTACGATTTCTTTCTTCAATTTAACTTTAGTGCGGTAGAAAGTTTGCTCTTCTGCAATTGACTCTTTGTGCTCAATGTCAGCTAATCTAGGATCAGACTTTAGCCAAGCTAATACCTTGTCTATGCCTTCTCTAGGTCCAGATATAGTGCCATTAATACCTTCATTTGCTAATAATAAAGTGCCTTTGACTTCATTATCAAACATAACATCGTGCAACGGTTGTCTTAATTCTTCAAAATTTTCTAGGCGGGTAAATTTATACAATGCAGCAACAACAAAATTCATGTTTATTCCTCGTTAATTCTCAATCGTAAATTGAGCACAAAAATTAGGCTGCGAATTATACTAAAATTTAAGGAAAGTGAAAGGGACTAATGGATTTAGCCCCAGCTCAATATACTATTTTTCAGCTGCGATAACTGAAATCTCAACCAATAAAGCTTCTCTTGCCATGCTTGCTTGGACACAAGCTCTTGCAGGTGCATAACCTTCAGGCACCCAAGCATCCCAAACTGCATTCATAGCAGCAAAGTCTTTCATGTCTTTAATGTAGATAGTTGCTGATAAGATATGCTCTCTATCACTACCCGCTTGTAATAATAACGCATCAACCTTATCCAACATAGTTTGAGTTTGGTGAGTAATATCTTGCTCTGCATCTGCGCACACTTGACCACATAAATAAATAGTACCATTATGTTTAACGATACGGCTCATTCTCTGTTTTGTTTCTTGTCTTTCGATCACTGTATATACCTTAGAAAATTAAACGCGATTATTTTAAACTGATAATCAAGTTAAAGTAACTTCAACTTAGCCCAGCATTATAACAAATCCCCTCATTACTGAATAAGATACTTGTTAATCTATGAAAATTAACGCATTATATTTAAAAAATGTTAAATAATTATAAGAATGACTCAAGGATTGAATAATAGTATTAATAACGCCTTACCTGAAGGTGTCAGCATTACTCTAACCCCCGCCGGTATATCTATCCGCACAAAAGCCTATCTGTTCGATTTTTTAATTCGCGCATTAGTCATGCTAGTTTTTGGTTTTGTCTTTAGTTTTATGGGTAAAGCAGGTCAAGGTATCTTACTCGTGCTCTACTTTATTATTAGTTGGGGTTACTACATAGTCTTTGAGTCTTTGAATGGTCAAACACCTGGTAAAAAGAGATATAAACTCCAAGTTGTTCAAGACAATGGTTTACCTTGTAAATTGCCTAATATTGTTTTGAGAAATTTGCTAAGACCTGCAGATTCATTCCCTTTTGCTTATTTTGTCGGTTTAATTGTAATGGCGTTGAATAATAAATATAAAAGGTTAGGTGATTGGGCTGCAGGAACTATGGTGGTATATCTTGAAGATAAAAAAGTAAACCTCGTTAGCCAAACTAAAGATATCTTGCCACCCAAATTTGATTTATCTACTGAAGAGCAATTGGCCATTATTCAGTTTTTTGAACGCTCTGAAGAATTATCCCAAGCCCGTCAGGCTGAATTAGCCAGTATATTATCAGCTGTACTAAAAGCAGAAGGCTCAGAAGCCAGTGACAAGTTAAAGGCCATAGCTAGATTTTATGCAGGTCAAGAAATATGAAACAAAACCAATTTGTTAGTATCAACACGACAAAGTGGGCTGATTTTGAAAGCCTATGTCAGGGTAAAGAATACCCAGCCAACTTACCTCAATTATATCGCCAAATATGTAACGATCTCGCCTTAGCTCGTACTCGCCATTATTCCCCAGCGTTAATTGATAAACTAAACGAATTAGTTCGTTTAGGTCAAGGCGTTTTATATGCTGGCGAGAGTATTAGTTTTAAAAATATCTGGCTTGTTTTCAGCTCAGAATTTCCAAAAGCTCTATATGTTTGCCGTTATTATATCTGGCTTGCACTAGCGGCATTTTGGGGGCTAGGCCTGATTGCATTTTCTTGGATACAAATAGACCCAGATGCAATATATCATTTCATCGCCCCTGCTCAGTTAAATGATATAGAAAGAATGTATAATCCTGCTGGGGATATTCAAACCGAAAAACGCCATGTTGATTCTGACGTACTCATGTTTGGTGTATACATATACAATAATATAGGTATCGCCTTTCAAATGTTTGGTGGCGGCGCTCTATTTTGCATTGGTGCACTCATTCCTTTGCTATTTAATAGTTTTTATTTTGGTGCGATTTCCGCTTATATAGTTGAACTTGGCTATCAAGACAGCTTCTTTTCTTTTGTTATCACCCACGGTTCTTTCGAGTTAACCGCTATTATTATTGCCGGAGCCGCAGGCTGTAAAATTGGTTTTCACCTGCTCAACCCTGGTAAATACACTCGCAGCTATGCATTAAAACATTCAGGTGTTCAGGTATTACCTCTGATTGTTGGCGCATTTGTGATGTTAGTTATCGCGGCCTTTATTGAAGCTTTTTGGTCTCCACTGGATATTCCTTCAGTTTTTAAATACATAGTAGGCTCTATATTTTGGGCTATAGTCAGCTATAAGCTTTATACAGGGACACGTTATGGAGCTTAATAAATTAACTTTTGAACCACAACCGAGAACACCTCATCAGGTTTTCGATTTAACCTTACTCTTTGTTAGACGGAATTTTTGGTCATTATTTAGTCTATACCTTGGTCTATTAATCCCGATTGTTTTATTCGGTACTCTCTTGTTTGGTGTATATTACACCTCTCTTCTAGTTTGGTGGTTAAAGCCTTTATTAGAACGTCCTCTGCTGCACTATTTAGCTAATAATAGCTTCGGTATACAAACTAAGTGGCAACAAAGTATAAAAGCCATCACTCAATTAAAGCTGATCGACATTTTAAAAATGTTAACCATACATAGGTTGAGTGCCAACCGAGCTTATTTAGCGCCGGTGGAGCAACTTGAAAGACAAAATGCAACTCAGACGACAAAGCGAAAAAATATTTTAAAGAACCGTTGTGATAACAAGCAATTCTGGTGGATGATTTTATGTGTCCATATTGAGTTAGTGATCACTGGGGTTTTAGTCGGTGCTTTTTTTGCACTCTTCCCAGATACTATGCCTATCAATGATCAATTCAGCATTGAATATTTTAATAATGAAACTTTTGAACAAGTGTATTTTATTGGATATTTAATCGCGATTAGTTGCATAGCCCCCTACTTCACCACAGGTGGCTTTTTAATGTATCTCAATAGTCGAATTAAACTTGAAGCTTGGGACATAGAATTATCTTTTAAGCGAATCGCAGCTAAATTTAGCCAAATTTGTTTAATTGGGCTTATCTCAAGTTTACTCTTTATCCAAAGTCAGCCTGCTTATGCTGAATCTAATGAATCTTTTAGTGAAAAAATAGAAAAGCTTGAAAAACAGTTAAATAAAACCAAAAAAGAAGAACCTGAATACCAAAGAACTGAACAACTCAATCAAATCCACCAAGATGTTGTTAATATCTATCGTGAGAATGAACTCATTAACAGTCAATCCACCTGGGTGCCAAAGCTAAAAGACAATAAAGATAGTCAATTTGATTTAACCTGGCTTAAAAATTTATTCGAAAGCTTGTCTTTTTTAACCAGTTTAAGTTCTGTTATCGGCTACATATTTTGGGCTCTGGTAATTAGTTTAGTTGCTTGGGTTATCTGGAAAATTGTTCAAATATTTATGTCGAATAACAGTTGGAGTCGACAAAACCGAAAAGTGAAATCTAACCCAAGCGAAACGCATGTACCTGATTTTATCTCATCAGAAAACAATAAAAACAAATGGCCTAAAGACTTATTAACCGCAAGTAAACAAGCCCTCGAGCAAAGCCAGACACGTTATGCTTTAGCCCTGTTATTGCGCCATTCGATTTTACGTATCAGTCAGCAACATCCAAACTTGTTTCATAAATCTATGACAGAAAACGAATGTAAACTGGCATTAATTAAAGTGATAAAAGATGAACAAAAATCAAGTTACCACATTTTATTTGATACTTGGATAGCTTTAGCTTGGGCACATAAACCTGTCACCTCAGACACTATCTTAAGCTTGATCGAAACCTTTGTAAGCTTTGAGCAATTACAAGGAGCAAGAAGTGAAAGCTAAAAATATACTCCTTAGCGCTTTAGTATTAATCTTATTGTCTGTGATAATTTTTATTGCAATGTCCATTAAATGGGAAAAAGTTGAGCAAGAAATAGGCTTAAGTTCAGAGGCGGCAAGCTCACCCTTATTAGTTGCATCCGAGCTAGTAAAACTTAAAGGTAAAACCTTAACAACGCTAGATTCCAAATATAAATTAGTAGAAAACAATCAGCTCCAATTACCAATACAATCTAGTCTAATTTTAGACGAAGCCAGTCTTAAAGAATATGAATCATTAGATGTCAGAACGCTGGATTGGGTCACACAAGGTGGTCACCTGATTTATGTGCTGTCACCCAGACATGAAATGCTCATTAATGCATTAGCGAACTTCCAACAAATGACAGGTGTCGTACCTAGCTTAGTCGATGGTAATAAACGCAGAAATAATATCTTAGTGACACCGACTGCCAATTTAGAAATAGAGTACGCTAAGGAAAAAGCGAAAATATACACCCCATATCAATATCAGTTTGAGCAATGTTCTGGCACCAAATACAGTGTAAAAATCCCAATTAAGGATGAAGCGGATGAAGGCACAAAACCAGAGCAAGATTCAGAGAAAGATTCTGAACAAGAACAGGTTAATCAAGACATCACTTTAATTTGTGAAATGCAATACGGTGAAGGTTACATCACCTTTATTCCAAGTATTGACCCTATTTCTAATATGGGAATTAAACATTTAGATCATGGAGCATATTTATATTGGTTAATCGGCAGCAATCAAGATTTATATTACTTACCTAGCCTAGTCGCGCCTAGTTGGTTATATGCTTTATGGCAGTGGTCATGGCTTTTTGTGGTGTTAACCATCTCTTCTATTGCTGGCTTAATTTGGCACTTAGTGGTTCGTGATGGTAGAGGCATAACGCCAATAGAAGATAAACAAACTCCTTTTTCAATTCATATTGAAGCCAGTGGTCATTTTATGTTTTCCAATAATCATCAAGCTGAAGTGAAGCAAAGTTTAATCAATGATTTAAATAAAAAATTAGAAGCAAAAATCCCTCATTTTAAATACTTAGAATTAAACAAGCAAATTGAGGCTTTAGCCAAACTGACAAACTTAGAACCACAAATTATCGAAAAACTGTTAACCAGCGAAATTCCACAAGACAGCGCTGAAAAAATAAAATTTATAAAATTATTCAGGACATTAAGGAAATCTTTATGAATGATGTAACTGAGACACAATTAACCATAGCTGAAGCAGCAGAAGCCGTTAATCAAATAAAACAAAATATATCTAAGGTTTTAGTTGGCCAAGATTTAATTATAGAGAATGTACTAACCGTTTTGTTTGCAGGTGGTCACGTCTTGTTAGAAGGTGTACCTGGCCTAGGTAAAACCCTTTTAGTTAGAGCATTAGCGAAAAGTTTGAGTATCAAATTTTCGAGAATCCAATTTACGCCTGATTTAATGCCTGCCGATGTTTTAGGCCATAGTTTATATGACATGAAAACCGGCGAGTTCGTGACCAAAAAAGGGCCGGCATTCACGAATATTTTGCTAGCAGATGAAATAAATCGAGCGCCAGCCAAAACCCAATCAGCCTTGCTTGAAGTAATGCAAGAACAACAAATTACAATTGATGGCGAAACAATTCCCATTGAATCACCTTTTATTGTACTAGCGACACAAAATCCGTTAGATCAAGAAGGGACATACCCGCTACCTGAAGCTGAACTAGACCGCTTTATGATGAAAGTTGAGCTGACCTACCCAGATCAAGCAGCTGAAATTGAATTGTTAAAGCTCAACACCCATGCTATTTCAAATGAAGCGAGCATAGACGATTTACAAAGCATTATTTCGCAAAAAACCATAGAAGAAATAAAAAAACTGGCTGCAACCATTACAGTAGATGAGAAAATTTTTGAATACGCAGTCGAAATAGTTAGAGCAAGCAGACAATGGCACGGCGTACTTCACGGTGCTGGTGTTAGAGCCAGCATAAACATAATAAAAGCGGCAAAAGTTAACGCAATTATGCATAATCGCGATTTTGTTATGCCTGACGATATTAAGATAGTTGCAGCCAATATTTTACGTCATCGTCTAGTTTTATCTGCCGAACTTGAATTAGAAGGTGCTGACCAAAATCAGGTCATCACAGCAATCCTTGAGAGCATAGAAGCGCCTAGAACATAATGAAAAGAGTTTCTTTTAAACCATCTATACAACTAGTTAAATTGTTAAGTGGATTTACCTTAATTCTATTATTCTTTACACTCGTATTGGATCAAACCAATCCAATACTTGAGTTATTTGTCAGTGCCAGCATCTGCTTCGCTGTAGTTGCCTTGTATGATTTATTCACTAGCGTAAAGCAATGCCGGTTAACGGTCAGCCGACAACTGCCGAATAATTTAAGTTATAGCCATTCACATCAGCTCAGCCTTAAAGTAGAAAATAACTCGAATGATTCAATTAGGTTTAAACCAAGTGATTGTGTACCTAAAGAGTTTGAAATAACAGGTTTTAGTGATAACTACCAAGTAGCAGAAAATCAAAGCATACAGCTAAACTATAGATTAAAACCGCTTAAACGCGGCGCTTTTTCACTTGGACCACTAGAGTTATCTATTACAAGTAAGTTCAAATTATGGCAAACACAATGGCAAGATAGTGATCAAGTCGATGTTAAGGTTTATCCTAATTTTAATCGAATTAATCAAAGTGAAAGCTTAAAAGGCATAAACAATTTAACGACCACAGGTTTAAAAAAATTAAAGAAACGTGGCGACGGAATTGAGTTTCATCAGTTGAGAGAATTTCGCCAAGGCGACACTATACGCCAGATCGACTGGCAAGCCACAAGTAAAAGACAAAAACTTATCTCAAAAGAATATCAAGAAGAACAAAATCAGCACATCATAGTCATGCTAGATGCTGGTAGTAAAATGAATTTAGAAACAGAAATAGGAACTCACTTTGATGCCGCATTGAACGCACTTCTAATGCTCAGCCACACTGTGTTAAAACAGGGAGATTGGTTTAGCATGCAAAGTTTCAACTTAACAGAAAGGTGGTTACCTGCGGTTAAAGGTGCGCAAAATGTTTCTCGTGTTATGAATCATTTTTATGATTTACATCCAGATGAAAGTGCGACAGATTACATGCAGGCAGTCAATAACTTATTACTCAAGCGGAGCAAGCGCTCTTTAGTTTTATTAGTGACGAGTCTAAACGATCACGATATTAGTGAAATATTACCTGCAATTAAAAGACTACAACAACATCATTTAGTCGCATTAATTAATATTCAAAATGTCAGTATTCATCAAATTATCAATGCCGAAATAGACACTGAGAGCTCAGCCAATCAATATTGTGCGGCAATAGAGCTAAATAACTTGTATCAATTTAACCTTGCTAGATTAGCAAAAGAAGGGGTTATAGTGGTGGATACTCAAGCGGAATTTTTATTACCACATGTGGTTAACACATACCTGAATGTTAAACACTCAGGTATGTTGTAAAATCAGAATTAGCTTGCTGATTTTTCTGATTCAACCGATACAGAATCAATTTTTTCGTTAATTTTGTATTGGAAATAAATCGCACTAAAGAAGAAAGTAAGCACACCACCTAACTTAGTTTGATTATCGCCAGCATCTTCATTGATAATTTCGCTAAGCGCTTTACGAATAGAAAATGCTAATAAAATATACAACACAAGATTAGCAATCGAAATTAAACCAGATACAATATCAACCGTTGAAGAAGGCTCAATAAAACCGGCACCAATAGAAATCAAAAGTGAAATTGCATAACTAATTAAATAAGCGTGCAAATAGGTCGTATTGGCTTTATTTTCTTTCGCATATTCATTAATGATTGGCATTCTGCTATAAAACCAATACACAAAATATAAACCAAATGTAATAATACCTAGGCCTAATACCCCCCAAGCACTAAATCTTTTTAAATTTAATATTGACGATTCACCAGAATCTGAAAGTTCTGCCTTAGGCGCTTCAAAAGCATTTTCTACTGCTGTAGTCATTTTTATTTCCTTGTAATGTTTAAAATAATTAACTTCAGTTCAAATATGAGATAAATCTAAAATAAAATATTTATCATTTGAACTTATTTAATTATATTTACAAAACTTCAACAAAGAAACAAAAATTATTCATCTAATTCAGATAAACGCTTTAATAAGAACTCTTTAGCAAACTCACCACGCCAACCAGAATATAATTCGGGTAAGGTTTCACAATGTACTATTCAAATTTACGATAAAGAATAATCCATTCTAGATACCGGGTATATTTAAAATAGCAGTGGAAAACTTAATCGTTTAACAATATTATGAAGACATAAATATATCACAGGAATGCCAAATGCCGAATACAAGCCCGAATAAACCTTTAACATTAAAAAGTGTATCAAAGATATTGGGCGTATCTACTGCAACGATTTCTAACGCTTTTAACCGCCCCGATCAGCTTTCGGAAAAACTTCGTGAGAAAATTTTAAAACAATGCAATGAAATAGGTTATCACGGCCCTAACCTAACTGCCCGCTCATTAAGAAAAGGCGAGTCTGGCGTCATTGGGGTTTTACTAAGTGACCCTCTAGCATATTATTTTACAGACCCAGTCGCTAACCAATTTCTAACGGGTATTTCTGAAGTATTAGAACAGAATCATAAACAATTACTTATGCTCTCTGGTGCTGATTCCGCACAAACAAATAATGGAATCGAAGCCTTACCTGACGGTTTTATTATATATGGTAGCCAAGAAAATAATCCTCTATTTAACCGAGTGTTAGGTACTCAAAAGCCAATAGTCACAGTCGATTTCGACCTAAAAAATCATGCATCTATTAATATTGACAATAAGGCTGCGGCTAAATCTGTAGCTGACTATGCACTCAGTCATTGTAAAGATCCTAATATTGCTATTCTTGGCTTGCGACTAATCCACAGTGATAGAGTATGTCGTATCACTGATGACGAATTATTTTCAGAAGGTGAATCTGTATCAAGAAGACGCTTAACTGGATATTTAGAGGCAATTTCGCAACAAAAACAAAAAATAGCCTCTGAATATATATGGCATATTCCTCATAATACACATGAATTTGCGCTAAAAGCAGCTAAAGAAGCGCTATCTATAAACCCAATGCCTAACTGCATATTATGTATGAGCGATGTAATAGCAGGTGCAGTTTTATCCGTTGCTCGCGATAAGAATATCGAAGTGCCCAAAATGCTTAAAGTTGTTGGCTTTGATGATATTCCAGAAGCAAGTAGGACCACTCCAGCATTAACGACTGTTTGCCAAAAAAGTATTGAAAAAGGTCGGCAATCTGCTCATAAGTTAATTAAAGGGGAGTTAAATAAGAAAACCATTTTACCTACTGAGTTAATCAAAAGAGCTACAGTAGAGAATGAATATTAAATTTAATGCTCAGATATAAACGAGTACTAATGATAAATTAAATTCAGCCAATTAATTTAACGTTTTAGATAAATCCATAAATCAAAAAATAATCCATTTATATTTTTAAAGTTAAAAAACAATAACTTACAATCAAGAAAGTAATTAATTAAATTTTAACCTTGCAATTACAGGATTTCTAAATTAAATTAACTTAAACGATTAAGATGGTGAGTTTATATTTATGATTTCAAATAACCAAGTTCAATTAATTACTTATGTTGATAGATTAACCAATGGAGGCATTAAAGAGCTTCATTGCATGCTAAATAAGGAACTAAAAAATGTATTTGGTGGCGTACACCTACTACCTTTTTATTTCCCAATAGATGGTGAAGATGCCGGTTTTGATCCGATTAACCATACACAAATTGACGCTCGCCTAGGCGATTGGCTTGATATAAAGTCATTAGGACAAGATTATAAAGTGATGGCCGATATGATAGTGAACCATATCTCTGCACAATCTGATGAATTTAAAGATGTCTTAAGTCATGGTTCTGAATCTAAACATTATGATTTATTTTTAACTAAAGAGAAGGTTTTTGGGGCTAACCCAGATCCAATGGATATTGAAAAAATATATCGTCCGCGCCCTACTCCTTGTTTTACACCCATTGAGCTAAAGACGGGAGAAACCAAAGAGTTTTGGACAACATTTACATCAAACCAGATAGATATAGATATCAGTTCGGAACAAGCTGAGAAATACTTAAACGCGATATTGACTAAATTTTCTAAGAATAATATCTCATTGATTAGGCTAGATGCTGCTGGCTATGCAATAAAAAAAGCGGGCACAAATTGTTTCATGCTAGAGCAAACCTTTAGTTTTATAAATGATTTATCTCAAAGAGCAAAGGCTTTAGGTATGCAATGCTTAGTTGAAATTCATTCTCATTATCAGACCCAATGTGAAATAGCCAAAAGATGTGATTTAGTCTATGACTTTGCATTACCACCTCTCATTTTACATGCACTATTTAACAAAGATGCGGCTCCTTTAGCGAATTGGCTAGATATTTCACCTAGAAACTGTATCACAGTTTTAGATACTCATGATGGCATTGGCATTATTGATGTAGGCAAGCATGGAGGCAAACCTGGGTTGTTAAACGATACAGAAATCAACAATTTAGTTGAAGAAATTCACATTCGAAGCCAAGGGCAGAGTCGGCAAGCCACAGGCGCAGCTGCAAGTAACTTAGATTTATATCAGGTAAATTGTACCTATTATGATGCTTTAGGTGCTCAAGACAAACTTTATCTTATATCAAGAGCTATTCAATTCTTTAGTCCTGGCGTACCACAAGTTTATTATACAGGGCTGCTTGCTGTTAAAAATGATATGCAATTACTAAATAAAACTAAAGTAGGACGCGATATTAACCGCAGCTACTTAACCCCAGAAACAGTCAAAGAACAACTTAAACTTCCCGTTGTGACAGGCTTAATTAAATTGATTAAATTACGAAATAGCTCCGTGTTTAATGGTGAATTTAGTCATACATTAGTTGATGGTGTACTTATTATGTCTTGGACATTAGGAGACCGTCTAGCTAGGTTAACCCTAGATACAAAACAGCTAGAATGTTTAATTGAGCTCAAAGAAGAAAGTAAGCAGCAAATTTTTAACATTGACGAATTACTTAATTCATAACAGCAATCTCTAATCAGCTTAGTTTTAATAGCAGCACATAAATCAGAGATTAGATTACACCATACTAAATTGTTGTAATCTAATATCTAAAGCATTTGCCTATAACATTGGCTAGCATACATATGTAATAGCTCACAAATGCTCGGCTAATTTTTACCCCTAATCATAAAATTACATTCCCTCATAGATAATCAAAAAACATCTTGTAACAGTTAAGATGTTAAATAACCATTTTCTTCAATTTGTACTGAATTTTAAAAAAGCCCCGTTCCCCTAGATAGCTAAAATAACCAGATCACATTTAGGTAAAAATTCAGCTCTAGATGTAAATCTTAAGCTTTAAGTTTATTTAAGAAAAACAATTTAAATATATTTCCTACGAAATAACAGTCACTTAAAAATTATTTTTAAAAATTTAAATTATTACTTGCATATAACAAATATTTTACACTAAAATAAACTTAATCGTTTAAGTTAATAGCTAGTTAATTAGCTTTAACTATAATAAATTTAAATGTAGCTTCGCTACTAGGAGACAACAACATGATTAATTCTTTTAAGTTAACAACTCTAAGTATGTTCATCACTTCAGCTTTAATTAGTAATCAAGCTTTAGCTCAGAATGTTGAACAAGAGCAAGATGAAGCAGATGCTTTAGACTTTGAGAAAATTATCATTACTGGTACTGCACGCCCTGCCACTAAAATGAAATCTAGTGTTTCTGTTAGTACAATTGAAACTACAGATGTTGAAGTAGCCTCACCTAGAACTGCTGCTGAGATATTACGTTCGATCCCAGGTATAAGATCGGAATCAACAGGCGGAGACGGAAATGCAAATATTGCGGTCCGCGGCTTGCCTGTTGCAGCTGGCGGCGCTAAATTTTTACAATTACAAGAAGATGGCTTACCCATTATACAATTTGGCGATGTTGCTTTTGGTAATGCAGACATTTTTTTACGAGCCGATAGCACAATAGAAAGCATTCAAGCAATTAGAGGTGGTTCTGCTTCAACTACGACCAGTAATGCACCTGGCGGTATTATCAACTTTTTAAGTAAAACAGGTGAAAGCGAAGCTGGCAGTGTTGGCGTAACTATGGGAGTTGACTACGATAGTATTCGTTCAGATTTCGAGTTTGGTGGGTATCTATCCGACGACGTTAGATTTCACATTGGTGGCTTTGTCCGCGAAGGTGAAGGGGCTCGTGATACAGGATACAGCGGCTTATCAGGTGGCCAAATCAAAGCAAACATAACTAGAGAGCTAGATAATGGTTACATCAGAGTTTACTTCAAGCACTTAAACGATAAAAGCACCAGTTATTTACCTATGCCTATGTATGCAAATGGTGACTCTATTCCAGGGTTTAATGCTCAAACAGATACGCCACACTCCGCCTATCTATTATCTATGACACGTTTAGATGGTGATAATAATATTAGTCGTTCAGATTTACGTGATGGCATGAATCCAGTTGTTAATGCAATTGGGGCTGAAGTGTCTTTAGACCTTAATGATGACTGGAAATTTGAAAATCGTTTTAGAATTTCTAACATTTCAGGTTCATTTGTTTCTTTATTCCCTGCTGAAGTTACAGATGCAGACACAATGGCAGCTTCATTTGTAGATGGATCTTCTCTTGTTTATGCAAACGGCCCACAAGCAGGTCAAAGCTTCAGTGATAACGCTAACGGTAATGGGTTAGCAATGCGAATTCATACCTTTGATGTGGATATTAATGATTTTGGCTCTATCGTTAATGACTTAAAATTAACTAGAACTTTTGATGAGCTTTCTTTAACTGCTGGTTATTATGTTGCTCGCCAAGAAATTAGCATGTCTTGGTTATGGAATTCTTACTTAATGGAAGTTAAAGGGGATAATGCCGCATTATTAGACGTAGAAGACAGTAATGGGAATCTACTTTCTGATAATGGACTATACGCTTATGGCGTACCAGCTTGGGGAAATTGCTGTCAACGAAATTATGATTTAAGTTACAGTATACGCGCACCTTATTTAGCACTTTCGACAGAGATAGGCGACTTTACTATTGACGCAAGTATCAGACGAGACGAAGGTGAAGCAAATGGTACATATGCTGGTGCAGTGCAACAAACCATAGATATGAATGGTGATGGTAACTTATCTATCCCAGAGCAAAGTGTTTCTTCTATTGACAATGCCAATCCACAAATTGCAAATTATGAATGGGCTTATACTTCTTATTCTGTAGGTTCAAACTATAGTTTGAATAAAAACAACTCCCTTTTTGCTCGTGTGAGCCGAGGTGGTCGGGCAAATGCTGATAGATTAGCTTTTGGCAAAATAAATCCAGACGGTAGTGTAAATTCAGAAGATTCGATCGACCTAGTAGATCAAATAGAACTTGGCTACAAGTTCAAAGGTAAAGGTATAGGTGTCTTTATAACAGGCTTTATGGCGGAAACTGAAGAGCAAAACTTTGAAGCTACAACACAAAAATTCTTTGATCGAGTTTATGAAGCTAAAGGTATAGAGCTAGAGGCAGCTTATAATATTGGTGAACTAAGCGTTAAAGGCGGTCTTACTTGGACTGATGCTGAAATTACTCGCGACCAGATCAATCCAGATGTGGTAGGAAATACACCAAGAAGACAAGCTGATTTAATTTACTCGTTAACAACGTCTTATATTTTAGATAGCGCAACATTCGGCATAAATTTACAAGGAACAACTGATGCGTACGCACAGGATAATAATGACCTGAAGTTTGATGGTTACACCCAAGTTAATGCCTTTGCACAATATTTAATTACAGATGATTTCTCAGTTTCATTAAATGTAAATAATCTATTTGATGCTGTTGGGATAACAGAAGCTGAAGAAGGCAGTGCTAATGCAAGTGATATAATTAGAGCAAGAACCATAAATGGACGTACCTCTTCTGTATCACTTAGATATACTTTCTAAGTCTTGTTAACGCTCAAATAAGTGCCACGACCTAGGTCGTGGCGACATTTCATTAAATTTATAAGTGAAATAATATGAATCCTAATAATGCCAATTTATCGACTATACGCTGGCTTACCTATTTAATGTTTATGATGTTTGCCATGACAACAGATGCAGTAGGCGTAATTATCCCAGAAATAATCAAGGAATTTGACTTGTCTATGACAGCGGCTGGTGCCTTTCATTATGGTCCCATGGCTGCGATAGCCGTAAGTGGTATCTTACTTGGCTTTTTAGCTGATCGCCTAGGCAGAAAGAAGACTATTATCATAGGTTTATGTATTTTTGCCACTGCTTGTTGTTTATTCGCTTTAGGTAATAGTTTTAGTTTCTTCTTGTTTTTGTTGATACTTTCTGGCTTAGCGATCGGCATATTCAAGACTGGAGCTTTAGCATTAGTAGGTGATATTTCTGAGTCTACAACGAGTCACACTAAAACTATGAATTTAGTTGAAGGCTTTTTTGGCATCGGTGCCATCATTGGACCATTTATCGTCACGTATTTTTTAACTTCTGGTTTTAGCTGGAAATATTTATACATTACAGCAGGCGTTATCTGTATTGTTTTATGCATAACAGCTGCGTTAGTTCAGTACCCGAGCACTTACAAAAAACCATCCGAACCTGTCAATTTAAAGCAAACTTTCTCTATGTTAAAAAATCCTTTTGCTTTAGGTTTCTCATCTGTTATTGCTTTATATGTAGCAGCTGAAGCAGCTATTTATGTTTGGATGCCTACTTTACTTGCAAACTATGATGGTTCATTTACTTTTCTAGCGACTTGGTCACTCACCATATTCTTTGTGCTAAGAGCATTAGGACGCTTTTTAGCAGTTTGGCTACTCAATCTAATTGCATGGGAATTAGCTATGTTGATTTTATCTAGCGCTATTTTCGCCTGTTACTTAGCCAGTATGACGTTAGGTTTAGATGTAGCCGTTATTTTACTTCCTTTATCTGGGCTATTTATGTCTATGATTTATCCTACCCTTAATTCGAAAGGGATCAGTTGTTTCGATAAAAAACAGCATGGTGCAATTGCCGGTGTTATCTTATTTTTCACCGCTGCTGCTGCATCATTTGGCCCATTGTTAATGGGTGTTTTTAGCGACCTAATGGGTGGCCATGCCAAATATGGTTTTTATATGGCGAGTGTCTTTGCTGGCTTACTCTCAATAGCCATGTGGTACAACTGGCTAAAACGACCAGCAAGCCAACAGCTCAAATTGCAGAATCAAGCTGATTATCAGTAAAGTTCAATAGCCTTTGAATCAACTTAAAACATACTAGGGGGATACTAATCATGAAATACTATGCAGCAATTGAAGCGGGTGGTACTAAATTTAACTGCGCCTTAATGAACCAGAATAAAGAAATAATAGATAAAATTAGAGTTTCAACTACCGCACCTGAACACACCCTTAAACAAGTTGTCGATTTCTTTCATCAAAAACAAGCTAATTTTACAATAGAGTCTATAGGGTTAGCCAGTTTTGGTCCTATGGATTTAAACTTAAATTCAAAAAATTATGGCAATATTACAACGACACCAAAACCTCATTGGGAACACTTTCCACTCAGCCGACATTTACATGAAAAACTTAATCTGCCTATCCATTTTGATACAGATGTAAATGGTGCCATTTTAGCTGAATCAATTTGGGGAGCGGCAGCAAAATGTAATGTGGCTGTTTATATCACAATAGGAACAGGTTTTGGTGGAGGCGTTTTAGTTAACGGGCAAATATTAAATGGCATACACCACCCAGAAATTGGACATATGCTAATTCCTTCTGATAAAGTTGGTCATTGCCCTTATCATGGATCCTGTGCTGAGGGGCTGGCATCAGGTACATCAATGGCAAAAACCTGGAACATGTCCGCTGACAAACTAGAAGATACGCATATTGCTTGGCAGCAAGAAGCTGAGTATATTGCGAGTGTCTGTCATAACTTAATAGTCACGCTTGGTCCTGAAAAAATTATTTTAGGGGGAGGCGTAATGCAAAAAACTCATTTGTTTAATTTAATTATTAAAGAAACAGAAAATAAACTAGCGAATTACTTGCCACTAAGTTCACCGTTAGATGCAATAATAGTAGAACCGGGGTTAGGTGATATTTCAGGCTTATATGGCGCTTACGCATTAGCCATTGGCAAAGGTAATCACTCTATTATCTAAGAACTCATAATTCTGTTGAGACTAAAATATAGGCGAGCTAATTTGTATCGCCTAGTGATTCTTTTTGCCCTACTCATTCACGATATTTTTGTTTATATTATTTTTACACTTAGATCATCCGTATCTACATAAACTCGTTTTAACATGAAACTTATTTGATAAAGTTTAAATAACAAATTAAAAATAATAATTTATTTATGCGCAATTATATAACCGATTTTCTTATAACCATGCAGCCTCCAGAAAGCCTACAAGGTATAAAAAATGCGAACCAAAGATAGAGGAGTGTTAGTAATTGGATTCGCATTAGCGTGCTGCTGATCAGAAAGATCAACAGCCCTAAAGTTTTCTAATTAAATGACAAAACTTCAACAAAGAAACAAAAATTATTCATCTAATTCAGATAAACGCTTTAATAATAACTCTTTAGCAAACTCACCACGCCAACCAGAATATAATTCGGGTAAGGTTTCACGGCTCCAAGGTGCAACTTGCCAATGATATGCGAGTACTTGATTGATCATGCGTTTAGAAGCGAATAGTTCAATTGAAACGCCTGCTCTGTCAGCACCAACCGTAACTTGCTTCTTTAAACTTGAATAATATTTTTTATAACCGCTGACTTCTGCAACTCGCTTGATACTGGCAGGACAAGCTTCTTCTTCGACTTGCTTGCCACGCTGAATGCATTCCAACATAGCTCGGCCATGTCTTTTCACTTCCATCGGGTGAATATCAGGCACATTGCTTAAGCTTGACAAACTACTTGGCCTTCTTTCTGCCAGTAAAACTAAAGTACGCTCTTTAACCACAAAGTTAACCGCTAGGTCTTTTTTGATCGCAACTTCTAAACGCCATTTAACCAATTCTTTTAATACAGCTAAACCACGAGGTGTTAATTGCCAAGCACTCTTAATATCACGCCAAGCAGTATCTAAGTTGATAACTTGGAATTTTTTATCAATAATTTGCTCAACATCTTGCTTGGCATAATCCATAAATTGAGTATCAGCCAAGACTTGCATTTGTGCTTTGTATACCTTGATTAGATACAAAACATCTGAAGCCGCATAGGTAAGCTGTTCACTGGTCAATGGTCTTTTTAGCCAATTGGTTCTAGCTTGGCCTTTTTCTAATTTAACCCCTGTATATTTTTCAACTAGTACGGCTAGGCCTGCTGCATTTTGACCACCACAAAAAGACTCTGCTACTTGTGTGTCGTACATTGCTTTGGGCCTAGTTTTTAATGCAGTTTTGAATACTTCAATGTCTTCACTGCAAGAATGTATTATTTTTATAATTTTGTCGTTTTCTAACACATCAACAAAACTTTGCCACTCGGTAATATTTAGCGGATCAATCAAATAGACTGACTCGCCATCAAAAATTTGGATTAAGCCTAACGCAGGGTAATAACTACGTTCGCGAACAAATTCAGTGTCAATTGCGAGCAGTTCTACTTTGCTCGCTATGTTAGCTGATAGTTCACTAAGTTCAGCATTCGTGGTAATGATAATCGCTTCTTGCATATTGTTTTGGTAATTAAATTACCACTCCTATTCTTTAAGGCTTTAATGCTTTGTTGAGTGAATTCAATAAATTTGGTGGAATCTTGTTAAAAATAAGCTGCTGAGTTTCTGGATTAAACTCTATATGCTCACCTAATAGTTCGCGATCAAATGACAGGCTCATACCACCACCCTGTCCAAAGAATTTTTGAAGCGGTTTTGAAGCTGAAATATAGATTGGACACTCTTCACTAAAATCTTCTTCTTTGGCAGCATGTTCATAGAAACCAGCTATGCCTGCTTTTTCTTCTAACTCATCAGATAACGCCTTTATTTGCATAAATTCGCCGCTATCCGCCGCTGATTTCATAACTTCTAATGAGACATCACGCATAATCTTAACATTGTCAGGGTTATCATTATGGCTTTCAATAAAGCTCTCAACGTTTTCAACCAGTTTTTGTGTCGCAGCTTTAGCATCAAATTTTTCTTCAATTTGTAAAGCCTCTGACATAAAGTCACCGACTTTTCGCCCTACTCTGCCTTTGATATAAGCAATACTTCTATCTGAATCTGGATTAAGACCGATTTCAGTTAGGTCAATTTCGACAGCAAGTTGAATGTTCGTAATATCAAGGTGATGTGCTCGCGTCGGAATAACCGACTCACTTAATTGAACTGATTCTTTAACGCCTAACATGCCACATAACAAATACTCAGTCGCTAAATAACGATAATGAGCAACCACTAATATAGTTTCAGCTGGCATGGTTTCTAGAGTAATAAACTGCTTAATTTCGTTTGAAATTAACTCTGCTAGCTGGCCAACTTCACCCGATTCTTTAATTGCACTCGCCACTTTTGAATCATCGGCGAAAGCACAATATTGCTTTTGACCTTTTTTAGTAAAGGACTGATGTAAGCTTTCCGCTAAGAAAATGGCATTATCTCCGCCGACCGCACAGCAATTATCTAGTTGTAAAACAACTTCATCATCTTTAATTTGATAACGGTTAAAATATAAAGTAGCAGTTGAAACAGACATATTTAGATAGACTCTTAGATACAAAAATAAATTTTAATAAGGATGAATTCGGATTATACCTCAATAACTCACAATTGTATGAGCCTAATCTTAAATCTAAAATTTGATTGAATTACGCCTTTTTCAATTAACAATGATATAATCCTGAAAAATTTAATATATATGTAAACTTCATACCAATTTTTACATAGTCAAACTTTAGAAACTGGATATATGGCTCAAAATAGTAAATACCAAATACAAGATATAGATACTGTTGTATCTGCGATAAAAGTTGCGCTTAGCGCTCAAGAAGTTAAAACAGATTTAGCCTTAATGGCGTTAGGTATGACTGTTTCTGAGTTAATTCAACAAACAATAACACCAGCTCAACAAGTAAAAGTTGCAGAGCAATTTGGTCGAGCTTTAACGGACTCATTAAAAGATTAGGATATCATGCTACTCAATAGCGTAAATCAAACAAAATCCAAACTGTATTCATGGGGGCATTGGTTTAGTTTAACCAATGCTTTAGTCGGTTTATTAATCGCAGTTGTATATTGGTTTTCACAACCCCTGCCTGATACTTTTTTAGGCTTGATTTATATGCTGATTTATACCGCTGGACATATTCCATTTTTATTTTTTATTGGTTATTTAATTCTAGTTTTTCCCATTACGTTAACCAATAAACCTAATATAGCACGCCCATGGGCCGCTTTTATCAGCGCACTTGGCTTAACCATTTTATTTATAGATGCGTTAGTTTTTTCGGCTAACGGTTACCATATAAATTTACTCTCATTAGATTACATACAAACTGACTTCCAAGTTTTAACTGCAAGTTTACCAACTGGATTTAAAGCGGCGCTATTTGTCGTTTTCTTAGCTATTTTGTTTCTTCAGTTGATCTTAGCGAACGCACTTTGGCGTAACCTAGAAAAATACAGACGCTGGTTTATAAAGTCTAGAATTATTCCAATTGCCATTAGCTGTTTTGTGCTTGGGCATCTTGCACATATTTGGGCGGATTTAAGCTTATACAAACCAATCGTAAAGCAAGATAAGTTGTTACCTTTTTCATATCCTATGACGGCAAAAACCATTTTAAGTGATTCTGGATTAGTCGATTTAGAAGCATACAACCAAAAGAAAGTATTTAGTTTTGATTTATCTAATTACCAAATGCAATCAACTCAATACCAATTTAGTTGTCTGCCTGCTAATCGTAACTTATCCATTAATGTCATTAGTTTGCCACTTAATCAAATTTCAAGTCTTGAACTTGAAACCAAACGCTTTAATCATTCAATAGAAGTCAGTAAGCACTGGTCTCCACTTGATGTAAAAGAATCTCTGTTCGAAATTATGTCTGGTTTACCTTCTATTTATCAGCAGCAAATTGAGAAATCTCAAAGTGTTTTAGATAATGCCCTGCTAACTGCTCATATCGGCCTCAACATTCATAATCAGACAGATATAGAATTACCTTTGACGCAATCAATTCAAAGAGTTAGTTCAAATCAGCTTATTTTCAACATAGCGCAATTTGAGGATTATCATTCAGCTTTAGAATACCTTAAGCCTAAGCTTGAACATGCTATTACTATCGTTTTAGCAAAGGAAAAACAAGGTTATGGTCGATTGATGATGCATGGTGAGTTAATCAGCTTACCTAAAATTACCACTAACTTTGATATCCTCCCAAGTATTTTAGAAGGCTGGCTAACCTGCTCTTTCCAAAGTGCTTATGGTAAATTTGGTCATAATTTATATTCTGTTCCGAACAACCAAAGCTGGTTTGTGACAGCGAATCAAGATGCGATTTATGTATGGCATAATCAATCAACTACAACGATTCAGGGTAATGCACAAATGACCAGTATAAACCTTAACTCTAATGAAGTTGTTGAGCCGCCTAAAAACCCCATTTTAGTACGTGCAATCAATCATTTAAAACATTTTTTGTTGGATAAGTAATCAAACGATTAGATATCTAGAACAACAACCGATTTAGCGCTTGCAATCGATTTTCAATTGATTAATATTGCAAGCGCGGTCGGATTGTAGCGCAGCCTGGTAGCGCACTGTCATGGGGTGTCAGGGGTCGGAGGTTCGAATCCTCTCAATCCGACCAATTAATCTCTTTAATCTCCTACAAAAATACACCTCTTATAAAACAATTTAGATTGGATCTCTAATAAAACAGTGTAATCTATCAAACAGGCTGCCACATGAAATTTATAGAGCAGTACTAGAAAATACCGCTTAAGAATATAATTTTAAAAAAGATTCAGAGTAATACAACATTAGGTAAAACAAGCTGGATGATAAGTTACAACTACGAAATGAAAATTATGATGTGATTTAGGGCCATTATTATCTTCATACCTATACGTAACTTGCAACAAACATATAGATAATAAGTTGAGTTAGCTAACCCCAGAATAAGGCTAGCTAGGACTAGTATCTTAAATCGATTTTAAACGCCAAGTTCTAACCCAGTCAATTCGCATCGTATTAATTGAATCATCTAGTAAATCTGACTTATTGGGTAAACCACCTACCCATGAAGAATCTTGAGTCCATAAGTCCCAAATTAAATGCTGTTCTAAAGT
Organism: Catenovulum maritimum; assembly: GCF_001050375.1. GTDB lineage: Bacteria > Pseudomonadota > Gammaproteobacteria > Enterobacterales > Alteromonadaceae > Catenovulum > Catenovulum maritimum. Next base: position 708,013 of record NZ_KQ130482.1, on the reverse strand, counting down.
AAATGGTTGTGTAGTTTTAATGCTTCCAGCTGGTTCACCATTCAGATAAAACTGTACATTATGCTCATCTTTCCACCAAGCACCGACAACATGGTAAGCTTCGTTCCATTTAACGCCTTTTAATGTATTCCCTTCGGATAAATTTCGGTTATCGAAATTACCTTTTGCTCTCTCTGTTACACCATCTTTAACCACAAAATATTGAGAACTCATTTGCCAAGGGTAATTTGGGTTAGAATAGTCTGTAGATGGGTTAGAGTTATTCTCAATAATATCAATCTCATCACGGTTATTAATATCACCGTTGTTTAGCCAAAAAGTATTATAAGCTGATATATGAGCTGTTTTAATTCTACTCTCGGTATACATAGGAAATTTTATTTTACCAATTGAACGTACACGTGAAGTCTCAAACCATTGTTCAGTACCGTCATCGTTTAACGTTGCTTTGATCCACAAATGACCTTCTGACACACCCGAATTTTTATTCAGCATATTGACTGGAGTGTCACCATAATTCCAATTGGTTTTAATCCATTTAGTAGAATCCCATTCATTAAACTCATCTGATAATGAATCAACCTTCTCCCAAATCATGTCATCTGGTGTTGTGTCATTAAAAGAAACAAAACTAGGCAATGTAGAATCTGCAGTATCAACATTAATTACCTGAATTTGGTTTTCGTCATTCTGTTCACTATCATCAGGGGTGTCAATAGGCGTTTGGCTGCCATCATCTCCGCTCGAATCATCATTGGGATCTTCATTCTCAACCGGCTTTGTGATTTCGTCATTATTTGTCGGTAATTCTGTATCCGTGTTAACGCTTGCTCCGCTACCGCAACCCAATAATACTGCCAAACAAGAAGCTAAGATTGTATATTCAAATTTTTTGTTGTTAAACATAAGTACCACCTAAAGTTAATTGTTAACAACAATACAATAGTTTGTTCTAAATTTGAAGTCCACAAACTAAAAAAATGTTAACAATAGATAATTTAATTTAGTGTTAACTTAAAAATAAGAGTTTAATCTGTAACCCTGTTTGTAGATATATGTATCAAGTTAGACTTACGCCTGGATAGCTTAAATTATTTTTAATTACTCATCTTACGCTCATATTGACATAGCTAATATAGCTTCAAGGTTAAGAGAAAATGGATAACAAACCATAACTTAACCAAAACAAAATATGTCAATTAAGTTTAAAGGTGACTCAAATGAAAACATTACACTCAGCTATCTTAGTTTCTTTACTAGCCATGGGCGCTAACACATTTGCAAATGCAGCTAATGACATCGAACCTAAAAAACGACAACACAAAAACCCACTTCATCATTTATTTGATACTAATCAAGACGGCGTAATTGATTCGAGCGAAATCCAAAATGCAGGCACTTCATTAGATAAATTAGACAAAAACCAAGATGGTCAAATCGATAAAGAAGACTTCAAATTAATAAAAGAAGAGAAAAAAGCAGAACGTGCTGAAAATGGTGAAACAAACAAACCAGGTAAACACAGATTTGCTACAAAGCATTGTAAAGGTGGTAAGCATGGTAAATTTGCAGGCAAACACGCAAAATTTGATAGTAAAGACGTTAACAAAGATGGCATGCTTGACAGTTCAGAAGTCGATGAAAAATTCATCGAGCGTTTTGATACTGACCAAGATGGTTTAGTAAGTAAAAGCGAAATTAAACAAACGATTAAAGCAAAATTGGAGAGCCGAAAAGCTGAGTAATTAGTAGCTCAAACAACTAAATGCGTTAAATCTTTTTAAAATGTGATAACACAGCTTCCATCATCTAATTATCTGACTCTAGCGAGTTAGGGTCAGATAACTTTCATTCATGTTTTAACGATTATATTGTCATAATCCCCCCCTAATTAGGCTTAGCGTTAACAAATATATGAATAAACAGCTAATTATATTTGATTACCACATGTATTGTCGGTGGCTAGCTTTGCTTATTTATCTAAGAATCTAAAGATATAAAAAGGTTATAAAAACGCCAGTAATACCTTCATTGGCTTGTATAAATAGAATATAAATGTAAACCTACTCTAGAATAAAAAGCATTGGAAATTAAATTAACAAAGCATTAAGGAATTAAAATGAAGCACTTCAAATATTTACTGATACTATCAAGCTTTCTACTTTGCACCGCGGTACAAGCAAAAGGTAAATTTGGTATTGATGCATACTCGCTTAACAAAGCCGTTTGTTACCAAGGCTCAAGCTACAAAAGTACCTTCACTAAAGTCGGCCATAAAAAATGGCTAGAAGTTAACGAAGTAGGAACAAGGATTAATTGGCAAGAAAGAAATCGAGATGAATGGTCTGTTTATCTGATGGATTCGAGTCGTAAAATGAACCTACAAATTGATCTACATACAACAAAAGTCGCATGGGGTTATTTCAATCAAGCAACGAGTAACGAGTTATGTCGAATCAAAAATGCCAATGGCAATGCACAAGGTCAAGCGGCAGCCCGCTCACAAGAACAAGTTTGTAAAAGTTTAGTGCAAGGTAAAGTCGCTTGGTCAAGAGGCGGAAGCAAAAATTGGCAGACTAGTAACCTGCACAAATTATGTAAAAATAGTCCAAATGCAGCTAAAACAGTTCAATGCTTTAAAGCAGCAATTAACAAACATAACAACTGGAGCAAAGGCATTAAAGAATGCTCGGGTAATAAAAAAGCGATTAATGCAGGGCCGATCTGGAATCAAAATGACGCAAAACAAAAGTGTCCTAGAGTAGCAAGCCAAAATGGCGGCAAATGGACTGGTGGTTGGTGGACAACAGTTCAAGGTAAAATGTCGGTATGTGAAATAAAATTCGATTAACATTACCTAATACGATTAAACTGAGATTATAAACACAACCAGAACCAATACCCTGTTTTGAAACCTGCACTAGGGTATTGGTTTTTATCAACCGAGCATCTTAATGAAAGCATAGTGAAATAATAAAAGCTATTGATTTTATTATAAAATTTTAAATTAAGATCTATATCTCTTTGTCAAAAATTAGCTATTAAGCCTTTCAGTTAAATAAGCTAAGCCTGGATAACAGGCTAACAAATCGTTCGTTAAAGATAGTATATTTCCGTGTGGGTTGCTTATAGCTAATAGACAGCTGAATTAACAAATCAGCTGTCAATACTCACCCCATACTTAAATTCGACTTTTAAACTTAAGGATTAACTAGCTCTAATGGGTAAATTTTAGAGTTTAACTCTGCCCCACTACTTGATACAAAGGTAGCTTGTAGTAAATAAAAGTGGCCTTCTGGTAATTCAGATGTTGGGGTTAAACCAGCAAGAGAAATTGTCATTTCGCTTGTACCCGATTCTGTATATAAAACATCTTTATCAGTTAATACAATATCTTTAACCGGAAACCATTTAGATTTAAAGTGTCTTAACCAAAAGCGAATCCCGCCTTCATCAGAAGAAATTACTTTATTGCCAGTGCCTGCATGGTATTTAACCTTCACATTAATATTATCGCCAATGACTAATATTTTATCTGAAAATTCATTATGATTTGTAATTTCGATAAAAGGTTTAATCAATGGCTTCACCTCAACTTCAATCGAATCACTGACATTTTTATTGCCGACAGCTGTGACTTGTATATTAGCTGAACCAGCAGCTTTGGCGACAATATTACCATTTAGATCAAGACTAGCGACCTTATCATTACTAGATGTGAAATTGTATTCTGCGTTATCAGCAAATCTAGGCTCTAATAAAACCTTAGCTTTAACCTGCTGCCCTTCAATCAAATTGAGTTTAGTATCTAGGTCGAATTTTATAGACTTGAGCTCGTGTGGATGCCAGTCAATAATACTTACCAAACTTGACGCGACTAGTCCATTTGCTTGACTTTTAGCTGAAATAACCGCAGTTTCTCCAACTTTACCAACCGCAGTTATTTCGCCTTTATGATTCACACTAATCGCTTTGTCATTACTAGATGACCAAGAAACTAAAGTATTAGCATTAGCTGGTTTAATTAAAGGTGTGATATTAATTGCTGAATTTTGTCTTACTTCATATTTTGGTTTTGCAAAGCTAATACTATCTGGATCTTGTTTATCAGTATCAAACATTTGATTGACTGATTTATTCTGAAAAACAACGCTTTCGCCATTGCGCCATTTAACATGAATAGACTTAATTTTCTCAGCATTACCTAGACCAAAATGGACAATATTAAGTAGACTTTGTGAGAATATCGCACCCGCAGACCCAACACGTTTTCTATATGTGTTGTTTTCAGTTTCAACTACGACTTCAGCTGAAATAGCATCGACATTAGCTTCAGGCGAATATCCAACTTTCACTAAGGCATAGTTTGCTTGATTCTGTGACTGCTCAATTTCATTGCTGTATAAATACCATTCTCCATCTTCACTGCCGTTTAAAAGCTCTAAGTCTCCGTCCAAGTCAAAGTCGAACGCTTGGCCCATATCGCCATTACCTGGTCCACCTATATCATTAGCGCCATGCATAGTGATGTTTTCAAAATATCCTTTCCCTGTGTTTAACAACATATAATCTGATATTCTTTGGCCAATCAGCCCCCAACGATAAACAAATAAATCTTGATGACTATCATTATTAAAATCTCCAACTGTCACACCTAATGAGTTCACGCCGGTTGGGATATTCCATTGGCGACTTACATCGCTAAATAATTCACCTTTATTTTCTAACAGGATGTCACTGATATTTCTGTTTTCAGGTTCAAAACCTAATGACACTTGCTCGACACCAGTTAAGCTAAATCTAAATGTCCAGAATATATTGCCGTTTCGAACTAAAGCAGAGCGCCATTTTTTATTCCCTAGATAGCCAAAATAAACACCATTCTGTGTAATATCATCTGGCCAACCAATCGATTTTTCTGGTTCAATAACCAACTCTTCGCCAGGTTTAAGTACATTGGCTATTTTATGGCTACCCAAAAATATTGGATAATCTTTACCTCTAAATTCACCCTGAGTCAGATAGTTATATTGATGGAATTTAACCTCGCCTGAAGCAATAAAATAAAATTCATCTACCCCCTTATAGCCACGAGGTTTGATCGAAAATGTTTTTTCAATTGGATCATGATCAACCGAAGGAGATTCACCAAAACCATGCTCAAAAGCCTTACCTCGAGCTAGATATAAATCTAAATCACCGTCGTTATCTATATCTATATCTGTTACTGCCATCACATCATGGAGTTTTGTAATGTCTTCTGGAAATTTTGACGTGATTTCTGTAAAGGTAAAATCCCCATTGCCTTGCCAAACTGATAATGGGCTGTATAGGATAAGATCATCAATTTGGTCACCATTTAAATCGGTAATAAGAGCTCTAGACGGTTCTTGATCTTCCATACCTTTGATTGAGGTATATTCAAACTCACCATTGCCCAAATTTTTATAAAAATAATGTTGAGGTTTAGAATGAGTTAAACTGGCTTCATTTATTAGCATTAAATCTAAATCACCATCTAAATCCATGTCAGACCATTTTGCACCACGGCCTCTACCACCTCGGTCAATATTGACATCACCAGTGCTTAAAACTAAAGAACCTTGATTATTATGATAAAAATTTGCCTTAGAAGGATTTTTACCATTACCGCCACCCATAGTAACGACTATATCTAAATCACCATCATTGTCATAATCTCCAGCTGCAGTGCCATGTAGATCATGCATAAACCAGCGCGCTAAATTTTTGTTATGTTTACTTACTGAGCCGTCACCATTATTCCAGTACAATTTACTTGACTCGGCATTATGATTATTAACAATAAAGTCATAATCGCCATCATTATCAAAATCCGCTACTGTTGGTCCGCCATATTTAATTGAGCTAACTTTGTCCATGCCAATAGCTTGGCTAATATCTTTATAATTAGGAAAAGTTAAATTTTCGATATCTTCAATGATGAAATCATGAATGGTTAAGTTTGCACCTTTAGACACTAACTTAAATTCAATTAACTGTGATTTTGCTAGCTCGGTAAATTGATCAAAATTGACTAGCGTGTTTACCGTCTGTAGGCCTTTTACTGGGATGTTGAAGTTATCGACCAGTAAGTTATCGTCAGCGTATAAACTCAAACGAGCAGAATTCCCAGCGTTATTCAGATTTATTGTAATTTTTTTAGTTAGACTACCTGTAACTCGCTTTTCGAAAAGCAAAGGTTTTTGCGGTTCAATTAAACTAGGTATGTTTAAATGCCTATCTTTATTGCAAGCACTTAACGTCAACATTAATAATCCAATTAACGAACAAACGGACAAAATTATTCTAGGTTTCATTATCGTCTACATATTATTACTAAGTTAAAGTTATTGTAGATTGTTTACAATTAAGTATCTAGTCAAAATTGAAATTGTCGCCTAACAAAAATAACTAATGTCATACTTTCATATAGTTTATAACCATTTATAGAAATATTTAATTCCTCATCAAATGCTCATTTATCTTTAGCTATAATATAATTAATATGACTTTTTGGAGTAACTAGATGCGAGTATTAATTGTTGAAGATACTGAACAAATTAGAAAAGCAGTCGTCAGAGCGCTGAAAGCAAATAAATATGCGGTTGATGATACCGGTGACGGTAAGGATGGCTTATGGCATGCACTCGAATACGATTACGATGTCATTATTTTAGATATCATGCTGCCTAATTTAGATGGAAAACAAATTCTTAAGCAAATACGTGATGCGGGTAAAAGTACACCAGTATTATTCTTAACAGCACTTGACCAAATAGAAGATAAAATTGAAGGATTCAAAATAGGCGCAGACGATTATTTAGTTAAATCTTTTGCTATTGAAGAACTGCTCGCGAGAGTTGAAGCTCTCTCCAGAAGAAGATATCAACAAGCCTCTCCACTGCTTAGAATTGCTGACTTAGAGCTAGATAGAAGTGCCAAAATAGTTAAACGGAATAACCAAGTATTAAATTTAACCCCACAGTCTTTTTCATTACTTGAGTTACTCATGCTTAGACAAGGACAAGTCGTAAGCAGGCATGAAATAGAGGAATCAATTTATGATGAGTATGTTAATCCAATGAGTAATGTGGTTGAATCTGCAGTTTACGCTTTACGTAAAGCAATACAAATAGATAAAACTTCAAGCCAACTAATTCAAACTAAAAGAGGCATGGGGTACTTTATTCAGGACAATCAAGCTTGAACAGTATACGAAATAAATTATTAATTTGGCTTTTACCTAGTTTTTTAGCCTTATATTGCTTAGCTGCATTTAGCTTATACCAAGCAGAAAAAAACGCGATGCAAAACGACCTTAAAGAACAGGTTAAAAGTATCGCTGGTCATGTCAAAATGCGTCTATTTAGACCCCATGTTTTAAGAAATTTTGGCGACAATAATGCACAGCTGGAAAAAATTGAGGAGCTATTAGCTGAGTTTTCAGCTAACCGACTAAACCAGCCACTGTACTACAAGATGTTTGATGGAAAGACGAATCTTGTATTTCAATCTGAAAATTTTCAAAAACAAGAACTGAAGATTGATCCGACAAAAATCACCCCTGCTATTTTCGAATACAAAACAGACAACGTAAAACTCTTTTTACAAACCGTATTTTTAAGCGAACGCCGCAGTGCAAGTAAAAAGCTCTTAGTGCTTGGCTTGGATTCAAAGATTATTAAACGTAAATTAAAAAAACTAAAAAGACGATTAATAATAGGTGGTGCACTTTCTATCATTGTCTTTACTGGCTTGCTAGTTTTGATTTTAAGAAGAACGCTAAAACCAATCGCTGAGCTAGCACATTCTGTCTCAACCATCAATGTCGATAATTTGCAACACAGGTTCAGCCAAGCAAGCATCCCAGAAGAAATCAAACCTCTTATTATCAGGTTAAATGAATTAATGGTTAGACTTGAATCAAGTTTTGAGCGTGAAAGACGTTTCAGTAGTGATATAGCACATGAGATTAGAACACCACTAGCAGCGATTAGAACCACAGCTGAAGTTGCCCAAAAGTGGCCGAGTGACGATATCAATGAAGAGTTTTCTGAAATAGAATCAACCAGTATTCAACTACAAAAGTTAGTTGATAGTTTATTAATGTTATCGAGGTTAGAAGCTCAGCCAAGATTAAATATTGAATCGATAGATATAATCAGACATTTAAATAAATGTATTGACCTCAGAAATAACAATATTTTAGATAAACAATTACAGCTAACCTCTAATTTAGCTGATATACAAAGCTATGAGATAGATTCAGACCCTAGTCTATTACAAATGATTTTATCCAATTTAATTGGCAACGCTATCTGTCATGCGCCTGTAAATAGCAATCTTGAAATAAAATTAAATACAGATGAGAATTCTCTACTTATTTCAAACTTAGCGCCATCTTTAACTCAGACAGATTTATCCGTTATGTTTGACCGTTTTTGGCAACAAGACAAAGCAAGACAGCTAGATGGGCACTCTGGGTTAGGGCTTTCAATAGCTAAACGCAGTGCGGATATTCTTAATATTAAATTAACCGTTGAATTGATTGATAAACAAGAAAACCAACAAATATGTTTCAAAATAAAGTTTTGAAAAGAAAACAGCTGAATAAATAACAACTTGGTAGTATAAACTAGCTATAGCGTTTAACCTTAGTTAAAACCTAAACTTGATCTAGTACCGTAAACACTTAACCTTGACTCGGAATTAGAAATCAGAAAATTCCATTAAGCCATTGATAATAAAGTTTAAACAAAAAGGCCAGTCGTTAACTGACTGGCCTTTTAAATAACTCAATTTGAACTAGGTTTAAATTTAATTCAATTTAGTTCCAACGCTCTTCAGAACAAGCTTGCATACCATAATAATCGCAAACTCTAGAAGACGATGTATCACTATTGATAACATCATGAGATGGGGTTGAAAAATCAACCATATTCAAATTATAAATATTGATATTGAAGTGATAATCAACGCCTGCTTCATTGTGATCAAATACCCCGCCAATTGATGGACCTAAGTAAATATTACCCGTACCAGCCCATTGCTCAGACGTCGGCAAACAAACATTTTCACAAGTAGGATTAGTTAAACTAAAATAGTTTAATTGATTTTGTTTTAAATGCGCATTATTGCCGTTGATTGCAGTCACCTTATAAACATGTGATTCTTCAAACCAACCAGGTTTTAATCCATATTTTTGGTGTGCAATATCTAAACAATCATTAATTGGATTAATACGGGCTGCCCACTGATTTGCACCACGTGCATATGGTTGTGCAGAACATCCAGCACCGATTTCAGCATCAACTGCATCTTTCCAACTTTGGCGAGTATGAGTTTCACCTGCTGGGCTAAATAACTCAACAAAACCGTCGTCAACTCTCACGGCAAAACCACAACCGTTAGAAACTACGCCATCGACTTGAACAGCTCCATTTTCTTGGAAATGAGGACCAAACATAACAGGTGAAAGGCAATCTGTACCACGAATATCTTCAGCAAATATATTACGAATACCACCTTTACCATATTCTTTCATGGTTAGGTTATCAGTTTCCATTCTGAGGGTAATCCCACCTTCACTATGTAAATCACGGAATAAAATATTATCGGCACCATACATTTGTACTAAACCATAACCAAATAGAGAGTTAGATTGGTCTATTTTCTCGATAATCCCTTTCACAGGCCAGAAAATATCATTATCACGTTCAACAATACCGACTAGGAATGAAGCAAAAATTGATTTTCTATCTTCAATCTTAAAGTTAGAGAACTTAAAGTTTTCAATTTCGCCCATTTTGAACACAGCAGTTCTAATATTTGGTGCATCTCGTAAGTCGATAGTAAAACCATTACCTAAACCAACAAAACTGAAGTTTTCCGCTTTAGATTGGTTACCCATTTCGAACATCCAGACATTGTATCCACCACCAGCAGTCATATGGAATACAGCACCTTCATCAATTTCTAAATGAACATTAGAGCGTAAATGTAAGCTTCTAAAGTAGTAGTGGCCAGCAGGAATAAATAACTTACCACCGTTTTGTTCCGCACTAATTTGGTCCAAAGCAATTTGCATGCTTGCAGTATCATCGGCCGTATCCGTATTGTTTACGCCAAAGTCAGTTACAGCATTTTTCTCAACACCAAATTGAACCGGAGGTGTATAAAAATCACTGTCTATTACAGGCAAAGGGGTTGGACGAGGGTTATGAGTGTAAGTCCCGCTACCATCATGAAAACCATAATCATGCTCTGGCTCTTCACTAACAATAACGCCGCTTCTTGCCAGTGCGTTATCACCTAATAATACATAATCATCAATAATAACTTTATCACCAACTTCTAAACCACCGAAGAAGAATGAAGGAAGGACGTCAACTATGTCATTACCATCCGTTAAAATCCAAGTTTCAGGAATTGAGAAAGTTTGAGAATTGGTATTGGCATCGACAAAAGTAATTTCTGTCCACTGACCAAAATTATCAGCACTAATTTGTGCTGTGTAGTCAGGTGAAATAGCTTTAGCTGCTTCTACTTTACCAAATTTCCCACCATCTAATGTAACGTTCCAAGGCAGTAAATGATGCTTAATCGTGACAGCTTCAGTACCTAGATTACCTTGTGCTTTTTCAACTTTAACGCGTAACTTAACTGATTGAATCTCGGTTTCAATTTTCCCGCCTGCAAACGCCTGACTCCAAGGGTTAGTATTACCCCATTTATGCCATAACATAGATTGGTTATCTATGTTAGTTGCTGCATTAGTATCAGTATAAGAAATAGCATTGGTATTTTGATAGCCTAAGCCGTCTTCTAAATTGATAGTTCCAAAATCAGACAAAACAAATCCCCAGCCACCATTTTGAGCTGCGGTTGCATCATTAAAGTTATATTCAAGCGTGAAGTCAGTCGGAATACCTAAGGGTTCACCTACTTCAGTTTCAACTTGATAATCATCGATATAAACCTTATCGCCTACTTCAGTATTTCCAAATTTAAACTCAGGATAAACTTGTAGATCGCCACCATTGTACCCAAACCAAGTTGAAGGAATAATGAATTCATTTGTTTCTTGATCTTGCAGCTCTAAAGTAATTTCAACCCAACCGGTTGAACCAGCCGGGACAATACCTACAAATTTAGGTGCAGCTTGAATTGCAGCTGGGTAATTAGCACTTTTATTGCCACTAACCAAACCATATGGCAATAAGTAATGAATAACTTCGATATCTTTTGCACTAACTAATTCAGTTTTTACCCAAAGCTTAACACTTTTAATGATGTGACCATGATTTGAAAATCGAGCCGTAAACTCACTGTCACGCCATTTTTGTAGGTATATACCATTTTGCTCTGGGTTAATATTTACACTTGTATCCGTATAAGATAATGCAGAACCACTACGCCCTATAGAATCTTCAAAGCTCATTTCACCTCTATTTACGATAGAGTAAATCCAACCTTGGCTGCCTTGATTTTCTGCAATTTCATTGCTGTCAAAGTTATAGTTAAAAGTCAGTAAATCACCTAGATTGTATTCAGGCTCTTCAACTCCACCAGTATTTCCCCCAGAATTACCACCCGAATTTTCACCTGTGTTACCGCCATTGTCAGGGACCTCTTCCTCGACTAGTTCGCAACATGCATTTTCAAGTGGAGAGCCAATCGCGTAATTATCAAGATAGACTTTATCGCCTACTTCTAAGCCATCAAATAGGAATTGAGGGTAAACCTGAATTGCAGAAACACCGTCATGATGTACCCAAGTTTCTGGAATGGTGAATTGCTTTAAACCGGTTTTAGTATCGACAAATTCTACTTGTACCCAAGTATTATTTGCTGCTGCAGGGATCACCATCTCGTATTCTGGACCAAGGTCTAAACCGGCATTGATTGTTGGACCTTTTCTATCATCAATCACAGGGAAAGGAACTAGATTATGACGAACAGTAACATTACCCGCTGTCGCTTTTTCAACTTTGACCCATAATGAAACAGATTCTAAAGTTTCGCCATGAGCACTAGCTAATGCATCCGTCCAAGGGTTTACATTATCTTTGTTGGTGCGGTTGTTAAAACGAATACCATTTTGTGTAATATTTACGTTTGTACTGGTATCTTGATATGAGTAGGCTGCACTGCCATCAGCACCGGCTTCAACTTCAAACGCCATAACCCCACGGTTTAGAGTTGGGTATACCCAACCTTCCCAGTTGTTATTTTCTGTTTGAATTTCATTAGTATTGAAATCATAACTGAATGAAAATGCTTGCGGCTCAACAATAAATTGCTGTAACTCTGCAGTGTAAGAAAATGCCCCACGTTTTAATTTAAAATAAACTTTCGTCATGTCCGATGCAGATTCTAAATTAAAATATGGATTCGAGTTTTCAGTATAACCGTCAGCTTCAAGTACCTCGTGAGTACTCTGTGTCACAACCATTCTTAATTGATTAGAAAGCTCAACTTCATTTGTTAAGTCAATTGTATTAAAGGTGTAATAACCAACACGTCGCTGAGTGTAGCGCTCACTTTGCTCAATTTCTACACCCTGAACTACTTGCCAGCTGCCCGCTTCTACTGCATACGCAGGAAACAAAAGTTGAGACATTAAGCCAATAAAACTGATAACAGCAATAAATAACTTATTATCACGCTTAATTTTATTAACAATATTCAGGTTAAATCTAAAATTAACCATTTTTATTCTCCAGTTTATTTTAATGATTTAAACGTGTTTTTTGTTGACGACGGTTAACTTGGTATCTCAAACCTAACAGTGCAAGTGAAAAAATCGCGAAGCTAGTCGGTTCTGGTACAGGAGTCGATAATTGACTAATTGAAATATTTGAAATTGATAAAGTATCTTCTAATACAAAGTCTTCATCTTCGATGCCAAATTGTAATGAAACTAATGAGCCAGCAAACCCGCTAATATCAAAAGTTAGCCCGTCGTTGATAAAGTCATGGAGTAAGTCTGCATTTTCATCAACTAAGACGATATTTGCATAATCTGCTGATATATCGTGCATAAGTGATAATTGAAATGAATTAGCATCAACTAAGAAATCTTGGAATAGATAAACGCCAAAGTAATCATTGTCGTCATCAAAAGATGTGTTCAGTGTGGCTTTGTTGGTTTCAGTCGATATGTTAGCGGTGAAATCGCTAAAATCTACAATTGGTTCGAAGTAAAATTCTTCATCACTATTGTAATTATAGTAATGATATTCAGCCTCCCACCCGTTTAAACCGTCACTAAAGTCTGCATTAATCAAACCAGCAGATACATTTGCACTAACAGATAAACCAGCGACTAAAGCAACTGATTGTAAAACTTTTTTACAGGTGACTGGGAGTCTCATTTTTATACCTCAAACTATTGATACTTTCATAAATTTACGTCAACAGTCCAAATAACCTCATGTAACTGCTTAGACTGCATTTTTAACTTGGTTTAGCTATAACAACTGATAAATTGTGTTGGATCATTTAATAAACATAACTAAAAAGGTGGCTAAACTTACATTAAAGTTAAATCTATGTAAACATCATATGTAATATTTAATGGGATATTATCTTTGGTGGAAAATTATGTCATTGATTTGAGTTGGTTTTTACAATTTAAGTTTATTTCAGATATACAGAAATAAGAATTCAATAAAGTATTACTTCAAAATTTACCATCTAAAGTCCGTTTAAAAGTAAATTCGATAAAGCGGACTATCTGCAAGTTCAAATCCCCGCCCAAGTTAATTAAATACAATTTTTTTACATTATCATAACCCACACTTACTAAATGTAAGCGCATACATAACAACTTAGAGTACCCAAAGGATAAATAATGGAAGTTAAATTTAAATTAACCATGGCATCATTGCTGATACTTGCAGCGACGGGCTGTACTGATATCGACTTTAGTAATGATGACCCATCAACTAACCAAGACACTACCCCACCAATCATCAATCTAAATGGTTCTAATCTAATCTATATAAGCACCAATGAAATCTACGTAGAACAAGGCGCAAGTGCAATAGACGAAAACGATGGCATTGTCAGCGTTGAGATGAGTGGAGAAGTAGATGCAAACACACCTGGTAGCTATGTTTTAAATTACATAGCAAAGGATAGAGCGGGTAACGAATCAAGTTTAACAAGAACTGTTATAGTAGAAGATAGTACCAGTGATGTTACTGCCCCAATTGTAAGTTTAAACGGCTCTCCTACAATTAATTTAACAACAGGTGATATCTATTCAGAAGAAGGCGCAACAGCAGTTGACAATCAAGATGGACCGCTTACTGTCGTTATCGAAGGAAATTTAGATACTAGTCAAGCTGGCACTTACATGATTTCATATAAAGCGACAGATGCTGCTGGTAACGAATCTGTGATCTATAGAAGCGTGATTGTTGTAGATGACATTGTTACCCCTGAGCCAATTGATAATGGCTATATATTTCATTCACAAAACGACAGTCCATTTAGTTTTAAATATTGGGGAGATACCTGGGGTACTGAAACAGCATACACAGATCAACCAACAAACACTGATTATGCTAAAAGTTTAGAAATTAACAAAAGTAGCGCTTGGGGAACTGTGGTCGCTTGGGGCAATGATGTTGAACAAGCATTTGACATATCTGCTTACACACATGCCAAATTTAAGCTAAAAACCGATAGCTTTACATCAGTTCAAGTATTTGTGCAAAGTGCTTCTCAGCCCGAATCTGCGATCGAATATAACATCTCCAGTGGTGACGTTTTAACTAATTCATGGGTAGAAATGACAGTCCCTCTGCCTAAGTTTACGGATTTCACTTGGTTAGCCCTTAACTTTAAAGGCGATTCGGGGACCAAGGTACTCATGTCTGACCTCTATTTTACGACCAGTGACGCTGTGTCCGAAAATGAGCTAACAACGAGCGCACCTACTCCGCCATCTTATTCAGATGCTGATGCAATTGTCTTATTTAGTGACGCCTTAACTCAAGATAGTTTTATTGGCGTGTGGCGTGCTGACTGGTGGAATGCACCTGTATACGAACAAATCAGTATTGGTGACGACAATCTGGCTAAATACACCATCACAGCAGGTGGTACTGAGGGAGGTATTGCTGGGTTGGAATATGGCTTCGAAGCAGGTCCATTAGATGCTTCCTCTAAGACGCATTGGAATTTTGATTTATATATTGAATCTGGTATTTCTAAAGTTGAATTACAACTTGTTTCTTCAAATGGTGCGGCTAAATACACTTTAGATACCCCAACTGCTGAGCAATGGGTTAGCTATTCAATTCCTTATGCTGACTTAGTCGATGTTGATGGTGATGGACCAAGTGTATTAACACCTTCAAGTTTAACCGCGATTGGAATCCAATTATGGGGCGCTGCAAATCAATCTGTGTACATAGACAACATCTACTTTCAAGGTGAAGCAAGTAATTACGAGCTTTCTGTAACTGTTACTGACAGTTCAAATAATCCAATTGCTGGCGCAAATGTTTCAGCTGGGCCTGACTCAGCAACAACCGATGCTAATGGTATCGCTTTATTAAATCTTGCCGAAGGAGATCATCAAGTACAAGTCGATTCTAGCGGCTATGGCATTATTAAACAATCACAATCAATTGCTGGTAACGACGCAAGTGTCACAATCAGCGTTAATCCACTCAACCCTGGACCTAGTGTTATTTCGCCAACGCCAACTCACTCTAATTCAGAGGCAATCGTACTATATAGCGACGCGCTCACAGTTGATAAAGGCATATCTTATTGGTCAGATAACTGGTGGAACGCGCCAACTTTTAGTGAAGAAGATATCTCAGGCGACAAAATAGCTAAGTTTCAAATAATACCTGAAGGTACATCAGGTGGTATTACCGGAATCCAATTTGGCGTAGAAAATAGTCTGAGTTTAGATGCTTCTACAGCAACCCATTTACACTTTGACATGTTTGCTACTACTGGTATTAGCCAAGTGCTAATCCAAATTTTGGCTGAAAACGGGCCTGGCTTGTACACTTTACCTGCATTTAATACGGGTGAATGGGTATCTGTCGACATACCATTTTCAGCATTAACTGACTCCACTGGTAACTTTGACCCAGCAAAATTGACTCAGCTAGGCCTCCAATTATTTGGTACAACTAGTGATGCTGTATATCTAGATAACATCTATTTTTATTAATAGTTATATAGACTGAGTAATTTTTACTCAGTCTATATCCCCTAGCCGCATTTCAACTCCACCCAACCCACAAAATTTACAATATCGCAACACCAATAGTTCAAATGTAAACCAAAATGAATTTTAACGACTATTTATGATTTATTTTGATAACAAATAATTGACCTTATTGAGTTAAAGATTACATTTGATTTCGGGAACTTTAATAATAAAAACTGGAATCAAATGCATGAATATATTTGTCAATAAAAAAACAAGTGTCGCATTAGCAATTACTGCGGTATTAAATGGATATGTCGGTTTAGCTCAAGCAGCTGATACTAACTCAGAAGAAACAGAAGTAATCGAAGTTACAGGTATCCGCAGTGCATTAACGAGCGCACTCAACCAAAAACGTGAAGCGGTTAATATCACAGAGGTAATTAAAGCTGAAGATATAGGTAAATTACCAGATAATAACTTAGCTGAAGTACTTGAAAACGTAACAGGTGTACAAATTACTCGTACAGCTGGCGTTGGTACTGGGGTACAAATTCGTGGTACAGATGCAAACAGAGTCGAAATAAATGGGGTATCGACTGTTGGCTCTGGCAGCGGCAGAACGGGTATAAGTTTTGATGACTTACCAGCCGCGCTTATCGCAGCTGTAGAAGTAACTAAAGCACCAACAGCAAAAACGGTTGAAGGTTCAGTTGGTGGCACAATTAACTTAATCACTTTACGTGCTAACAGCTTAAGAGAACGCTTAACACAAGTTAGAGTTCAAGGTGAACACAGTGATTTAGCGGATTCAGTGACACCACGTATGTCTATTACCTATGGTGATAACTGGGAAACAGATATAGGTAAATTAGGTGTTGTTTTAACAGGTAGTTACGCAGAACAAGATGTCGCTTCAATTAATCCTAGATTTGACCGAGATCGTGTTATATCACCAAGTACAGGTGACGCTTATTTAAGAACTCAGTTTTTAGACCAACCAATCAGAGCAACAGATTACGAAACAAAAAATTTCACGGCTTCAGTTGAGTTTGAACCTAATGAAAATTTGAAATTTTATTTCGATGCAACCATGAATGACCAAGAAAAAGCGGGTCAAGATTCACGTGCTTACTTTTCTGGAACAGGCGGCGGACACGTTATCCCAGAGCATGACTATGATGAATTTGTCACTATCAACTTAGGCTCTGTAAATGGTAAAAATGGGACGTTAAATTTAGGTGAAGTACAAGCGGTTAAAAGTGGTGTCATTGGAGTAGGTACAGCTTCTAACGGCGGTCAAGATCCAAATTTAAGGATAGATGGCAATACAAATTCACGTTTAACTGAAAGTAATGTTTACGCTTTCGGTACTGAATGGCGTACTGAAAGATTAAAATTAAACGCCGAAGTTTCTTATTCTGATTCAGATACAAAGTCTCCTGGACTTAACTCTACTTTAGATTTTATCAACCCAAATGCGCAGCAGCCTGGACCAGGCACAAGTGCCGACAATGGTACTCCGGCTATTTTCAATATTAATGGCGATACATTTGAATTTGGTATTGCTCCTAATTTGGCTGAGACACCTACAACTAAACACCTACTAGACCCAGCCAACTATGCTCTTAAAAGCGTAAGCCGTAATTTAAACACCAATGAAGGTGATGAAACGGCAGCTAGAATAGACATAAAATATGATATTTCTGAAACAAATCCAATTTTCATGGATATCAGTGCGGGTGTGCGCTGGAATGAGAGTACTTCAAGCCGAACAAATAGCACGACAAAAACAAACTATAGTAATTGGGATCGTCCTAGAGCTAATTTATTTTCAGAAATAGTAACAGCTGGCCCAAATAATTTTGATGCAGCTGGCGATAGAAGCTTATTTGTTTCAGATTATTTAATGATAAATAATGAAATTGCTTTTAATGACCCTGAAAGAGTCGTGAATGTGTTGAACCAAGCAATTACCACAAATAATGCAAACTCTGATGCAAATAACGATTTAATAGGCGTTCCTACTGTCAGCACAACTTCATTTTTTGATATTAAAGAAGAAACTATAGCTTTATATTTACAAGGTGATTATGAAGCAGAAATTGGTAGTGTTTTCTTACGTGGTAATATAGGTGCACGTTATGTTTCAACCGATTTAACGTCAGAAGGCCGTAATGTCATTAATGATGAGATTGAAGATGTTGCAGAATCAAGTAGTTACGACTTTATTTTACCACGCTTTAATTTAACAGCCGAATTAACTGATGGCTTATACGCTCGATTTGGTGCCGGTAAAGATATTAGGCGACCTGATTTTGATGATTTATCACCTTCGACTACTTTTGGTAATTCACCATATTCAACTGTTACTGTCGGTAACCCAGAATTAGAGCCAGAAGAAGTCACCTCATATGACTTGTCATTAGAGTATTATTTGACAGATTCAAGCTTGATCAGTCTTGGTATTTTCCAAAAAGATAGAGAGGCTGTGCATGTCACTTTACAAGATGAACCAGAGAAATTGCTCAACCCTGATTCAGGCCAGTTAGAAAGAGATGTTGTAGCACCATGTGAAGGTGGCGGTATATTCAACCCTAATGTTGCGCCTGCGGATTATAATGTTGAATCTAGTCGCACTGACACATTTGGTATTTGTGTAGCTCGTACGACTAAACTTAATGCAGGTGCTGAAACCCAAAAAGGTATCGAACTAGCTTTCCAATATGACTTAGGTGATTATGAAAGTGAACTCGGTTGGATGTCTGGTTTTGGTATGATAGCTAACTATACTTACCAAGAAAATAGTAATACTTTGGATGCATTTAGAGAAACTAAAGCAACAGATCCAATTAACGTACTATTAGGTAGAACAGACAGCACAAATGAAACTGAAACATTAGAAGATGATGTCGTCACTCAGCGTACAGAGCTAGCGAATTTATCTAAAAATGCATATAACTTTACGTTATTCTACGATAAATACGACTTAAATGTACGTTTACGCTACACTTGGCGCTCGGCGTATCAACCACCACAAGCACGTGTAATGCGTTTTAATGTACACCCTGTCATTGGTGCAAGAGGCCAGCTAAATGCAAGTGTAAACTATGACATTAATGAATCAATTAGTGTTGGTATGGAAGGCGTTAACCTAACGCGTGAAGATAGCAGTAACTGGTGTTTTAACGAAGGCGCATTATTGTGTGAGCAAGATATTGCTGACCGACGTGTTACTTTTGGTGTTACGGCTAAGTTCTAATTCCAAGTTAGTAAACTCAATTGTTAAAAATTGAGCTGACACAACTTAAAACAAAATGCCGTTCAATAGATTCTATTGAACGGCATTTTTTCAATTTAAGTAACAACGATTCATAATAAACTTATAGTCTAATTACATCATAACCCGTCTCAGTTTCGGCAATAACTATATATTCACCTGAATGATTAAATACAAACATAGGCTTGGCAATTGATGTACTAATGACTTGGTAATTATCATAGTTTGGTAAATTTAAACTTGATAGTCTTGGGGCTGAAGAATCAAAATCTTTTTCGATCAACACCACTTTATTATTATCATAATCAAAAGTTAAATTATGAATTAAAGATAAAACACTCGGTAATTTTCGTTTAAATGTCAAATCACTAGTATTAAAACTATTCGTAAATTCAGTAACAACTAATTCATTTTGTGTATCAAGCCAAAGCTTATCACCAATACTATAATCGCCATGGTATGGAGAATTCGTATCCACTAAAAAGTCATTACCATCTATTGATTGCGCAAAGTGATGATAAACATCGCCTGGCGAACTATCCGTCGTCACGCTAAAGATTGACTCTTGATCTGCAGATAATGCTAAGTTAACTCGATGACGAGAATGCCCTTCTGTATTTAATACGCCTGTAATAGCGTTATATTGTTTTATCTCGGTCCACTGCCCTGAACCAGCAGAGACAAAAACGAATCTAGCATCGGTCCCTTCTATATCCCAAGGATCTATACTAATATCGAACTTATTAATTATTTTGGCTTCAGCTATATCAATGACAGCCACTTTGCCGCCTGGATTATGTTGAAAATAATCATGCTCTTGTATTAAAAGGGAAACATACAGATATTTACCATTTGGTGAAATACTTAGCGTTTCGGGCATATTATCAAATAAATAATATGAAACCGTCATCCCAGTCACAGCATCAACTATATAAACTTTTTTTGCCGAAGTATCAGAAAAAGCCAATAGCTGATTTGATGCTGAAAAAGCTGCATCTGATATTTTAAAATCTAATTGGTTAGCTTGACTGTTGGTAACGCTTGTCGCTGAGGCTTGAATAAATGCATATACCTCTATTTCGTGCTCTTTTAAGGTGGCGAAATCACTGCTAGTTGAAATCGTAATACTTGCTTTGTATTGCTCTCCAACTTTAAGCTTCATTAATTCATCTTTATTAACGAGAAGCATTGGAGAATTGCTACCGACAGAAGTAGAGCCACTATCTTCTGCTAATGTCAGCCAATTAGCTGTCGAAGACACAAACTGCCAAGAAAATACATTTTCTGCGGATAGGCCATTAAAGTCATCTTGAATATTAACCTGACTCATTAAGGCATCGCTATTTGAATCAGAACCGACAGAAAATGCATGAGGCTGATTATCAACAGTCACACCTCCGTGTTTTAATTCATAATGAATATCTAAACTAGCAGTTTCTCCAGATATAGAATCTGAGATTTCTATTTTACCCGAATTAGTACCATAGTTAGCAAATTCAGGATTAATCTCAAGTGTAATAGTTGCTGAACCTTGGCCTGTTTGCTCACTTAAACTTACCCAATCAGGTTTATTAATTGACCAATTGGAATCATCACCAATCAGCTGGATTTCATCATAGTTAAGGTTAATAGCAGCTAAATCCCGCCCAACTGATTCAGCTGAGTATATTTGCTGGGGCCTATCAAGACTAAAACCTTGTTTAACAACTAAAGTTACCTTTACTTGTTTATATTTAATGACAGAGCCATCTTGTTTACCCGTCAAAAATCTTAAATTTGTAGTATAGGTACCAGGGTGGGCTCCATTATGACTAATTAAACGAAAACTCGCAGTGTTATTGGTCGAATTAATCGTATTAACAGATAACCAGTGAGGCTCAACTTCTCCTGGCGGATAGCCGACTATAACACCATCGCCTTTAAAGTTGACATTAATTACTTTAGATTGATTTGTTGAATCATTTGTACTTGAAACAAATTCAACGAGATTTACATCTGTTGAAATTTCATAACTGGCAGAACCGCCTCCACAGCTGGATAATAAAATGACCCCAGCTGTAAGATACATAATTTTTTTATTGTTGTAAACAGTGACATTCCTATACCTTTTTTTGTTATTAATGATTATTTCCACCTCAACAATAAAGCAAAACGAATACATACATAAATGTAAGTCAAATCACAAACAGTTGATTAACAATGATGTTATATTTCGTTCTTTGAGAGTTCAACAAATAAATACATAAATGCAACAAATAGCCATGATATAAAATTTATTCAAGAGGCATTAATTTAGTATGGATTTGCTGCTATTTGGCGTGGTTTTATGAAATTTAATTAGCTGGCGAACTTAATCGCCAGCTAATATTTCATTTACAACGAATTCAAAAACTCCAGTAGCTGCTGTTTTTGTATATCATTTAAAGCTTTATAAGCGTCAGTGCTCGCTTGCGCTTCGCCACCATGCCAGAGTATCGCTTCTTCAATTGTTCTCGCTCGCCCATCATGCAAATAGCCAACACGATTTATATCATCTGCGCTTTGAGATAGTGAAACCGAGTCGTTGGCTTTATCATCACGAACCATAACATCTGCAGCATGACCTAGCCCCCATAAAGGTGCGGTACGCCATTCTGCTCCTGATGCACTGCCCTCAGCCAAGTTATCTGCTAAGCCTTCACCTAGATCATGTAACAACATATCCGTATATGGATAAATTGTTTGGCTTCTTAATTCAGCCAGAGGATGATAAGCCGATGTTACATAACTAGCTCTATGGCAATCGACACACCCAATTTGTGAGAAAATATTCTCCCCATGTGTTGTAGTGTAATCTCTGCGTGCAGGCACGCCTAACAAGCGAATATAATCGACTAATTTATTTAGGTTTTCATCTGACAATTCTGCAATTGCATCGTCACAATCCGTTTGCTGACTCCCACAATCTGGCTCAGGTAATACGGATGTCATCACCCCCATATCTGTATTTAGCGCTGCAGCAACTTGATGATTTACACTTGCCGTTCCAGCTTTATAACCAAAGCGTCCAAGTCTAGTTTGGCCTGTAACCGGATCAACGACAGTAGCCGTTCGTCCCGAAATACCATCTGAGTTATTATCTGACGGGTCCGCCCATTCTAGTATGCTAGATTCCGGAATCGCTTCTAACAACCCTAAACCGACTAACTGAGGTGCGATGCGAGCCGAAAACTGCACAGGCGTACCGTTAGTGAATTCGTAATTAGGCTTACGTAGACCATTGTCTAAATGAGTCCATTCCCCTAGCGTGACTTTGCCTTCTGAAGTCCCTATTGTCCCTAATGCTATTTCTGGTTGTAACACCCTACCTTTAAAAGGATCTGGCGCACCATTTTCATCTCCAATTTTAAATACCCATTTATCTAATGCTTCTCCCACATCAGAAACAAGTGCACGACCATTTCTAACATGGCAAGAGACACACGAGTGATTAATGTAGTGATTACCCGCTTTACCAATTTGTTCAGTCCAGATAATATTTTCATCTCTTTCGTCATGCTCACCAGTTTCAAAATTAGTGTGATGCACACGACGTCCTTCAACCCAAGGTTGTGCATGCTCAGGACTCATATTTGTTGCCATGCCCATAAAACGGCCTGCTGGTTCATCACTATAGTTATAACCAAGTGTGGTACCACCACCTGATAAACCTTTCTCACCAATTGGGTAACTGTCATCGAATTCGCTTCTATCCCATTCGAATGGATGAACACCAGGTTGCCCAGTTAAGTATAAGAAAGTAGTTCCATAATAATTAAGCCTAGTGCCTGCTGGTGGTGCTAAAAGGAACATACTAACTTCAAATTCCATTCTTCTACCTGTGGTAAGAGGCCCGATCGGTCTTCCTTGTTCCCACTCATCCACTATGTCTAATGTGTATTTAAATTGATGCCCTTCATCGCTGACTTTTTCAAAATTTTCATTCCAAGTGCCCCGGCCTTCATACACTACACCAGTTTCAGCTTGACTAGCCTTTTCCTCATCTTTTTGTGGATTAAAGTTAAATTGTCCTGTTGTAGTTAAACCGGAATACCATACCCTGAATTCTCTAGCGCCTAATTCGGCTTCAGTTATCCAAGTGGCTTTTATTAAGCTTTGACCGATACTGGTATAATCTTCTAATTGAATTCTTGCTGTTCTGTATTGCCAATAGTGGGCAAGGAAGTGATCATAATGATCACTCGAGGTAATATCTTTTGCATGCCTATCTCTACCTCGATCGGCAATTCGTGTAATCGCGACACCGTCATCACGAATGAAAGATTGATTAGGTAGTAAAGGGGTTGCTTCGCTGTATAACGCAGCAAAGTCGCCTACGATGCCCACTTCAACAGTGTGCCAAACATCAGCGACACCGTCTCCAAACATATCACCAGGGTTTTGATCGCCTGCATAAAAATATAAAGGCTGATCTTTATAAACCGCTTGCAGACTTCCATCATCTCGTGTGATGCTCGTTAAGCCAACAACACCAGAAGCATTACCATCTGTCACTATAACTGGCGGCCAGTTCTCAGCACAATTATCATAACATTGGCTTTTACCTGAAATAGAATCTAAATCAAATGTATAAAGGGTGAAACCAGCTAAGTCAGTATCCGAGCCACCAACTAAAATATTATTATTAAAGCTCACTTCATTAAGCGGCTTCACCGCAGTACAACCAGTTACATCAACATAGTCGCCGCTTGGGGTATCTGAGCATAAATCAGTATCATCATAAACTTTATCGCCATCTGAATCTGGACAGCCTTTTTCGTTCACATCTGTATCAAACGGAGTAAAAGGACAAGCATCATTATTATCGACAATCCCATCTAAATCAGCATCAGCGACGGAACGAAATTTGAACCAATTTAAATTAAAGTCCCCTGATACCACAGACAAACGAACAGTGTGCGTTCCTTGTGTGATGAAACCTGTTTCACTTGATTCTATAGTGGTGAAATTTTGCCAGCCGCTTGTACTGTTAACACTTAAGGTCGCAAATTTTTGGTCATCGACAAAAATATCAAACTTCCCACTTGAAACTTCAGACGCAACCCGAGCATCTAACACATAAGTAGCAGACGAAGCTTCAATTTGATATTCCAACCATTCATCTCTCACCGTCCAGCCTAAGTTAAATCCCCCCCCTGTGTCTGTTGTCGCTTCAATATCAACATCATCATTGGTGAACTGACCACCTAAATTACCTATGTCTGAATCATGGTAAGCTTGATAAGATTCTGCCTCGACCAATATCTCACTTGGAGTAGTACTCAGGATTGGATGTATAAATATGTTTCTACTGATACTCGCAGAATTGCCAGATGAATCAACAACACTATAACTAACGATATAACTACCCTGCTGGCTTGTATTAACCTCACCAGTCGTAATCACACTGAGATTGTCATCTAGATTATCCGTTGCAATAACGCCCTGCTCATTATATGAGTCGCCAACAAATAAATTAATTGTTGGCTCGCCGACTAATCTTATCTCGGGAGGCGTCGTATCTATTTCGGGCGGAGTTGGCTGATTAGGCTCTTCTAGCTCAATCGTTGCATCTTGGCAGCCTAACAAACCAACTGCAGCAAATATTGAACAGGCCAAATAGCTGCGGACTTTAATCTTCATGAATAACCACTCTGTTAGCTTTATTGTTTATAATTTGTAAACAAACATCATAAACAGCGTAGATATCTGGGTAAATACATAGTAATCCTGTTGAGCAGCCAAATAGACCACTTCACCGATTTTGTGGGAAATCGACTTAAATATCTTTATTTTTTGAATATTTAAACTTTATGGACGATTCCATATCAAGTGCATCCGAGCGTAAAATTAACAAAAACAATACAATTAATGTACATCTAAACATTAACAGAGTAGAATAAATGAAAGCGCTTTCATTTATTCTACTCTGAGGACTAAGGTTTGCTAGAATCAGATTTTAAAATCTCTAAATTAATTCATAATACCTTAGGTGACTCTTCAGCTTTTTTGTTTCGCTACTGCCAAATTGGTTTTTGGTCATTCAGTTGTTTGATCAGTTATGCGACCTTAACCTTATGGTATGGACAATATGACTTACCTCATTTCGCTCATGTAGTCGTGCAAGCACTAATGGGACTGATTTTATCCATGGGCCTACAGCAATTATTTTTAGCGAGTTGGCAAAAATCGAATTTTTTTAAACTGATTTCGGGTCTTAGCTTAGTCTTATTTTCTTCACTCATATGGACACTTGGTCGTATGGTCGCGTTTACTCAAATGACTCAAGAGCAGGATATTTGGTGGAATTTTGGCGGTTGGTATTTTACTGGGATTTTCATTTTTTCGAGTTGGACAGCTATGTTCTACGGGGTGATTTACTACCAATTATTACAAACTGAACACGCGATTTTACTTAAAACGACAGAGGCATCTAAACAAGAATATGTAAAGCGAATGGAAGCACAAACTATTGCAAAAGAAGCTCAATTAAAAATGTTGAGATACCAACTCAACCCTCACTTTTTATCTAATAGTTTAAATGCAATAAATGCACTTATTGAAACCAATAATAATAAATTAGCCCAGAAAATGGTGATTAATTTGAGTCGATTCTTGAGATACTCTTTAGACAATGAACCCAATACAAAAGTAACAGTAGAACAAGAGGTTGAAACTTTAAAACTCTATTTAGAAATTGAAAAAGTCAGATTTGGCGAGCGTTTAGCATTTGATTTTACGCTAGCACCTGATTCAAAACTAGCGCTAATTCCTAACCTAATTTTACAGCCAATCATAGAGAATTCCATGAAGCATGCTATCGCTAAAAATGAAGCGGGTGGCAAAATACAGCTACAAACTAAAGTCGCCAATAATCAACTCATCATGCTGTTAAGTGACAGCGGTGCCAATCAAGCTGGAATCAGCGATACAATATTGAATTCCCCAACTGGGGTTGGGCTTAAGAATATCCAATCTAGGCTAGCAACCCTCTACCCTAACCAGTCAGAATTTAAATTAGAACAATCTAAACAAGGTGGTTTGATCAGTCAGATAATCATTCCATTTGAGCAGCGGGGTCACTAAATGCAAACCATAAACACTATCATAGTAGATGATGAACCATTAGCGCTTACTTTACTCAGTGCAAAACTAAAACAATTTCCGCAAATTAATATACTTGCTCAATGCAGTAATGGTCGACAAGCTTTAGAGCAGATTACATCTCTATCGCCTGATCTGATATTTCTGGATATTGAAATGCCTGGGCTAAATGGCTTAGAAGTCATTAAAAAAGTACAAACAGATATTATGCCTTTAGTTATTTTCACAACTGCTTTTGAGCAGTACGCCTTAGATGCATTTAACGTTAACGCGGTAGACTACATTCTTAAGCCAATCGACGAACAATATATTCATCGAGCGGTCGAGCGAGCCAGTACTAGGCTAGTAAATATAAATGAAGAAAATCATGAAAAATCTAAAATTTTGGCCGCTATTCAAAGCATAAACGCAGTTGAAGATAAAAAAGTCGTGATTAAAGACGGTAATGAGATCACTTTAGTAGAACAGAGTCAAATTGAATGGATAGATGCCGCTGGAGATTATTGTTGTATTCATTCCAAAGGGCTAACACACATTAAGCGATGCACCATAGCAAGTATGTTAGATGAACTCGACCCCCAGTATTTTAAAAGAATACATCGTTCAACCATAGTTAATTTAAATTACATAAATAAAGTTACCCCGCTGAGTAAAGGGGAGTATTTTCTTCATCTAAATGAGTTTGAAAAAGTAAAAGTGAGTCGAACCTATAAAGAAACCATTAAAGCATTTTTATCTAAATAATAACCACTGCCTCCCCAACACCACAAAAGACCTCACGCTTAACTCCGAGCTAACAAACTTATTTAGTCCATAGCATTAAATAGATGTTCCTTATTCTTCCGTCTACTTTATTCATGCGGCGCCTAAATAAAATGTGTCACCTTTTCTCACTCAAAACAATATTGTATACAAAGAACAATAGGAGTTTATATGAAACTAAATTCAATCAAGGCAATTGCACCCATTATTCTCACATTAGCGATATCCGCGTGCAGTAACCCAAGCACAAGTCAGCATTCACATTTATCATTAATAGATTTTGAAGATGAGACTGACAAACATATAATTTTACTGGAAAACGCTGATGCTAAGATGATACAAAGTTCACAGGGGAATGCACTCGAGATCAAACTAGAATCAAAAAATAATCACGATGCCTCTTTTACCGTTCAGCCTAAAACGCCTTGGAATTTCAGCCAATATCAAAATGCAGCGATTGCACTTGATATTAAAAACCCAAGTGCTACATCCACTCATGTTTATATCTACACTTATGATGCAAATAATGCCTTTCAGCTGCGTAACGTAGTGATACCCGCCAATAGCAACAACAGCTATTTAATTGAACTAAAAAGCTTAGGTTTACAAGTTAACTCAGGTATTCGCAATAACCCGCCGAGCTGGCAACATGATTATGTGCAAACTATTTGGCGCGGTGGGGTAAAACAACCAGATACCAGCGCGATTAGTAAAATAAGATTTTTGATATCAGGTGTACTCGAAGACAAAACGTTAGAAATTGACAACATAAAAGTTGTTGAACCTAAACAATATGATGAGAACTTTTTAACTGGCATAGTGGATAAATTTGGCCAAAACGCCAAACAAAAATTTGTGCGCAAAGTCCATTCTGTGGCAGAGCTACAAAAATTTAGTCAACAAGAGCAGCAAAGTTTAGTCGACCATCCACTGCCTTCTCGTTCAAAATTTAACGGTTGGGCTGACGGCCCCAAACTAAAAGCCACAGGTTTTTATCGCACTGAAAAATATCAAGGCAAATGGTCGATTGTAGACCCTGAAGGTTATTTATTTTTCTCAAATGGCATCGCCAACATCCGCATGGCTAACACCTCAACCATTACCGGCTACGACTTTGATAAAAAATTAATTAAACAAAGAGATGCAAAAGACTATACGCCTGAAGATTCAATTGGCTTAAACCGAGCACCCGATAACGCAATTTCCAGCCGCTATGTGAGTTCAGAAACTCGCGCCAATATGTTTACTTGGTTACCTAGTTACCAAAGTGACGAAGCTGCAAGCTTTGGATACAGACGTGAAGTACACTCAGGTGCAATTAAACATGGTGAAACCTATAGTTTTTATCGCGCCAACTTAGCCAGAAAATACGAAACCAATGATGAAGCTTTACTGATGGAAAAATGGCGCGATACTACAATTAAACGTATGCATACCTGGGGCTTCACCTCATTTGGTAATTGGGTAGACCCAAGTTATTACCAGCTTAATCGCCTACCCTATTTTGCCAATGGTTGGATTATTGGCGACTTTAAAACAGTCAGCTCAGGTAATGACTATTGGGGCGCAATGCCGGATGTATTTGATCCTGTATTTGCAACACGCGCCGAAGTAACGGTTAAACAAATAGCGGATGAAGTGCAAAATAATCCTTGGTGCGTTGGTGTATTTATCGACAACGAAAAAAGCTGGGGCGCAGATTGGGGCGCGACTGCTCAATTCGGCATTGCAATAAATGCTTTCACTAAACAAGCATCGCAAAGCCCAATTAAACAAAACTTTGTTGCAACATTAAAAGCCAAATATCAAAACATAGAAGCGTTAAACCAAGCTTGGAATAGTCAGTTTGCATCGTGGCAAACATTAGAAGCGCCATATACAATAAACAAAATAACCGAGCCAATGAAACAAGATTTATCGACCCTTTCGTACAATTATGCCGATAAATATTTTAGTGTTGTAGCTGAGTTACTCGAGCAATATATGCCAAACCATATGTACATGGGGCCTAGATTCGCCCATTGGGCAATGACACCTGAGTCAAGAAAAGCCGCAGCCAAATGGTTAGATGTAGTGAGCTATAACTACTACCGTGAAGGAATCGACCAACCGTATTGGCAAATATTAGAAGAGCTAGACAAACCCAGCATTATTGGCGAATTCCATAACGGCGCAATGGACTCAGGTTTATTTAACCCAGGGCTTATCCATGCAACCAATCAGACTGATCGCGGTAAAAAATATCAAGAATACATGTACAGTGTAATCGACAACCCCTATTTTGTGGGCGCACATTGGTTTCAATACATCGACTCGCCGCTAACAGGCCGAGCTTACGATGGTGAAAACTACAACGTAGGGTTTGTAAATGTGGCGGACATTCCATACCAGCCTTTGGTAGATGCAGCTAAAGAATTGAATGAAAATATTTACCAACGTAGATATGGTTTATAGCATCAAATGGGTGGCTAACCATTTAGTGATAAATAATCAATAAATCTATTGGTTAAACCATTAGACATATAGTTCACCAGTCAAATCGTGGCTGGCTCACCCATTTTATACGCGATTGCCACGGCCACAATAATAGAGACTTTATAAGTGTTAGTAATAATTTTATTGATACTTTGATAGCACGTCCGACCAAAAATTTTCTTTAGTTAATTTTTTTAAAGCTATTGTATGAGGATCGGATTTTTTACCATTTTGAACCCTTAATGGAAGATAATGTACTAATTGTCTAATTGGTCCACTATCTCCTTTTTCTGCAATACGAAGGGCATGCTGCACTGAGTATTTAAAAGCAGCGTACTCATGTTCAGCTTTATTATTACTTTTACGATTAGATTGCCTATTAAAAAGAATATGTCCGTACTCATGTAAAAGTACAACTATCAACCTATCTTCAGGATAAGCCTTTAAATCATGTATAAATGCACGAGGGGCAATATAGATTGAGTTCTTACCTCTTGCTTTACCCAAACCTTTTTCAATAGGTGTTATATAGATATTTACGTCTTGATTCGTGATTTGATCAATTACACTCCACAGTTTAGGTAATTTAGACATACTCTTACTTAAAATGTACTCAAATTTTTCTAGAGATAAATCATCCCCTCGCTTAACTTCTCCTGCGAATGCCTTACTCAAAAATAAAATAAAAAGCGAGCACATAAAAATTTTGTACATTACCTGTCCTTTTATAGAATACAAAGATTTTATATAAATATTAATGCTAACACTTTAATATTTATTCGCACCATCCACTAGAAAATTTATTTTTTCTCGAAGTCCATTAGAGCTTGGAAGGCCGGACGAAAAGTGCCAGCAAATCTATTACCTAAACTCACTCATAGCTGCCAGCCAAATGAAATCGAAATCATCTAAAACTGAATGAAAAATCAAATATGAGCAAGTATAACTTTATGCTTGTTATAACTGAGTATCAGCACAAACACCCACAAATATTCGGCTGCTAATGGTATCAACTACCCCACTCCAGCGCGATTTAACCAATAAGTTTTTCGGCTCGTCAAGCATTCGATTATCAACTATTTTTTTTGCGCCTAGGGCGAGCAAACAAGTAATATCATTAATCTGCTCTGTTGCGGCGACTACTGTGTAACCTAACTCGGCTAGTAAATGAACAGCATGACGACCAACACATCCACTTGCCCCAGTGACCAATATATCTCCCGACTCAGGTGTTATTCCATTTTCTTCAAGTGCGTTAATACACGACATTGCAGTGTACACGTTAAAAATTGTTTGATGCTCAGTTGGTTGTTCTGAATACATAATCGCCTCCGAGTATTTATCGCGGTAAGTTGTTGATTAAATGTGCTGGTATATCTAATTTTTTATCGTCAGCTCCTTTGGCGATATTGGATACTACATAATGGTTTTCTTGGGACCAGTCAGCTTCAATCCGCCCGTCACCCAAAACTATGTTGCCAAGCTTGTGCCTAATCCATTGTGCGAGTTCTGTATATTGAGTTTGGTAAGCTAGGTTATTGCGCTCGAGCGAGTCTATTGATAAGTCATACAATGCCAAGCGACTGTGCCGAAATGGGTATCGACCAGAGTGCATTGCCGCACGAGAAGGTGCACATACGGGTGAATCGGTAAAGGCATTGGTGAATAAAATACCTTCGGCGGCTAATTTATCTGTATTGGGTGACTCAACATAACCAAGTGGACTGTCATTTTGTTTATAAACTGCTCGGTTATAGGCATTGATAGAATCAGGTCGGTGATCGTCTGTAACAATCCAGAGTATGTTTGGCGGCAATTTGCTTGTCGCAAGCGGGTTAATTTCTGACTTTTCTTCTAATTTTTTTAAACTGCAAGCGCATAAACTCAGCACGCAAGCAAATAATACCAATGTTTTTAATTGTAATTTTGTCATCTTGTCTACTGTGGGTGTTTACCAATATTGTCTTAACCTATTGGTAAATCCCTTTGCAAATGACACATTTTTTTTATTATTTTTTAACTAAAAATTTAAAAGTTATTTTTTCTACCAAAAAGCCGGTTACTTATCTAAAAATCGGTTATTTTTCATCAATTGTCGAATATGTTTTTGCTCTAGTGCAGCGTCAAACACGTATAACTCATCCACTGCACCTCTAAAAAATTTATCTTTTTCATGTGCTGCGGTATAACCAATATTGCGCCCTAGCGACAATGGCCGTGAGTTATTTTGGCTGATTTTGGTATTTACTTTAGCCACCGACTTACCATTGGTTTTTTCTAATTCACCATCTACGTACATGAGTACATGGGTTGATATGTCTGACGCTTCACCGCCATACAAAACCACTGCAACATGATGCCATTGCCCATCTCTTAAATCACGCGTACCAACCACTTGGGCATTGTAAGTACCAATTCTCAGCGCACCAATTGGTCCATTTTGAGGGAATGGATTTGGCGATATTTGCCATGCAGAATAAAACTCTTGTGTGCCCCAACTGACAATACCAAATACTTCATGCCTGCCGATATCTTGTGGCACTTTTACCCAAAAACTAACTGTGCGCGGGGCATCACCGGAAATACCCGGAAATTCCGTTTCTAGCCAATTAGCGCGACCATCTAATGCAATGGCATTGGCAAAAACACCCGCGACTTGGCTTATCTGTCCGGCTTCGGTTTTGTCATATGCAGGGTAATGTTGCCCTACTATTCCTTTGCCGCTAGAGGCAAATTGCCCAGCCTGATTTTGGTCAAAAGACCAATGTAAATAATCAGGATTAACCGCTGATTTGCCCGGCAAAGCGCGCATAAATAAATTTGGACTGCTTTGAATTATTTTTATTTTTTCATCCAAACTAAAAGCAAGCGCTTGGTCTTTTTTAAGCATTTTAAAAGCTTGTTGTTTTGATGCACGCGCTTTAACTTCGCCATCCAATACGTGCACTTGGCTTTCACCTTGCTCGTTTACATCAACCGCAAATTCAGTGCCTAAATCAATTATTTCTGAGCTTGGGGTGTCGACTCTAAAGCCAATGGCTTGTGGCGGTACTTTAGCAACCAGCTTGCCCTTTTCTAAAATGACCAAATTTTCCGATCGAATGTTCAATTCAATGGGCGCTTCTAAAACTAATATCACCCCATTGTCCATTACAACTTCACTGTAACCTTGCTCTAAAGAAATTTTGCCTTTATGCAGGAGTTTACCCAAAGAAAGTTCACTTGTTTGTGACACCGCTGCTACCTTAGTTACTACTCCTAAATTGTTTTGAACGGAAATGAAGCTACTGATAAAAAACAGCATAACTATAGCGGCCACGCTGGCCGCAAACGCCATTTGAGATTTAAACCAAGGGCGAATAACCTTTGCTTTAACCGCTTGTTGTTTAACTGACTGCTGCTGGCTAATTCGCTGCATGACTGAATTAACAGTTTGGTGGTTTTCCGTTTCTAACGAAAGCTGAATTAATCTGTCTGTGCCAACTAATTTTGCTATGGCTTGTTTAACTTCAGGGTGTTTATGGCATTCATTTAACAACTCATCACTCACCTCTTCGCCTGCTAGATAAGCCGCGATTAACCTGCGCTGTTCTTTACTCAAGCTTTTGGATTGATTCATTAACAATACTCCTTGAGATTTTTTTCTATGCAGTCACGCAATTTCTCTCGTATACGAAACATACGCATGGTCATAGCCGAATGACCTACCCCATGTTTTTTAGTAAGCTCGGCAATTGAAAACCCTTGTTTATAATGCTGATTAACCAGCTCATGCGTTTTTTCATTTAACTGAGTCATACAATCTTTAAGTGCTGCAACGCTGGCTACTTCTTGCCCTTGTGAATATTCGGTATCAAGCTGCTGGTTAACTAATGTTTCAAGCTCTGCATGGCTACCGACACTTATGGGTTTATGTTTGCGTAGGTAATTTCTAAGCAAGTTAATGGCAATACCGCGTAGCCACGCATCTACTGGGCGGCTTTCATCAAATTCATCTAATTTATTAAACGCAAGAATAAAGGTTTCTTGAGTTAAATCTTCAGCCTCAGATGGCTCATGCAAACGCATACGCAAACAGGCACGAATGCTACTTTGGTAACGTTCTACAATAGTTGCATAAGCCTGCATGTCGCCATTGCGTGCTTGTAAAATTAAATGACTATCGTCTTGCATTTAGCTAGTGGATCTCTATTTGAAATAAACTCGCTGGCACTAAATCGCTTGGCTGGTCAAATTCAAACACAAGTTCATCTACTTGAATTGCTTGCGCTAATGTATGTTTATTAACGGTTTGATAATTTCCTACCACTTCAAGCAATGTAGTGCCATCAGCCTGTTTTATTCGATAATTTTGCACACAGTACGGCATTTCACTTTCTGGGTGCAGCATTAATACTGTTTCTAACGCATGGTCGCTATCTGTATCAAAGAATAGAGTTATTTGGTTAATATTGACAGGTTCAGGCCAGCAAAACTTTACTTGTGGGTGTTTGTCATTAAAACTTGCAGCCCAAGTATTGCTTTGCTTCCACGGGCGCAGATAACCATTTGTTATATGTGACAGCGGATGCAGCTTGAATGCAGGTTCAAATTGCAAAGCTAAGTTTTGCCCTTTTGGTCGACGTTCTGGCGTCCAAAATTCAAAACTCTCGATTCCTGACTCTACAGGCATAGTTTGTTTACCCGTATTAGATACCGCTTTGTGCATCTTGTTAAATACAGGCATAAAACCCGTGACTCGCTGCTCGGATATAGCCAGTTCAATCGCCGCATTTGGGTAAAAAGTAACAAAACCATACTGAGCGGCAATTTCTACACTAGAAAAATCAAGCGTGATTGTTTGTTCACCCGCAACTAGGTTTAGCTCTATGGTTTTTAAGTCAATTTCTGGGGTGTAATTTTCAGCTTTTACACTGACTCTTAAAGCAACTTTTAACTGAGTTTCAGTTTGTGCTTTAACTTTAAGTTTCATTACAGGTGCCATGCCTTGATTAAACGGCATAAGTTGGGCGCAACCTTGCGTTAAAGGTATATATTCACCACTTGGCAATAATTGTTTTAATTCGAGTTCGCTGCTGGCTGAGATTCGTGCTTGTTTAGCCAAATTAGTTTGCTGCGCTAAAGGCACATTTGGTATGCCATGGCCAAACATATTCAGTTGCTGTTGCAAACTATGCATATATTCTGGGTTTAACATGCTTTTAGGACTAATACTATTTTGTTTGCACAATGCAGCGGCAGTACCAACAGCTTGACCACCATGAGCACAAGTTATCATCACTCGGCTTGAACCATAGGCCATATGGCTAGCACTGATATTACGCCCAGCAAAAAATAAATTATCTATGTCTTTGCTAATAAAACAACGATATGGAATTTGATAAACGCCTTTGGAGTGAAATTGCGAACAGGCTGGTTTATCACTATAAATGCCTTCTGATGGATGAATATCAATCGCCCAGCCACCATAAGAAACAGCATCGGCAAACTGAGTTTGTTCCACTATATCTTGCTGTTTAAGCATATATTCGCCATTAAAACGGCGACTTTCGCGTTTACCTGGTACTGTACCTATCCATTCTAAAGTTAGGTTTTCAACATCTTCAAATTTGCCGCTGTTTTTAATGTAGTCCCAAATGCCGTAAACAATTTTCCATAATTCCCATTTAATTTCTTCTGTTTGCGTAATTGTGTTGTGTATACCGCCGTATTCAACCCACCAAAATTTAACGCCTGAATCACTGCCTTGAATATTTTTAGAGCGTGGAATTGCGCTAATTTGTTGATGTGTATAAGCAAATTTTGGGGCGATATATTTAACTGGATGATCTAGCTTTTTACTGTAAAAAAACAGCGTATGCCCTAACAGTTGATCGCTTGCTTGCACTGGTGCAAGTTGCTCGCCAAATTCATCACGCGATTCAGCGCCAATTCTAAAACTTGCCCCCGCATTAAAAGCAACTAAACCATCGCCCGTTGCATCACAAAACAACGGGGCTGAAACTGTGTATTCAGTTGAATTTTGACTACAAAAAGCAACAACACTGCCAATTTTACGCTCAGCTGATTTATTCACTAGGTAAACCGCAGTATTAAGCAGTAATTGAATATTCGGCTCTGCCGCGACCTTATCTAACAATACAGCGTCAAATATAATTGGATTACCGTCTTTGTTCACCTTTAGGTTTTCCAACATAATTTCGTCAATAATCCCACCTTCACGAGACCATCTATTATTATTGCCCATATGCGAGGTTGCGCCCAATGCCCAAACTCGCACTTCGCTAGAAGCGTTGCCGCCTAATACAGGCCTGTCTTGAATTAATACAACTTTACTGCCATTACGCGCTGCAGCAATCGCAGCACACACACCGGCAAGTCCACCACCCACTACCACAAAATCTGTAGTAATCTGTAGTTTGTTATTGGTTCTTGTTTGTGGGCTAAAACTTTCTACTAACATGCATTTTTACTCTTTTGTTCACTCTTTTGTTCACTCTTTTGTTTACCCTCTTGGGCAGCTTGTTGACGCTGTATTTTTTGCTTTTCAGATAAACCTTGGGCGAAATACACACTTGGATGATGAATCACATCGGTTTCTTTCATATCTGTGTTGTTAGCGTTTTGGATTAAGTTGCAGTCGAACCTGCCTAAAAAGCTGTGTTTAGTGCTTGGGTCGGTTTTGTCACAAAAATGCGATAAGCCCCACTCTATCCCTTGGCCACTTTCAGTATTGTTAAAGGCATCAGCTACATATGGCCCTGCCGCAACAGGCATGAGAGAAGTAACAGACGCTATGGAAAAATTAACCCCATCAGGTGCAAATTGAATGGTATTGTTTTCGTTACCATTACGAATAGCCAAAGCTGCTATGCCCTGTTTAAACGGAAAATAGGTGGTTTCGTGCCCTGAGTTGAGCACTGGGTTTAATGGATGTTTATTAAAAGGCCCCATTGGGTTGTCAGCAATTGCAAGGCCGTTTGCAACCAAGTATTCAGGCCTGTCACCAAAAGCAGCTTTGTAATATAAGTGGATTTTGCCTTGGTAGACCAACAAGTATGGATCGTGAATTGAAAATTGATCCCAACTGCCTGCAGGGCCGTTTTGAACTACTATTTTGTTGCAAGGCGTCCATGGGCCATCTGGGCTGTCCGCAGACGACAAAGTAACAGGACAATGATCGCCTTTTATGCCACTGGCTTGCATAAAAGCTTGATAGTACAAATAGTATTTACCTTGCCAGACTAAAATATCGGGCGTTGAAACCGAGCGCCAACCTAGCTGAGGTTTGGCTGGGCGTTTAATAGCACAACCTTGCTCTTGCCAACTAAAACCATCTTGACTGGTTGCATACCAAATTTCGGCTAAATCCCAATCGGTTGATGGTATTGTATCGCTACACCTTTCAGGCCCTTGCGGTGGTGTTTGGGTGTCGCGCTTGGTATACCACACATAGTACAAGCCATTTACTCGAATAATTTTTGAAGGATCGCGACGCGACACTGTGCCGTCGCCATCACGATAATCAAAACCTTGTAGTTGAGTATATTTAAAACTACTGAACAAACTATTATCTTCTGGCCGCGGCGTTTGATACTCGTCGTACATACGCGCCATAGCTTTGCTTAACGGCCTGTCTGGTTTGGTTTGTGGAATCTCCCATGGAAAATCAGTTTGTTTAGGCTTGTTCATATACACCCTCTACATCAGCAGTTTTATTTTTAAAAATCAGCCAAGTACCAATGAGCGTGACTATGCTGGCCATTAAAGCGACAACCAAGTTGCCTTTTTCGGCTAAAATAGCCAAACATATTAAAATGAGCCCAGTAAACAAAATGCCAAAACCTATCACTTGATTCCCCTTGGTATTTGCAGCGTTGTTGCTACCAGAATCTGTGTTTGCACCTTCTTTTTCGGCTTGTTGTTTTAAGCTTTCAAGTTGTTTGTACTGTGCATACCTTGGCGCAACTTGTTTAGTTGCTCGGTAATACAATTCAAACAACACAAGCAAAATAACCGGAGTAGTCACGCCTAATAACATTTCTTCTGCTCTACTTAATGACAGTTCAAACAACCAAGGGCTGATAAACTTAAAATATGCGTTAATCGATAAGGTTAAAATTGATGTGGTTAGAATTGAAAAGCCACATTGATATTTTGAAAACAACAACCAAATCGGTGGCAAAAACAATGCGCCACCAGTAAGCGCTGCCATGGTCATAACCACTTCAACCACACCGCCCATATAAGGTACTAACAGTGCTATTGTTATAGTGACAAGTCCCAATAACACTGTGGTTAATCGGCCAATTTTAACTAATTTCGATTCGGCTAGTTTTGGATATAACGGCTTAATCACGTCGTTGGTAATTACACCTGCAGTAATATTGAGGGCGGTGTTTATTGAGCTTGAAGTCGCGAATATCATGCCACCTAGCATTAAACCCAGCATGCCAACAGGTAACACCTCTTTACACATGAGTAAGTAAGCACCTTCGTTATCAGCAGCTGCAATATCTGGATTTAGCACTCGATAAACCATAGGTGCTATCATCCAAATAACTGGGCTAATTAGATACAAACCACCGAATAACCAACCGACTTTTTTTGCATCTTGCGGTGTGGCAACACAGGTATATCTTTGAATATATGCCCAATTGCCAGCGATAAAAAATAAGTTATACAAGGCAAATGCAAAAATAAAACTCCAAGTGTATTCACCGCCCGTTAAGCTAAAAAAATTTTCTGGCGCTTTGTTAATAAAGTTACTAATGCCACCAATTTCTTGTAACGCCAAAGGCACTACCACAAGCACTGCTGCAGTTAGCACCACAAATTGCAAAATATCAGTAACAATAACCGCCCACAAACCACCAACCGCGGTATAGAGTAAAATTAATAAACCTAACCCAATAATGGTGTTGGTTATAGGCAAGCCAGTGGATACTTCAACAATTTTCGCAACTGGATATAAAAAGGTGCCAGTTGAAAACGTCGCTATAGTTAAAAATATGCTTGTATAGACCTTTTTAACGCGCTCACCTAAACGTTCACTTATATATTCAGCAGCCGTTAGTACACGTGTTTTTTGCCACTTAGGCGCAATAAAAAAGCCTATAACCACACCAGCCAAACACATTGTCCATTGAATAGTCACAGCTACCCAACCATGCTGATAAGCAATTGAGCCCCAAACAACAAAAGTACCTGCCGAAAAGAAACTCATAAAAAGTGACAAGCCACTCATCCACCACGGCAAAGCACCGCCCGCAGAAAAATAGCTTTTCATATTTTTACCAGAGCCAGCAAAGCTGATGCCGCAGCCAACCACCAGCAGGGTAAATATAATAATGACGATAATATCAACTGAACTCATAACCAACACCCGCTTTATGGTTTACGTTGATAATAACGAACCCAGTCAATTTGCATGGCGGTATCGTCAATTGCATCTGTTACTGGGCCTGCAATTTCAGCTTTTAAAATAGCTAAGCTGAACAATAAAGTTTGTTCGCTAAAACACACATCGTTGCGCATGGTGTGGTATAGCTCGCCATCAAAATAAAACTTGAAGTAATTTTCATCCCACTCTAGGCCATAGGTGTGATATTGCTCACCAAAATTAGCGACATCTGCTGCGTTATAACTTGTTAATTCAACCCAGTCAGTACCGTTGTGGTATTCAATGACATAATCACCAATTAAGTTACGGTAAAAACCTTTTGAATCGCCATACTCTTGCAGCCAACCATTTACAAATTGGATCGCGCCAATTTCCTTCGCGGTATTCCACTCAAGATGCAGCCATTTTTTACCATGTTTTTCTGATACCCAACGAGTATCTAACTTGTTATCAATCGCAAATGTTTCTTTCGACGGCAATTTATTAAACACACCATTGGTGGTGAGTTTAGTGTCTGCTGCCAAAGCATGATTGAGCATGTTATCTGTCAGCTCTGCTGTTGGGGCAGAATAACCAGTTGAAGATGGCGCAAGCGCTCTAAATTCGGCAATATGAATAGACGCTGGGTTATGCGAAGTTAAGCGAATTTTATTCGTTTTAACGGGCTTTTTTAAGATAATGTTGTGATCGGGTTTGCCGAGCAAGGTCCAATGTTTTTGATCGTCATCATGGCTAACACGTCCATTTGGCAATGTGTAGGTATCTGTCCAATTATGCACATTGGTGTTGATAATATTTGGGAAATGGCCTTCGTTTATATCAATTTCGCAGGCTTTTTGTCCATCTTTAACACCTTGTTTTGGCCAAAACCAAAATGAGTTATTGGTACCGTAAGCCTCAGCATATTTAAACCTTGCTTCAAAATAGCCGTAACCAAAAGTACGTTTAGTCCAAACGTTACCCGTAGTCCAATCTTGCCCACCACGACTTTCTTTTTTCGCTTTAAGATACAATGCACCATCTTTTACTTGCGCATTTTCGCGCCAACGACTGCTAAGCACCCAAGGGTTTTCGGTTGGGCCGTTTTGTGAAAGCCAATTTTCATCTAATTGCTCGTCCGCGTAATTAAATTCGTCTTGCCAAGCGAGCTCCCACTTAGACATATCAATGCTTTTAGTGCCTTTAAAAGCATGTGACTGC
Organism: Catenovulum maritimum; assembly: GCF_001050375.1. Taxonomy (GTDB): domain Bacteria; phylum Pseudomonadota; class Gammaproteobacteria; order Enterobacterales; family Alteromonadaceae; genus Catenovulum; species Catenovulum maritimum. The sequence goes on along the minus strand of NZ_KQ130482.1, from coordinate 667,567 downwards.
TGCGGTTTTTCTTGAATATTTGCACAAGCATTTAAACCCGAGCTTGCCAATAACACAGCAAGCGCGGCATTTGTAGGTAATTTCATACTATCGCCTTTGTTAATTGTTTTTCTATTTTCGGTTGTTATAGATAATTGTTTTCAGTTAACAAAGGTGACACTTTTAAATTATAAGTTTTTTATTTAAAGCTAAAACGCATAAATTTGACTTGTTATGTGCCAAATGTGATTGAATTAGATTACTATCTATTTTTATAAATTACATACACCAAAAACAGATGACTTCTATTTTTTCATCACCTGCCACAGCGAAAACTTATATCGTGTTGAGTTCGTTGACGGGTCTTATCACTGCTTTTATCTATCCCTTAATCAGTTTCTTTTTGATAGAAGATTTAGCCGTAGAGCCCAAATATATCGGTATATATATGGTTAGTGTGACTCTGTCTGGTTTAGTGTTAAGTCAATGGTTAGGCTCATTGGCAGATAAAGGGATCAGTGCGAATAAAATGTATATGATTGCCAATTCAGGCATTATTTTAGCGTTAATCATATATATAAATACCTCTAGTTTTGCTGTGGTGCTATTGGCAGGTATTGTTTTTATGTCTATTGGAAATGCAAGCTTTCCTCAAATGCTGACGCTGGGTAGACAATGGGCAAGTACTCAATCGCTTGATGCTACTCAATTCAATTCACGAATTAGAGCTGGCGTTTCTTTTTCTTGGATGATCGGCCCACCAATCGCTTTTACTTTAGTCGCAATAATTGGATTTTCAGGTGTATTTAGTATTGCCATTTTGGTTGCTCTAACCGCAATTTTGTTTGTTTGGCGAGTTTTGCCAGAGCACAAACCCAATCAACAATTAAATAGTCAGGAACCTAATGCAAAGCCAACAATATCTTTTTGGTTTCTTGCTGCTGCAATCATAATGGGAAGTTTAGGTAATAATATGTATACCTCATTGCTACCACTTTATACGATTAAAGAATTAGCCATGCCTAGCTATACACCCGGGATTTTAATGGGGTTAGTGGCGGGTTTAGAAATAGCAATAATGCTGTTAACGACTCGCCTTTGCCGCTACTTTAATAAAGTAAACCTGTTTATTTCCGCTTTTGGTTTTGGTTTTATATTTTATGCCGGTATGTTTTATGCGACGAGTTTGCAACAAATGCTGCTGTTGCAATTGGTAAATGCTTTATTTTATGGCTTGTTTGCAGGTGTTGGATTAACTTTATTGCAAGAGCAACTGCCTAAAAGAATCGGTTTCACATCTGCGGTTTATTCAAATGGCTTTAAAATAGGCGTAATGTTAGGGGCGAGTTTAATGGGGGTCATTGCCCAATTTTATAACTTCCGTTACGCATTACTAGGTGCAGTTTTGGCTTCTTTTATCGGCATCTGCTTAACTTGCTTATTTATTTTGTATCGACCCAAAAACCAGAGCTAAGGTTTAATGATGTTTTAAATCCCAACTCTGGATAAGAACTTAACTTATGGTATGAAAAAAGACACACCCTAGCGATTATGCTAACGGGTTAAAATTGATGGCTTACCAATTCTTCATTTTGATTGCCTTTATTCAATATTTTATCTTCCAACTTACGCAATTGCTCAGCGTTTTCACCTACGCTAGGTGGCAGTTTTAAACTTTTACGAATAAATTGATCAATAGCTATCATTTCGTGCCTAGCCGCACTTAGTTTATTATGTCCATGCTTAGCCTGAGTGTAATAAATACTTTTATGTGGTTTATTTTTAAGCTGTAACACTTTTTCTAATCTCAGACTATGTTCTAGTCGAGCAATTTCATCCTTTGCACCAGCAGTAATTAAGATTGGACTAAAGATTTTATCAACTAAATAGACAGGTGATCGAACAGCTAAATCTGGATGATATTTACCAACTACTGCTTCAATCGATTTCACTCTAAGTGGATGAGATCTTTGGTTACTGTCATTATACAACAAAGGCAAATCGTATATGCCAAACCGAGCAATAACGCATTGATAAAATTCAGGGTCTGAAATGGACAACATAACAGATGAGTAACCACCATAGCTAGCACCAATTGCGCAGGCTTTGTCATAATCATAATGTTGACGCACATGCTCAACGGCTAAACTAATATCATGCTCAATTAATTGCCCAAACTCCCCTCGCCCAGCATTTTTAAAGGATTTACCATAGCCAGCCGAGCCCCTAAAGTTAACCTGTAACACAGAATAACCCCGGTTGACTAAAAATTGAATTGTTGGATTAAATCGTCTGGTATCTGCAATGCCAATTGGGCCGCCATGCGGCATAACAAGAAGTACTTTGTTGTCGAGTGAACTAAAAGGTTGAGTGATAAATGCATCAATATTGGGACCGTTTTCTTGCTCTATCAAAATATGGTCCGCTTTTCTAAACTGAGTGTAATCAAGATCTGCAAGTCGGTTACCGAGTTTAATTGCTTTGCTTACTGTTGGATCAAATAAAAAATACTGACCTGGATTGCTGCTTGAACTGACGTAAATCAGAAATTTTTTATGATCCAGTGATCTATCGACAATATATGCTATTTGATTAGGAAAGCTGGCTGCCAATTTTTTAGCGAATGAAAGCTGACTTGAGTCGATATAATCTCTTGAATAGATACCATCAATATAAAAAGAAACATACTCTAGTTGATTATTAAGATCATAATAAGCAGAGTGTAAATCTCGACTTGAGTGTTGATAAATGATTTTATCAACCGTTTGGCTTTCAATATTAAATTCAACCAGTTGGATTAACTCTGATGAAATATTAGTTAAGGCAATTACTTTTGTATCATCAATATAAGTGACAGGCTTAAAATCATGCTCGATTGGTGATATTGCAATCATCTTTTGCCAATCGCCCTGACTATCTAACAACCAATGGGTTACCTCTCTGTTTTTTACATCAAACGTTTGGCTAAACCTAAGCTTTAGTTGGGCATCTGTCGAATACTTGTGCATATTTTCTGAGCCTAATGTCAGTAATTTTTGCGCTTTAAAATTATTAGTAATCAATGATTGATTATTAGTTGCATAAAGTTTGGGACGCTTTGATACACCATGATATGAAGCAAATAGCAGCTTGTCTGTCTGGTTTTCTAGCGGATTAACAATATGACCGTTTGCTAAAAATCGTTTTTTCTTTAGCGTTTTAGACAATGCATCTTTTTTAAAATGGTAAATATATCTATATGTACGGCTGGACAAGTTTGATTTAGATTTTAAGTTTAATATGACATTTTGGTTATCTAACCAAGCTAACTCCTTTATTTGAATAGTATCGCCTGCACTTTGACGATAGAGCTCAACGACCTCTTCCGTAGTTGGGTTGATCAAACTCACAAATAATTGCTGCTTGAAGTGTCCTGTCATTAATATTAAATCGCCATTTGGTGATAAATCTAGATTTGAAATTTGTGGCTTCGCAAATAATTTAGTGATTGGAATCAATTGTTGAGAGAATACCGGCCCGGTCACTATAAGGGCGAATAACACAATTAGCTTAACCATTTTTAATTATTCCTTTAAAGACGCTTGTATTGAACTCACAAATTGATTGAAATGATCTACACCGAAACCAGAGTATGCCATTAAATATTTATCAGATAGATTCATATACTGTGAATCTATATGGGATTGAGCTCGCGACAACTTATTCACCCAGTTTAATTTAAACCAACTGGGGCCTTCGTTAACAAACAACTCACGCAATTCTAGATGCCCAGCATAGTTGATTTTGTCTTCTATCACCCTAAACGACCAATCAAGCTTGGAATCTAATGAGTACTCTCTAAGGCCACTAATCACTTGGGTTAATTCATAGTTTCCGGCTGGTAACGAAACTAATAAATATTCACCTTCATCAATTGCAGAATCCGGCTTATACACATAGGTTATCCAGCTTTTTATACTAATTTCTTTAATATATGCATTAGTGTCTAGACCGATTAGCAAATAACCATAACCTTTAGGTAAATTTTGATCATTGACTTGTTTAACCGGACTTGGCTCTATTGTCGACTTGCAACTAGCAAGGAATATCACTGAAACGAAACTCAACAAAAATAAAATCGGCTTAATACTTTTAGCTTTCATAAGTGTTTAACTCGTGCTGCCAAGTTTTAGTATTCCAGTTCAGGTCATCTCCTATAGTAATAGCCTGTTCAAGGTTTTGTTTAAAGCATTTTTCTTGATTAAGTTTTAACTCAGTTTGCGCCAGTAAATAATAAACATTTGGTAAAGCATCTGTGTCTTCAATGATGTTTTCAAGCCAAACTTTTGCTTTATTAAATTGCGCTTCTGTTGCGCCATTTTCTAGCCACAAGCTAGTCAATTTCAATTGCGCTTCAGGCAAATTATCAGCAATCCGTGTTAACCAAAACTCAGCTTTTTTAATATCTTTTTGAAGCAAAGGCGTTGGCGGATCCATTAATAATTCACCTAAGCGAAATTCAGCTTTGTCATAGCCAAAATTGGCTGCTTTTTGTATCCAATCAACACCTTCTTTATATTCATTTTGTTGAAAAATTAAGTACTGGCCTAAATCAAGTTGTGCTAAAACATGGCCAGATTCAGCTAACTCTGTGATAACTGACAAATATGAAATTGCATCTTTTTTTGGTAACAACTGCTGATAAGCGTTTAAAAAACCCGCATACAAATACTTTGAATTAATATCCTGATCCGATTCTCTTTGTAATCTTTTGAATGTCTTATATTGATTTGGATAATCATTTTTAAAGTCAGCTCTGTCGATGAAGCCAAACCTAACAGTAGAAACAAGCCCTAATTGAAAAGCGTCTTGTTTATTTATTTGAGCAGGGCGTAACTTTGATTTAATGACGGCGTCAAGTGTAGGCTTGTCGAAACGGCCTTTTGGCCAAGAAAATAATACTTCAGGATAAACAGGGTTTCCTTCTTTTGACACATCGTATTTTACAATTACCATTCCCGAGTCATCATTGACTAAAGATGTGCTCAGGGTTGATAAACCGCCAAACTGAGCATTACGAATAGCTGAATTTATCGCCATTTCATTACGAGCTCTAGCACTTCCTCTTTTGTATTCTAAAGGCCCCCTAACTAATAATTTAGCGCGGCGGTTAAATCTTTGCGCTTTAATGGGTTGGCTAGTAAACCTAGGGTAGATATTGTTTTTAACTGCAGATTTACCATATTTATTAGCAAGTTCCGTCATATAAGCTTGCGCTTTTTTTTGCATTTCTGGTGATAATTCAGAATAAACTTGTTGAGTATAAGCTAAAGCATTTGGGTGATCGTATTCAGAAGCTAAAAACAGCCAACCAACTGCTGATATTTTATCAACCTTGCCAGTATTACCTTGATAATGAAGTAGTCCTAGGGTGAATTGAGCTTCTGCTCTGCCAATTTCTGCGGATGACTTTAGATGCTTAGCTGCTTCGGCATAGTTTTTCTCTGCTAGCGCTTTATGTGCTATAGACATATTAGCTAATGCCGTATTGGAAAATATATATAATAAAGAAACAAGTGCAGCAGCACTTAATTTGATTCCTTTCATAGCGATAACCTTAAGTTTCATGATGATTATTTTAGTTTAAAAAAATGGATAAGAACCCACACAAACATATAACGTTTATATAGATAATCCCATTGTACATTTATGTAACATTTGCATCAAATTAAAATAACCGATAAACCCAACAGATTAATGGTCCATTTGACTATTAATCTGTTAATTGCTTTAATACAAGTATCTAAACTTGAAAATTGATATAAGAGGTCGGTATGCAAAAAAGCCACAATCAGCTAGGTATAATGTCAAAACTACTAATGTTCATGTCAGTTGGTATTGCCTTAATGGCTTGTCAAGAAACAATAAGTAAAAATCCAGCTGAAGATAAAAACCAACAAACAACAAAGCCTAAGTTCAAACAAGCCTTAGTGACAGACATTTATACTGCCGATCCTTCTGCACACGTGTTTAATAACAAAATTTATATTTACCCTTCGCATGATGTAGAGACAGATATAAAACCGAATCATCATGGTGACCATTTCGCCATGCGCGATTATAAAGTGTTATCAATGGATTCAATTAATAGTGAAGTCATAACTCATCCTACCGCGTTGGATATTAACGATATTCCTTGGGCTGGACGTCAACTCTGGGCACCTGATGCCGCAGAAAAAAACGGCCAATATTACTTGTATTTTCCTGCTAGAGATAAGCAAGACATTTTTCGGCTAGGTGTTGCCAAAAGTGATAAACCTGAAGGGCCTTTTGTTGCTGAGCCCAACCCGATGCCAGGCAGCTACAGTATAGACCCAAGCGTTTATAAAGACTCTGATAACACATATTACTTATATTTTGGCGGTATTTGGGGTGGGCAATTACAAAATTGGCAAAATGGAAAGTTTGAAGCTGAATTTAGCTACCCAGCAGATAAAGAGCCAGCTTTGATGCCAAAAGTCGCTAAACTTGCAGGCAATATGCTTGAAATGGCTGAAAAGCCTAGAGATGTCATGTTATTAGATGAAAGTGGTGAGCCTATTACCCAAGGCGATAACCATAGAAGATTTTTTGAAGCCGCATGGGTTCATAAATATAAAGGTACTTATTACTTTTCTTATTCAACAGGCGATACGCATAAAATAGCGTACGCAACTGGTAGTTCACCATACGGCCCTTTTACTTATCAAGGTGTTGTTTTAGAGCCAGTTATTGGCTGGACTAATCATCATTCAATTATGGAATATCAAGGTAAGTGGTATTTGTTTTATCATGACAGTAGCTTATCTAAAGGACAAACTCATTTAAGATCGGTCAAAATGGCTGAAATTAAATACGATGCTCAAGGAAAGATACAAGCGATTACTGACTTTGTAGAAAATTAATCACCCAACTGAAATAGCGCCTGACATCTTGATTGGGCGATATTTTTTATTAGAATAAGGTGAATTCGCGTACGTTGTAGCGAATTCAACACACCCAATATCGTAATAGCAAGGTAAGGCTTTAATTCATTAATTGCTAATTTACCAAATTGCCCCCTATCGAAGCAAAATTTTCAGTGCGACTTACCAGTTAACACCTTAAAACCAACATATATTCATAGAGACCAAAAGATAAAATAAATTAACTGAGCTTAATAAACAACAAATAAACTGCTTAAAATTTGACTTATGTTAAAAATTGTTACAACATTTTTATTATTGTCAGAATGACAATAATCTGATTAATTAGTAACCCTATTAATTAATCACATAAAGCCAAATTAACTATTTAATTTAAAATAATAAAAGAGAGTTGAAACAATGAAGCTAACAAAATCTAAAATGAAATCTCTAATATTCTCATCTTGTTTGTTATTAACCGGAGTAAGCTTATCCGCACATGCGGTTTTAACCAAAAAATCAGTCAGCGCGGCTGGTTATTGGGGCGACGTGTTAATGCCAAATAATAATTCAATATTGTATATTCTGCGCCAAATCCGCACCCATTCCGGACGAAATCTGCACCGTTTCCGTTTAAAATCTGCAAGCTTTCCGCTCAGATTTGGCAACATAGAACGACTTCCTAAATTTCCTTACAAAAGAAAATACCAGTAAGTATAGAGCTTACTGGCATAACTAAAGTGCGAGACTTTGAATTCAAAATGCTTAGGAAAGTCGGTCATACTTTCGGATTTTAATCCAGTGCAATAGTAGTTTAATTAAAGCCCAAGCACCGCCGAAGCAAAACAAGGAGATAAACACAAACCACTCCAATCCGGGTTTTAATAATTCAAAATAAATACCCATCTGGATCAGAACTTCAAGTACAATTCCTAATAGAATAACTCCAAGACCGTCCAAAGAAACAGACAGATACAAATAATATCGCCCTTTACTCTTCTCTTTTTCTAACATTGTTTTTGTACTCCACAAGAGTCAGCTACCCCATTAGAATTAGCAACAGCATTCCCAACAGCATCAGCTACCCCTACAGTATTAGACGATGATGAAGTACCTGTAGTTTGTTTTATATGCTGTATTAAATTCTGGTCTGACACTGATAAATTATTAAATGCTTTTTGATTTGCCATTGTCTTCGCAGCATCTATACCATCTCCAACTAACGAACCAGCAGCCCCAGCCGCAGAGCCTATTAGTGCACCAGTCCCAACATTATCAGTCAGGTTTTTGCCATCAATTGCATTATTAGCTACTGTTGAACTTGCTCCAATGGCCGCTCCACTCGCAGCATTAACAGCAGTTCTGCCCGCTAAACTCAATGATGCCACTTTGGAGGCCAATCCTGCGCCTGTAGCTCCTGCTGCACCAGAAACTAGAGCCTTACCTACATTTTTTGCAATCCCTGAAAAACTAGTATCCTTTATTTCACCTGTTAAAGCTTGTCTAGTCACTTCTAAAGCCACGCCAGCAATAAAACCTAATACCGGAAATTCGCCATCAGGGTCAGTATACTTATACGGGTTGTTATTTGCGTATGTATATCTGCTAAATGAATGCACTGGACTTGCATTAGTAAACCCAACCGGATCATTCGAGTAGAATCGACCTATGACTGGATCATAGTATCGTGCCTGCATATACAGTAATCAACACTACGCTCCAATTTTTTATTGCTAGTCAATTTTCAAGCAACTAAGAAACGGCAGCTACAACACCTTTTAGTTGATTTATCAAGTTAGGTTGAGGATGAACTTGAATATCATCATGGATTTTCAATACAATCGCTTTGATAACACTGCTCGTGCTTTTGATATGAGTTTTACTTCTTAAAGTAGCCAACTCATCTCGCAGGATTGAGCTCTTTAAAGATATTCGTTTATCACTTTTCCCAGCCGCAAGATTGCTTTTCAAATAAGTTTTCAATTCATCTGTCGGCATAGCTTCATGAGACAGCATGTGAACATAATATTTAATCAGCGCATTTGAAAAATCAGGTTGAGCGCCCAACTCTGCACAGGCATTATTTAACATATCAACAAAATGTGCTGGCACTTTAGACTCAATCGGCTTTCGGGTTGCACGTAATTGTTTGTTTATTAACGGTGCTGATTGCTGGGGAATGAGTATCACTTCGTTACATTTGTTACATACCCCTGCCAGTATATTTGTTGCGATGCCACTACCGTCGTTAAAAGGTACATTCCTTAATTGAAAAGTAACATTTTCAACCGATTGGCAAGACTCGCAGATTGCTTTTTGTGAATCACCTACTTTAAAAATATTCATAGCAGTACCTTAATTATGCACACTAATAAAAATGCTATTTGGCTCAACATAGTACCATTTGATATACCAACTTTCGTTTTGGTATGTAGTTTTGATAATGTGTACATCAATGGATTTAATCATGTGGTGTGGACTACACTCATAATTATTCCCACGAGCCTTTTTAACAATATCTGTCACCACGCTTACAGATATTTGTCCCGTTTCTAATAAATTTTTGACATCAATATTATTTCGCGCTTGGTGTAATATTTTTCCTTCAGCCAAGCATTCGAGCAATTGTTTTTTTACGTCTTTAAAACCCATTTGAAACCTTTTTATATAATTGTACGAAAATTAGCGTACCTTTAAAGTTTATCACACTCAATACTCGTTGAGTATTAACTTTTATCATCTGCTTCAAATAAACTATTATGGTCTAATGCTGATGGATGAGTTTGACTGTACACTTGCTTGAGCTTCATCCTAGTGTTCTAGTCAACTCCAGCCGGACACTTTCCTTAAAGAATTTTCACACTCTACTGGTGACTGATCGTTATTAGCTGAATGCAACCTTTCCAGATTGTAATACTTCATATATTCAGCAACATCACTTTTCATTTGCTCACGCGTCGGTTGTGGAACTTTTAATAACCAGTTCAGTTTGCCGCTGTAACCTAATAATTTACAGATTAAAACGGATAATGGGAATATCACCATTCCACCAAAAATGAGGGTGCCTATACCCGCATTAGCTTGGTAAAAAAATGCAATTAATCCGGCGACCAGCCAAACTGTTCCTGAACAAATAATTCCAGGTACGCCATAAAAATAGGCCTTGTTCATATCTTGTTGAGCTTGCTTAAATGAATCCATTCTAACCCTTCGTAATATTGTTGTTTGGAATCGTCATGACTAGGCCATTAATGTAATTAAGAAACATTCAAGATGAGCGCGAATCACAACTTTAGTTGTTAATTAACTTAGCATGTAAAAATTCAAAAAAATACATGGATTCAGTAGTAACTGGAACAAGTATATTTCAGTTTTAGATTTACCTAACTTACAACCTTAGCATTAAACATTCTTTTTAAACCTCAGAATTAACGCCCTAAATATATAGCTAGATCCTCTAAACTTTGTATGAAAACGACATAGTGTATATTGAAATTTACACAATTTTTACTCTCAAGATGAGATTTTACTTATGCACTTGAATAAATAATCTGTTAACTTACACTTAACCAAACATAATACCTTTGCATTAAAAATACATTAAGGGTGATCATCAAATGATTAAATCAACGAGATTAAGCACTTTATTATTAAGTCTTGTTTGTAGCTCGGCTATAGTCAGTTGCGTAAGTAATAACCAGAATCAAATCAACGACGAGAATTCATCTCTTTTTGTAAAAACTGAAGGGGTCATTCCATTCACTAAAGAAATGCAACGCAAATGGGGGGCAGCTGTCGTAGCTGATTTAGATTTAAACGGCTGGGAAGACGTCATTACAACCCAGCATGGTACCAATGCCCTAATTTATTGGAATGAAGGCGGCCAGTTTACTGACCCAACAGTACTGATCAATGGCGATACTCATGGCTTAGCCGTATCAGATTACGATGGCGACGGTAAAGTTAACATCATTGTTGCGCAAGGTGGCGGTGATGGTGGTAATCCAAGACGTCCTGTCTACTTTTCAGTTGATCAAGACAGAAAGATAACGCGGTTAGGCACATTTGACCATTTCACACCAAGCCGAGGTCGCTCAGTAAAGTTTGTCGAAGCTAACAATGACGAAAAATTAGACTTATTTGCCACAGGTTACGCACCTAAAAAAGCAAAAGAACTCACTACCAACCAACTATATTTAAATAACGGTACAACATTTACAGATCCGCACACATTGCGTAAAGCCAATGATCCATTATCGATGAAAGCGCTGACCACAGATATAAATAACGATGGAATTATCGATATTTTTACCTTTGGCGGCAAAGACTTAACACTTTCCATTGGTTTAGGAGCGGGAAAATATAAAGATTCAACCACCGAGTTGTTAGGTGAGCTAGCAAAAACTAAACATGTCAATAATATTACTGACATTGACTATGACAACGATGGTGATTTTGATTTATTTTTTGTTCGAAGCCCTTACCAATTTGAAGAGGAAGCTTATTACGACCCTATCAATAAAAACTTAGCTTTTTTTGCTTTTCGCGATAAATTCAATTTTGAAAACATTAATATAGAAGGCAATGAGTTAATTATTGAAAATATCCAAGAAACTTATGCAACCTATGATATCCAGTTAGGTAAAAACCGCACCGTGGTAACACCTGAGCGAAAAGAAAAATACACTGGCGGCAAGTTAGTTATCAAATCTGAAGAGGCACAAGGTTGGCCCGAAGGAGAAACACTTAAGGGCATGCACATTGGTTATATGGGCGACGGTACATGGCGTATCGGAGGTTATGTAAAATCTCGCCTGAGTGCTGTTGTTAAAAACGTTATATCGCAACCAGAAGAACTAAGACGTAAGCCTTTACCTGCTATGTTATTAGAAAATCAAAATGGTCAATTTGTTGATGTGACCAAAGCAATGGGGATTAACATCAGTGAGCAAACGGTAAGTGCTACTGCAGCAGATTTTAATAACGATGGCTATATAGATTTAGCCATTTCACCATATGGCAATATGGCACTACCTGTTGAACACTTTGTATTAATTAATAATGCTGGGAAAAGCTTTACTAAACACGCTAATGCTGGATTAATCTCGGACGAAATTGGAGCCACAGGTGTAGGTATAAGTACAATAGATTACAACCACGATGGTCGAATGGATATTATATTTGGTAACGAACGTGGTCGTTGGTATTTGGCTAAAAACCAACTGAGCGAACGAGAGCTTGGTAATTATTTAACGGTAAAAGTAACAGCATCGCCTGATAAACACGCTCAACCGATAGGTGCACGCGTTACTATTTCAGCTTGCGGAATACAACAGACTCAACTGGTTGGTGCCAGTGGTGATGGTTTTCATCATATGCTAAATAATCGAATGCACTTTGGTATTGGTCGTTGTGATAAAGCTGACAGTGTGCAAATCACTTGGGCAAATGGCGAACAAAAAATCATTAAGAATGTTAAAGCTGGGGCGAGTGTTTCAAGCTAATTTGACTAAAATCAAAACAATGACTGGCTAGTTAAGCCCCATTACCTAGGGTGTGTTGATCTTTTGAGTACAATTTTTCAGCAAACATCAACACACCCCAGTATCTCTTTTTCCCGAAATAAATAATTCCTCTGCTGAATTGGGCAAATACAATTTGTTACCTCCTAAAATTCAGCCAAATTAACTAGCATAGAAGATACAAGCAAACTCTCTAGTCTATATTTAAACTAAATAAAACCTGTTTACCTATGGCACATCAGCTCAAGAAGAAAAACATAAAACCCTTCATATTTATGCAATTTACATTCATTAAAAGACATAAAAATCTTTAAATCATCTCATTTTACTGAGGCAAAAAGATACGAACTCGCAAACGAACATTGTAAACAATGAACAATTAAATTAACATGTATACACATAGTCACAATTTTTTTACAAAGTAATCAGGTAATTTGATATGTATACCTCAACCACTAAATATACAAAACTAGCAAGTTTAATTATTTTAGCTTTATCTCTTTCTGCATGTGGGGGAGCATCCGTTGATACTGACACAGATAGCCCAACGACCCCACCAGATAAAACTGACACAACACCTAATGCTTTCAGCTTTACCGATCAAACAAGCGTCGCTTTAGCGTCTAAAATAATTTCCGCTCCCATTACCATTAGTGGCATTGACACAAAAACAGATATCGAAATAACCGGTGGTGAATATTCAATTAACAACGGCCCTTTTACTTCGACTAAAGGTCAAGTAGAAAATAATCAAATCATCCGAGTTCGTTTAACAAGCTCAAACGATTATAACAATGCAACCCTAGCTAAACTGACAATTGGTGGCGTTTCAGATAACTTTGATGTGACGACTTTGACATTCCCGGGTGTGCAAGTTGATATAAATTTAGATACCAAACACAGCATAAATGGCTTTGAAACATTCGATAGACAAAAATACATCACCATACATGCAACCCATATTGAGCCTGATTGGGGTGAAAATGACAGCCATAGTGCAAACGCTGCCAATAAAGATCCTGATTTAATGCTGAACTTCGTCAATAACTATGATGTTTACTTTGGTCGTGAAACCGGTAGTAATAAATGGCATTTACGTAATGTCGCAGAAGACGCTAACAAAGCAGGTTTTGTCGACGAAGCATTGGTGGCTAAAAGAGGCGGTGATACCAAATGGGCATATAGTAACAATGTCAAAAAACTGAACCAAGATGGTAGAGCCGAAGAAGCTCGTGGTACAGATATTATCATTGGTGCGCAACAACACCCATATTGGCCTGAAGGTACGCTAATCAACCCAGTAAATGCTAATAACACAAACTGGGCATTTTCAACTACAGATACAAACGATGAACCATTGGGGACAGCGACAGGTCATTATTTAGCCCATTACCTAGCTAAATTCTTCAAACAAAGCGGTGACACTCAAGGTCAACCAAAACCAAAGTATTTTGAGGTAATGAACGAACCGCTATATGACCTCACCACAGTTAGAAGCGGCTCTAATAGAGTCGATCCAGCAACTGTTTACGAATTCCATAATACTGTGGCCGCCGAGATTAAAAAATTACCAGAAAATAGTGACATATTAGTTGGCGGTTACACTGTTGCCTTCCCTGATTTTGATAAAGATAACTTCCAACGCTGGTTTGACCGTGATAAGCAGTTTATTGATATTGCCGGCAGCAATATGGATTTCTATTCAATCCACCTATACGACTTCCCTTGTTTTCAAAATAGCGAACGCTATCGCAAAGGTTCAAACGCAGAAGCTACCATGGATATGATGGAACACTATAGCCTAATAGCAACAGGTACAATGAAGCCTTATGTCATATCCGAATACGGTGCGGCAATTCATTGCTTAAACAAAGAAGGTTGGAGCCCAAGACGCAACACATACCAGCTACGAGCAGCTAATTCCATGCTAGTGCAATTTTTAGAACGTCCTGACGTAATTGCTAAATCAATTCCATTCTTTGTAGTAAAAGCAGAATGGGGCCGTAATGATTTTCCGTATGGTCCTCGCTTAATGATTCAAGAATTTGAAAGAACCGGTGATACTAGCCAAAAAGACTGGGTATATTCTGACATTGTTATGTTTTATCAACTATGGTCTGATGTAAATGGAACTCGAGTTGAAACTAAGTCATCGAATTTAGACATTCAAGTAGATTCATATGTTAATGGTAAAAAAGCCTATGTCATTCTAAATAACTTGGAATTCAACGATGTAGACGTAAAATTAAATACGCTAGGCTTAAACGGTAACCAAGTTTCCGCTGTAAAAATAAAACATCTAAAAACATTAGATGGTGCTGATTTAGAAACTAGTTTAATAACGACTGAAAGCCAAACATTGCCAAATGTTGTTTCTCTAGGCGCTGAAGCGACTATGATAATCGAAGTCAGCTACACACAAGATGTTCAAATTTCAGAAGAAATCCAAGAGAAAAAATATTACGCCACCGACTATTTAAAAACAATCGAAGCCAATAAAGAAATCGAATACACAATCAATGATGTTGTTATTGGTAACCAAGGTGAAGCTGTATTAAGAATCGCTGTAGGTCGTGATCACGGTATGTCATTAACACCAACGGTAAAAGTTAACGGTACACAAATCACAGTACCAACTAATTTCAGAGGCTACGACCAAAAACAAGGTTCTACTTTAACTGGACGCGTAAACTTTTTCGGTGTGTTAGAAATACCTGTCGACTACTCGTTATTACAAGCGTCGAATAAAGTCAGTCTAACTTTTGCAGACACTGGTGGCCGAGTTGCTAGTGCTAGCTTGCAAGTATTTAATGGTAGCAAAACCTTAGTCCGAAGTTTTTAATATCCAGTCACAATAATAGCTGTAAGCTGAGGACTTCCCTCCTCGGCTTACAGTGTAAAAACCATCCTAAACTCCTCAGAATTTAATCTCGATTTTTATATAAAGACTCTAATTCATTCCAATCAATTTCCATGGTTACTAATTTAGCTCTAGTTTATTGGTTATTTATGAGTGACTAGCCTTTTTTGATACTCATAATGTTAAATTTATAATCGACATCACTCATACTTGTTAATTTAATTAAACATTTAGTCCAGTTTAATTTATTATCTATTTACATTTAACATTTATTTTAGGTTTAGTTATGCCAATGATGCGTACATCATTACTTGCTTCGATCTTAGGTTTGACAATTGGGATTAGTGGCTGCCAACAGACAGTAAAAGACTCACAATCAGCTGTTTCGCCAACTTCAACAAATAAATCTAGCTTAGTTTATCTTGATTCTAATTGGCTAGATAATAGCTATCAAGATTATGTTCAAGGCGAGCCTGTCCGGCAATTAGTGGTTAAGCGCTTAATATCACATGCAGATGAAGCACTTACTAAAGGGCCTTATTCTGTTATGGATAAATCGCACACACCGCCAAGCGGAGATAAACACGATTACATTAGCATCGGCCCATACTGGTGGCCTGATCCGACTAAAGCAGATGGCTTACCTTGGATTAAACGCGATGGCAAAGTAAATCCAACCAGTTCGACGGGTGGCACAGATAAAACGATCATGAATGAAATGCTATTTCAAATTAGTGATTTAACATTAGCCTACTATTATACAAAAGATGAAAAATACGCTAAACATGCAGCCCTTCATATCAAAAATTGGTTTTTAAACCCTGGAACCCGTATGAATCCCTCACTCACTTTTGGTCAAGCAGTGCCAGGTAAAAGTGATGGTCGTATCTATGGTGTAATTGAAACGCGTTGGTTTATTAGATTAATTGATGAAGTAACACTATTAACCAACTCAGCGCACTTTTCTCAGCAGGACGAACTGAAGTTTAAAGCATGGGTAAGTGATTATCTTAATTGGTTACTGACAAATGAATTAGGCCAAGGCGCTTGTGATGCTCATAATAACCATGGCACCTATTGCGAAGCTCAAGTCGCAGCCTATGCGCTTTATACAGGTAACAAAAAATTAGCGAAAGAATATGTCGAGCGAATCTTTAAACACAGATTAAGCAAACAGGTTGAACCATCCGGTGCGCAACCAGATGAGTTAGCACGCACTCGGCCTCTCCACTACTCAGTGTTCAATTTAGAAGCTTACTATTTCGCTGCACTGATCGCTGATAAACTAGGCTTAGATTATTGGCAATATAAAATCGATAACGGTGTCAGCTTAAAAACAGCAATCGACTTTTTACTACCAGCGATAAAAAAAGAAGGTTATTGGGCAAATGTTAAAGATAAAAAGATGCGCCGCGGCCGTTTATACTATTTCTTACAATATGCTTATCAACGCTATGGTGATGATAAATACGCACAAGCAATTGAAGATTTAATGCCACTAATCATTAAAGAAGACCGCAGTGAACTCGCACAGTGTTTTTTAATTATGCCAAAACCTGATAGCTTCACACTAGCGCTATACAAACAAATAGATCCTAACGGCGATAAATCAAAATACCGTTGTTATTACTAACAATTAACGGGTCGTATCAGTAGATACGACCCCGACTATCTAAACCTATTCGCCTCAACACTAAATATCAAACTACCATCTGCTAGGCGTTCCACTAGCGAGACTTTACGAATTCGGTAAGATCCGCTACGAGCAGAGGCTGTAAAATTCGTCTTGCCGGTGCTTCCGTAAACCTATTTTATGTAATAACCATTTGCAAGGAAAAAGCATATCAAGCAACTCACCTTCTGAATGAATGCATTTTTCAATATGGCCTAGCTTTTTCAAATCTATTCCATAGTTGTCGATAAGGTCGAAATATAATTCATCAAAATCATCACCATTAAGCTCTAAATCAATAACAATGGAATCAGACTCGACAATATTCTTCTTAATCGAGTGTTTGCTCAAAATTGAAATTAACTTGTCTGAGTTCATCTTTACAACGTTTAACCGTGACTGTTCAAAGCTTTAATTCGCTAGCATATGGTGCCAACACAAGCGAATAAAATATGCTAAAGATAGCTGAAATATAATCAAGAGTAAAAATTCCAAATTAATCGAGGTGATAGTTACAAACTGCTACCGCCCTATCCCTAACTCACTTTAGATTAAAGAACTATATTAGGCTAATCCTTTAATCTCTGTTTTAACTTGAACCCGAATTACTCACTCTGGTCACCTTAAAACTAAGCAAGTGTCAGCTTTAGTTCATTTCGGACAATGGCTGCGCCTGCGCTTAACGCTTTAAGTTTTCCTCTCGCGATTTCGCGAGATAATGGCGCCATACCACAATTGGTACTTGGGTAGAGTTTATCTGCATCGACAAACTTTAGTGCTTTTCGTAAAGTATTGGCGACTTGCTCCGGCGTTTCAATCAGATTAGACGCAACATCTATCGCACCTACCATGACTTTTTTGCCACGAATTAACTCAATTAAGTCCATAGGAACATGAGAGTTGTGGCATTCTAGAGAAATGATATCCAGATTCGATTGCTGAAGTTTAGGAAACGCTTGCTCGTACTGTCGCCACTCAGAGCCTAAAGTTTTCTTCCAATCTGTATTAGCTTTGATGCCATAACCATAACAGATATGTACCGCAGTTTCGCATTTCAGCCCCTCTATTGCCCGCTCTAAACAGGCAATTCCCCAGTCGTTTACTTCATCAAAAAACACATTAAATGCTGGTTCATCAAATTGGATAATATCTACACCAGCAGCTTCTAATTCTTTAGCTTCTTGATTTAGAATTTTGGCAAATTCCCATGCTAATTTTTCACGACTCTTAAAGTGATCATCATATAAGGTATCTATCATTGTCATTGGACCAGGCAAAGCCCATTTGATCGGTCGATCGGTTTGTTGACGTAAAAATTTAGCACTCTCTACAAACACAGGTTTTTCACGGCTAACGGCGCCCACAACTGTCGGCACGCTAGCATCATACCTGTCTCTAATTTTAACTGTTTTACGTTTTTCAAAATCAACGCCTGTTAAATGCTCTATAAAAGTAGTTACAAAATGCTGACGCGTTTGCTCACCATCACTGACAATATCAATATTTGCATGTACTTGTTCTTGTAACGCAACTCTTAGTGCATCTTGTTTAC
Organism: Catenovulum maritimum; assembly: GCF_001050375.1. Lineage (GTDB taxonomy): Bacteria > Pseudomonadota > Gammaproteobacteria > Enterobacterales > Alteromonadaceae > Catenovulum > Catenovulum maritimum. Next base: position 649,059 of record NZ_KQ130482.1, on the reverse strand, counting down.
CTTCGTTTAAAGCTTCATCTTGTAATTTCCAAGGTGACCAAAGTTTCTCAGGTTCAGCGAGCCAACTCGGTTTTGGCAGGCTACCAGCAGTTGAAGTGGGTAATAATGTTTTAAATTTTGTCATAATAAGTTCTTTTCTCTATACGGCTATTGGTTGAGCTAGGTTTTTCGCTGCGTTTTTATTGTGAAATACAGACAGGGTCTGGTAGTTACAGTGCATAGTTAGCGGACCAGCTTTCTAGCAGCCTGCGATATGGCTTCATAAAATTTTCTTCAGCAAATTTACCTTGCTCGATAGCCAAGCGACTACGCTCATCTCTGTCATAATTAATTTGAGTGAGAGAATGATCTTGGTTTTTTAAATTAGGCTGATAACACCTGCCGGCAATGGCATTTGCATTGTATATTTCAGGTCGATAGATTTTTTGAAATGTTTCCATAGTGCTGATAGTGCCAATCAGCTCTAAATTAGTGTAATCAGTCAATAAGTCGCCAATAAAATAAAATGCCAAAGGTGCTACGCTATTTGGTGGCATAAAGTAACGCACATCTAAACCCATTTTGGTGAAATAAAGCTCAGTTAATGAGGATTCGTTTGGCTTATATTCAACCCCTAAAACAGGGTGCTGATTCTCTGTTCTGTGATAAATTTTGTTATCCGAAACACTCAGGCAGATCACTGGTGGTTTGGCGAAGTTCTCTTTATAAGACGTTGAATTTAAGAATGATTGAAACATTTTTCCATGTAATTCACCAAAGTTATCCGGAATACTAAATTGTGTTTGGCTCTTGTTGTGATCGAGCAAACGCACACTAAAATCGTAATCACGAACATAAGAAGAAAAGTTATTACCAACAATCCCATCCGTTCGTTTACCTGAGACATGATCAATAATATTGGTTTTTAAAATTTCAATCGTTGGGAAAGTTTCGCCTTTACCCTCAACATCGATATCAACATGAATAATTTCAAGTTCAATAGAATAACGATCTGCTTTTGGATTATCCCAAGGGGCTAATGCATTAAATCTATTATTAATCATGCTTAATGCTTTGGATAAATTTTGTTGGCGGCTTTCTCCGCGCGCTAAATTAGCAAAATTAGTAGTAATACGGGTATTATCCGATGGTTGATAATTTTCATCGAAACTAACGCGCTTAATGGTATAAGTGAAATCTGTGTTATTCATGTCTTGGCATCCGTTTAAGATAATAAAAGCGTAACAAGTTAAAACTTGAATTTAATGAGTGCTCTTTTCAAGATGACCATTTGGATTTCATCCTAACTAAGAGCGATGTGTAATTTATACGCCTAACTCTAGATGAATAAAATCGAGTTTATTTCAAACCCATCATGAATTAAATTCAACTTAAGCCTAATTTAAACCGTTAAGCTAACGGCAGTTTTAACAAAATATTGGAAAGGTCATTGAATGAATGAGTTGGGGTTGTTGATTTTAAGCTGCGCTATATTAGGCAGTGCAGTTGGTTTTTTAGCTGGATTATTAGGTATAGGTGGCGGCTTAGTTATTGTGCCTATACTCAGTATTATTTTACTAGAGTTTGAAGTTTTGCCCGCGGATTTAGTGGTTGTCACGGCTATTGCAACCTCACTCGCCTCTATCTTATTTACGTCAACCTCTTCGGCCATAGCGCATCATAAAAACGAAAATGTGCCATGGAATATTGCGCCATGGATTATGACTGGGGTAGCAATTGGCGCCCTTATCAGTGGCTTTATGGCGGCTTTGTTACCAGAAAAAATTGTTCGTTGGGTCTTTGTGATTAGCGTATTACTGATAGGCCTAAAAATGCTGCTTGGTACTAAAAGTACAAATACCACAGATCGACCAATGCCAAATAAAGGCCTATTAACCCTTTTAACCTCTATTATAGGTAGTTTAGCGGCTATGATAGGTATAGGTGGCGGCGCCTTACTAGTTCCTTTGTTAACGTATTTTTCGATCGACATGAAAAAAGCCATTGGCTGCGCTGCTGCTTGTGGCATCGTTATCGCTTTGTTTGGCTCCGTTGGCTACATCAGCACTGGCAATAAACATTTAAATTTAGCAGAGGGTTTCGCTGGCTTTGTTTATCTTCCCGCTTTATTTGGTATTGTCTGTACCTCTTGGTTTACTGCGCCTTTAGGGGCAAAAGCCACTCAATATTTGCCCGTTTCCATCATTAAGAAAATATTCGCTATTTTGTTATTCGCTATGGCTGCAAATATGCTTAGATAAATTAAGTTAGACATTAAACGAAGAATTATGAAAGCTATAAACTATTTAGGCGATCTAGATCGCTTAAATAACCATACATCGAGTTGAGGTTAAATAGCTTTCGGCTTCACTAGTATATCTTTTGTTGTACCGTGAAGATATTCGCTACAAATGATTTTGTCACTTTAATAGATAAAGCCTCTAGGTTCTAGGAGCAGACTTAAACATAAGATACTTCTGATAAGTGCCCTTCACGCCGTGACATTTTATTCATTCCTATGACATAACACCTTCCGCCTTTAAATCATCAATCTCAATGCCCAGTTTGTTTATCATTGCTTATATCTCTGCTTATCACTGACAACTATATAGCTAACGGCTAACAATATTATCTATGCCTGCAAGGGTCTGCTTACAATTAATTTAACTTTTCCATAAAACATCAAAAAATTCAGATAACAAATATACTTAACCTATTTTAAAACAAATAGATAAAATTTTTACAACACAACCAAGAAAAATTGTTTACAATGAACACTTAACAAAAAGGGTTAATGAAAAGTAAATGTATCCTTTAGGTGTTTGTAAATGATTTTACAAACAGCATAGCTAGGAAGTTATCAATCCCTAATAAATTTAAAACAAAATAGATTAAATGAGGTCCAAAATGCGTAAACTTCCCATTGCAGCCGTTTTGTCTGCAATACTGCTAACAGCTTGTGACAATAATAGTTCACAAACTCAAAATCCAGCATTAACAACCGACACACCACTTGCGGTTATTTGGAATGGTTCTAAAAGCAGCGGTGTTGAAATTGCTAATTGGGGTGCCCAAACTCAACTAGAAGACAAATCTGTTAAGGTCAGCTATCAGAGCGACCACTACCGTCCTTCTGTGAAATTTCATCCGGAAAAACCTTGGGATTGGTCCAAATTTGATGAATTTAACTTAGCCGTTGATATTAAAAATTTATCCAATGAGTCCATCCAAGTCTATTTATCATTAACGGATGAAGCCGGTGTTAAAGAAGATATGGAAATTACTGGTAGCCGAGCGCGTTCTTTAAATAGAACCGCAAATTTAGCCGCTGGTGAACAAGGTACATACTTTTCAATAATTAAAGGTAAGTTTAACGACACCAATGCAGGTGTACGTGAAAAACCATATCCTTGGAAAACAGATGAAGAAATGTTTGTTACCCGTTTCGGTAAAAAGCTCGATTTGAGTCGCATTACTGAAGTCGCACTTTTTGTTAGGGGTAACTTACATGACAAACAAATAGAAGTTTCAAATTTAAGGTTGCGTAAGAATCCCGAATACGATGATAGTTATCTCCTAGGTTTAGCGGATGAGTTTGGTCAAAATGCTAAACAAGATTTTCCAATAAAAGTTTCATCTGTCGAAGAACTAAAGCAAGTGGCTAACAAAGAGTTAGCAGAGTTAGCTCAAGGCGGGCTAATGGCTAATCGCTCTAAATACGGCGGCTGGAAAGATGGTCCTAAACTGAAAGCGACTGGTTATTTTAGAACTGAGAAAATTGATGGCCGTTGGTGGATGGTTGATCCAGAAGGACATATATTCTTCTCACACGGTCCGGCTAATGTACGCATGGCTAATTTAACAACTTTAACCGGTGTTGATTTTAAAGATGATTCAGTTCGTTATATTGACCCAAGTCGTGTAACGCCAGAAGATTCAATGGGCATAGTAGAAGTTTCTGATGAAGTCAGAAAAACACGTTATATTGCGTCTGATTTACGTAATGATATGTTTAACTGGTTGCCAAGTTATGACAACCCTATGGCTAAACACTATAGCTACCGCCGTGAAGTACACAAAGGGCCATTAACTTCAGGTGAAACCTTTAGTTTTTATCGAGCAAATTTAGAAAGACGCTACGGTGAAAATTTTGAAGAAACTTGGCAACAAGTCACCTTGGATCGTATGAACAATTGGGGTTTTACCTCTTTTGGTAACTGGGTTGATCCAGCATTTTATCCTAACGAGCAAGTGCCATATTTTGCCAATGGTTGGATTATTGGTGATTTTAAAACCCTAAAATCTGAACACGACGTTTGGGCGCCACTTCCAGATCCTTTCGATCCTGAGTTTGTCCGACGCGCAAAAATTACGATTGATGTCATCGCTGAAGAAATCAAAGGTTCACCTTGGTGTGCAGGTATTTTCGTCGATAATGAAAAAAGCTGGGGATTACCAGAAGGTACAGTTGAACAAAAATATGGGGTGATTTTAGCAACATTAACCGTTAACAACGCTGACAGCCCTGCTAAAACTTTCTTCACAGATTACTTAAAAGGTAAATATGGAGACATTAAAAAGCTAAACTCAGCTTGGAATTTTAAAGCTGAAAACTGGGCTAGTATTGAACAAGGTGTGCATTTAGAAGCGCCGTTCTCAACTGAAGCCGTTGCTGATTTATCTTACATGCTTGAAGCCTTGTCAGATCGTTACTTTAAAGTGGTCCACGATACCTTAGCTGAAGCTTTGCCAAACCATTTATATATGGGCGCACGTATGGCGAACTTTGGTATGCCAAAAGAGACGATTAAAGCCTCGGTTAAATACTCTGATGTATTGTCATTCAATATTTATGAAGAAGGTGTACAGCCTGAAGAATGGGGCTTTTTAACCGAGTTTGACTTACCTGTTGCGATTGGTGAATTCCATATTGGTTCAACAACCGATACTGGTGTATTCCATGCAGGCTTAGTACAAGCTCACGACCATAAAGACAGAGCACAAATGTATTTAGATTACATTACCAGTGTTGCTGCTCACCCTAATATGGTTGGTGCGCATTGGTTCCAGTATATAGACTCGCCACTGACAGGCCGAGCATTTGATGGCGAACCATACAATGTTGGTTTTGTATCTAGTACTGACATTCCATACCCTGAAATGGTAGATGCAATTAAATCATTTATGTCGACTGTGTATGAAAAACGCTTTAAAGGCGAATTCGATGCTCCTGCTTACAAAAAATAGTTAAGTAAGGTTTTTCGTAAAACTTAAGCCCAAAAAATCCTATTATAAGCAACTGCTTGTATAGGATTTTTTTGGTTCAACATCTAGCGCTAAATCAATATAAATTGCGAGTATCAGAGCTATCAAAGACAGTTCAATTTAAGGCGTATCATTGCACAAATGTAAGCAACTTTTAAGATGATACACCACAGAAGTTAGCTGTCTGTGAAGCTCCTGAAATAATTGTAAAAACTTAAAAATTAGTCTGCCACTTACATCATGGATTGAAGTTATTTGATTATTTGCATAATAGTTAAAAATAAATGTGTCAAAACCCAATTTTTTTACCAATATAAATGTTAAACACGAACAAATTTCTCAAATTGTCGATTGGGGTGGTCTTTGAATTCGGACGATGAAAGAAAAACAATTGCTAAGGCACAAAACGGAGATAATGCAGCTTTCGCACAAATTATTATGAAATATCAAGATGATGTCAGAGCTTTTTTAGCCGTGCGAATGCAACACATAATTGATGCCGACGATTTAGCGCAAGAGGCTTTTATCATTGCGCATAGAAAACTAAAAGACTTTGATAACAGCAGAGCATTTAGTCCTTGGATAAAAGGTATAGCATTAAATCAATTAAAAGATTTTTACCGTCGTTCTAACGCCCACTTAAATTCTGATATCAGTGATTTTGAAGAGATTTTATCTGATGAAATTGAAAATAAACTAAGCAATCAAGATGAAAACTCAATGTTAGTAGCGCTCGAACAATGTTTAGAAAAAGTAGATGATAAATTTCATAAATTGATTAAGCAGCATTATACAGAAGGCTACACAGTAGATGAGCTAACAAAAATACATCAGGTGAAGCATTCCGCAATGACAATGCGCTTGCATAGAATACGCGAAAAATTACGCAACTGTATAGATAAACGTCTAACCGGGACAATGGCATGAACAAGTACCAAGACGAACTTTTAGCTCGCTTTATTGCAGGTGAAGATAATAGAGCTGAACTGCGACACGAATGGTCAAAAGATCCCGAGTTTAAACAAAGGTCAGCGCGTCAGGTACTAACCCATAGACTAATGCAATTAAAACTCAAAGACGATAATGCTAACGCTTTTGCCGATGGCATAATGGAGCGCATCAAGTTAGAACAAAATAACCCCGAACAAACCACTTCTGATAATGTTAGTCAGATTAATCCAAGTGATCGCGATAACAACAAACAACAAAAGAAACATTATTGGTTTGAAGCTATATCCGTTGCAGCCAGTCTTTTATTATGTACATTAGTATTTTTTACAGATACAGAAACCGCTCAAGCGTTTGCAACTGTACAATATACTAAAACATCCGGTGATTCGGAATTATCAGATATAGAAACATTTCAATTATCTCCGGGTCCTTTTCAAATGCTCAGTGGTAAAGCACATATACAATTTACCAATGGCAATAAAATTACAGCAAGTTCACCAACGCACCTGAACATTCATGATGTACAGCGTATAGAGATTATTCAGGGGCAATTAACCATTGATTTAGCCGCAAAATCGTCAGAGTTTTACATTAGTACTGCAAACGGAAATTATGTCGTTGCACAAGTAACAGATGATCAAAATTCAACTTTAGCTGCTACTGATACAACCGATTTCACACCTATTTATCGTCAGCCCAATTTGCCTTTTTCTTTAACGATTAACGCCCAAGGGTTAGTTGAAACATCAGCTTCACTGGACGGCACACATAAGCGAGCTAGCAATGAAACGCAAAGGTTCAAAAGCAAAACAATAGTACCTTCAGGGCATGCATTACCACAAGAAGCAAAACCTAGAGAAGAAACAAACAAACTGACGCCAGTAAATATAGTTAGTGGCCTTAATATGGGTTTTGAAACAGGGGATTTAACCCACTGGTTAATAGACGTAACGAGTTTAGGCTATGCCGAAGTTAAACCTGAAGCGGCTAAATCAGGAAATTATGGCTTGCACATAAGCACGATGGACTCAGGCCCGGTGTTTATAAAAATAAAACATTCCTATTTACCTGCCGGTTTTGTCAAAAAGCATAAACAATATAAACTCAGTTACGACATTAAACGCCTTACGGACAATGCTGAATCCGCCATAGGCTACACCCGGTTTAACAACAGTTTTAACGCTAAGTATCAAACAACAGCGCATGGCCCATGGTTTAGAATGCCAAAAGACAATACATGGCAACACCATGAAAAAGTAATCCATGGTCAAGATTGGCCAGATACACATACCTTCGTAGAAATTGCGTTTTGGACTCCTAACGAAGAATGGTATTTAGATAACGTTGAGCTGATAGAAATATTGCCGACTGAAAACTTTATCAAAGAGCAAACCAGAGGATTTGAAGACGGTGTATTAGGTACAGGCTTAACAATACAGCGCGAAATAGGCCAAGAAAATTTTGCCATATTACAAGTAACAGAAGAAGCTGCCATAGAAGGGAACTATGGTTTATATGCCAACAGCACAACGGGTGAAATGCATATAAAATTTACCAGCGATGCTTTTAAAACGAATAAACTCAATAATAAAACGGATTATTTATTTGCTTACGATTTGCGAGTGATAGAAGGCAAAGCAGCGCTCAGGCAAGTACCCAGTACAGGTGGTATTTATTACACCCCAGAATGGGCAGGCTACGGTTATCAACGTGGTATTTATTGGGTAGATGATGATGGCCTAATTAGAGTGCGAATTGAAATACCTGCAGAAAAAATACCAGAAAACGGAAAATTCGAGATGAAAATATTAATGAAAGAAGGTGCTGTCGTTCATTTCGATAACTTTGAGTTGTCCGCTATACCAAGCGAATAGGTAGCTAAAACATAACTGGTAAATAGCCCTTGCCAGTTATGTTCTCCAAATACTTATTACTCCTCTCAAAATAATTGTAAACAAAATACAATTATTTGTGTCAATTTTTTGTTTTATGACCAATAAGTAAATATAGACAATAAACTAAGAGAAAATAACTATGAAGTTGAGTTTACTTTCGAGTCAAACCTGGTTGGCAGCATGTTTAATTCCATTAACGTTAGCAAGTTGTAGCGCCCCAAGCACTCACCAAGCACCTATCGCATACAAAAAGATTTTTAAGCCTCAGAAAGAGTCCGCTAAATTTAAGTCGCAACCAAATATACTCTGGATTATTACCGACGACCAACGTCCCGATTCAGTCAGCTATTATAACCAATTAGTTTATGGACAAAAAATAGCCCATTAGGTTATGTCGAATCTCCTAATATTGATAAGTTAGCCTCTGAAGGCGTGTTTTATACCAATGCTTTTAACCAAGCACCAGTATGTGGACCTTCTCGCGGTTCAATGTTATCAGGCCGCTATCCGTTTAGAAACGGCCATTATGCTTTCGAATTAACTCATCAAAATCCTGACTTTATCAAACCAACCGTATCACAATCGGTTCGCGAATTGGGTTATCAAACCGCAACTTTTGGTAAAGAAGACAGCTATATATTTAAATGGGGCCCAGGGCAAGGTTTCAATGATGCTAACTTATACGACTACCAAGTTCATTTTAAACATGACTTACAAAAAAATGGTAAAGGCGATCTCTTTACCAAAGTTTTATACGATTGGAATAAACAACCTAATAAACAAGGTACAGTTGAAACTGTTTTGTACCCAGATGGACGCAAAAAACAATATTTCCTTGAAAGACATAAAGCGGAATTAACTCAACAAGATTTAACGGCTATTGAAAGCGTAAACCAAGAGTTTGACATACTGCGTGCTTATACACGTGGCAATAAAAATTTAATTTTGGGCGGTGTCAATCCGCAACCTGCAGGTGAAACCGTTGATGCCTACATAGTTAAAGAATTTAAACACTATTTAGCCAACGCCAATAAAAATTTCAAAACCACTTGGGGAAAAGATGCTAAAGGTGCAGATACCAGCAAACCTCAATTTTTAAACTTAGGTTTCCACCTACCTCATACACCCGTTTTACCGCCAAAATCATTTAGAGATAGATTTAAAAATAAGGTCTATGACATTCCTAAATTTGAAAAATCAGAGCTTAATAAATTACCCGAACAACTTCGTCGGATTTACACAGCAGGTAAAATTGATGAAATGACCTATGAACAAAAACAACAAGCTATTCAAGATTATTACGCCTTTACTGCATATGGCGATGCTCTCATTGGTGAAGCAGTCGATGCATTTAAAAAGTATAGTATTGAAAACAATCAAGAATACTTAATTGTATTTGCAATTGGGGATCACAGTTGGCATTTAGGTGAACAAGGTATGGAAGCTAAATTTGGACCATGGAAGCAATCTGTCGCTAATGCCATTTTAGTTGTTTCATCGGACAAAAGCATAGTACCGGCAGGCGGAGTATATAAAGATTTAGTCGAGTTTGTCGACTTTGCACCAACCATTTTAACAGCCGCAGGTGACGATGTTTATCAAGAGAAGTATAGCTACCTAGATGGCTTAAACTTGTTTGACGTGTACAGCGAAAATTTACCCAAACGAGACTATATTTTAGGTGAAGTTAATGTAATTTCTGGCCCTAGAGCTTATTTACATACAGACAGGTTTAGGTTTTCTATGCGTACCCGACCTTTCAACAATTGGGTCAATGAAAAGCAGCTAGGTAAAGATTTAAAATGGGCATTAGTTGCACCGGCCAAAAAAGTGGAAATGAGCCTGTACGATCTAGCCAAAGATCCACTTGAGCGTAACAATCTAGCATACGATGAAGAATATAAAGCACTTGCAGGCTGGTTTAGACAAAAACTCGGCAACATAGTATTAGGTGACGGCCGTGCAGAAGCCGACTGGTCAAAAGCGAACAGCTATCACATCAGTAATTTTGCTAAAGGTGCGGATGATAAAACATTGAATATTCCAGCTGATTTAATTCCGAAGTAATCATTTGTCTTTAGCAATTGATTGGCGAGCTGCCTTCGGTTACTCGCCAATCAATTAATCCCACTAAATATTTAAACCAAGCTGCATTTACTTCATTAAATAATTTTAATTTAGTGCGGCAGGTAAATTAACTAACAAAGCGTAAAACTAACAATGACAAATAATTTTAAGACCAAAATAAAATGGAGCATATGTGCAAGTTCACTTTTAGGCGTAGGCTTAATATCCTGTGTCAGCACAAATACCCCAGCCGTTAATGAATACAGCATTTCTTCTGACCGAGTTGCCATGAATGCGGCAAAAGCATTACCCCAAAATAAAATTAAACCTAACATATTATGGATTTTAACTGATGACCAACGCGCCGACTCAGTCGCCGCTGTAAACTTAGCCCTGCGTGGTACAAAAGAAAGTGAACTGGGTTATGTCGAGTCACCAAATTTAGATGCATTAGCCGCCGAAGGCGTATTATTTCCGCTCGCTTATAACCAATCGCCAGGCTGTTCGCCTTCTCGTTATTCTATGGCGACTGGCCAGTATCCGCATCATAGCGGTCGATATGGTTTTGAATATTCGCATAAACAAAATGACACGGCTAAGCCAACTATTCCCGAAGTTTTACGCGCAAATGGTTACCAAACCATGTTAGCAGGTAAAGCAGGTTTACGGATAAAAAGTGCACCCGAACAAGGCAGTTCACCGTTAATCTACGATTATGAAGTTGAACGTTATGCCTTAGAACGAGCTGGAATTGGCGATTGGGGAAAACAGTCAACTTACAATTGGGAAGTGAGCAACAAACCAATAAAGATCACTGAAAACTTATATTTTCCAGATGGTACGATAGATTCATTTGAATACTTTAAAGATGGTCAGTACACCACTGAGCCAAATCCGATAGATAAAAAATTAGATATTATTCGTTCTTATACGCGCAGTTCTCAAACGTTAATTTTGGCAGGCGAAAGTCCAATGCCAGAAGATAAGACTTTAGATGGTAAAATTTTACAGGCTTTTCAAAATTACCTAAATAACGCTAATAAATCTTACAGCTCAATGTTAGGTGACAAAATTGAAGGGCCAAAAGATGATAAGCCTGTGATGATCAGTCTAAGTTTTCATTTTCCACACACGCCTGTATTACCGCCTAAATCGTTTCAAGATCGTTTCGAAAAACTCCCGTATAAACTCCCAGAGTTTTCTAAAGACGAATTAAAAAAATTGCCTAAGCAGTTAGTTAAGATCTACAAAAATATGAAAACAGACGGCATGACACCTGCTGAGAAGTTACGCATGGTGCAAGACTACTATGCTTTCACTGCCTATGGCGATTCATTAATTGGTAAAGCGATAAAAGACTTTAAAGCATACAACCAGAGAGTAAATCGACCTTATTTAATTATTGCAACAGTTGGCGACCACGGCTGGCACTTAGGTGAACAAGGGATCTCTGCCAAGTTTTCACCATGGAATAAATCTGGACATGGCGCCATGATAGTCATGGACTCATCCGGTGAATATTTTCCAAAAAATACCATACACAGCGACTTTGTCGAGTATGTTGATATTGCACCGACTATATATGCGGCCGCAGGCATTGATGTCAAAAAAGACAATGCCTACTTAGATGGTTTTAACCTCGCTGAAGTGATTCGTAAACCCGAATTGAAACGAGATTATGTATTGGGTGAAATGAATCAAATTGTCGGTGATCGAGTTTACTTACGCTCAAAACGTTTTGGCTTTTCAATGAAAATTCGCCCATTCATGGGAAAACCAGGCGAAACGCACGAAGCGGGTCAAGACATTATGTGGGCCGTCAATGCGTCAGATAAAGAAGCAGAAATGGCACTCTATGATATGCAATGTGATCCGCATGAGCGCAACAATCTAGCTTACGCATCAGCATATAAGGCAATAACGAAAGTTTTACGTACAAAAGCTCAAAATATTTTTTTAGGGGACAATCGTTTAGAAGTAAACTGGAAAGAGCCTAACGTCTCAAATGTAACAAGCTTTGCTGTAGGCGCACATAATCGCAACTTAGCAGAATTAGATGGCTTAGCGATTCCAACTTGTAAGTAATTAGCCGAGTTCGATAAACACAGCTAAAGCTAGCCATAACCTTGGTCAGGATAAAATCAAAATCCTATATAAGTAATGGCTTATATAGGATTTAATCATAAAACTATACGGCCACAGCATCTAATGCTTGGCTTACATCAGCGATAATATCGTCAATATGCTCAATGCCAACCGAAATACGCACGAGCGACTGACTCACACCTGCACTTTCTAATTGCGAGGGGGTTAACTGTCGATGTGTAGTTGAAGCAGGATGACAGGCTAACGATTTTGCATCGCCAATATTCACTAACCTTAAAATCATTTTTAGAGCATCAATAAATTGAGCTCCGGCTTCAGCTCCGCCTTTAATATCAAAACTTAAAATTCCAGACGCCTTGCCACCTACTATTTTCTGACATGTTTGGTAATAAGGGCTATCAGGTAAAGCGGCGTAATTGACCTTATTAACTTTATCGTGTGTTAATAAAAACGCGGCAAGTTTTTGTGCATTTTGACAATGGCGCTCAATTCTTAACCCTAAGGTTTCTAACCCTTGTAATATTTGGAATGCATTCATTGGCGCAATAGCTGCCCCAGTTACCCTTAGCGAAACCACTCGGCAACGTGTAATGTAGGCTAATTGGCCTAAGGCTTCTGCAAAGTTTAAATTGTGATAAGCAGGCTCTGGATCATTTAACACTCTGAAGCGTTTTTTATCTGCCGCCCAATCAAATCGACCCGAATCAACTATCATACCGCCAACCGAGGTGCCATGACCGCCAATGTATTTAGTTAAAGAATGCACGACGATATCGGCACCCAGTTCAAAAGGTTTACATAGATAAGGCGTTGCAACCGTGTTATCAACAATAAGCGGCACACCATGTTTATGCGCTATTTCAGCTAGCTTAGCAATATCAACGACATTACCTGCTGGGTTACCAATGGACTCACAAAAAATCGCTTTGGTTTTATCGTTAATCGCTGATTCGAATCCTGAAAAATCATCGGCTGATACCATTTTAACATCAACCCCCATTCGCGGTAATACTTGGGTAAATAACGTATAGCTACCGCCATATAACTGACTGGTGCTGACAATGTTATCGCCTGATTCAGTCAATGATTGAATCGCGTAAGTTATCGCTGTCATGCCAGATGCCAAAGCAAGTCCAGCCACTCCGCCTTCCATTTCAGTAACACGTTTCTCTAACACTTCAGCGGTTGGATTCATAATCCGAGTATAAATATTACCCTTAACTTTCATGTTATTTAAATCAGCGCCATGCTGGGTATTATCAAACGTATAAGATGTCGTTTGATAAATAGGTACCGCAGCAGCCTTAGTCGTTTGTTCTGCGTCATAGCCATGATGCAACGCAATTGAATCTAATTTCATTCTCTACTCTTATTAACTTGAAGTGACTGCATCTAGGGCTTGGCTAACATCTGCAATGATGTCGTCGATACATTCAATGCCGACCGATATACGCACTAATTCAGCACTAACACCTGCACTTTTCAATTCATCTGCATCTAGCTGTCTATGGGTTGTAGAAGCAGGATGACAAGCCAATGATTTAGCATCACCTATATTGACCAAGCGTAAAATCATTTGCAATGCATCAATAAATTGCGCCCCAGCTTCCGCCCCGCCCTTAATGCCAAAACTGAGAATACCAGACGCTTTACCGCCCGATATTTTTTGGCAAGTCGCATTGTATGGGCTGTTGTCTAATGCGGCATAATTCACCCAGTTAACCTTATCGTGGTTAGATAAATATGCGGCTAATTGCTCTGCATTTTCGCAATGGCGCTCCATTCGTAAACCCAATGTTTCTAAGCCCTGTAAAATTTGAAATGCATTCATAGGTGAGATAGCTGCCCCTGTGTTTCTTAAAGGAACAACCCGACACCGACCAATATAAGCAGCCTCGCCTAAAGCCTCGGTATATATCACCCCATGGTAAGAAGGGTCTGGTTGGTTTAACATTTTAAATCTTTCTTTGTTAGCAACCCAATCAAATTTACCTGAATCTATGATAATCCCGCCCACAGAGGTGCCGTGGCCGCCAATATATTTAGTTAAAGAATGCACAACAATGTCGGCGCCTAACTCTATTGGCCGACACAAAAAAGGCGTTGCAACTGTGTTATCAACAATCAGTGGTACACCGTGCTTATGCGCGATTTCTGCCAACTTTGCAATATCAACGACATTCCCTGCTGGATTACCGATAGATTCACAAAATATAGCTCGGGTATTTTCATCTATAGCTGCATCAAAACCGTCAAAATCATCGGCCTGTACCATACGCACCTCAACCCCTTGGTGTGGCAAGGTATGGGCGAATAAATTATAAGTACCGCCATATAATTGGGCACTACTGACAATATTAGATCCTACTTCGGTAATACATTGAATCGCATAGGTTATAGCTGCCATACCAGAAGCCAAAGCCAAACCTGCTATCCCCCCTTCCATAGCAGATACTCTTTGTTCGAGTACATCTGTGGTTGGGTTCATAATACGTGTATAAATATTACCTGGGACTTTTAAGTCGAATAAGTCAGCGCCATGTTGGGTATTATCAAACGTAAAAGAAGTGGTTTGGTAAATAGGAACAGCTGCAGCTTTAGTTGTCGCTTCAGACTCATAACCATGGTGTAACGCTAAAGTTTCTAATTTCATTTAATATAATTCCTGTATGGTTTTTATACCCGAGCTCGTTAACCTTTACTAGGGGTAACAACTAGCTTTCTGGAAGGTCTTTTTCCTGATAACTGCGTTAAATTCGCTAGTAATCGCCAGATAAAATAAGTGATATCTTCACACAATCCGATCAATAAATCATTTAGCCGCTTTATGATTTAGCGAGATTTTGTATGCCTTACTAAACTCACAAAACCAATTTTAACATGTCTTGGTAGTTTAAAGGGTAAAGTAAGAAAGCACTCAACAAAGCCAACTGATATTTCCTAACTTTAACCACTTGAGCTATAGCTGAGCTGTGATTTAGCTATACGGCTTGGCCCTTATTTTTAGTCACTTTTTTATTAAAATTTAACGATGCGATCGCATGAGCATCTTTAATCAAAGGTAGGATTAAATCAAACGAAGCTTTAGAAGGTGATAGAATTTGAACCCAAGACATCCATGCATAAATTGGATGAGGCATTAATTCATCTAGTTTAGTAAAGTCATGGCCAGTATTTACGATACAACCTTTTGCAGGACGCTTAGGTTTAGTACCAAAGTGCTTTTCGTAATTATCTTTACCAACACCAATACTCAACCTAAAGATAGAGTCACGTTTTAAATTTGACGACTTATCATGATCACCATCCTTTTCTTTGATAGTGCAAAAATAGACACCATTCGGGAGTAGATTACCCGGATTATAAAATAAGGCGGTTTCACCCCAACTGGCTTTAGGTGCAACGCCATCTAATTCTGTTGTTAATATTTGTATTATATTTTCAGGTGACATTACATATCCTTGAATCTTGGAGACAGGCTTTTAAAATATAAATTGATTTATACTAGTTCTCTTGAGCCTAATTAACTTGTTATAGGTTCAATTGAGGCCAGCCAGTATTGTGATTAAACCCTGATTTATTTTTTAATTTGTCAATAAACAATGCAGCTACTTGGTAATCTATTTCGCTTTGAATTAGTAACCCTTGCGCTTTATTTAAATCAGATTCACTCAGAGGTGTTCCATATTTACCCGCCCATATAGTAAATACGCTGAGACGAGATAATAGCTCTTTTTCTTCATCAAGCAGTTCAAGCTCTATAGCAATAGCTAAAGCAAGAAGATCATGCGGGCTTGCCTTATTAAGTGGAAATGAGTTTTTTACTTTTAATTTTCCATCTTCTACCTGAATTTTATCTTTGTATGCAAAAAAAACCTTAATAGCATTTTCGATAGAAATACCTAGGAAAAATAGAGAACCTTTATGTGCACCTACTTTTCTATCGTTATCAGAAGAATTTTTGGTTTGTTTTCTATCGGATAATTCAGCATATAAAATTTTTGAAGCTTCATACATTTGGCTTGCTTGCGAAAACCAAAATTCAGCATTTTTCGTACGAATTTCGAACTCCATTCCAACTCCAGCGCTTAGGAAATATTAACCTTACATAAAACGGATAACTACACTCTAGTCCGTTCACTCTTATTTAATCTCAACAATATAATTTAAGAACTCTATCAATGCCAATCACTTATTGGGCATACAAAAAACTAATCCTCTGATAACTGGATACTCAGAATTTCAGTTCAACGCTAGTGTTTATCTATACTAGATAGCTGCAAGCAAAATCCATCAATTATAAATAATTGGATGTTGGGAAGTGTTAGCTATAGTTGAGTTGAGTTTACTTATTCTGATACAGTACAGCTTGTGGAGGTTGGTTGCCATTTAGTAGAACATAGCGATTAGCTTTATCGGTTAAAGCGACTAGTCTTGACTCAAGGTATTTAACGTGAGTTTTGTTAAGTTTTCATCTTTATTGGTGAAACAAACAACCTCGTTCCAAAAATCTTTACCTGATAAATTTTTGATAAATACGTGAAGATACTTGCTCAGCCTCACCGATATAAACGGCACTATTTCCAGACTCGGCATCAACGCCAAATAAAAAATATACCCCTGGTCTATGACTTTCTTCCCAATCACTGAGCTCTTTTACTCGGTTCCTAGGTATCGATAGGGCCTGACCAGTCCATCCCATAATTTCAGCATGCCGAAAACCTGTTACGGTTCCATCTGCAAGGTAAATTTTTATTTGTCGTCCTTTTATCATAATGTTCTCTATTCCGCTCTATTTTTCTTAAAGTTCTCAGCCTGTGCAAAAATCTCTTTGTATACTTCGTCACGGCTTACAGGCGGGTAGCCAAACCTTGCTAGCAGCATAATTAAATCCACTTTTAACTCAGCTTTAATATCGTCACGGTTATTCCAGTCGGTATATTTGGCTTTATCATCAACAACTTCTTTTACCGCTTGTGATAACTCAATCAACTTACCGTCTGGATAGGTAAAGTCATACTTAACAGCTAACGATTTAAGAATGTCGTAAAATGCTTTTTCTTCAAAGCTAATACCTAGGTCATCGTTAGAGTCCATCTCGGTTTTAAGGTCGGTAAACATATTGATGATCTCATCGGAGAAGTCTTCTAATACTTCGCTCACCAATACATCTTCTTCTTTTCGTTCATTATATTTTTCAACTAAAGCTTTAAAGCGTTTGGTGAAATCAACACCCTGAGCAAGATTAACCTTTTTCATTTCATCAATAGCTTTTGCTAACATTTTTTGAAGTAACATTATCTTGGTATTGGGCAGCTTTATCTTGCCAATTTTGGCAAGATAGTCTTCATCAAAAATATCAATTTCACCATCACTGCCATCAAGTTTAAATATTTCCTCAACACCATCACTTTTTAGTGCCTCTGCAATCATTTCACGCACTTTGGCGTTCATTTGTGCCGTATCAGGTGCATCACCTTTAGTTAACTTGTAGATGATAGAGCGCACAGCAAGATAGAAATGAATAAAGTCGCGTTCTTGTTGAGATAGCTTCTCGCTACCACAACAAACATCATAAGCCGCTTTTAAACGCTTAACTAACGCCATGAATCGTTTCTCAATTTTGCCAACTGATAATACAAATTCAGCCGCATTATTTAAACAATTTAACTGTGCCACTGGCTCGCCAGTGAAATAAGGCGAGGAATCGAATTTATGGAAGATACGATTGAGTAAATCTAAATGATCTTTAACGGCAATAACCGACTGATTGATATCTTCAAAGTTAGTTTCTTCTGACTTTGAGAACTGCGCTAACGCTTTATTCATCGCAGTTTTAATGCCAATGTAATCAACTACTAAGCCTTTATGTTTACCAGAAAACTTACGGTTAACACGAGAGATGGTTTGAATGAGGCTATGCTTTTGCAGTGGTTTATCAATATAAATGGTGTCAAGGAACGGTACATCAAAACCGGTAAGCCACATATCTACAACAATAGCGATTTTAAAATTAGATTTATCATTCTTAAATTGACGGTCTAACTCTTTACGGTACTCTTTAGTTCCTAGTAAGTTATACAAGGCTTCTGGATCATCTTTACCACGTGTCATAACCATTTTGACACGTTCCATAGGTTTGGCTAATTTACCTGCGCTGACGGCTCCTTTCCGCTCTTGTTCTGAATATTGTTCAATATCCTCTGCTTCTTTTACTTCAAACCATTGTGGGCGTAACTCTTCAAGTTCCTGATAAAACAGGTAAGCAATCTCACGAGAACTACTTACAAACATGGCTTTACCTTTTATGGTAGAACCCTCATTGATGCGGCCTTCATAGTGTTCAACAAAATCTTTAGCCAGAGTACGGATACGATCAGGGTCGCCCAAAATTGAATTCATACTCGAAGTAGCTTTTTTGCTTTCTTCTATTTGATGTTCATTGCTACCAGAATCTTCACATTGCTTATAATAAGCCTCTATTTCTTCAAGCTTAGCGTTGTTCAACAATACTTTTGCTGCACGTCCTTCATAAACAATACGCACCGTTATTTCATCTTTAACTGACTCTGACATGGTATAAGCATCAATAACCTTACCAAATACATCTAACGTGGCGTCAATAGGCGTGCCAGTAAAACCAACAAAAGTCGCGTTAGGTAAAGAGTCATGTAAGTACTTAGCAAAACCAAAGGTACGTTTTACACCTTTATCGGTAATAGTGATTTTTTGGTCTAAATTAACCTGGCTACGATGTGCCTCATCAGAAATACAAATAACATTAGTGCGTTCGGTTAATACTTCTATATCTTCAGTAAATTTATGAATTGTAGTTAAAAACACACCACCACTTTGTCGGCCTTTAAGTAGTTGTCTTAATTGGTCGCGGCTTTCAACACTAACAATATGATCATCGCCAATATAGCTTTTAGCATTGGAGAATTGTTGAGATAGTTGATCATCTAAATCTGTTCTATCAGTTATTAATACGATGGTCGGGCTTTCAAACTCAACGCTTTTCATTAAAAGCCGTGATAAAAACTGCATGGTAAAGCTTTTACCACAGCCCGTTGCACCAAAATACGTTCCGCCTTTACCACTGCCGCCTTGGCCATTAGGTAGTTTTCGCTCTTTTTTAATATTCTCATAGAGCTTTCTAGCAGCGTAATATTGTGGGTAACGACAAACTATTTTTACTTCACCTTTAGATTTATCAGGAAAGTAAATAAAGTTACGAATAACATCACACAAACGTTCTTTATCAAACAAGCCCTGCAACATAGTATGCAAGCCATTAATGCCATCTTGTTCAATTGATTCATCACCCGTAACTTTGCGCCATGCATAATAAAAATCATAGGGTGCAAATACATTGCCCATTTTATTATTTACACCATCGCTAATAACGCACAATGCATTAAAAACAAATAACTGGGGAATATCACGGCGATAACGAATGGTCAGTTGTTTGTATGCTTCGTAAATATTAGCTTGCTCTTCTCGAATAGCACTCTTAAATTCAAACACAACCACAGGTAAACCGTTGATATATAAAATACCATCAGGAATACGTTTTGAGTTATCGGCAGATGGGCTATCAATTTCTAACTGGTTAACGATTTTAAAAATGTTGTGCTGTGTTGTTGCAACATAAGGTACGCTTGGCTCAGCTGCCATAGGTAACGCTTCATATGACTCTTGAGCAACAGCTACTTCTTCGCTGTTTACTTGGTCATAATCAATTAGCTGAATATATAAATCTTTTTTAGAAACTTCACCTGGCTTACTACCTGATTCACGCTTTAATAAAAAGCCATCACTTAACCATTTACAGAAGGTTTTATTGCTTTCATATAAGTCACCTACAGGCAAGGTTTCGAGTTGTAGGATAATGCTATCAATTTCACCTGTGGTAATTTCATCAGCAGCATAACGATTAGCTAAATAGGCTCGTAAGTCATCTTTAATGAGCACTTGCTCAGGTTGCCTAGCCAAATCTGAACCAGAGGTATAGGGATAACCCTGCTCACCCAATAATTCGATAATCGCCGCTTCTAATTGTGCTTCTGTAAACTTCAACGGTTTAGCTCCTTGCCAACATATTCATAATTAATCGTATAATGGTTTCTTTTTGATCGGGTGCGGACTCTGCCACTAATAAGGTCAATGCAGCTAAGCCAGTATCGTTAATAACAGGCTCGCCATTGTCAGCGTACAAATGATGATTACGATATAAAAAATCGACAAATAAAAATGCCCCACTGCGTTTATTGCCGTCTGAAAATGGATGATTCTTCACCACAAAATATAACAAGTGCGCGGCTTTGCTTTCTATCGTTGGGTAAGCAGGTTCACCAAATACCGTTTGTTCTAAATTACCTAATAAGCTATCTAAACCATCACCACGAGGTTGAGCAAATAAGCTAGTCGCTTCACCTTTGGCTATTAGCTGGGCTTTTAACGTATTGAGCGCTTGCATCGCATCAGTGGTTGAAATTAACTGACCGCCACTTTTACCAACAGGCTCATCCAATAGCCCTTCATCATAACGCTGTAACCATAAGAAAGTTTGTGTATAACGGCTAACAATTTCAGCTAAACCTTTGCTGGTATCTTTATTGATTTCGGGATTTTTAAGCGCATTATTAATTAGTTTTAACGCCTGTTCTAACTCTTGGCTATTGCGCTCAAAGCGTTGTTGGTTAATGGTGTAACCTTGAATTAAGTGCTGCTTTAAGGTTTTAGTCGCCCACTGACGAAAACGCACACCTTGTTGCGATTTTACACGATAGCCCACCGATATAATGACATCTAGATTATAGTGATCTACTTGATACGTTTTTCCGTCTTCGGCAGTTGTTGCATATTTTGCAACAACTGCCTCCCGCTCTAACTCACCTTCTTTAAAGATATTGCGAATATGTCGAGAAATAACCGACTTATCTCGTCCAAATAGTAATATCATTTGCGCTTGCGACAACCACGCGGTATCGCCCTTTAGAGCAACGGGTAGCTCTAATGCACCCTCTTCGTTTTGATAAATTTCAATTTGGTTCATGTTATTTCTCAGTGAGTCTTCATCTATATTATTTAACTATGCAATTACCTGAAATGTATAAAAGTTCTAGATCAACCAGTAACTCTATAATGGCTGCTTCTAATTGTGCTTCTGTAAACTTCATATACGCCTCAGAAAATTCTTTGATTATTATAACTTACCGATTAAATTCGGTTTACCGTGAGATACCGAGCCTTTCAAAAACTCACTAGCAACGTTAGCTATTTTGGCAACTAACTTTTGGTCAGTAGTGAAAAAACCTAGAGGTACGTGAACAGGGCTAAGGTCAGGCAGTGATAAGTGATAACTTACCGCTGCAAATTCATTATCTAAAAGTAAAACCTCAACGCTACCATCAAATAAGCCGTTTCTAATACCTTCACAAAACTCAATGCTACCTAATTTGTGTTTCCATGCTTTACCAGCTTGCATTTCATCATTCTGATGGTCATCACAAGGTAAATACACCTTCAGCTTATAATTGGTATTTTTTCCATTCGTTTTATAGTTATTCAGGCTATCTTTAGCTTTAATAAAGCCTTCACTCATTCCCCAATAACGAGTATTAGCACCAAACCAACATAGCTCTCTTGGTTTTTGCACATTTTTATGGGGCTTGAGTTTCTTTAAATTGTTTTCAATAACATTCCAAGGTTGCTTACCATATAATGGACCAACTAAAAGCTCATACGGTTTATCAAAAGAGCCCGCTACCATTTCAGCCAGCATTCCTCGAAAGTCGATACTGTCATCTTTGATAAAACGACTAACAGACATATCTTCAAAAGCATCCCATGCGGCAGCAATGCTATCTAGGTTGTTACCCAATCTAATGTTGTCAGTTTCTTGTGCAATAGCCTGTGTTATCGCCTCATCATTTTCGTAAAGTTTATCAACGTAAAAAGGCTTAATTCGGCTGTCTAAATCTACCTCAAACTTACGCTTAACTCTGTGAGCGATAGTTTTCTTTCTAGACACTTTATCAACTGAATAAAGGCTTGGTAACGAGTTATCATGAGTTTTAATAACACCCAATTCACCTCTTTCTACTAGCTGCTGAAAGTGTTTAGTAAACATAGCTCTTGCATGCTGTTCACTTAAGCTTTGTACTTCATGATTAACATTTAAACGAAGACCTGTGTGCCAGTTTTCATGCTGGTTTTTAACTTTATTAAACCCAGTTAATTCAAATGAAACAGAAGAAGTTCGAGATTGTGGCTTTTCAATCATAGGTTTATCATCTAATGATGAAAAATAACCTTTTGCCAATGTAGTTAAAAATAGCTTTCCTTCGTCAGAATATGCAACTTCACCTTTGCTGATAGGCTCTTCAATAGCAGCTGCCAATTCACGCTGGTTAAAGCCAAAAAACGAAGACAGTTCAAACTTCGAAAGCGGTGAAATATAAAGTGCTTTAAGCAAAAATTCTTTTATAAAAGGAAAGCCTTGTTTACTTAAATAAGAATATTCAATGCTAAATGTTTCCGTAGGCACAATATAATCAACTTCATTAAATTCAATCGTTGTGTTTTCCATAACAGTTATACCGCCTTCTTAAATTTCTTGGTTGTAATGTCTACAAAGCGATACAAGTCTTCACTAGCATTTTCTTCCATAAACTTAATAACCTTTCCAAATGGCAATTGGCTATTCTTTCCTTGCCACATTCTTTTATCACCAACAATTACCAAACGGTCCATAGCTCTTGAAAGGCCAACATTAATTCGGTTTGGTAGCTTTAAGAATCCTGAACCTTGCTTTTGCTCTGAACGTGTTACCGATAAAATAATCACGCGATTTTCTTTACCTTGATAACTATCTACAGTATCAATTTTCAATAATTTAGTTAGTTCATCAGACAAAGAGGCTTTTTTAACTTTCTGTCTTATACGTCTTTTTTGCTCGGCGTACATACAAATAACACCAATAGCGGCTTCACCTTCTTTTACTTGCTCTAGTAATGAATGAACAAAAGTCTCGTTTTCATCAACCTGTTTAAGCAAATCGACAATAGCATCAGCTTCAGCATCGTTGTAAATACTTCGACCAGAACCCGTTTGATGATGTGCTTTTTTGTTTAAATTCGACGTATCAAGCCATGTTGTAGCTGAACTCAATGCTTTGGGTACAGCACGGTAAATATCAGGGATCTTTCTCTCACCATTTTCTAGCTCACCATCATAAAAACACTGAGAAACCAAAGTACCAATAGCAGGAGCCATACGATATTGTACAAGTAGTTTTGCACCTACCTGTTTTCCATAATCACTTTCAAAAGCACGAGCAAAGTCACTTTCAATTAATTCATCAATATCATTCGATGATTGTATACCTAAGTGTCTTGCTAACGCTTTTTTGTGAGGGTCGGTATAAAGAGGTGGTAGTTGCTTATGATCACCAACAAGCAGCACTCGTTTACCTACTTGCATAGCTATAGCAAGTTCACTTGCAATAGAACGAGCTGCTTCATCAATAATGATCCAGTCATATTGATTACTTGCTATATCAATATTCCAGTTACCAATACCAACACAAGTACCCGCTACCAACTGCTTTGAACGAGCCAGAAACTCATCGATATTGGCATTGCCAGATTGCATAACCCGTATCATATCTTTCGACAATTTTACTAATCGTTGAACTGAGCTAGAGATATTAGGTTCAATAGCATACTCATGGTTTAAATCTTTAATTAAGCCTTCACGAACATCACTTAAGTTATCATGCCAATCTTTGTTAGTACGTATACTCTGTGGCAGTCTACTGTTAATTAATGACTTCCTTTCACCTATTTGTTTTTTAAGCACTTTCTTCTGTTTAGCAACTAACTCTTCATCATCAAGCGCTATTAATGCACTTTGTTGCTCGATAATGTGTGAAAGGATTTGCTTATCTAAGGTTAAATAGGCTTCTAAATAATCAGCAGGGGCTTTTAATGACTTAGCTAGGTTCAACACTCGATATTTTAATTGAGTTTCAAATTGTTCTACTTTTTGACTAACAATGTTGTCAGAATAAGCATCACGCAAAGAGTGAGAAATAGTTGACTCACTTCGACTAAAACGCACAACATCAAGATCCGTTTTTAAACGGCCACAGTGTTTGCGAATTCGTTCAGCAGCAGTATTTACAGCTTCATGTGACTGGCTTACCAATAAAATTCGCTCAGTGCCTTGTTTTTCAATTAGGTAATGAACAAAAGCAGCAATAAACTCAGTTTTACCGGTACCAGGTGGTCCTTGCAACATTGAAAGTGGGCCAAATCTTAGAAGCTTTTGAAAGGCTATACGTTGCTTATCATTAAGCTTAATAGCATTACCGTTATCATCTTTACGGTCATAACGTTTAAAGTCTTCATCAGTAACAATTAAATCATAGTCTGTAGGCGCTAAGTCACAGTCAGGCTCAAAATAATCTGATAAATTTTCGATAACAGAGTTTTGATCAAGAATCCGGATTAATGCATTTTTTCGTTTATTGAAAGATGATTTATCTGCTTTACTACGAAAGAAAATTACATCATCTTCTTTTAAGCGATGTGCTCTATGAGAGTAACGCGATAACTGAACTCTATTCAATCCTGAGGCTGATAGATTAACTTCGCCAATAAAGTAGTCTTCTTCATCATTAACGATAATGGCTTCAACTTGATCTTTAGCGGTAAAGCCATCAAGTGGATCTTTTTCAGCTTCGTACTGCAGGATTAGAATATCTTTATCATCTTTATGTGTTCTAGGCTCGCCAATAAGCTCTACATATGGATGAGACTCAGTCTCTGTTTTAAGAATTGCCTGCCAAAGCTCTTTGGTCGATATCGGCTCAACACTGATCTCATCCTCAATAATATCGGTGGGTTGTTCTATAGAAAGCGGCGCTACTTTTCTCTGTTTTAACTGAAATTGTTTAACCGCGTTTTCAAAACTATAAAACTGTCGAATACGTCTATTCAGTGCTTCTAAATTACTTGCTCTACCTTGAGTAATCCGAATAGCAAAAGGAAGTTCTAAAACTGCATTTTCGATATCTCTAGGAGAAATACTATCTCTAGTTTTAGGCGCTAAACCATGTTCAAAAGTGAAACTTACTTGATCGAAGAAAAGCCTAAAGAAGCCACCTAATCCACAAAAGCTCATTACCAAACCAGAAGCTTTGGTATCACTTTCTTCTATCGAAACATATAACTTACCGTTATCAGGGTATATTGTTAGAGGATCAAAGTTTTCTCTTGCTCCTCCTATTTCAATATCAATTATTTCAACCGATGGTTGTGTTGTTTTTTCAGGATTTAAAACAGCATCTTTAAAACGAGTTAACTCCCTAAAGCCAAAGTCAACATCTTCAAGTTCATGAATAATAGCTTTGCTAATAGCTTCAAAGCTTGAGCTTTCAGTGCCCCAGTCAATTTCTAGTAACTCTGCACTTATTTTCATTACCGCATAGTTATCACGTTCAAAGGCTGAACTATTATCAACATCTGCGGGGCTATATTCGGTATTAAGCAACTCTTCTGCATCATGATGAAAATCTAAAACATCAATAATAAACACGTCACTATGCTTATCTACAAGAACGTTATCAGGCTTTAAGTCGCCATGTGCAAAGCCTAAAGAGTGCATATGCTCAACATGGGCGACTAAGCTTTTCACAATATCGTTTCTGCGATTACGCATTCGATAAGGATCTAAAGCTTCACCCTCAATCCATTCACTCACCAAATACAACGAACTATCTCGTGCAGTAATACCATAATCAACAATGGTTGGGATAAAACTTAAATTGAGGCTTTGCAGCTTTTCTACTCGTTCTAAAAACGATAACGTGCGCAGCCCAAGTCCAGCATTAATGTCAGTAGGGTTTATATTATTCCAAACTTTTACTACACCCGAGTCTGCCTTATAAACTTCTTTCGAATCGGTTTCAGAAATAAATGTCACTTCTGGGTGCAATCGCCCAACTTTAGTCGGTTTAACAAATCGTTCTAGCTCTTGCGTTGAAAAGCTAAAATCGCCTTCTTTACTTGGCTCTTGCTCAACCAAAGCATCTAATAACTCACCCGCATCAGCGAAGGCTTTACCGTTGAATGCTTGTAATAACGTGTCGCCATACCACGCATCACATTGCGAAAGCTCAACCTCTAACGATTTTTCAAGCGCAGGTGTTAATCGTTTAGCTTCAAGAATTGACCACGCAATAATGGCAAGTCGAGAAACATCGTAATGATAGGGAGATAACGAAGGCGTAGCTTGGTTGTAAACCGATAGCTCATCACGAATATCACCTACGGTTTCTTTCTTGCGAGCAAATGCAGAAATAAAGTTTGAAAGCGCAACACGTTGTCCGGTACTTAACCAAATACTGTGTTTACCTATATCTCGGTGAGCGAGTTGTAATTGGTGCAGGTCTGCAAAGCGAGCTATTAACACTCTAACTAAGTTTACACGCTCATCAATGGATAAGTTTTCACCATAGGTAACAATAAAATCATTAAGGCGTTCATGCCCAAGAGGAAGTTCAACAACCTCATTGTATTGTGAGGTTATCTTCTCTTTAGTCGGTATGGTTAGTGAAGAAACACAATGCTCGTATAGCTCTCTATTTTCTCTTTTGATCTTGGTGAGTACTTCACGTTCACGAGAGACAATTTTTAGTCTGCCATCAGGGGTTTTAGCATCATGATTTGAAAGTTTATCAAAATCCCAGCTGCGGATAATGGCACGATCATTTTTGTCGGCTTCACTTTGCGCAAGGTACTCTATATAAACCTTATTCGGGTGTTCAAAAATATTCCCTCGATCTCGATCTTGCTCTTGCTCTTGCACTAACCAACCATCAACGGATAACGGTCTTGCTTTTACTTTTTTATCATTTAGCAGCAAGCTTTTTTCTAGTAGCGGGATATCTTGCAGCAATACTTTTGCATCAGGGTGAGGAGTAAAGCGTTTATTAAATTGATGCTCGTTAGAGCATAATTTACAAAAGTCAGTTAACGTTAAGGTATGGGCTAAATCATTTTTTTGTAGCTTAGAGAAGTTACTATCACCGCTCATTACTACCAAAAAATGTACATGAGGAGTGCGGCCTTCGTTTCTGAATTTACCAGCAAATGGCTTTAGTAAATTTTTTAACAGGAACTCTTTATTACGAGTGACCTCAACTGGAGATTTACCTCGGTCTTCATCACCCCAGTACCACTTACCATTACTTGAAGTTACAGGTTTACCGTTCCAATGTTTAAGCTCAACAATCAGTATATTGCAGTGAGTAACGATTAATAAATCGATTTCGCCTTGCTTATGCTTATTGATAAAACGAAAGTCTGCATAACCTTTCCAGCCCTCATTAAAGGGCTTCTTTAACGCTTGTAGGGCTTCAAACCCTTGTCCTTGATTTGAACTTTTTCCTTTATGCTTTTGCACATTCGGGGTGCTAAGTACATTTTCAATTTTTTTAATTGCATCGATTTCGTGGCGCTCAAGGCCACCGTCCCAATATTTGATATCCATATTTACTTCTTATTATTTAGTTAACCTTTCAGGTTTATATCTTTTGGTTATTAGTAGTCACAGGCTAAGTTTTAAGTAGCCAACAACTCTATAACTTCTGCTCTTAGTTATATAAAAACCACTTAATGCGCTTTTTTTAGTGATAGCTTTTGAATTGCTTCAGCTATTGCTTTCTGTTCTTTTAAAACACTGTTGATGGCTGGTTCCATGCACCCGCACTTTGTGAGTCAAAAAAAGTCACGTTATTTGAATTAATACCTACCTCATTTTTTAATGCAGTTAAAGCATGCTTCATTTCTTTTTCCTGTGATTCTATATCCTGTCCAGTGTATATAGATACAGCAACACGCATAGGATTGGCTTGTTTTAATTGTGCTAATAAATGATTATCTTGAGTCCCCATACTCCAACCATAGATCGTTACATTCTCTTTAGCTTTCGGTAATGCTTGATGATATACATGAGATAGGTAGCTTGAAGTATTAATTTGTTTAAGTTTTTCGTGACTATCCCCTTCACATATAAATAAGGGCTGTGAACCATTATTTGCCCAGGCTTTGGTTAATGCTGTTAATAAATCTTTTTTATGGTTCGCAGTAATCTTTTTTTCGTCACCCAATTTGGTGCTGTATAATAATAAATTACCGTGGGGGAAATAAAGTTGAGTTGTTTTATCGTTAGTAGGTAATAGTTTTTTATAATCGAATAACAAGCTTGTACTGTTCTTCACGTTATCACGTTTAGAGAAACCGTCGTCAAAAACATCAGAAGAATCAATTAATGATATTTGAGTTTGTGTAGCCCAATGTATTAGCAAATCGTAATTTAAACTAAAAATAGTGTTAAAATTGCTTAGGTATTGTCTTACAAAATCAATTTCATTTTTTACTTCCGCCCATTCTGGATGTAACCCTTTAACTGTATCAATCAGCGAGCGCCGTACATCAGTATACGCTTTACGAACTTTATTTTGCTCACTCTTAGTAATATCAACTTTTTTATTTATAAAGTCAGCTTGATTTAACTTATTTAAAATTCGTTCAAAATCACGCTGGCTTGCTGAAAAATGTTCAAATATTTCTTGTGCAGCTTTTTTAATATGCTCGTTATCTCTCCCCCATTGATAAAGTTTCTTATAAGAGAAATTGGATGAAATCGCAATAGAGCCACCATTACCGACAATTAAGCAATCTGAAAAGTTCCCTCTAATATCTTCCCACTGAAAAACTTCACTCATTAAGCAGGAACCTCGGTATTAATACTTTCGGCTGGAAGCTGCAATTCGCCAGAGATTAGTTTAGGCAGTAATGTATCTCTCAATTTAGTTAGCTCAATATTTTGCTCTAAATTCAATTCAACTTTATCAAAGCTACTTTTAATTAAGTTAGAAAAAGAGGTGATACAATCTAATGAAGGTAGAAGTATCGGCATCACTGCGACTTCTTTAGGGCTAACCCTTTGGTGACTGCCGGTTGTTCCTGTTACACGACTCGCAATTTTTGATTTGACGTTTTCTGAGTTCATTAAGGAGTAAACAAACACTCTATGCTCATTATTAACTGGCTCAAATGGCATAAATTCGGTGGAGCATACCGAAACATCAGTATCTGAAACTTTTGGCATCCAGATTCTAGGGGTATGCGGGTTTAATTTAGATACTAATACTGTATTCTCAGAAAGCTTGTACTTCCCACTCTTGATTTCAATACCTAAATCGTGAGTTGGCACTTTTCCGTCATCAAAAGCGGGTAAACTAAATTGAGTCCATAATTTTTCTGGCTCTTTTTTAGGGTGTATGGATTTATTTTTTAATGTAGCAACCTTAGAGAAAGAGTCTAATTTCCACCCCTCCGGTATCCAGCCGTTGATGCCGACTGATGGTTCATCGGTTTGTTCAAATTCGCTTGGGAATAGTTGGCTGATGTCTTCGGGTAGTGGTTTAGCGTCTAGCTCGCCATTAGCCATTTGTTGCTGTACTTGCTGACGCTGAACCGCTTTTTTCTGTAAGGCTTCAGGGAAGTTGTTAACGGCCATACCGCTAGCAAGGGCGTTGTCGAAAACAGGATCAAAATCGACAAACCAGCTTTTAAATAACGCTTGCGCCATTTGTTCAAGGGTTTGGCTGGTTTGGCAGTTTAGTTTTATTTTTTCACTAATTGAATCAAGAATACCGACTATTTCATCTTGATACACCTTGGGTGGTCTAGGAATAGGTAAAGATTTAATATTGTATAGTGGTAACTTGCCTTGAGCTGAACCGACAGTTCTGGAAATTATTTCACTTTGTCCATAGTTTGAAATTAAAAAATAATAAATAAATTTAGGGTGAAACGATTCATCCAGCTCAGTAATCCTCGCAGCATTTTCTGTGAGATTTACATTGTCCCACTCTTCAGTTATGTAGAAAACCATTCCGATTGTATGGCCTACTATAGCTAGGCAAATATCATCTGCATTTACAATATATCTTTTTATGGCCTCTCTAGTTTCTGGAATCAAATATTGAAGTTCATTAGTTTGAATTCTGCCACCCGATATATCAACTAGCCGAATATATGGGTAATCCGTTTGATACCCAACCAACGATTGACCTTTAGGTAGACGTTTGCCACTTTTAATTTTTGCAACTTCTTCAAGCGTTACTGTAGGCCAGTTATTCACCATAACCCAGCACCTCCAAGTTTTGGCGAATAGCTTTATCTAATTCTTCTGCCTGTTCCATTTGGCTGTATAGGGTTTTGCTTAGTTCTTTCATTTTGACTTCGAACGGAATGCCGTCATCTTCAATTTCAGCAGCGCCGACATAGCGACCCGGTGTTAAAACAAAGTCATTCGCTTTAATGTCTTCAAGTGATGCTGATTTACAAAACCCGCTTTGGTCGCTACGGGCTCCATGCCCTCTCGCGACACTTGAGCTATCCTGCTCATCGTCTTCTTTATTCCATTCACCTGATTTCCAATTATGGTAAGTAGTGGCTATTTCAGCGATGTCTTCTGTGGTGAGTTCTTTGTTAGTGCGGCTGATCATGGTGCCCATTTCACGGGCATCAATAAATAAGGTTTCACCTTGGCGGTTGCGGGTCGCTCCTGTGCGTCCTGCACCCGCGACATTAGTGCTTCCTTGCACGTCATAGCCTGCGTTGCCTTTCTTGTTTTTGGTGATAAACCATAAACACACTGGAATTTGTGTGGTGTAGAACAACTGCCCCGGTAAGGCGATCATACAATCAACTAAATCTTGCTCGATGATTTTTTGGCGAATTGCACCTTCACCACCGGTATTTGAACTCATAGAGCCATTAGCTAATACAAAACCTGCGGTACCATTTTCACTTAGCTTTGAGATCATGTGCATGATCCACGCATAGTTAGCGTTACCAGTTGGTGGCACATCAAAACCAGCCCAACGACCATCGTCGACTAACTCACTATCACTACGCCATTGCTTTTGGTTAAACGGCGGGTTTGCCATAATAAAGTCGGCTTTTAAATCAGGATGCTGATCTTTAAAGAAACTATCACCGGCAACTTCACCCAAATTACCTGAAATACCACGTACTGCTAGGTTCATTTTGGCTAGCTTATAGGTGGTGTTGGTGTATTCCTGACCGTAAATTGAAATATCTTTACGGTTGCCTTTGTGACTGTCGATAAACTTAAGCGATTGCACAAACATGCCGCCAGAGCCACAACACGGATCGTAAATTTTACCTTTAAATGGCTCTATCATTTCAGCAATTAACGCGACTACTGATTTTGGCGTATAGAATTCACCACCACCTTTACCTTCGCTTGAGGCAAACTTACCTAAGAAGTATTCGTAAACGCGACCGACTAAATCTTCTTCAGTCATTTCACATTCGCTAGCGGCGGTGTCGATGTTATTAATAGTATCGATAAGTGAAGCTAATTTGCTGGTAACAAGCCCTAAACGGCTAAAGTAGTTTTCTGGTAATGCGCCTTTTAATGATGGGTTGTTCTTTTCAACCGTATGTAATGCGGTATCAATTTTTACCGCAATGTCGTCTTGCTTCATGTTCTTTTTAATAAACGACCAACGAGCCTCTTCAGGTAAATAGAACACATTGTCTTGCATGTAAAATTCAACTTGGTCGATAAAGTCACCCATGCCGCCGTCAATTAATGCTTGGCGTTTGTCTTCAAACTTATCGCTGATAAATTTTAAGAAAATAAGGCTAAGTACCACGTGTTTATA
The DNA here is from genome assembly GCF_001050375.1 of Catenovulum maritimum. Taxonomy (GTDB): domain Bacteria; phylum Pseudomonadota; class Gammaproteobacteria; order Enterobacterales; family Alteromonadaceae; genus Catenovulum; species Catenovulum maritimum. Next base: position 617,019 of record NZ_KQ130482.1, on the reverse strand, counting down.
TTCTGATGATTCAACACTACCTCGCAGTTTATTGGCAGTATCCCATAAGGTTTCTTCAAAGTTGGTATTTGCGGTGTTGCTCTTTTTGCTTTTAGCAGTTGCCATTTATTTATCTTCCTGAATATTTGATTGGGGACGCACTATTGCTGCGTGGTATCCCGGTGCAATTGCAAGGTCTGCAATGCCTGTTAATTCTGCTTTTATTTGGTTGACGTTACTTAACCATAATTGATATTCGTTTCCTTGGAGTGATGCGTTATCAGTACAGTCTACGTTCCACTGCCTAAGCAAATAGCCTAAAACAGATGCTCGTACTTCTAGCATAAGTTGGCCCTGGTGCATGTTGTAATCAAGCTCTATTGCGCTTTTATGCTTAATTGCGGGGTGTGGTTTTAAAACTACCGAGACAATTTTATTCCACTGCCGATCATTCGATTTATGCTCTTCAGGCTTCATGTCACTTTGGTAGCTGACCACGTTTTCTGGATGTTCGTTTACCGGTTGAAAGCAAAGCGTGACGTTTTGAATGCGCGTACACACAAAGTCTCTAAATTCATTCGATTTTCTATCAAAAGCACGTACATGCCAGCGGTTGCCATTGTTGACTAACGCATGAGGAACAATTTCGCGCGTACTTGGCCCCGAAGATAATGAGACATAATCACATGTGATGGCTTGCTGGTTGTTGATTGCACGCATTATTGCGGCAATTATTTCACTTTTTGGATGAACCAAGGATATTGCATCAAAGCAGTTTTCACTGACTTCTTGCCCACTTGAAAGACCGTCACCAAAGCCACGACATAAACCCGCCAGTATTGATTCAGGGTTATGGGTGAATATAGGTTTAAACGCTTCTGTACGGTGGTAATTTTTCGTTTGATGGAGTAATTCAAGGTTGTGTGGTGCTAATTCACGATAAGCGGTTAAATCGCGTGTAGAGGCCGCTAAACCAGTTTTAAAACGCTGAATTAGGTCAGCACGCGCAACTTGGCCAAAATATTGAAGGCTAAAGTCGATAAACGCAAGGCGTTCCTTTTGTGCGTGAGTTAGCGAATCCAATGCTATTTGAGGCATATTAACTACAAGTGAGTTACTGATGAATTTCAATATATCATGTAATCATAATGAGTCAATCAAATTGATTGCAAGTGGTGCAACATGAAAACAATCAGGCGCAGTTACGGTTTATGTTGAGGGACAAACTTTTAATGGAGTTGGTTCATTTATGGATTGTCATTTGTGGTCAGTACACAGCATAAAGTTCTATGTCGTTATTCTGACTGCAGTAACTCAATCAGTTTAAGCTTACCGTCTTCATCAAGCTGGTCAATTAAACACGCCAACGTCGCACTTTCTTGAGACTCACAAAAGAAGTAATTCACCGGAACATTAAGTTCTTTAGCAAGTTTTTTTAGGGTAGCAAGATCTGGCATATGACGACCAGTTTCATAGTGATTCATGCGACCACTAGCTGAGCTGGGATCAATCCCTATTTTTACACCTAAATCTTTTTGGCTTATTTTCATTCGATTTCGAGCCTCTTTAAGGCGCTCTGTAAAAAAGGACTTAGCCTGCACGGGTAGTTCACGGCGATAACGTATGGTTAGTTATTTATATGCATCGTGAATATTAGCTTGCTCTTCTCGAATAGCACTCTTAAATTCAAACACAACCACAGGTAAACCGTTGATATATAAAATACCATCAGGAATACGTTTGGAGTTATCGGAAGATGGGCTATCAATTTCTAACTGGTTAACGATTTTAAAAATGTTGTGCTGTGTTGTTGCAACATAAGGTACGCTTGGCTCAGCTGCCATAGGTAACGCTTCTTATGACTCTTGAGCAACAGCTACTTCTTCGCTGTTTACTTGGTCATAATCAATTAGCTGAATATATAAATCTTTTTTAGAAACTTCACCTGGCTTACTACCTGATTCACGCTTTAATAAAAAGCCATCACTTAACCATTTACAGAAGGTTTTATTGCTTTCATATAAGTCACCTACAGGCAAGGTTTCGAGTTGTAGGATAATGCTATCAATTTCACCTGTGGTAATTTCATCAGCAGCATAACGATTAGCTAAATAGGTTCGTAAGTCATCTTTAATGAGCACTTGCTCAGGTTGCCTAGCCAAATCTGAACCAGAGGTATAGGGATAACCCTGCTCACCCAATAATTCGATAATCGCCGCTTCTAATTGTGCTTCGGTAAATTTCATGAATTTTTTACCTTCCAATGGCCTGTTTTAGCAGAGCCGACACGTTCAATATAGTTATTGTCGTTAAGCACTTTGATATGTCGCTCAATGGTGCGTATTGACTTAGTTAGTTGATTTGCCAATGCTTGCATGGTAATGCTAGGTGTTTCTTGTATTTTAAATAAGATCAATTGTTGAAGTTTTGAAAGTTTTACCCCGTCATTTATACCGTCATTTATACCGACACTTACCCCGTCATTCACACCAATTTTGCGGCTTGAGCCACTAGTGTATATTGCATCAAGAATCATCTGTAACATAAACTCAATAAAGGGTGATGAATCCGTTAATTCTGTACTTTTTCGAATGGCTAAATAATAGTCTGACTGGTGTTGGTGCACTAAGCTTTCGACAGGAATATTAATAAATACATCATGCCATTTTGATAATATTAACGTTTGCCATAAGCGTCCCATGCGGCCATTGCCATCATCAAAAGGATGAATAAATTCAAATTCGTAATGGAATACGCAACTCGCGATTAAAGGGTGAACATCTGTTTTTGTAAGCCAAGTGAATAATTGTGTCATTAACATGGGTACACGGTCTGCTTGCGGCGCCATATGTACTACTTTATCGCCCGACATAACACAACCCCCTTTACAACGAAACATGCCCGCTTGTTCTACCAAACCTTTCATTAATATTTGGTGTGCAGACAATAAATCGTTGGTTTTGGTTGGTTGCCAATTACGAATTACATCATAAGCGGCAATTGCATTATGGGCTTCTTGCACTTCTTTTGGTGGTGCAATGACACGTTTTCCATCAAGTATTGCCGTAATCTGCTGTTCAGTTAGTGTATTTCCCTCAATCGCTAACGAACCTTTTACGGTGCGCATACGGTTTACTTTACGCAAACGTAATAATTTTTCGTGTTCGGCTTGTACCGTTAAACGCCCAATCGCTTCGCTAATTTGAGCAACCAACGTTAAGGTTTTATTGGTTAGCGTAAATGGAGGAATATACTCACTTGTCATTTTATTACCCTTAAAAACACGCAGGAAAATGTGTTTTTAGTAGCTTCATCATATTGCGTTTGGCTTTATGCAGTTTGATGACTTGGTTTATCATCACCTGTAGCGCTTCAGCATCTTCACCTTGCAGTTTATTTTCTAGGCTTAGCAATAAATCAGTAGCCTGTTGATAGGCTTGATTGTTACTTTGGCTAATGGTTGGCAGCACAACACGCGCATATAAATCGATAGCTTCTTGTGGGTGTTCGCCAACAATTAAATCAGCTAATTTAATTAGCTTACTCGGTTCAGCTTTATGTGATTTTACCCATAAACGAGCTTGGGCTACTTGTTGATGATAAAGGTAAAAGCTTAATAGCGCATCCGCCTCACGCACAATATTCCCGTAGCTATTTTCGGCATAACACTGCGTAAAAATATGCTCGGCTTTTTCTTTGCATTTATCATCAATCACCCCTGTTTTTTGTTCAAGTGTTATTAACGCTTTGTAACCCGAAAAACTAGGCGTTTGGCTAAAGAGTTGCCACGCCAACTGCCATGCTTGTTGATATTCTTTTAACGCAAGGCGTAACTCAACTTCAAATTTTTGACAGCTTATTTTATTGGCCTCTTTTTTTACCGCGTTATAGGCTTTTTTTAACCAATATTCAGCGTCTAATAGCTCATTGTGATCAAGGCAAAGCTGCGCAATTTTAAGGTGATCTCTTTCATCATAAGCTGACATGGCCATTAAGTGGCATTGCGCGGGTAAGTCGTTGTTGTTTTTCGCCTGTTCAATTTGCGGTTCAAGCAAACGCTCAAAGGCATACTTTTCTTTCCATATACTTAAATCAAGCCCTTGCTTGTGGCGTTTTTCTGCCTCTGCTTGGCACAAGGCGACAAAAATACACTGCACCGACTCGGTTAACTCAAAGTCTTCCGGTACGCTTGGAAACACATCGTATTTATATTCTTTATAATGCTCAAATATCCATTGGGCCTTTTCATCGTCAGACCAAGTTTGCTGGTTAAACAAGCTACTTAACCGCTGATTTAATTGCCCTTCTAAATCAAAGCGGTAACCGCCAGAATCATCTATTTGCTCTAGCACGGTATTTAACCGAACAAGCGCATGTAAGGTAAGTTGCCATTGTTTATCAATCGGTAACTGCTCGATAGCCATAAAAATATCAACAAACATATTCTCGCTATGATGAAAGTAGGCGCGAACCTCGGCATAACTCCAAGCTTGTTTTTTTGGTAAAGCTTTGGTGATCATTTTTTTAATTTCACCGCCACTTAACCCGCCTTGGTCGTTTAACATGGCAAGCTGCCAACGGCTTTGTTCATCGGCTGACTCACCAATATAATTGAGAATAATGTCGCTGAGCTCATCAACCGACTTTTGTTTAAACCAGCTTTTTAGCTGGCTCATGATAGGGTGTTCTTCGTCGTCATAGGTTTTCATGATAAATATGCTTCTGCCTAGGCCTTAGTTTTGCTGTGGTCAGCGGGCAAGGTTAATTTGCCAGAGATGAGTTTTGGTAATAATGTGTCTCTCAATTTGACAAGTGACTGAGATTCATTCACATTTAACTCCACTTTTTGTACTTTTGAAGTAATTAAACGATTGAATACATCTATAACACTGTTTTGAGGTTGAATTACCTTAAACTCGTTCAAGGTTTGTCGACTCCAATTTGGAAACGTTGAACCGGTGGCCAAACCTAATAAAGTTTTTATACTGTTTTTAGATATTTGATCTGTAAAAATGTTCTGCACAACTAATTCAGGACACTTTCCTAAAGGAATTTAACTCATACTCTACTGGAGATTTATCCCCATTAGCCGTATGAAGCCTTTCTAAGTTGTAATAGCGCATATACGCTGCCACATCATGTTTCATACAGGCAAGTGTCATAGTTGAATTTGATATGAGAGGGAGTGAAGTATTTCTTCTCAAATCCCTGTTTGAACAACTCAAAATCCAACATGCCATTTTCCCTCTCTACACTCGCTTTGCAGCGATTTTATAAACCTGATTACGTTCTCGCTTACCAACTGCTACAACTGAAATAACTACTTCCTGATCTCTTACTTGATAAACAAGCCGGTATCCTGCACTTCTCAGTTTTATTTTGTAGCAGTTCTGCATACTGCTTAATTTTGCCGCTGGTACGTGCGGATTTTCTAAACGTTCAATCAGCTTCTTCTTAAACTGAGACTTAATGGTGCTGTCCAACTTGCGCCATTCTTTCTCTGCCTCAACCTTGAAAACTAACTTATAAGTCATCGATGCTGATCTCTATTTCTTCTGAATGCTCACGCTCTTTAATTATCTGAGCAAGCTCAATATCTTCCAGTTTATCCATGAGCATTTCATAGGCATCGGCAGGAACGCAGTAAAATGCAGGTTGATTACGGTTCAGTACCGCAACAGGGAACCCGTCAGCTTGTTCTATAACTGCCATAGGGTTCTTTTTAAGTTCGCTGATACTTGTTGAGTTATCAGCGAGAATTGGACGAATTGTTGTCATAACTAAATCCTTAATGACCATTTAACAGTGTTAATAATAAGTCTCCAATGGCTTTAAGTCAATCAAAAAGACCTTTTAATAGGTCTTTAAATAGTGATTTACTCGCATTAATTAATTGGCTCTCATAAACATCTATATATTCAATCGACATAGACGGTTCTTTGTGTCCCAAAGCTCGTTGTATGGTTTCAGTGGTACACCTGCGGCATTCATATTACTGGCATAACTACGTCTTCCAGAATGCGAAGACGCACCACGAAAGCCGCAACGCTGATAAATGTTTCTAAGAGAGAATTTAAGAACATCACAAGTAATCGACTCGCTCATTATTTTTGTTATAACGGGTTTTCCTTTTCATCGAAAAACTGCGCCCACGATTATTTAGCAATACTTTACTTTTAGAATTTAGCCCTTGGTAATCACGATCAAAGGTAACAGCCCACTTTCTAAGTTTTCGACAGTCTAACCACTCTTGGAGTACCAATTTAGTTTGCTGACTAAGCTAAACCTTTCTTGGTCGTCTGCGCTTGCACAAAGCCGCCCTAAGATGCAACTTCGTTTTAATTTTTCCAGTAGCTAGTAACATTTCAATATAGTGATTTGAGCCAGTTTGCTAACTCTGATAGTTGATAGGGACAAAACCAAAGCAACTCGCTTTAGCTCCGGTTCTTGCATGAGCAAACATCGTTTAAGAACTTATTTGATTTCAGATTGGGTGAGTGATCTTGCTTTTCTCATATGTGTTTTTCTCGATGTTACCGGAATAACACACATCACGGATTAAAGCTGTGTTGGGCAGCATGGGACTTTGAGGGAAAACGGGCGTATCAATCTTTATTGTTATGCATACTTAAAAGTGTAACATCTCCTTTAATGGTTAATATCTGCGGTTGTAAGGGTGAACTGAACTAAAGCATAGTTCTTATAGAGGTAGTACTTTCTGTGCTGATTGGAATCTAACAGAGGCGATGTTGCCAAACTCATTTCTGCCCCATTCCTTCTTAGACCTTGTATCTACTTCAAATTGCAGGCTTCCGTTTAAGGTTACTTTACCTAATGGCGGACATCAGTAATCTATTGGGTTCCTTTTCTCTGTGGCTTTTTAAGCGGATAACTTTTTTCAATGGTGCCGCGTACTTTGAACGTTAACATAGAGGCTCAGGGCGCTATTTTACCCCCTTAAAATAGGCAAAATGAGGGTTTTTAAGATCTTGATTTTTAGTGTTTTTATTTTGTTGATGTGATGTGGCTTTGATGGTAGTGTTGCGTCCAGTTCATCATAGGAGTCAACATGGAAACCTACCGTCACACATATCGACACCACAGTTTTTCACATCAAGATCTAAGTGATATTACTTTCACTGCTTGCACCTTTATCCGATGCGATTTTCGACGTGCTAACTTGCGTGATGCGACATTTATTAACTGCAAGTTCATTGAACAGGGTGATATCGAAGGTTGCCATTTTGATGTCGCAGACCTTCGCGATGCAAGTTTCCAACAATGCCAGCTTGCGATGGCAAACTTTAGTAACGCCAATTGCTACGGTATTGAGTTACGTGAGTGTGATTTAAAAGGGGCCAACTTTTCCCGAGCAAACTTTGCCAATCAAGTGAGTAATCGTATGTACTTTTGCTCAGCCTTTATTACTGGATGTAACCTGTCTTATGCCAATATGGAGCGGGTCTGTTTAGAAAAATGTGAGCTGTTTGAAAATCGCTGGATAGGGACTCACCTCGCGGGCGCATCACTGAAAGAGTCAGACTTAAGTCGAGGTGTTTTTTCTGAAGATGTCTGGGGACAGTTTAGCCTACAGGGTGCTAATTTATGTCACGCCGAACTCGACGGTTTAGATCCTCGAAAAGTCGATACATCAGGTATCAAAATTGCCAGCTGGCAACAAGAACAGCTTCTCGAAGCGTTGGGTATTGTTGTTTTTCCTGACTAGATGCTTACGAATACCTGCTGATAAACTATACACAACATTAATACATTTTCTAATTCAAATCACCAGAGCTAGATCAATACTTCTAGCTCATTCTTGTCCAGAAACGTGTTACATACCAATGTCCACATAAAAAATCGTTTATTTTTGTAGCAAAGCATAATGCGTACAATTATACTGTGTTAATATACAGTGAATTAGGGCGATTATGCTTTGCATTAAATCCACATCTGACTTTGAAATTGAAAGTGTGAAGTACCCTAACTTTCCCCTCTTAACGTGGGAAGTTGATAATTCAGATCTAGGGATTGAATCAGGAATGCTTTGTGTAGAGGCGTTGCAGTTCTTGGTATATGAGTGCTTAAAACGAGGTCGAGTGAATAGTGAGAACACTTGGTGGACGTATGGCAATCACCTAGCTCAATTCCTGACATTCTGTGAGCAGAACAGTTTGGATTGGCGAGACATTTCAGAAAGCAGTGAAGATGAAATGTTAGTCAGTGCTTATCGTGACCTTTGTGTTGGTGAGTTTGGCATGTCGGTAAATTCAACCAATCAGCATTTAAGAACGATAGTGCGTTTCTATTCTTATGGCGTCGGTAAGTGGTTTAAGTCATTACCTTACTCTCTAGAATCCGTTTCAGTGAATAAAGGCCAGCAGTTTTTAGCTCATACAGAAAGAAATGGTGGTAAGAAATACAGCTCTGATTTGATGATGAAAACCTTTGAGAAAAAAGCTCAATTTTTATCGGTAATTGAAGTGCGAGATCTTTTATCTGCGATTGAAAATTCAACCTTAAAGCTGATGGTTCGCTTATGTCTACAGACAGGAATTAGACGAAAAGAACTGTTGCTGTTTCCCTTGAATATAATAAGAAAGCCTACTGGAAACAGAGCTTACTATGAGGTCAATATTTCACGAACCAAAGGTGAGAAAGAGCGCAAAATACACATCCCGACACGATTGATGGAGGACTTGTGGCGTTATGTCAATGAGGCTCGTTTTCAGAAGCAACAAGAGTCGGAAGTGGAGTCAAATTGCTTGTTTTTAACGCCTGATGGTCAAGGGTGGGCTTCTCAAGGTTCTGCTTTTGGTAAGGCTCTCAAGTCGCTTAAATTACCCTTTCACGTATCACCGCATATGTTAAGGCATACTTATGCAACGCACATGCTGAAAGGAATGTTAGAGCATAAAAGCAGTAAATTTGAACCGTTGATGTACCTACAAGCTCGGCTTGGACATTCAAGTATCACAACCACGATGAAATATTTACATTTGGTTAATGATTTGGTCGATGACTTGTCGATTGAGTATCAACAACAGATTGATGCGATTGTGTAGGTGAAATATGGCGAGACAAAGAAAAAAACTGTCTATTAACAAAGACAAGCTAAAGAAAACATCGGCAGTAGAGTCAACAACTGACACTGCTCAAAATCGAGAAATAGTCCGACCAATCAACCCTGTAGTGAATTACCCGAATATCGGTTCAAAAGGTGGCAATGGTTCTAACGTCAATTTTACTCGTTTCTATGGCAAAGGTTATGACGACATTACAAATCGAGTGTACTACACCGCAAAAGCTCTGCTGAAAAATACCGATGCTCTTAGCGAGGAAACTCAAAAAGGTTATTTTAAAAATGGTTTTTTCCATTTCGCTGAATACCTTACATTATTTAGGTATTCAGCGGGTGAGGACTTAACACAAGATGACATTACGCCAGAGTTGATCGAGCAATATTTACTGCACCTTAGAGGTTGTGAGTTAGGGTATAACACCCTAAAAGGTTACTACACTCATCTCAAGTCAATGCTGATACACATGAGGGACAAGGGCTATTGGTCAGTCATTGATGACATAAACCTAAACAGTGATTTCTTTCCTAAGAGCCCATTTCCAAATTCAAGTAAACGTGCAAAGGGCGAGAAACCACTGACTCCCCATGAAAAAAGGCAGGTGGTGGTTGCGCTAAAACAAGCAATTAAGCCGATTTATCAAAAGACCGAACCACTAACAGGTTATCAGTTAACACTGTGTTTGTTAGCTGTGGCGATTCAGACAGGCATCAACACATCTCCGCTTCTCAATATGACTACCGACTCATTGACCGACCACCCACTTAAAGATTGCCGCAAGCTCTTAACCGTATTCAAAAAAAGAGGCAACTCCACGCAATTGCACAATTTACGAAAATCACAGGAACTTGAAGTAGTGCAAGGAATAAAGCTTGATGTGGCTTATCTTATTGAGGCTATCATTGAGCGTAATAGCCAAGTGAGAAAGTCTATCGATTCCGACTTGTTATTTGTCTATGAGTCTAGAGTTGCCCACATAGGTGCCGAGAGAGGTACGGCCTCCTCTCTAGCAGAAAGGCTGCTTAGATATAACATCAAAAAATTCATCAAAGAGTACGACTTAAGAGATGAAGATGGTCGAACGATGAAACTTAATGTAAGCCGTTTTCGCAAGACGTTCATCAATGGTATTTATGAGCTGAGTGGTGAGAGTTTGTTAATTGCTGCGCGGCAAGCCAAACACAGTGGGACAGGAACGCTTGACCACTACCTGCAAGCTCCCGAGCAATCAAAGCGCAACTTGGGCTTAATGGGTGAGATACGAGTTAAAGAGCTAACGTGCGCAGAGCCAAGCGTCCCTGTAGGGCATTGTAAAGACCCTAAGAATGGCGATAAAGCACCGAAAAATGGCTCGTTCTGTAATGACTTTTTAGGCTGCTTCCGCTGTAAAAGCTTCGTTATTACAGGTGATGATTTGTATAAACTCTTTAGTTTTTATTGGGCGATTATTCGAAGCCGTGACGAGTTTGGTCGTAAAGACTGGAAGCGTCATTTAAAAAATGTTCTAAGAATCGTAGATGAAGAAGTTGTCCCTGAATTTGCTAAGCTTGGCCAGCTACAGCGTGTAGAGACTGAAAAAGAACGGGCAAGATCTAATCCACATCCGTACTGGCAAAACCTTGATATGTTGAAGGTGACGCAATGAGTTCAATTGAGTTAATACTCACACAAGCTGAGTTTGCAATTCAGCAATGTCCAAAGCCAAGCACCAGTGCGCTTGAGCAAGTCATTGATGGCTCTCTAACGGGTATCGTGACCTACATTAAACTCGCCAATGGTGAATACCAAACGCTATCTCGATTTGAGGAAGATGTATGGGTGTTTCCTGCTAGTAAAGGTACGAAAGCAACTATAGCAAGTGCATTAAACCTTACTTTTTCTACGATTGATGATACTCAAATGAAGCGCATGGCAAAGTGGGTAATCTGGAGCAAATTCAAAAAGGGGTTAGCTCTTAATACTCTTGTGAAAACATTGGACAAGTTGAAAAGTTATTTTCAGTGGGTTTTAAGTTCAGATACTACAGTTACACATGGGCTGACAGCTTTTACCTCAAATGCCTACGTTAGGCATGTAAATACCCTGCACTCAAAACGAAAAGGCGAGACTAAACCACTGACAGCAGTCACCAAGGTGGATAGATTCCGCATTCTAGAAGACCTTTATTACCACTGCAAAGAGTTTGATTTTGTCAAAGAGCATCCTTGGCCTCAATCAACCGCTAATGAGCAAGCAGGGTATGTTGGTGAAGCGTATCGGGAAGCCATTACCAAAGGTAAGACCCCCATTATTCCAAATAAAGTGCTAATTCCGCTGTGCCAGTTTACTAAATCATACCTAGATAAAGCTGATGAAATTCTGAAATCGTCAAAAAAGAGAGAAACATTGCTACTGCGAGATAGCTGTATCTTCTGGCTGTTACTCACAACGGGTATGCGTATCCATGAAATATTAGGCATTAAGCGTGATGCGTATCGCTCTGAAACGAAAGGTGACACCACTTACTACCACATCGAAACTGTCTCTGAGAAAACACATACAGGGTTAGCTGAGTGGATTGCGCCAAGGATAGCCACGGAAGCGATTGATATTCTTGGCCGTTTGAGCGCTCCACTTCAAGATCAACTTGAGTGTGATTTACTAAAAGCGAAAGCAAGCAACGATCATGTGGAAGCACATCGACTTGAGGAAATATCAAACCACATCTGCCTATCGAAAAACCTGGGAAAAGGAAACGCAATTTACCTATTGTCAGGGGTGGCAATGACTAACGCTAGGTTGCCAAACTTATGTGAACAGATAGGGAGTAATTGGAACCTATCAGCGCACCAATTCAGACGTACCTTTGCTAATTATGCGGTTCACTCTGAATTAGGTGACTTGAGAGCATTAAAAGATCACTTTAAACATTGGTCAATTACCATGACCACTTTGTATGCCTTTAATGATGCTTTGGATGCTGAATTGTTTGAAGAAATGCTTCGAGAGAAATATCTGGTTGAAGAAGAAATTAAGCAAGATTGGTTTGAACTAGACACGCCTATCACTGGTGGCGACATAGCTCAAAACATCATGAAGGTCCGTGAGGATAAAGAGTTAATTAAATCTTTTGGCTCTCTTAGTGCTATGGCAAAGGCATACTCTAGCTCCATACCAATTCGCTCAACAGGTATTGGGTGGTGCACCAATGATGATGAGTGTAAGTGTGGTAAGCCTGATAGCTGTGAAAGCGGCATTGTAGATAAGCGACACCTGCCTTATTGGGAGGGAATGCTAGTGCAGCAAATGAAACTGATGCAATTGGATGATATTGGTGAAGCTGGTAGAGCGGCGGTAAAAAAAGGCATGGAACGCTGTGAAAAGGTTCTAGTGGCATTGGGTATTGATGTTGAAGCTATGAAGCAAGAGATTAACGAGAGAAAGGATATCGAGGTGATAAATGTCTAACCAGAAAGAAAAAGCGACACATAAAGCGGTTCGACTTGCCATTGTTCGAATCGAAAAAGGTCGTCCAAATACTGTTTCTCATAAACGTAAAATGAGTGTCGCTGCCGTTGCCGAAGAAGCAGGTGTAAGTCGAGCATTGATTCACCGTGATTGCCCTGAACTATTAGAGCGTATTAAAGGCGGTGTAAACAAAGACATTCGACAGCAACGTGATGCCAAACAAACTGAACTTAATAAATACAAAGACCGCAATCGAGAGTTGCGGTCTGAGGTGGCAGAATTGAAAGCTATGCTCGCTAAAGTTCAATCACAAAATGCTACGTTAATACGAAAAAACATGGCTCTGAGCAATGCTCGTGCGGACAATAACAATGTAACGCAACTAATATACAGCTAATTGCCTGAATTTAATGGTAATAATTTCAAATTAAGGTTACTTTTGAGATAGTTAAAAACATCCAAAAGTGTAACCTTAAACAAAGTTATATAAAACATAAGGTTAGCTACAGTTACATGTAACGAACTATTTATAATTAATGTCTTTCGACATTACTATTAAAATAATGAATATGAAAAAAATACTCCAAAAGCATAAAGCTATTTATATTCGAATCTATCGGCTAGCTAAAGACTGTGATGTAAGTTTTGACTTAGCTTTGAAATTGATAAAGCTAAGGGATGATGATAAGCGATTAATACGAAAAAAGAAATCACACGGTAGTTTTCTGTCCGTCAATGTAGAAGACAAACTAAACCTTTTTTCTATTGAATGCCTAAAATATTCACTTTTAAATGCCATGGTGACAATTCTATTGTTCAAAAAAGATTCTTGTTACCTTTATGATTCAAAATCAAATTTTTATATTGAACAATATTATGATTGCCAATTATAAAGTACCGCCCTACATCAAACCAATAGCCTTTATCGCTTTCTGTTTGTATCTTCAACCTCACTGATTGCGGGTTAAAAGAAAAGTTAGCTTTGCGTTGGCTCGTTGTTATAAAAGCGATAAAAGTATACTTGGCAAACTTGTGACGTAAAAACTTACCCGATATTTATACCTATTACATATGAAAAACTACTACAATTTCGTCTCCAATGTAGATCTCCGCCAATAAATTACCAAGTAAAATAGGTTTCGCTTCAAACACCACCATTACTTTCCCACCTTTCACCTGTTCAATTTAAACTAGACATTATTAGCATTTGTATATATTTTATTTATATACCTGCGATGCCCCGCAGATCTTGCTATGTATGGGGTTCTTAGTCTGGCGTTGTTGAAGATCTAATCGTTAACTTACAAACGCTATAAAGATCTATCTGTTAGCTTGGAAATATTAGAAAAAGATCTTTGCAAAATCCAAGTAACCTCTTGAATTTAAAAAGCCCAAGATCTACTTCATAACTTGGATTTACATCATGTTTAATTCGCTATGGATAAAATAAGCCATGTGTTAACTATGTTTAACTCGATAAACACCGAAATAAACAAGCTAGCTGAGCTATATAAAGGCAGTGCAGCGCAAGTCTATAAGCTGAGCGTGCTTGACCCTTTAAACAAGTCTCCTGAAATAATGGATCAAGGTGGGATTGAGCTGGCTGATATTGCCTTTAGTCATTTTAAGCAAGAACCCGGAGAAGTGGTTAAACATGTTAATCGATACCCTGGGGTTATCTTGATTCAATCATTAGAAGAATTTAAACAAATAAAACAACAAATACTGACAATAAACCAAGAGAAAAGCGCATTTAAAGCATTTTTATCCGAACATGGCAGAGCAAACAATATCATCAATGAGCTCGGTGAGTCTGTTTATACAACCAATGATTTGCTGTATAAAAGCCTGCCAATGACAAACCAATTGATGATCACGCGTCAAATTGAATTTTATGAACCCCAGATTAAATCGGCGTCTTTTTCTTGGAATCTAGATTACATACATCAAAACATAGATAACTTTGACAAAGAGCTGAGTAAATTAAAACTAAAAATATCGTCCCCACCCTCTTTATTAACACGACACGAATGGTCATCTGAAATTGGTAAGCTAATCGACTCCATCAATCAATTCTTAGATGCCAAGATATTGGTTAAAATTATTAGACCTAAACCAGTTGAACCTGTTTTATATTTAACCTTTGATAACACTCAGCCACAGACGATAAAACCTAAGTTACCTATCTTTATATATAGTCCGTCAAAACAAATTGATCTGGTTAGAAAAGCACTAACCACAGCGCCTAATCACCCAAAAGATTTAACGAAAGGCAGGAAATATAACTACCAAAGACTCAGCCCATATTTTAACTATTATGCTTGTCGAGAGCTCAGTAGTTAAAAGTCATAAATCCTATTATATATAATTAAAATAGGCTGTGTTACCTACTCCATATTGGGTTAAAAAAATTCTTATGATTGTCTTCAAATATGGAGATTAGCAACAAAACCAGATTAAAATCGTGTTTAATTAATAAACAAAAACTAAAGTGAGATATACTTAAATACATCTTATGCTTTAGGTGTTATCCATGCTGCAAAAACTCTTTTTTATATTATTAATATTAGTATCTGGGCACAGCCAAGCAGAAGATTTAGTAAAAATAGCTACAGGCCAATCTTATAAAGACACACGTTATTTATACAATTTAACCTTACTTAAAAGCGCACTCAAAATCACTCAACCTGAATATGGCGACTATCGAATAAAAATTGTTAACGGTGCAATTCCTAATGAAAGACGCTTAAACGAATTAAAAATGGGCCGTCAGTTAAACGTAGCGGCTATGTTATACAACCAAAAGTGGGATCAAGCGCTAATCAAAGTATCTTCGCCGATTCGCCAAGGCCTTTTCAATTACAGGTTGCTGCTGACAAACAAACACAATTTAGAAAAATTTAAGCAAGTAAACACGACTGAAGATCTACATAAATTAAATGCAGGTTTAAGAGTAGGATGGTCTACTTACGATGTCATGGAACACTTTAAATTTAAGAAAACGGCTGCGCATACCTATGAATCCTTATTTGGCATGTTGAATAAGAATCGATTTGATTACATACCTCGTGGCGTGCATGAGATCTATAATGAATTGTATTTGCGTAAAGATGAGTATAAGAATTTAGTGATAGAACCTAATTTAGCTATCTATATGCCATTGCCAGAATTTTTCTTTGTTTCACCTAAAAATCAACGGCTTGCGGCCAGATTAGAATTAGGGATTAAAAGGATTTTAGATAACGGTACCATAGATAGAATTTTAGAAGATTTTTATGGCGAATATATCCGTCAGGCTGACATCAAGAATAGAAGAGTAATTAATATTGGCAATCCATTATTGCCGGAAGATATGCCAATTCATACACCTAAGTATTGGCGTAAAGATTAATTGCTTTACTGAAAATATCTAAATTTGCTAGCTGAATTTCAGCTAGCAAATTAAACACAGATAACGAAAAGTTAAGCAGTCACTAAATCCAACCACTGCTGTTTATAGCTCTCTAAACCTTGCAGTTGAGTCGCATCAGATTCTGTCGTACTAACTTGAATATCTAGTTTACCCCAATTAACCAAAGCGGCAGTGCCAGCAACTGTGCCTGTGTCATCAGATGACATATGGACAGGTTGAACCTGACGTAATTGTTTAATTAAGCCACAAAGTAACGGGTTTTTAAGGAAAGCACCTTCAATATAAATATCGCCTTTAGCAGCGAGTTGAGTCAATTGGTAATCAACTAATAAAGCAGTGTATAAAGTTGCGATACCTACGCCACTCACATTTTTGTAATCACCCTTGAAGCTGGCAGCTTGTTGGCCAAATGGACCACTACCACTTGCAAAATTTGGCAGTGCGAAAACTTGGTTATCAATAATCGCTTGTAAATCAGCTTGGCTAAAACTATCTGTGACTTTGGCATTAGTTGCATCACAAATTGCGCCAAATTCGCGCCCGCCCATAAATCGAGCACAAGCAATTGGTTGAGCAAGTGCATCTATATTGGCAAGCATATCTTTTTCAGCATTTAAGTTTTCAAGCGAAACTTGAGATGCCATACAAATAGTCCAAGTACCTGTTGAGATTACCGTGAAAGGCTTATCACCCTGAGACAATCTGTAACGTAAGAAACTCGCATTACTGTCGTGTAGGCCATTAAACACCTTACAATCGGTTCTTAGTCCTAAGTCTTGCGCTAAATCGGCTTTAACTTCACCGCAAAAATGCCAAGCTGGTTTAAGTTCAGGAAACTTATCTCGGCAACCTAGCTGATCAACTAAACTCGATAAACCATCTTGGTTTAAATCCCATAAATCTGTGTGGCAACCAAGCGAGGTTATTTCCGATGATAAATGCCCAGTAAAGCGCCATATCCAGTATTGTGGATACATTAGAATATCACTTGCTTTATCAAAGGCTTCAGTAAAGCGTTTTTTCTGCCAAAATAATTGACGACCTAAGTTTAAACCAGCAGGTAAACTAGGTGAATATGTATGATTAAAATCAGGTCTGACTGAATCGTAATCTAAACTGTCTTCAAAGATGGTTTCGAATTCATAATCTAAAACAGGTAAGACTAAACCGTCTTCAGAGTCAGAGTTTCTATCAATTAATGCAGCAGTCGCACCATGAGTGGTAATGCTAATATTTTCAATTTTATAAGCTTGCGCAGCTTCTTTAATTGAGCTTTTAAAAAATTGCCAAATGCCTTGGATGTCAGCACTTGGATAGTATTCGTTATCTACAACCGTATTACTGATATGCTTAGAAAAAATAGAGGTTTGAGTAGAATCTAACACATGAATTTTTACATGTGTTTTACCAATATCGATAATTAAGTTGTATTGTTCGTTATGATTTTGCATAAGATTTTCTTTAAAGCCGTTAAAGGTTAATGTCTGTTGGGCTATTCATTACAAATACGATCAGCTCTTTTGGGCCGTGCGCACCAAAAGCTAATGTTTGTTGGATGTCAGCCGTTTTTGAAGGACCAGAAATCAGTAATGCATTAGTCGGCATATTATCTTTCCAATTCTGATCTTTAACTAAACTTGAAAAGTTACAGTAAAGCTTGTTGGCATCTACTATGATCATGTGAACAGGCGGCACTAATGACATAGTACGTGGCTCATTTTGAGATGGCCATCTAACTATGGTACCTGTTTCGGCAATTGCCCAATTTGAACTAGTGATACTTGCTGGAGTATGGTTGAACAACTTGTCTTTATTATCTGTTAATTGATAATCATAATCTTGTAATTCAACTTGTTCTCCAGACTGGTTAATGCCCTGCTCAATTAACTGAGAATATGGGCTATCTGCGCCATAAAGCAAACTTGAGATATCACGCGCTTTAAGCTCAGAAATAACCTGATCCATTAATTCGGTTTCAGATGTTGAAATAACTTTTGCTTGGTTATTGCGTAGCAATTGCACAAAATGGGTAAATTGATCTTCAAAACTAATCTCAGGATACGTGAAACCAGTTTCTGCTGGCAGCTTATCGTAGTCAGCGCCTTCAACTTGTTTCTTTAGTTTTTGCAAAATCACACTTCTCGCCGAATTGGATTGCTGTGTAAATTTATAACTCATATTAACCACCTATTTTCGACGGGCTTTAACTCTTTCATGAAGCGTTTTTGGTGCTAACTTAGGCGCAGTTCTAACCGAAGTCCACGCACCTAATTTACTTGGCATTAGGCCTCTAAAGCGTGTCGCAAACCACATAGAAACTTTATACATTGCTGGTACTCTGTGCAGTAAAGACCAAGCTTTCCAAATTGCAGCTTCTGTTGCTTTTCGGTTACTGCCTGCCCCTTTCAATTCGCCTTCACCACCTTTAGTGTCTTTTACGCTCTCTTTGCGTAGTCTCAACAAAATGTTGGGGATTGGAATTTTTACTGGGCAAACTTCACCGCATGCGCCACATAAAGACGAAGCTGTCGGTAAATCTTTAGTTGATTCGAGCCCGAGTTGATGAGGAGAAATAATTTTACCAATTGGGCCAGGGTAAACTGTACCGTATGCATGACCACCAACACGGGTATAAACCGGACAATGATTCATACAAGCGCCACAACGAATACATTGTAAAGTTTGTCTCAGTTCTTCATCAGCAAACGCTTGGCTACGGCCATTATCTAGTAATACAAGATGAACTTCTTCAGGGCCATCTTTTTCACCCGGCTGCCTTGGCTTACTAATCATGTTGAAGTAAGTGGTAATCGCCTGACCTGTCGCACTGCGTGTTAATAAGCTTAATAAAGGTGGAATATCATCAAGATACTCAACGACTTTTTCTATGCCGGTAATCGCTATGTGCATGTCTGGTACGGCACTCGACATTTGGCCATTACCTTCGTTTTCAACTAAACATAAGGTACCCGTTTCAGCGACCGCAAAGTTAACACCTGTTATACCAACATCCGCTTTTGAGAATTTGTCGCGCAAAATACGGCGACCTTCACCAATCAAGGTATCTACGTCTGTTGTGTATTCAAAATCATCAATATGTTCAGCAAAAATATCCGCGACTTGTTTTTTATTTTGGTGAATCGCGGGCATGATAATGTGAGAAGGATGTTCATTAGCAAGTTGGACAATATATTCACCCATATCGGATTCTAATATTTCCATATCTCTTGCTTGTAAAAAGTCATTTAATGCTGTCTCTTCAGACACCATAGATTTACCTTTTACGATATTTTTGCCACCTTTAGATTCAATTAACTGAGCAATAATTTCGTTAGCATCGTTAATAGTTTCAGCCCAATGAACTTTAATCCCATTTTCATTCAGCTTAGTCTCTAACTGCTCTAATAAATGTGGTAGCTTAACTAATGCACGTTGCTTTATTAATTTACATTGGTCGCGCAAAGTTTCGAGTTCATCATTTGAAGGAAACGAGGCTTTACGTTTATCCATCAAATAATCCATAGCCCCAGCAAAGTTGCTACGTAATTCTTCATTAGCTAAATCACGTTGAACATTTTGTCTAAATGTACTGGCTGATTTAGTATATTTACTTTCAGTTCTATCAGGTGTGTATTGATTCACGCTCATCTTAAT
The DNA here is from genome assembly GCF_001050375.1 of Catenovulum maritimum. Taxonomy (GTDB): domain Bacteria; phylum Pseudomonadota; class Gammaproteobacteria; order Enterobacterales; family Alteromonadaceae; genus Catenovulum; species Catenovulum maritimum. Next base: position 597,447 of record NZ_KQ130482.1, on the reverse strand, counting down.
TTCCTTTGTTAGAAGGATTAGATTCGCTTGTTCTTTCTAATAAATAACTCGCGATATGTTTACCAGCTAATGGCTTGTTCTGATATTCAAGCGAACCATTAATATTCATCATGCAACCCCAGTCGGCACTGATAAATTGTTTCACACCTGTATCAAGTAAATTCGCCGTTTTATCCGCAACCATAGCGGCAGAAATATCGTCATGCTTAACTGCAAAAGTACCACCAAAGCCGCAGCATTCTGATTCTTTGTTGTGCACAATAAGTTCGACGTTATCGAGTTGTTCTATTAATTTTCGACCCGTTAGGTGAACACCCATTTCACGTCTTGCCGCACATGAAGTGTGAAGAGCAACCTGCTCTTTTGGACCTTGATCTTTTAATTCAATTTTTAAAACATGAACTAAGAATTCTGTGAATTCGAAAATACGATCACAAAAACCTTGAATCTGAGGTTCTTCTTTTAACAAAGAAAGATAATGATGGCGCATCATGCCACCACAAGAGCCAGAGATAACCACGATTGGAATATCTAAAGGAAATTGCTCGATTTGTTTTAATGCGACTTGTTTAGCTTCATCTTGATACCCAGAGTTATAGGCTGGTTGACCGCAACAAGTTTGGCCATCAGGGTATATAACTTCTATTCCTTGACGTTCTAAAAATTCAATTGCATCTATACCAGAATCAGGGAAAAGGACATCAGCTAAGCAAGTACCAAACAAATAAACTTGTTTTGGCTGACTAGGATAAAACCTTACATTTAACTCAGTCATTATGGTCTCTATGTATTCGAAGATAAAAAAAGGGGCCCAGAAAACTGGGCCCAAAACGACAGATTTGTGATTTAAAGAATATTAATTTGCTTCTATAGGCTTAGTCGCGCTTTCAAGGTTCTCTGATACATTAGTAGCAGCTTGAGTGGCAATGTAAGCATAAGTAGCTGTGATAAAATAGATCAATGTTGGAACAATTAACCAGCTCGTAATAGTCGCTATATCTTGGTTAACATATGAAGAAATTCCCATATATAAACATGCAACTAGTGCACCCCAAGAAATATATTTAGCCGCTAGCGCCAAACCAGAAACCTTAATATTTGCAGCTTCTTCGTTAGACTCAACAGAAGCTAAATAAGCAGCTTCTTCCGCTTTTCTATCACTTTCAATTTTTTCTGCTTTTGCAGCTTCTGGGTAAGTTTCTTTAGCACCCATAGCAGAGGCTAAAACTATGTAAGTGACAGTCGCAAATATCCATAATGGCACTAGGATAAAGAACAAGTGCAATAAACCAGCTTGCTCAACTGCGATACCCGCAACCATAGACAGAATCCAAGTGATAAAAGCAGCCATGTTAGTCGTATTGCCTTTATAAGCAGACCAATAACGGGTTAAACCTAATTTAGGGAATAACCAATGCTCAGTCACAATAATTGCACCTACTGGAGCAAGTAAAAGTCCCATGTAGCCAACAAAACCAAGTAAACCTGAGAAAACAAATGGTGAACAAGCAATAATAGTTGTAATAATACCAACAACGATAGTTACTTTAGTACGGCCCCAAGCATGATTTAATGAGCTGAACGCAAGACCAGCACGATAGATTGTTGGGTTAGAAGTAGTCCAACCAGCAATGATTACGGCAATAATACCTGAAGCACCTAGCGCTGTGTAAGCAACCGAACCAGGGTCAATCGCAGTGATGCTCGTTTGTAATAAAATAGCTGCACCTGCCCCCATGATACCTGCACAAATCCAAGCCATGTAATGGCCGATAAACATACCTAGTGCTGAAAAATAACCATATTTAGCTTTTCTTGCAAAGCGTAATAAAGTCATATCGCCTAAACTACCGTGCATAGCTAAGTTAGCAATCCAAGCAAACGCAATAACATGCCAAATACCTATATCGCCGTCAGAGTCTTTCCAAATCGATTCACTTGCAACGGTTAAAAAGTCACTGAAACTATTGATGCTATCGACACCGGCAGTCGCACCAACAGTCGTTGGCATCATGACAAGTGCGCCAACAAAAAACATTAAGATCATCCAAGGAGCACAAATTTCAGCAAAGGCTGCAAGCTTTTTAAAGCCTTTAACCGCCATGTAAACCACAACAGCACCAACACCTAGGACAACTAAAACAAATCGTAAATCAGTAGGGAAATAACCAACTTGATCAGGAATACCGAATGGAATTCGAACGGCGGATGCGGATACAGTGATCATAGCACCGGCGAGAACACAGAATAATATGCCATTAACCACACTATATAATTTTATAGTGCCTGGTCCGGCGATTTTTTCTAAATAAGCGTAAAGGGTTAAACGAGTATCTGTTGCAATTGGCGCTGTAATTAAGCCCCAAGTTAAAACGGCTAACAAATTACCAAATAATAAACCTGTGATGACATCGACTGCACCAACACCCCAAGATACAAATAATGCACCAATAACAAATTCTGTTCCTGCAACGTGCTCACCCGCGTAACTAGCGGCAAAAGTTTTAGCACCTTGCAGTTTATTAGGAGAAACAGCTTGAGTTTCAAATTCTTCGGCACTTGCCATATAGACCTCCGAGCTCTCTTCTATCGTTATTTATGTATGAAGATAAGCTATAAATTAATAATGTTTTTAACCTTAAATTTAGACAATTTAAAAAAAAACTGTCTAAATTTAAGATTAAAAACATAAATCTAAAAAAATGGCATCCATGCCACTGACACAAATTAAGTCGAGGTAATCCAGTTACCTCATTAAGGGACTAAACTATACCCTGTGATTACCAGCGATATTCAAACCTTCTATAACCGCTTGTGCGCGGTATCCAGAATTAAGGTAATAACGTTTCGTACAGAACTTAGCGTTGTGCTAAAACTTCTTTTTCATAAGCTTTAACATCTTCTAACCAATCTGGACCCACTGGCGTGTTTTGCTGTAGGCAGAAGTAGTCCCAAACAGCAGCCCATGGCTGTGAATGCGCTTCTTCCATTAATGCCAAACGAGATGTGTAATCAAATTCTTGCTCTGCAGCTTTGATTTTCGCAACTGGCTCAAGAAGTGCTTTAAGAAGAGCTTTTTGTGCGTTACGAGTACCAATAACCCATGCAGCGATACGGTTTACTGACGCATCGAAGAAATCAAGACCAATTGACATACGGTCTAATAATTCGTTACGAACGATTTCACGCATAATTGCTTGTGTTTCGTCGTCGAAAGATACGATGTGATCGGAATCCCAACGCATTGGACGAGTTACGTGCAACTGCATGTTTTCGATGTAAAGTGAACAAGTACTGATCTTGTCAGAAATAACTTCTGTTGGGTGGAAGTGACCCGCATCTAAACATAATGCTGTACCACGAGTAGCTGCGTAGCTTAAATAGAACTCGTTACTACCAACAGTGTAAGCTTCAGCGCCTATACCGAATAATTTACACTCAACCGCATCGATGTGGTATTTAGTGTCAATTTTTTCAGAGATCGCTTCATCTAAAGACTCTTGTAAACGTTTACGAGGAGATAAACGGTCAGCTGGCTGATCTTTCATACCATCTGGGATCCAGATGTTCATGTAAGAAGGTGTGCCTAATTCTCTACCGAAGTATTCAGAAACTTTACGGCTTGCTTTTACGTGGTCAATCCAGAATTGACGAATTTCAGCATCTGGGTGAGATAAAGTAAAACCATCATCTGATTTTTCATGAGAGAAAAGAGACGGGTTAAAGTCTAAGCCAATACCTTGCTCTTTTGCCCAAGTTACCCAACGCTCAAAGTGGCGTGGTTCAATTTTGTCACGATCTACATCTTCTTCTGAATCAATGTAGATAGCGTGTAAGTTTACGCGCTTTGCACCAGGAATTAAGCTAAATGCTTTTTCCATGTCAGCACGAAGTTCAACTGCAGTGCGAGCTTTACCTGGGTAGTTACCAGTTGCTTGAATACCACCGCTTAATTCACGTTGTGCGATTTCAAAACCTTTAACATCATCGCCCTGCCAGCAATGCATTGAAATAGGTGTTTTAGCTAATTGTGCTAGGGCTTGCTCAGTATCAACGCCTTGTTGTTTAAATACTTCTTTTGCTTGCTCATAAGCTGCCAGTACTTGATCTTTGTTCATAATTAATTCCAACTAAATCGTAGTTTGTTAATATGATTATCACTTCGTTAAACTTGACATCCTATTCAACGTAGTAGATTAAATAAACGGAGACATTATTCTGAAATAATGTCTCCTAATAAATTAGCGTAAGAACGCTTCGTGTAAACCACCATCAACACTAATGATTTGACCAGTTGTTTTGCTTAGTTGGCCAGAAACCATTAAGTAAGCTGCTTCAGCCTGATCTGCTGGCGTGATAGGCGACTTAGTTAATGTACGCTGAGCGTAGAAATTAGCTAACTTGTCACGTAATTCATCATCAGAGTCTGACTCAGTAAACTCAACATTGTATTTCGTTAATGAAGCAATAACACGGTCACGAGGGAACATAGTGCTACCTTTAACAACTGTAGCAGGTGCTAAACCATTTACATTAACTAATGGAGAAAGTTCAACCGCTAATTCACGAACTAGGTGATTCGCAGCCGCTTTAGATGTGTCGTAAGCTAATGAACCTTTCTTAGATACAGCAGCGTTAACACTTGTCGTTAATACTAATGCACCTTTTAAGCCTTGAGCTTTCCAGATTTCGTTTGCTTCAGTACCAACAATGTAGCCACCTTTAACGTTAACCGCAAAGCTAACATCAAATTGTTGGTCATTGCTCATGCCTGCTTGACCTGGTGCTAAGAAAACACCAGCAGTCACGATAACTTTATCAATACCACCGTAAGCAAGAGTCACCTGCTCAAACATTTTTTGAACGCTTTCACGGTCTGTAATATTAACTTCTTGTGCGATAGCTGGACCACAACCTGAAATACCAGTACCTGCAACACCGATACCTTGACCGTAGATAGCTGTTAATTCGTCAGCAGTTTTTTGCGCTGCTTCAAAACGTAAATCAGCACATACAACGTGAGCACCTTCTTTCGCTACGCGAAAAGCAGTTTCTTTACCAATACCATCACCAGCACCAACAACAACTACGATATCACGCGCTAAAGGCGCTTCTTTAGGCATACGCTGTAACTTAGCTTCTTCTAAAGCCCAGTATTCAATGTCGAATGCTTCTTGTTGTGGTAAAGCTGTGTATTCACTAACTGCTTCAGCGCCGCGCATTACTTCAATTGCACAGTTGTAGAATTCAGTTGTTACACGTGATTCTGATTTATTTTTACCCCAGCCAATAATACCAACACCTGGGATTAAGATTACTGTTGGGCTTGGGTCACGCATTGCAGGTGAATCGTCACGCTTGCATGCATCATAGTATGCTTTGTATTCAACACGATATTGCTCGATACCTGCATTTAATTTTTCAACTAATGCATCGAAATCGTCTGTTGCTGGGTTGAAATCAACATATAAAGGCTGAATTTTAGTACGTAAGAAGTGATCAGGACATGAAGTACCTAATTTAGCTAAACGTGGTGCATCAACACTGTTTACGAAACGTAAAGCTGTTTCATCAGATTGAACTGTCGCAATAAATTTAACTTTATTTGATAAGATACCACGAGCAACAGGCAAGAATTTAGCAAGTAATTCAGTACGAGCTTCATCTGATAAGCTTTCAACTTTAGCACCGCCAAAAGTCATTTCACCTTTGTCGTGCTCTTCGATATAACGCGCAGCAGTTTCGATTACCCATAAAGAAGTTTCGTAACAGCTCTTGCTTTCTGATTCCCAGTTAGTGTGGCCGTGTTGACCAAGTAAGATACCAATGCTATCAGGTTTTGCTGCATAAGCTTCTTCACAAACCTTAGCCGCTTCCCAACCAGGACGCATCCAAGGAACATAAGCCATTTTACCGCCCCATACTTTTTCAGTAAGAGCTTCTTGATCTTTACATGATGCAATTGAAATTACAGCATTTGGGTGTAAGTGATCAACATGCTTGTCAGCAATCATTGAATGTAAAGGTGTATCGATTGAAGAAGCACGAGGATTCAAACAAAAGTTACAATGCTTGTACATGCCAATCATCGCATCTTCACCAGCTTGCTTGTAACCTTTATCGTCACGCGCTTGGTATGTACCGTCTAAAGCGTTTAATTTACCTTGATATAAAGAAGAAAAGTTTTCAACTTTAGCTGTACGTAAATCACCACCAGATCCTTTAACCCAAAGAACTTCAACTTGCTCTCCAGTTAATGGGTCCGTTTCCATTAATTTTGCAGAAGTGTTACCACCACCAGTGTTTGTGATTCTTTGGTCCGCGCCTAATACATTAGAACGGTAAACCAAACTCTCTAACTCTGATAACTTATCTGCGACACTATCGTCCCAATTGTAATCAACGTGTCGAAACTCATCTTTGTTAATAGGCATCAACTATGCTCCTAAATATCATGAATACACAAATGTAAATAATTAAATTGATTTTACACCAAAGACAAACATAGTCAAGCACAAACAATCACATTCAATCATCAAAAAATAACATTAAAAAAACATGTCAAATATTAGAAAAAAAGAAGAAAAGTTAATTAAAATACTTACTATTCATATACTTAAATTTAATCCAGAATGTTAATACCAATTAATCCTATAAGCAAACAGGCAAAATAAATTAATAAAAATCAACAAATAAATTAACAAAAATGAAATAAACAAGGAGTGGAATGTCGAATATAATCAAAATAAATAATCAGAGTGATTATCTTTGGTCATTTAAATCTGAACGAAAGTCAAAAAAACCGGTTGAGAAAGTTATCATCCTGACAACAAACTCAACCGGCACACACAGGGACTGTTTCAGTAATAGCTTATTTTAAATCTGAAACTTTTAAGTGATCCATATCGTCAAACTCTTGGTTTTCACCACCCATAGCCCAGACAAAAGTATAGTTAGTTGTACCTACACCGCTATGGATAGACCAGCTTGGAGAAGCAATGGCAACACCATTTTCTAATGAAAGTGAACGCACCTCCGCAGGTTCACCCATTAAATGGAATACACGCTCTTCTTCTGGCAAGTCAAAGTACATATAGATTTCAGTACGACGGAAGTGAGTGTGTGGTGGTTTAGTATTCCAAACACTACCCGTTTTTAGTTCGGTAATACCCATTACCAATTGACAGCTATCAACGATACCTGGACGAATTGATTGGAAAATTGTACGCTCATTTGATGTATCAGACGCACCTAAATGCACAGTTTGTGCGGCACTTTTTGGTACATGAACCGTTTTTGTTACACGGTGTGCAGGGTACGAAACTAAATAAAATTTAGCAGGGTTATTTGAATCATCCGACTCAAATTTTACTGATTTAGTTTCTTTAGCAAGATACAAGCTGTCTTTTTTATCCATTGCATAAGCAACACCGTCTGCTGTGATTGTTCCTTTGCCACCAATATTGATCACACCCGCTTCACGACGCTGACAAAAATAGTCAGATGCAAGCTCTTTATGAGTCGGAAGCTCTAAAGCTTCAGTAGTAGGAGTAAAACCGCCAACTACACCACGATCAACATCAGTGTAAGTTAACTTAAATTCACCTGGTACAAATAATTGTTGAGTCACAAATGCGTCACGTAATTCTTGGTTACGCATGTCTTTATAGCTGCGGATATCAGCTGCAAATAAAAAATCCATAGTGGTTCCTATAAAATAAAAATTAAATAAATTGAGTTCGTTTGCGTTAACCCGAAAACTTCAAACGCTTTAACTAGTTTGGAGTTTTCAGATTAGCATGACAGATTAATTAGCGAGCCATCCAGCCGCCGTCGACTAACATGACATGACCATTCATATAGTTAGCAGCGTTGCTTGATAAAAACACAGTTGCGCCAGCTAGATCTTCTGGTTTACCCCATACACCACTTGGAATACGTGCAGTGATACTGTTATATCTTTCTTCGTCTTGTCTTAGGTTGTAAGTATTATCTGTTTCAAAATAACCTGGTGCGATAGCATTAACTTGAATATTTGAACTTGCCCACTCATTCGCTAGTGCTTTAGTAATTTGTGCAACACCACCTTTACTTGCAGCATAAGCTGGTACCGTAATACCACCAGAAAAACTCAGTAAAGAAGCAATATTGATAATTTTACCTGAACCTTGTTTAAGCATTTGCTTACCGGCTTCACGACAAAATTTAAATACACCGTTTAAATTAACATTGATAACTTCATTCCAGTCTTCATCTGAAAATTCATGAGCAGGTGAACGCTTGATAGTACCCGCGTTATTAACTAGTACGTCAATTCGACCGAATTTAGCAATTGTGTCTTCAACAACAGCTTTAATTTGCTCACCATCGCTTTGATCACAACCTAAAGCTAAACATTTAACGCCTTTCTCTTCTAAGATAGCGATTGTGTTAGCTACATTTTCAGGCTTAGAGCCAACAGCAACAACAGTTGCACCAGCTTCACCTAAACCAATCGCCATTGCTTGACCTAAACCTCGGCTTGCACCAGTTACTATGGCAACTTTATTTTCAAGGCCAAATTGTTGAGTTAAATATGCTTGCATAATAGATTCCTATAAATTGATTAACTAATAAACCTGAACTCTGGATAACAACTTGCTTTCTAGCTGCTGTTTTTCCTTATTACTGCGTTAAATTTGATTGCAATAGGCTCGCTATTGGCGCTCAAATTCGCCTTGTACTAAGAAAAAACATCGGGCTAGAATAGATGAAATATTAAAAGCTTATGTATTTCAAATTGTTAGCAAATTTCTTATCCCGAGTTCAAGTTAATAAATTTAACGCTTAAATTAAGCCAAATGCTCTTGGCAAAAATTCACTAATCGCTGGGAACATAGTCACCAACACGAGCGCAATAAACATTGCAGCGTACAAAGGTAAAATAGGTTTTATCACTTCACTAATACTGACCTTGCCAATACTACAGCCAACAAAAAGTACACTGCCCACAGGTGGAGTACATAGGCCAATAGATAAGTTTAATATCATCATAATGCCGAAATGTAGTGGCGAAATACCAAGTGACTCAGCGACAGGTAAGAATATAGGTGTGAAAATTAATACCGCAGGTGTCATATCCATAAAGGTACCAACCACTAACAAAGTAATGTTGATGATCAATAGGATAAGTAATGGATTTTCCGATAAAGTTAGCAGCATATGGCTAATCGTTTGCGGGATAGATGCATAAGACATCAACCATGACATAGCTGAAGAAGCGCCAATCAACAACATAACAATTGCGGTTGTATTAACTGTTTTTAATAAGATTGGATATAAGTCTTTAACTGTAATTTGGCGATAAAACACCAATGACAATATGAGTGAATACAATACCGCAATTGCACCTGCTTCAGTCGGTGTGAATATCCCACCTATGATGCCACCAATAATTAAGAAGATTAAAAATAGGCTTGGTATAGCACCAAAGAATGCTGGGAAAAATGGTTCTATTGATTCTTTCGAAAGTGTCTGAATATTATTACGTTTAACATATAATACAGCCGCCAAAATTAACGACACAGTCACCAATATACCTGGTAAATAACCCGCAATAAATAAAGCGGCTATTGAAACACCACCACTAGCAAGTGAGTAGATAATCAAAATGTTGCTCGGTGGAATCAGCATACCAGTTGTAGCAGCTGTGACAGTTACAGCTGTACCAAAAGGCTTTTTATAACCTTCTTTTTCCATCGCTGGGATCATAAAACCGCCAATGGCTGAAGTTGCAGCAACGGCCGAACCAGATATTGAACCAAATAACGCACAAGAAATAACGTTAACAATAGCTAGGCCGCCAGGTAAACGTCCAACTAACACTTTAGAGAAAGAAATCAATCTATGTGCAATACCACCTTGCCCCATCAAATAACCTGAAAGGATAAAATACGGGATAGCAAGTAAAGCAAAACTGTCTATACCAGCAGTCAATCGCTGAGCAATTGTCGTTAATGCTGGTAATGTGTCGACTGTCATCAGCATACTGACTAAAGTCGCAAAAATAATAGCGAGTGCAATTGGCAAATTTATTAATAATAAAATCGCAAAAACACCAAATAGAATTAAACTTGTCATATCTTATTAACCTTGTTTATCTGCTAGTTTTTACTCAGCAATTGCATTACTGGCTTGTTTAAAAAAGATGCCGCTATATAAAGTAAATAAACATCCACTGAATGGAACAACACTATATATAAATGCCATAGGTATATTTAGAACCGGAGATGATTGACCTAACGACCAAGTCAAATAAACTAAATTGCAACCACCAATAATAAGTACTGAAATTGCAAATATGACAACAAGCAGACAACATAATCGGTAGTAGAATAAAGCTTCACTGACTGGTAGTTTTTTCACTAATAAATCAAAACCAAGATGGCTGTTAAGGCGATAAGCATATGCAGCACCGATCAAACTGACCCAAATTAATAAAAAACGTGCAACTTCTTCGGTGAAAGAACTCGGCTGAGGTAAAATAAAGCGAGTTAAAACTTGCCATGTCACATCGACAACAAGTAACGCCATCATGACTGCTAAGAAAACTCTTAGGAATTTATCTAATTTTTCAATACAAGCATCTAAACACATGACTAGCGCTCTCCCATTTGTTTAATATCAGCGACAAGGCGTTTAATCGATTCACTCGTTATAGAGTCATACAATGAAGTTACACTGTCTTGGAATATAGCTTTGTCGGCTTTCATCACAGTGACGCCAGCTTCTTTAACTTTAGCAAGTGACATTTCTGTCGACTCCATCCAAACCTTGCGTTGATAGTCAGTGGCTTCATCCATCGCTTGTTTAAGCCAAACTTGTTCTTGAGCGGATAAACTATCCCAAAGGTGGGTGCCGACAACAATCACGTCTGGAATCGAGGTGTGTTCGTCTAATAAATAATATTTGCTCACTTCATAATGTTTTGAATAATAAAAACTCGGCGGGTTATTCTCTGCACCTTGTACTATCCCTTGTTGAAGCGCTGTATATAGTTCACCCCAACTTACTGGCGTAGCTGCACCACCAATAGTGTTAACCATATCTACAGCTGATTGGCTATTCATAACGCGGATTTTTAAGCCATTCAAATCACTGGGCGCTTCCACCTTTTTATGAGTTGTGTAAAAGCTACGACTGCCAGCATCAAAATACCCTAGCCCTTTGACTCTATATTCAACGCCTGAATCTAATAAACTTTGGCCTATCGGGCTTGTTAGTACATCCCAATAGTGTTGATGGTCATTGAACAAATAAGGTAGGCTGAATATTTTCATCTCGGGTACAAATGCTTCTAATGAGCTTGCAGAGACTTTAGTCATCCCTAAAGTACCGATTTGAATCAACTCTATAATTTCTCGTTCAGATCCCAATTGACCGGATGGAAATATAGTCAATGACATTTTCCCATCAGAAATCGTTTTGAGCCGCTCATCCATAAACTCTAATGATTTATGAACTGGATGCTGGACATCTAAGCCATGAGCAATACGAATGCTGACAGCTTCATTACCCAGATCTGAGTCAAAACTAAATTGTGCAATAATAATTAGAGCACTTAAGGCTAAAATAAATTTAGAGAAATGGCTCATCGCCTCCCCCCTTTGTAACGAAATTAACTACAGTAGAATCGATAATGAAATTCGTTTCTACTGCGATGATGCAACTCAATGTAACGAGTAAAGGTTGCTAAATATATTTGCTGTCTATTACACATTTGTTTGCGACAAATGTTATTTAAGCCACTAAAACTCAAAATTTAGCGCTCAAATCACTAAATCTTTGTAAAAAAGTGTTTATTAGTGAAAATGACCATATATGAATATCTAATATACACTTTTGACAAATTATGACAACATTCACGGTGATTTCATAGTGTAATGATTGAAATTAGTTCGTATATGAATAAAAAATAGCGATTGATAGCCATTTTGTAAAGAAATGTAACAAAACAATTAAAACATTTTCTTCACATTTAATCTAAAAATTTCTTTTTCAGTCATAAGCAGGTATAATAACGAATACATTGTAAATTTATGGACTTTGCGAATAGAATATGGCAAAACAATTCGAAAACACTCACGATACGATTTCCGGGAAGGGGTTACCAATGTTAGAAAGACATAGGCAACAATTAATAAAAGATATTCTAGACAAAGAACAATTTGCAAGCGTTAGAAATTTGACTGAGAAGTTAAATGCCTCTGAAGCGACAATACGTAGAGATATTTTAAAAATGTCAAAGCGTGGCGAGATTCAAAAAATTAGAGGTGGTGCTCAGTCACTTAATACTGCACCAAGCAAAAAGCACATTTCTAGTTCTGTATTTTTTGTCGATAAAGAAAAACAAACAAAAACAAAAAAACTGATTGCAAAGCGAGCAGTTGAATTATGTAAAGATGGCGACTCTATTATTATAAATGGTGGTAGTTCAACTTACATGATGGGTGAATACTTACAAGATAAGCAGTTAAATATTTTAACCAATTCTTTTGTGCTTGCTAGTTACATCACAGAAAATAGTGATATCCAAGTCACTTTACCTGGCGGTGAAATTTACCGTGAACAAGGCATCATTTTAAGTTCTTATGAAAAAGATAATACCGAGTACTACCATAGCAGTATGATGTTTATGGGATCGCCTGGTGTTGGCCCTTTTGGTGTGATGGAATCAGATCCTCTATTAATCATGTCAGAACAAAGGTTGCGTAAGCAAACTGAAAAGTTAGTAATTTTGGCTGACAGTACCAAATTAGGTAAACGTAGTAATTTTATTTTCTGTCCACTAAATGAAGTAGACATCTTAATTACTGATTCAAACGCTGATCCTGATATTATCAAACAATTTGAAGATAATGGAATCGAAGTCATTATTGTTGAAGCTGTAGATTAAACTGCAGCTAATTCTTATTTAATATTCGACGAGCCTTTTTGTATCAAACGTTTATTGAGCCAAGCTCAGTGTTTACATTAAGGCACATGAAGTTGTAATACTGTTACCATTTTAACCATAATTCTGCTCGGTTAAATGGCGCACCATCCGGTAACAACGGATTACCCACCTTCAGCACGCTCCTACTCGTCTGTTTTACCCTTTTTATGTATTCACCTTCACTATCTTCAACCAAAGCCGTTAAGATACCCTGTGATGCCATACGTTCCATTCCGACTTTAAATCGTTCAGCAAGTTTAGGCGTGTTAGGTGATACAAAAATATAAAATGGCGCCGGTATATAAAGCAATAAGCTTGGTTCAAGTACTAAGTTAGTAAGGGATTTATAATTTTCCAGCTCTAAAAATACTTCGTGAACTCCTCTAGGAATGTAATCACATCTATTTTTGTTTAGCATGGTAAATAAAGAACGGTCGTTATAGGCATTAACTAGATTAAAGCCCAGATGGTTAAATGTTTGCCAAGTAGAGGATTGTCTATCTAAGCAAACGCGTAATTGCTTCAACTGATCTATGTGTGAAATATTTTTGAAGCTCCCGAGACTCTGCTTATTAGTCATAATTACTCGGTAGTTTAAAATCCCTCTACGGACAGGTATTTTAATCGCTATTGTATTATCTTCCCACTCAACATTCGTTACTGCGATAGTGGCATTAACCACTTTTCCTTTGGAAATGATCGGTATAAGGCGTTGTTTGGGTATGTATTGTTCAGCTAACTTAAGCTCGTACTCGCCAAAATCCGGCTGTGTTATTTTAAGTGCCGTATCCAGAACCTGATAGTTGTATTTAAACCTATCATCTGTTTTATCGCGACTAATATTAACGATAGCGATATCTTTGGCTAACAGACTCTGGCTAAATGTATATAAGGATAAAACAATGATTATAATTTTATAATTATCCAGCAGATAATTAGCCATTCATTTACTTCCCTCGATTGATATCCTTTATTTTATACCAAGATTGATAATTTGCAGATAAATTGGCTGCGCGCTGCCTTCTGCGTTTTCCATGAGATAGTAAAATAATTTTCCGTCAGCAATATAAACAGTACCGTGTCGAAACCTTCTCTTACTATTAGCTTCATATATGCGCTTAAAATTATTGGTACGTTAATCATCGATTTTCAACTGAGACCAAAATGGAATCGTTAAGCTAAGTCTGAAATTTTAATTTCATTTTCGAGCTTAACTTTTCCATATTAGTACTTCGTGTACAAAGCAAAGTGAGACAAATAACTTAATGGGATTGGCGATTGCTTCTCCCAAGTTTAGGTGAATAAATTTATGTCTATGACACACTAAAAGCGTTAACTAGATTAATAAAAGTGAGTACAGCGTTATTTAGCTGTACTCGTTAGTTTCATACTAAACTTGTATTCCCCAGCTTGGAGATTATCAAGTTCAAATTTGGTATGAGCGGTATCCATTAAAGTCAATGATGATGCTTCATGCTTAGGCAGCACTAACTGAGCTTGTGTGTTTTTAGGAATCTTTACAACTAATTTCAAAAATTTCCCTTTGGTTTCCCAGCTCACATAAATTTGCCCTTGAGGCGTATCATAAAAGCCAGAAGCAGTTGTTAACTTAGTACCAATTTGAGGCTCAATTAACACTGAACTAAAGCCTGGAGTTAAAGGTTTAATCCCTAGGATACCTTGATAGAACCATTCTGCTATACTGCCATAGGCGTAGTGATTTAGAGAGTTCATACCTTGAGGATTAAAACCGTCTTCTAATGAATAAGAGTTCCAACGTTCCCAAGTGGTCGTTGCGCCATTATTGATTGAGTAAAACCAAGATGGATAGCTTTCTTTGAATAATAGTTCATACACCAAGTCACTTCGACCAGCCTCTTGTAAAACATCCGCTAGTAAAGGCGTACCTAAAAAGCCAGTACGTAAATGATTATCAGCATCTTTAATTAAACCTAATAATCGAGTCTGTGCATTCTTTTTATCTTTGGCATCAAATAAATCAAAAGCTAACGCCAACAAATAGCTAGTCTGTGTGGCATGTCCAGATTTAACTGATAAATCAGCATTAAAGAAATTATTCCGGAATGCTTTTTTCACATTCTGATATAAAGCTTCCAACGCCTCGATATCTTGCTCTTTAGCTAAAACCTTAGCGGTTTTTAAAGTCAGCTCTACTGAACGAGCAAAATAGGCTGTCGAAATCAAATTAAAATCTGTATCACCACGATTTGGATTTTTTGCAGTCTCGTCAGGGTAAGGTTGTAACCAATCGCCAAATGTTTTCATCGAAGATACATAGTCTTTACTTTGGCTTTGGTGGTATTTAACCCAGCCCTGCATCATTTCATAGTTGTCTGCTAAGATTGCTGAGTCACCCGTAAGCATGTAAAGCTCCCACGGAATGATAGTTGCTGCGTCACCCCAACCTGAAGAAGGCCAGTTAATCCAATCGACAAAAGGGACATAAAGTGGGATACCACCAGAAGTCATTTGGTCATCTCGAACACTTTCTAACCAAGCAGCCCAAAATGCGTAAACATCAGCAACATGCATTGATGAGCTGGCAAAGACTTGAGCATCACCCGTCCAACCTAATCGTTCATCACGTTGTGGACAATCTAATGGAATATCGTAGAAGTTACTTTTGAGGCCCCATTTAACATTGGAAGCAAGTTGATTCAATTTAGGCGCTGATGATTTAAAGTTGTTCGATACTTTAAAATCAGTGTGCTGAACTAAAGCTTGTGCCCAATCTGTTCTAGGTTGTGCCGCTGGGTCAAAACCTGAAATTTCAATGTAGCGATAGCCATGGTAAGTAAATGTTGGTTGATATTCGATAACACCTGTTGTGCTTGGTAAATAATAATTAGTTGAAACCGCACTACGATAATTGTCAGTATAAAATTCACCTTTATGTAAAGCTTCTGCGAATCTTATTTTGATTTGTTTGCCCGCTACTGCAGGTAAATTAATTTTAGGTACGCCAACCATGTTTTGACCAAAATCAAAAATCACAGTATCGCCTGTATGCTTAACAATACTAACTGGCTTTAATGCTTGAATATTTCTAATTGGTTTATGTCTTTTAGGCGTTAACTTCAGCTTTTGATCTAATTTTGCTGTATCGACTCTAGTCCAGTTTGAGGCATTAAAATTAGTAGTATGCCAATTAGGTATTTCATAGTTTTGGTCATATTTTTCACCATCATAAATACTGGCGAAACGAATAGGTCCCTGCTGGGTACTTAACCAAGTTTCATCAGTAACAATCCGTTTAGTCGTACCATCAGCATAGCTGATCTCAAGTTGAGCGAGTAATTGAGGTGTAAGTTTGTGCTCTCTTTCAGTGAATTTATAGACTCGGCCTGAATACCAACCGCCAGCTAAATTAGCTGCTAGCACATTTTGGCCTGAATTAACTAAGTCAGTGACATCGTAAGTGAGTGTTTCGATTCTTTTAGAATAAGGAGTCCAACCTGGTGTCATTGCATCTTCAGGTGCGATCATAGCGCCATTAATATACGCCTTAAACAAGCCTTTAGCCGTGATATAGAGTCTAGCTTGTTGAACAGATTTATCTGATTTGAATTCTTTTCTTAGATATTGAGGCGTCGCTATCACCGCTTGGCTAGGATTATTGTCAAGACTCGTATCAGGATGATTAATCCATTTTCCTTGCCATTGGGCTTGGTTTAATAAACCAAGTTCAAAGTGATTAACCTCACTCCAATTTGAATTTTTGTCGCTTTCGTCCCAAGTTTTTACTCGCCAATATACTTTTTGTCGAGAAACTAATTCTTTACCTTGGTAACGAACCCAGGCATTAGTGGCTGATGTAACTTTGCCACTATCCCAAAGGTCTGCTGTAAATTCAGCAGTTTCATCAAAATTTGATGAAACTTGAATTTGATATGCGGATTGAAATTTAGATGAAGCTTGTTTATCTACTTTCCAAGAAAAACGTGGAGCCGACTCATAATAACCGATGAGGTTGTTTTGCCCCTCACCCACTTTAAGTTCGACTGGTGCAACTTCATTATCTAGTTGCCCAGAGCTTGAAGAACAAGCACCTAATAAACAACTAACTAAAAATGTAATTCCAAATTTTTTTTTTAATTTGAAAAAATTAAACAAGCTTAACATCTAATATCCCTTTCCAGTCTAGTTAGACCATTTGGTCATTTCTGAAGCCACAAGTAACACAGCCCCTACACCATATAATTGTGAGTCGGTCTTTTTAACTGGATCTGGTGATTTACCCACATGCTGAACCCAGTTTACTCGACCATTAGGCTCTACAGCTTTTTCAATCGCAACCCAAGCTTTTTCAACGACTTGCTTAGTATTTTCGTCTGTTAAAATACCATTATTAACGCCCCAAGCTAAGCCGAATGCAATGAATCCAGTTCCGCTGATTTCTGGCGTTTTTACTTTATCTGGGTCAAGTAAAGACGCAGGCCAGTAGCCCTCTTCAGTTTGCAACTTAACTAAACCTGCAGCATTCTTTTTGTATAACTCGATATAACGATCACGTGATGGATGGTCTTTTGGTAAAGCTTCGATGATTAATGGTAAAGCAGCAAAAACCCAACCATTACCACGGCCCCAGAACACAGGCTGACCATTGTCACTCTTCATGTCAAAATAACGACTATCACGGAAGAACATGCCATATTTGTCCGAGAATAAATAATCAGCTGCTGCCCAGTACTCTTGGTCAGCATATTCTAAATATTTAGGATCACCAGTGATGTTACTTAACATAATCCAAGTACGGGGTGCCATATATAAAGCATCAGCCCAACACCAACGTGTTTGACAGTTGCCTTCTAAATGCACATTTCCGTGGCCAGATGCAGTTGAATCTAACATTTCTAAACCAACGGTAGGTTTATTCTCTAAAATCCAATCGAATAATTTTTGCGTTGCAGCGTAGGCTTCTTTATTGCCAGTTTTTTCAGCTAACCAGATGTACGTTTGACCAATTGTGTGATCATCAGCGTGATAAGGACGATCTAACAACAATTCATATTTTTCTCTTTCAGCAATAGCTTCAACTTGTTTTAACAAAGTTTGATCGTTTGCTGTGTCAATCCAGCGCATTAATCCAATAAAATAAGAGGCTTGGATCCAAAACTTAGCATTTTCTGATTTAGCTTTATGTGACTCTGGGATGTACTCTAAATTGTCGAGTTGAGCCATTTGCCAATGAGCAGCGCGGTTAGCCACATCATAAGCTGAAGCTCTAATGCCTGCAGCTGAAACAGAATCTGTACTTGCTGAAACTTTAGCTTCAGTTACATTTGTTGAGCTAGGCTCATTTGAACCGCCACAACCCATTAATAAAATTGAAGTAGCAGTCGCAATTAATGACTTTTTAAAATTAATTTTCAACATATCACACCTTAAACGTTAAAATGTTATTTTGCGCTAGCAAAATGCTCAGTAAAAAACGAACAAACCAGATTCACTACATTTATCGATACCAATAAATCAACCTGCTGTTTATCGTCTTAAACTTTTCTCCAGTTGAGAAAAAAGGAAGCGCCAGTAACTAGCTTGCTTCCTTGTAAATGTACTTATCTATATTTAGCTTAAGTATTTTCCGGCTTAAGCTTTTAACTAGATTTACTTATATTCTTCAAACAACTCATAAAAAGCTTTAGCGATGTTTTTATGAGTTGTCGCTAAGTTATATGACTCTGATGGGTCACGTGTAATGTCATAAAGCTCAACCGATGAATCAAAACCATATCGAACCGCTTTCCATTTGCCGCGACGTGCTGCTTGGTATGTATCACCGATAACACCTGAATTAGGATCTCCAACCTGTTTAGAAAATTCCCAATAAAGCGTTCTTTCTGCCATTTTCACTGGCGTATCATTTAGTAAACCTTTGATTGAAACACCATTAGTATGAACACGCGGCACTATGTTTAAGTCAACACCAGCAATGTCTGCAAAAGTAGGTAAAACGTCAGCAAATAACCATGGTGTTTGATCAACACGACCTTTCTTTATTTGAGCTGGCCATTGCAGAATCATAGGTACATGAATACCACCGTCATATAAATCACGTTTTTGACCTTTATAAGGTGCTGACGCTTTAAAGAATTCAGGTGAAGCACCACCTTCATCATGAGGACCGTTATCCGAAGTGAAGAAAATAATGGTATTTTCTAACTTGCCTTGCTTCTCAAGTGTGTCTAATAACTCGCCGATATAATGATCTAGTGCTGATACCATTCCCGCTAAAACAGCATTCGGCTTATCAACAGATTCTGGATAATAAGCTGCGTACTTATCAGAAGGGTTTCCGCCTTCCATACCTGAATAACGCTTTTCTTTAAATTTGTATGGGTCACTGAATTCGCTTGGTACGCCTAATTCAGCATGAGGAGATGAATAAGTTAACATCATGAAAAATGGATTTTCACGTTTTTCTTCTATGTACTTAATTGCTTCGTCAGTGAAAATGCGCTGCGCGTATGCACCTTTTCGGCCACCTTCATTTTCTTTAACGCGAATTTTTTGACCATCACGCCACAGGATTTGAGGGTACTGTCTATGACCCTCAAGAATAGAATACATACCAAACCAAGTGTCAAAACCCATAGCTAATGGATCAGTCACGCCCATTTGTTGACCAATAGAATACTTACCGATTAAAGTCGTATCATAATCTGCATATTTTAAGATATGAGCCAAGGTAATATCTTTATGACTTAATTCAACTGTATTTGAATTATTAGTCATATAACGACCATCACGACCAGTGAATAGCGAAACACGAGATGGTGAACAAACTGTGTTACCAGCATAAGCTTGATCAAAACGAATGCCGTTCGCAGCCAT
The DNA here is from genome assembly GCF_001050375.1 of Catenovulum maritimum. GTDB lineage: Bacteria > Pseudomonadota > Gammaproteobacteria > Enterobacterales > Alteromonadaceae > Catenovulum > Catenovulum maritimum. The sequence continues at coordinate 577,619 of NZ_KQ130482.1, read as the reverse complement.
TTTGTCTAAATTAGGAGTTTTGATTGGTGTATTGCCATATGCCCCGACTTGATTAAAACCTAAATCATCCGTCAAAATAAAAATAATATTGGGCTTTTCAGATGACGCAGCACTTGCAATAAAAGACGCAGTTAATAGTAATCCTGCCCATACAGCAGAAATACCACGCTTGCCTTTAAACATTTTCATTCATTTACCTCATTGGTCACTATAGTTACTAGCTAGATGTTGGCCCATATAGAGCAAGCAAAACACTAGTTACAGTTCATATTCAAACTACAATTTAACGTATATTACATTATTAGAACAAAATTAAAAGACATATTTTGACTAATTGTGAGTGTAGATGATTGATGATATTAATACCAGATATGAACTAAAAAAAACTAATTTTGTGTTAAAACAGCAACTTAATGTTTTTCATAAGAATAGAAAAGAAAATTAAAAAAGCAAAAAATCCATCAATTTAAAAGAATTTTGTCATTAATGGCAGTTATAATCAAAATTAACATGTTAACAATAATTTATAATTTGTAACTGCCTTAGAAAAATGCGAGCAAAATAACTTCAATTTAGATAACAACTTACGTCCAATAAGTTCTACACCAAAATTCAAGCTAAGTAATTGTCTAATTTAACCTTTACTCTGGATAAGAAATTAGCGGATTCAACGCAGTTGCCAAGAAAAGTGCCCTCAATAAAGCATGCTGGCACTCCGAGTTGAAGTTAATTTAAATGAAAAACTTGTTTTAGCGGTTTTGCTACAGGAGAGTTATCTTCATTAGTGTCCATTATATCAGCCATATATGCCCACCATTTTTGTACCACAGCATTTAAAGCCAATTCATCTACTTTGTCAGTCGATTCACATTTTAAAACGGCAAATAATTTACCAGTTTCACTTTCTAGGAATATTGAATAATCCTCTACCCCTGCCGCTTTAAGTACATCTACTAATTCAGGCCAAATTTCATCATGACGCTTTTCATACTCATCCGCTTTGTCTTTGTAAATTGACATAGTTAAGCCGATCTTATTCATATTCCACCTTTTGGATTTATCGATAATAAAAATGAGGTTTAAGTTCAATAAACGCCTGATTTAGACTAAAACCAAGCACCAAACATAAAAACAACAAAAAACATAACAAAGCAACAAAATTAAAATAATTGTTGCAACTTTGTAAACTCAATATATTATAACAATCAAATTCGGTCCAAACCAGAATTTTAGGATCAAAACAAATCAATATATTTCTATTGATAACCAAGCCTAGGGAAGATTTATATACATAATAATAGGTAGTAGTAATGTTTAATAAAATCCAAAAATTAATTAGTTATAGCGCAATTTGTTTAACAGCTGTGTCGACAAACTTACTCGCAGCTGACTGCAGCAGTACACCAATTAACCCAAATGGCAACGAAGATAAATTACAAAATGCCCTTCAGCAAGCAACCAATACTGGTATTCCCTTACGCTTAACCGGCACCTACTATATAAGTTCAGACACTAAGGTTTACTTAAAAAAAGATTTAATTGTTGATGCCACAGGTGCAACTTTCATCGCAACATCAAGCCTAGATGGCGACATGTTTAGTTTAGATTCTCACGACAGTCTTTCTTCTGGTTGTAACAGTTCAGGTATATTAGCCAATGTACATTGGGATGGTGGCGACTTTAATATAGCAAATGCAAAAGTTTCAACAGTTGTGCCTTATACCAGTTTAACGCCAGCTTCAAAACAAGGCACAAAAGCCACAGCAGATGCGCTTTCAATTAGAGGCGTCACAAATAATGGAGCAAGCAAGTTAAACCAGCTGACAATTGAAAATATTACGGTTACCGGTACTCACTCATCATCTGATCCTTTTTACCTTGCTGGCGGTGATAGCGGAATATTAATGACAGGCGCGCTTAAAGCGACCATTAAAAACAATTCGTTTTATGGTATCCGAGATGCCGCTATCTATGTATCAGCTGGCGGTGATAACGGTGTTTATGGCGACCACTTCACTTTATCGAACAATTATATAGAAAGAGTTTATGATGGCATTACTAGTAAGCGTGGTGCTGACAACATCAAAATGTTAAATAATCAAATCATAGATGCCGTTGTGGGCTTAAGCATTAAGCGCGTTTACTCTGGTTGGACTTCAACTAATGTAACCATCTCAGGTAACACAGTTGAATCGAGCACAAGACCAATTAGTGTAGAAAGAGCTAATAACGTAACAATAGAAAACAACGAAATAACTAACTTAGGAGATATAGTTGCTGGCGAATCAACCCCTAGAAACAAGTATGGCAAACACTATGAAGGTATTTCGCTAAACGGCGTGCAAGGTACAAATTATATTAGGGATAATACAATATTAGGGATCACTGGCAGCCGTGAAGGTTCAACCACAACTTATGGTGTCGTTACGCGAGATGAAGATGGCCGCGCAACGACAGGAGACACGATTACAAATAATACGTTTTCTAAATTAGATAAGTGGGTAATGCGCTTTTAATAACTATTAAGTTTAGCTGTATCAGGCCCTCAGCAATGAGGGCTAGAAACCCACACAGCTAAATTTCCTCAATCAAAACCTCAACAAATTTTCTGCCAAGTTAGCAATATTAAATTAACCGCAACAGTTAAAATAATTTTTTAACAATTACTAATAACAAACATATCATGTGCTACAATTGACTGGATATGACATCATTTGATTAATAGAGTTTTAATAATGAAAAATTTAATGACTAGACTTTCGCTTATTTCAGCCATCTCAATTGGTTCGTTATTAGCAGGTTGCTCAAGTACCCAACTTGATTCAAAAGTAGAGAAAGCTGATTTTTTTGCAGATAATGCCCTAGGTAATCCTTTAGCTGTAGTTCAACATCCTGCAGGCATTCACCAAGATGGTATTACTTATGTTTCTTATCAAGGGCCTTTAGAAGACCCTTATGTCGCATCTTACAACCATGAAACAAAAGAGTGGAAAGGCCCTTTCAAAGCAGGTGTCAGCGAATTAGGTAAAGATCCAACTCGCAAGAAAAAAATTGATAACCATGGTAAACCAACCATGTTGATTGATGATTTAGGCTATATCCACATATTTTTTGGTGGTCATGGTGGTGATGCAAGGCACGGAAAAAATCCATTAGGTGATGTGCATTTCGGTGGTAACAAGCATACAGTATCTAAACGCCCTGGGGATATTACTGAATGGGAAGAACTAGATTCATTGCCACCTTTTGGCACCTATAACCAAGCGATTAAAATGGATAATGGCGATATATATATTTTCTATCGTCATGGTGCGCATAGAAGTAACTGGGTTTATCATAAATCAACAGACCACGGGCGTACATTTGGCCCAGCAGTTTCTTTCTTAAAACATAAAAAACGTAAAGACATAAAAGCCAATGACAGCTGGTATGCATTTGTCAGTAAAGGCCAAGGCGATGACATTATCGTTTCATATGATTATCACATTTGCTGGAATGGTGGCGCTGGCGTGAACGGTCGAGGTCACACAACAGAACGTCATGATGCATACTATATGGTTTTCGATACCAAAAATAATACTTGGCGCAATATTCATAATGAAAAATTAAACGTGCCTGTAACACGTGAAGTTGCGGATGAAAAAACCCTAGTTGCTAGAACAGGTGGATCGGGTTACTGGACTTTTAACGGTTCAGCTCACTTAGATGAAAAAGGTTATCCTCACATAGCAACTAACATAGGTAAAGATCTGGGCAAAAAAACAGGTGGACCAAAACAAACTAGTTACTTCCGTTGGACTGGTACTGAGTGGGTTGGCGGCAAACCGGTTAATACGCAAGCGAGACTTGATAACACAGATACACGTGGTGACTTTATTATTAAATCACCAACAGAAGTTAGCTTCATCTTAGGCTACCAAGAAAATAATGAAGGCGTGATTAGTTATTTCAATAGTGTAGACGGTGGAGAAAGCTTTACTAAGGGCAAAGAATTACTCAGACGTCCAAAAGCAGGTTGGGGCTTAACTGCGCTTATTAAAGATGCACACCCAGATGCTAGAATGATAGTCGCTGAAAAACCTCGAGGTACCAACTGGCGTAAAGTTTACCTAGTCGGTGACAATGGCCCAATTCAACGAACTAAAACTGACGCTTTATTATTAAAGCCAACAGACAAAAAGCATCTGAAATAAGATAGTTAGATGTAAAATAGTCTAAAATGCAATCTAACTCTTTGATTAATAATTATAAAAAGAGTTAGATTGTCTAAATAGAACTCAACAGAGCTAGTCAATAACATCAAATACAAACTCATTTTGCTTTTGATGATTGGCTGCAATATGCTCCGAATTCATTCTATATCTAAGCAAAACTTCTTTAGTGATATCGACTAGAGTAAATGCCAAATTGAAGCCTTCCAGGTATTGTTTAAGCTTTACTTCTGCTGCTGGATGATAAACAGACAAATAACTCAGTTCTAATTCTACTGTTTTATAGTCGGCTTCGGACAGTTGAAACGCGTTAAACTGGATCACCCAAACTGCGCCAGTGTTAAGTAAAGGTTTAATCGTCTCTAAGCGGATATTTTCACTATTTAAACCACTTAACCAAGCAATAGGTTTAACACTGCCTTTATCGCAGTACAAAACCAATTCATCTTTTAAATTTGACGATACAGAATCTAACCTGCGCAAATGACTTATCAATATTTGCTCAAGCGAATTTTGGCTATGGCCTTTAAATCTTTCAATCAGGGCATTGAGTCGTGTCGGCGTCGAGGATTCAACTAATTGGCAATAAGTTTGTTTATCGTTAAAACTGACAAAGCAACATGATTGAGAGGTGGAATAAATAAATAGATTCCTAAAAGCGAGCTCTAGCCCATCAATCGCTTTTTCTAAACCTTGTTGCTCAGCATTATGCTTGCTTAAAACATTTTTAAATACTTTCACACCAAGGTTGTCGGCACCTACCGCTTTTAAACTGAGTACTTTATGCTCAGGTTTTACAATCACAGCTTGATATTTAAGTGATTTTAAACCGTAGATTTCACCATAGTTTAAGTCTGGTAAATCAAGGAGTAATACTTGCCCTTCTTGTATGTTCACTTCAGTTTTTAATTTTAACTGCAAGCCATGTACTGATATATTGACTGTAATCGCTTCGCACACTATATCGTTTACGGTTAATTTAACGTTCGTTTTAAAAGCTATTCTGACTTCCCTGCGCTTGCCTAAGGCTTCATATCGAATGATTCTAGTTTGAGTATCTTCTAATTTATCCAGTTTAAATGCGATTAACTCAGTCAATGATTTAGCATCCACTTTATGTTTTGCATAACTGTTTTTTGCAGATTCATTAGTCACGTCGATCAATAGGGCAAAATGCGAGCAAGATTCAACACAGGCTTTGATTTTATGATTAAGTGGCAAGTTTCGAGTCTTAATTTCGCTACCAGCTGAATCTGGTATAGCTACTGGACGCCAGGCACTAGAAATATCAGCTTGATGGAGCTGAATTTTAAATACCCGCCACCCTTTATTTTGTGCACCATAAGTCCAAAATTGTTCTAATAATTGCCTATCTTCGAGTTCATTTTGAGTTGCACTGAAAAAGTATTTTTTACCGTTCTGTTTAAAAGTAAAACAAAATACGTATTCATGCTTTACTGGCGTTAATTGCGTCAGCATTTCTTTTACTCGGCTAGGCTTAAATAATTGCCTAAGCTGACAGATATTATTCTCATCTTTCCAATACGAGATAGCCGTTTGATTGGCTGATTGAGATAACAAATAAGGTATATGTAAATCATCAAAACCGTCGTATTGCAAAAAGAGAGGAATAGACTCACAACCGTAAAAATATAATTGTTCAAACAATATATTTCTAACCGAATGCAATGTATTAGAAACATCTAACCTATACTTTCGTTTGTAACTACGTATATACTTTTTAATAAACTCCGTCAGTTCTGATTTACTTTCTTCAACAATCACTAAACCAAGGCTATCTCCATGTGTAGTCTGATCAAGCCAACAGACTTGATATTCAGCTATACAATCTTGTGGTCTATCAAATTTCTCCTGCCAACGCGCGAATCGCACTTTAATTTTTTGTAACTTTTGTAAATTAGATTTTCCTAGTAATTTAACTTTAATCCCTGTAATAGAAATATCGCTTGTCTTTCCAGACAAGCTGAGATTGTCCGCGAAGATTTCGACCGGTGTGACATAGTTCATCCTCTCTTCACATCGAACCACCCGCTGACCAAATTCAACATGAGAATGTAATGTTTTTTCAACTTCAGATCGCTGTGATTTAGTATCAAACTCCGCCTGTTTAGGTTTGATCTTATAACTGGCTAATAGCTGTTCGTAGACGTAAAAAGTATATTGATGATTGAAGGCAGAAGTTAATTGGGTAAATGCAGATTGTGCACTTTCCGGAAGGTAATGCTTAATACCTTCAAACTCAAACAACTCACAATCCTTTGAGTAAGATCTCAAGTCAATCGAACGACGACAAGGTTTACAGAGTCGATTAACTTCCATCTTAAGTAGAAATTTTTCAGAGTTCGACAAAGGTTGAGTTTTATCCGAAAAGATTTGATTAAAAGCAGGATCAAACCTCAACGGGGTTAAAACTTTAACTAAAGTATCTAAATTTTCTACAAAGTCCACAGTATCAGAGTCCCTATATCACTGTTTTCAGTATAGAATGCTCAGCAATAGCTTCAAGCGAAATCCCAAAAGAAATTCCACTTAATCACCCTCGAATAAACAAGTGACACAGACCCCTTTATATCCATCGTTTCGATTTTTTATTGATATATGCGCTTTATGGTATTGAGCAATTAATCTCGCTATATACAAACCTAAACCCAAATGTGGTTTTGCAGAATCAGTATGTCGAATGGAAACCATAGAATCAAACAAGTCTTCTTGCATCACTTGAGGTAACTCTGTCCCAATATTAGATACTTTTAATTCAAATTTGGTTTGTTTTTTAGCTAAGCTAACTTCTACTTTTTTAGCTTCATCGCTAAAGTCAATCGCATTCGAAAGTAGCTTTTCTAGCATTTGTACAATTAAATCTGGATTACCAAAAATTGGGTATTCAGCGGTTTCAACATGACAAACAAATTCCACCTGATTAAATGCAATGCGATGACCAGAGACGCAGCCACTGACAACTTCAGCAAGATCGAACTCTTCTTTATCATCCGTATTTACCGTTTGTTCTACGCGTGTTGCCTCAGACATAGCATTCATCATAAAATCAAGTCGATGTACACCATCCATAGCTCGGCTAAAGTAAACATTTTGCTCACCTCTATCTTGCTCATTTTTAAGGTTCTCAAGTGACGATCGAATAATAGCGACTGGGGTTTTAAACTCATGGGATATACGAGAAGACATACCTTCTAAATATCGATTATATTGACTTAGCCTGCTAATTAAGCGGTTAAAACTATGAGACAAGTCCCCTATTTCATCATTGGTTGTACTAGGTTCAACACTATTAAGTATTTTACCTTGTTCATCTACTGCTGATTCAAGTTGCTTCTTAAGTGTCGTGATACGACTAGAAATTCTGCTCGCGAACAAAGCAAATACCAAAGTGCCTATAGATAAAATTAGCAGCATTTGGTTAAACAAGCTTTCTAGTGCTTGATTTCTTAAAGTACGAATACCATTGGTCGTTTCTTCAACAATCACAGCGCCTAAGACTTCACCGTCAATAAAAATGGGATGAGATGCAGATAAAATGACTGCTTTATTGTCAGGGGTAAGTTGCCATTGAGTACCAGACTGACCTTGTAGCGCTATATCTAGTACTTTGTTTTTAATAAAAAATGAGTCTTTTAATTGATCAACAAATGCGCTTGGTGGTTTGGTTAATATCTGATAATACAAAGGCTTTAAGACCTGAGTCGTTAGCCATTTAAATGGGCTTTCAAACAGATCAATTTTTATCACTGAGTTATCCGGTATTACTGAGATAAGCTCCCCTGCTTTCGCTAGCATTCTGCCATGTTTATCAACCACCCATATTCTCGAATTTGAATAACTAAGCGCTTTAATAATGGCATCTATTTCCGGCGAAGGTACTAACACTGTACCTAAGTTATCTACTAAGCGTGTATCTGCAGTTCCAATCGCATAATCCGGCAGCGAAGCATGATGATCCGTGTCATAAATTGCAAAACCGACTTTCGCGCCTACCCACTCTATGGGTAACCTAAGTTCTAAGTTATAGCCTGTTGGGGTAACTAACCAATAACCTTGTATCCGCTTTTCCGGTGTACCGGCTCGGTTATTAGAATCGACTTCATAACCATTGACCCACCCGGTCTTAGTCGCAGCGAAGATATAGCGTTTTAATGCATCATCTTTAGTTTTAATCGCAATTTCTAAGTAATCATTTTTATCAATCGATAGGCTTTGATGATTCCTAAAAATCACTGCGTCATCTGTCACTTTAAACGACAAATATAAAAAATCTTGAAATTGATTGACGCTGTGTTCAAAACTTAAATCACTATTCGATCTAACCTCAAATTTTTCAAGTTTATAACTAGCATCATAAAATACAGCCCTTTGTTGAAAATTGAGCCAGTCCGATAATTTACCATCCAACCGTATTGGGCCATTAGCTGGATATGCGTATAAGTCTTTGCCTTGCTCTACCCTTTGTTGATAGCTTGCATGTTGATCAAACAGTAAGGGTCTTTCATGTAGAGCAGTTGCGACAGCTTTTGCCGTGCCAACTAACGTTTTCTCTTGGCCTAATCGCAAAAAGGATTCCATTTCCCAAACGTATTGGTAACCCAACCAAGGTACACTCATTAAAAATAAACTAAGTGCCAACAGTTTTAGCCGAATAGATAATCTAACCTTTGCCATTATGCTTGGGCTTTCCATCTGTAACCCATACCGTATACGGTTTCTATCTGATTAAAATTTGCGTCTATTTGCTGAAATTTTTTACGGATTCTTTTGATATGAGATGTGATAGTGGCATCATCTACCACCATATTAGAATCTTCCATTAATGCATCACGACTTTTCACATGACCAGGGTTCTGTACTAAACAATGTAACATCCAAAATTCAGTAACCGTGATTTCCACCATTTGCTGCTGCCATGTGACTAACATTCGATTCAAATCGATTTGAAGTTCATTTAAATTAATAACTTGCTGCTTATGATCTGGTTGCTGATTGGCTTCTAACCGTCTGAATAGTGCCGCAATTCGAGCTGATAAGTGAGGTAAACTAATCGTTTTACTCAAGTAATCGTCCGCGCCTAACCTTAGACCAGTCACAATATCAATATCTGAATCTCTTGCCGTTAAAAAGATAATTGCGATTTCTGGCGACAGCTGTCTTAACCATTGGCAAAGGGTTAAACCACCGTCATATTCGTCTTCTAAACCTATATCAATTATGGCGAGTTGAGGTAAATTTTTTGCTAGGCCGATCTCAGCTAGCGGACGATTAGAATAAGCATCGACACGATAACCTTGTCTTTTAAACACATCCGTATAGTTTTCACGAATGGCAACTTCATCTTCGATTATCGCAATATGTCTATTCATACATTGTTCACTTTCAAAATACATAACTTATTAACTTAACTAACAATATACCCGACAAAATTTGCCAAACAAGCTCACAAGGTAAATTGCTAGATTTCTGCCACAATTGAGTTTTGAATTGCCATTATTCAACCCGCAAATAGCCAAATTGTTTCGCTTTAATAGTTTCAACCAAACAACATTAAGGTGAATAAAATGAAAATTATTTCAAAAACAGTTTTAGCGACTTTATTAGTAACAAGTATTAACACCCAAGTAAGTGCCGAAACCAGCTTTTTAGAAAAACTGGAACAGAAATTTGAAGACCCACAAAATGTAGGCTTAGCATCGGGAGCGGGGGTTGGCGCTGTGGTAGCAGGCCCTGCCGGTGCAATTGTTGGCGCATTATTTGGTGGCTTAATTGGCACCAGTGAGCGCAATCAAGACACTATAGAATTGCTAACGAATAATAACAAATACCAGTCAAACCAAATTTTAAGTTTACAGCTGGATAATAAAAATTTAAGTGATTCATTAAACAAGCAGCAAAGACAACAACAAATTGAATTAAGACAAGTCTCACAACAAATCGACTTGCTCGAAGCACCGTTTTCAAATGGTAAAAGTCTCGACTTTCAAATTCAATTTAAAACAGGCTCAAAAGACATAAATACTGAATATCGCCAGCAACTCGTCGGTATCAGTAGGCTTTTGCATGCGATACCCGACTTGAAAGTAGATTTAGCTGGCTATTCAGATCAAAGAGGTGGTGCTAAATACAACCAACAATTATCGCATGAGAGAACTCTAGCGGTAGGCAAATTGCTGACCGATTTAGGTATAGCTGAAAAACGGATTAAAATACAATCTTATGGTGAAATGTCACAAGTGAGCGATGATTTGGAAAGCAATTTTTTTCAACGTCGGGTCACAGTTTCTCTTTCTAAACATCATCAACAGTTAGTTAAAAATTAGAAGCTAGTGCCCGAGATACAAAGGATGCATTCAAGGTACCTAGCAGATTAGGTACCTTGATTAACTGCACCGCATATTAGGCTTGGTTCCAAATTAGGTTTTAGTCGAGTCCGATAACTTGATACAATGATTTTAACCTGCTCATTAAGCCTATATATTTGTGAAAAAATTTAACTACCACCCGCCTCTCAGCCCAATTCAGATACTCCATCAAGATGACGATATCATCGTCATCAATAAACCTTCTGGATTACTGTCGAACCCTGGTATAGCGCCAGAAACCAAAGACTGCGCAGTAAGTCGATTACAACAGGAATTTGGCCAAGCAATATTAGTTCATAGATTAGATTGTGAAACGTCTGGGGTGATGGTTTTTGCAAAAAATAAGCAAGCAGAGAGTCACTTAAAAAAACAATTTGAAGCAAGGCAAACCCGTAAAGTTTACCTAGCCGAAGTAGATGGTACACCTAAACAATTAGAAGGCAGTATAAAGTTAGCTTTAATAGCAGATAAACAGAATGTTCCCTTACAAAAGGTAGATCAAGAGTTTGGTAAAGAAGCAGTAACGCATTATAGAGTGCTGCAAACCTCATCTACATCTTCACTGATAGAGTTAAAACCGGTAACAGGACGAACACATCAACTCAGAGTTCATCTATTATCTATCGGTCACACTATCTTAGGCGATAATTTTTATGCCAATGACAGAGTATTAAATATGCGAAGTCGACTTTGCTTACATGCAATGTCGCTAAGTTTTACTCACCCAACTACCAATAAGCAGGTGAGTTACTATTGCCCTGCCAATTTTGAATAAGAATTAGCTAATTTCTTACCTTGGGTTAATGTTAACCTAGCTTTAATTCTATCTTTTCCATTAATGAAGTTGCTAAATTATTATCGTAATAAGCCGCTTCATTCACAAATGCAGTGTAAACTGTTTTATCACCTTGATAATTAATCACTTCACCGTCAAAAGTCATAAATAATGGGTCACCTGGGTTTAGTGCTGTAAAATCAGAATCTTGTACATTTTTATGTAACATTCCGATTCTCTCCCCTGCTTCGTTCACAGGTAAAGTTAAGCTTTTTAGAAAACGAAATGCTTCAATAGTTTTCGGTAATTCAGGTAAGGCATCGCGATTGTATAAATCAGCAAAATCTAAAATTGTTTGAGTTAGTTGCTCACTCTGCTCAAACACATCATGCCTTAATACTGACTGTGGCACAGGCCCAACCTCAACAATCACACCATATTTACCAACCGTACAAACCAAATGATGATCGTTTCTGTCTTTATGATCTTCATCACAAAAGATGGTCACTTCTGGCATTTTAGTTTTAACGTAAGCCGCTAGCGAATTATAGAAGTCTCCACGCTGCGGCATTAACATGGTGGGCCCCATGTTACTGGTAGTCGTGTGTAAATCGATAACGAGGTCGGTTTTCGGATTTTCTTTTGGCCCTAAAAGTTGATTAATAACTTTAGCTCGATTCTCTTCATAACTTGCTAATTTGGGGTTGTTTAAATCAGCCGTTTTAAATCTTCGGTTTAAATCGTTATCCACATATCGTCGATTAAGCTCATAAGCGCTTGGGTTACCATGCAAAGTTTTAACATTAAAGCTATCACGCTCAATAATTGAACTGTCTTGATGCCACTTTTGCATTAAATAATAACCCGTTATTTCATTACCATGCGTACCACAAACAATTGCAACTTCATTAATCGACATACAAACTGACCTTTTTTATTTTGTACCCCTAATGTAGCAGAATAAACAGAAAGTTTTTAATTACGTTTAGATATATATCATCTCAAATTGTCACTTGGCTCACTATTTGCAACCCGCTACTTGTACTCATAAATATTAAACATAGCGTCAAAAAATTGTGGAGCTAAACATGCAAATTAATAATAACTCAATCAACCCTAGTTTTTATCAGAACGAAAATACTCAAGTAAATACTAACCCTAGCGCTACAAATTCAAACAGTACACCGAGCATTTCAGCCGACCAAGCCAAAGCTATCGCCATGTCTTTTAGTCAAATGAATCCAGCAGAGCTAGCTGGTCAAGTATCTTCAAACGGCTTAACGCTTTCAAAAACGCTTAGTTTAATTAGCTAGAGACAAAAAGCGCTAATAAACCTGAATTCTGGATAATAAATTTGGCACTATGTCTAGGGTGTGTTGATGTTTTGAGTACAATTTTGCAGCAGTTTGTTTGAGATTTAGACAAAGCATAGCGATTGAAATGTAGTGAGCTACTTGAATGAGCTATAATGCAGTATAAATTTCAAACAAAATCTGTCCTTCGGATTCGTCTTAAACACTTTTTGCGCTTTATTACTCCATATTTATATAGAATAACTATGCTGTATACCTCGCGCCGCGATCAAAAAGTGTTTAATTAGAACAAAATGTGTACAGCAAACGTCAACAGACCCTAGCAGCTTGCACTATAATTGAAAGTGTGCAAAGTTAGACATATGTTAATTTGACAGGGGAGTCTAAAAACAAGAGCTAAAAATGCCAAATAAGCCAACCAAATTAGATATTAAAATTCAGCAAGTAGTTGAAAACTTAATTAGTTTTTATACTAAGGATACTTTTAAATCTGAATTTGATTTACTGACTGTCAATTTACCTACCCAAACTAAATTTGCGATTAAGCAAGAACTTGCAAGACTATTTAAACCCTTTGATCGCACCATAGACGTTTCCAGAAACTCTAACTATGAAGTGTTTGAATTTAGTTGGAATGGCAAAAGGTTCTTTTTTGACGACATATCCAAAAGAATTTTTTTAATTGAAATAGAAAGGTTCAATAATCAATACACGGCAGGTGTATTTGAAGCGGTTAATAACAGCGACACATACCAAAGATACGAAAAACAATATCAGTACGAGCAAAAAATAAAAAGCTTTGAAGTCCCCATTACAGAGCTGGGTCGAACAACTCGACGATTAGAAGAAAGACTCTACTGTGCAAAACCAGTCCAAATAACTTTAAATAATGGCAAAGTCATTGAAGCAGTCACGTCAAATATATCCCGCAGCGGATGTTTGCTAAGAGTAAAACCTTATGCGGCTATTGCCCATTCCGAGATAATTTCAATCGATTTTTCAGCGTTAACTGAGCAATATGCGTTTACAGACAAGCCAATTTGCCATTATAAAGTCGTTTTCTTAGCAAAAACACCTGATAGAGATGGTAGCCAAAAAGTCGGTGTACAACTTACGGATATTAACCATGAATGGATGATGTTTTTAGATAAATATGTCCTCAGCAACCGCTCTAATTACAAAGTCGATATAACTAATGCTAGTGACTTAGCTGAATCAAGGTTATTAGAAGATAAATTAATTAATACTAGTTTGTGGCTACCTATTTTTGCCAGCCAAAAAGCAAATAAGTTACATAGAATTAGTCACCTGTTAACCAACAATGCGACACATGAATATTTTGATTTTTTTCAGGATGAAAAAAATGTGAGTCGATTGAATAGCGTTATTCATAAGATATGGCCAGATATTTCACCTGAGACAAATACAGCTTTCGTCGTTGGCAGAATAGAAAAGCAAGGTAAATTCCATTTTATTGCTGCGACAATAGAAACGCTCATTAAGCAAAAATTATTAGCGGCATTTATCCACTTTGTGCAAAAAAATGGCGTATTACAAACTTTCCAAATAAGACTAAAAAGCTTTTCCACTGAGCAAATTAAGCAAATAAAGTTAAATTGGTTTAAAGAAGCTAAATCAGCTGATGAAGCTATGTCACCCTTACTCAATTTAAACTTATTAATTAGTCTATATCCGCTTGAGCAACAAGAAATAGGGCTAACGCTTAACGAAAATCTGACAATTGAAAAGACAAAGCTGACAAAATTGAACGATTACTTATGCTTAAAAATAAATAATCACAGTATTAATCAGTTTGGTATCCAACCTAAATGTGACAGAAAAGAACAAAGATTTTTTTATCAAACCGATATCATGTTAACAGCAGCTAATAATTCAGTTATCAACACTCAATTACTTGACCTATCAGTTAATGGTTTATGTATTAAATTAGATCAAATTTATTCATCACTCGCGGTTGGCGATACGGTTAAGGTAACAGCGCCAAAATTCAGTCAATTTGGCGACCGAAACGCACTGCAAAATGCGCTTTATAAAATTGTAGGAATAAATCCTAATGCTTTAACCTTACATCTAGAGTTAGCAGTTACAGAGCAATTAACCTCAGTTAAACAATTCATGCTGAGTTTAATCAAAAATAACCGGGCAAAACTGTCTATCAATGATCAGTATGATAAATTTTTAATTTTACAAAAAGCACTATGTATTGCTTATGTCACTTTGTATCCCGGATGTGCTTTAGGTATGCTTAAAGATAGAAAGCATCAATTTAAGTTTTGTCGGTTACTGGTTTCGGATACCAAGGCGCCAGAGATAGAACTTTTAAAAAATCTACAAAGCCCAATTATTCGGAATAAAATTTCCATTTTTCAGTTAATCCATGATGAAAAAAGAACTCCGGCTTATCTGCGTTCTATTCAGAAATTTTTGACTTCAAAACAGGTAACCTTTGATGAACTTGCTTTTCATTTATTGCCTAATAGAGTCGATATGCCCAAACAAGCTAGAGCAGGCACAAATGAAAGAATGCAGCTTCAATTTATGAGAAAAGCGCTTAGCACAAATAGTTTGAGTGTATTAAACATGGCTATGATGCCAGTAAAAAATAATGGCACAGAGGCAATTGAAGAAGAGCTAAAATACATAGCTAGATACAATAAACACCAAGCAGACAAAATTGCTATGTTTGCCAACAACATAATTGCTATGGTTGAAATCATAGATACCGAGCCGTTTTGGCAATTAATTGGAAAAATAGATATTAATAAATACTAAGCTTGCCAATTAATTCTCCTTGGTACATTAGGTCTTAACTTTTATTAGCTCAAACTTGAGCTTTAAAGATCAATTGAAAAGGTTCAACTAAATCTAGCTGTTCCCGGGGGTTAAAGCTAAAAATGGAATACTTCAATATCATCTTTTAGGTCAGAGCCATTTTTAAGTAAGATTTGAGTAGAAGAAAGTGTTTCCCTACCCTGATCTGACATCTGATCCGACTCATCTTTTATGTTATGGATACGCTCATTAATTTCGTCTGCAACATTCGTTTGCTCGTCTGCCGCAACCGCTATTTGGTTTGCCATATCTAAGATTTTATCTAATTCACTATTAATTGTAATAAAAGCATCTGTACTGCTTTTAACTTTTTCAGAAGCAGCTAGCCCTTTATTTTGAAGTTTCTGCATTTTTTCCGATGCCTCGGCTGCACCCGATATTAAGTTTTCAATTTGTGATTGAATCTGGTCTGTTGAGTCATGCGTCCGTTTAGATAGCTCTCTCACCTCGTCGGCTACTACAGCGAAACCTCGTCCCATTTCTCCCGCTCTAGCGGCTTCAATAGCAGCATTAAGTGCAAGTAAATTAGTTTGCTCCGAAATCCCTTTGATGACTTGGACAATGTTGCTAATACGGCTAGCTTCTTCGTTTAAATTTGAGACCAAAGTACCAGTATCTCCTAGCTCTTGAAATAATTCATCCATGCTTAACTTGCTCGCTTTAGCATCTATTTCACTGTTTTTAGAAAGGTCATGGGCTAATCTGACTGTTTCAGACGTAGAAGACGACATTTTTGAAACTTCATAAATAGTGGCTGTCATTTCATTTATGCCAACCGAAATATTATCCGTGGCACTTTTTTGGTTCTCGATCAAACTCATAGATTTATTCATAGAATCGGCAACACTATTCGTTGTATTGTCCATAGATAGAATTTGCTGCCGAACTTTAGACAAAGTTTGTTCAAAGTCTTCAATCAATGTATTAAATGCATCACCTACTAAACTCAGTTCATTCTTTCCTTTGATTTGATTCCTTATAGTCATGTCTTTTGTCGAGGCTAATTTAGTCAAGTCATCGATTAACTGTTTTAACGGCATATTGATACTAAGAATAATTTTGGAAGAGACTAAAACAAGTATCACCAGCAATACCACCAAAGAAATAATTGTATTGTTCACAGCTGTTTGAGCATCTTCCATCAACTTATCTTTAGTATGACTCAAATTATCTAGCACATGAGTAATGACCTTGGTATAGCCTTCACTCATGTCTTTTCCTTTCTTTAACCAATCTATTCGATCAAGCGGGTAAAGCTTATCCATTCTTTTATTGATATGTTTTCGAATGGCCGCATATTCTTCTTGTGCGAATTTGTAAGACTCTATGGTTAGTAAGTTATCTTTGATGAAACCTTTAGATTCAGGTGAAGAAAAATTATTTAAATTGGCAATAAAAGCTTGTTCCATTGTGCGATACTGCATTATATCGCCAAAAGTGTTATTCACCATACCTCGAGTTATCGCAGCATAAATCGCTAATATCTGTTTCATAACAACATCTTGAGCAAAAATTGCATTTTGATATGAGTTAGCTAATAAAGATAACTCTTTATTACTGCTCGCCAAAAGCACGACTTGATTAGTGCTGTTATTTAACCTTGCAATTAAATTATTAAGATAGGCGTAAGTCCAAAATTTACTCCCATTATCGCTTTCAGGATCAAGGGCATTCTTTAGTCTTTGGTCAACTAGCGAACGACATAATTCCAATCTATCTATCACATTTGTCACAAGCTCAATGTCTTTAGAAAGAGTTGGAAATCGTTCTATTTTTTCTTTATCTGCAATAAAATTTTTATAACTCACTAAAGCTTTATCGACAGGGCCTCGGCTATTCAAGACCTGCGGCTTATATTCCATGCCAATGGGATCATCTGGTTTTCCGGGCCCCATATATAACTTCGAATATAACCTTTCTTGCTGCAACGCAGTTATCAGTGGCGAAACATGACTAATATATTGTTGTAATATTTCTAGTTCTTGTATGTTTTTGACTTCATCACTGGCGTTGTTATAGCGCTCGTAGGCAAGGACTAGGGTGACAACTAACGGAATTAACACAAGAATAATAATTCTAGTTTTGATACTTATTTGGTTTATAAAATTCATAATCCAACCATAAAATTAATTTTTATATTATTTGCTGGCAATTAAGCAAAATGTATTGAGTTTGTTTTTATAAAATAAAGATAGTCATATTTTGATCTTTAAGAACAAAATATCTAAAGCGCACAGAGCCTTAATTTAAAGTCAATCCGCTATCAGCAAAGCTGGATCAAAGTTATATGTTTTTAACTCTGAGTTATAAAATCTTGAGTACTGCTTAATATTAGCTGTGTACCAAAATTCTTTTGCCATCAAGGGTTTTATTTTTTCTAGATTAGCTTTGTTAACCAGTAAGTATGGCAGACTAAATTTATTATTTCGATGTGGAGCTGGAATCTGAATCCCTTGTGACATATCTTTGATTAATATCAGCGCCCAAACAGGGTTTAGATTATTACCTATTAAGCTAAAAGCAATTTTACCTTCTTCAATTGCTTTGGCGGATTCATCTGCCCAACCCACATTACCGACAAAAGGGCGTTCCTTATCGCTAAAATTCATAGTGTCCAAATGATCATTTACACCTAAAGCGATCAATGGGCTAGCGGACCAGAAAGCGTCAATCCTTGGATAACGTTTGTATAATTTTTCAGTTAATCGATTAGCAGTATTTCTATTCCAAGTTGCAAACACAATTTGTAATAATCGCTCTTTTCGTATCACTTGAAACTCTGAAGTTAAACCATTAACAGTTTTCACTGCCGCATCAGTAGTACGTGTACCAGCTATTGCCGCGAGTTTTACATCTTGAATTGAGCGCTCTGATTTAACTAACTTCATCAATTCCACAGCCACCCGCTTACCACCATCAAATTCATCCGTTAAAACTTGAGCTTTCCAATGCTTGTAGCGTTGCTGCGGATGTCCGACTTCATTAAGTTGAAAGTCTTTAAAACCAGATGTCACATCAATAGAATTAATCTTATGCTTTTCTAAAGTGTCTAAAATTAATGTAGGTTTAATCCGACGTTGAGTCCAGATTATCCAATCAGGTTTCTCATACTTAGTCAGCAGAGTTTCTAGGTTTCTATGATAGTCCTGTTGGTATTCATTATTGGTAAATATAGATAAATTTATATCTAGCTGTTTAGCGACACCTGGCATAGGAATTAATGTTTTACCCCAATACCCTGTACTACCGGCAGACAAATACCAAACATTTAGCGGTTTAGCTAAAACATAAATAGGGGTTATAAATAATAAAATGAGAAAATATTTCATATTTAACTTAATTTAATTCAACTTAAAAGGTGAGTTTAGCCAGCCTGTTGTTAACTCTATACTTAAGATTAGTAGCGAATACGAAAAGCCCCAAGGTTTGAGGCTATTTTTCATAAAACTAGGGCGTGTTGACGCTTCTGGCCATCGTTTTTAGTCGCGACAAAGCTCATAAAATTGAGATTTTAGCGCTAAACTTTAAATCTTGGTTTATTGGTAACTCATTTCAATTTTATGTTGGCCCGCGCCAATTGAAGTTATCACAAGCGAATGATTAACTTGCTTAACGCTCACAACTTCACCATTTAATTTAACGTAGCTCAGTTGTTTTTTTGTCGCTACAGGTAGCCTTACCTCTGCAGTCGTATTGCCAGGAATATTAAACTCCAGTGTTAAAGACTGCCCGACTTCTTGAGTTAACTCAACGGCAATAGGTCCTCTGATTGTTGGCACTTTACCCGACACATAAGTTAAATTAGCAGGCTGAGGCGCAATAAGTACAGATTCAAACCCTGCTGTTATTGGCTGAACGCCTAAAATGTATCGTCCAACAATATTGCCCGGAACAGCGCCCCAAGCGTGATTCCAATCTTGATTCGGTTTAAATTTGTCATCCCAAGCTTCCATTGTGATAGTCGATCCTGCCCGGATCATATTGTACCAACTGCGCTCAGCTTTTGAGGTAATTAAAGATAGCGCATACTCATCTTCTCCATGCATATAAAGCGCTTCCATTAAATACTGTGCAAAATAAACACTCACAGCCATACCTTTTTGCTTAATAAAAGAGATGACATTACTGCGCCTATTTTCTGGTACTAAACCAACAGCCAGCGGCAGTATGTTGGCATGAACAGCACTATGAGTTGCACCTAATCCGTCTAAATATAAACCGCTAGCAGGATCAAATAACTTTTGATTAAAAATATGGTAGAGGTTTTCAGCCTTCGCTTGATAAAAATTAGAGTCCTGCGTTTTACCCAGCACTTTCGCAATTTGAGCCATTTGCTTTAAGTTTAAATAATAGAACGCATTAACCACAGTATTGACCGGCAACATTTGATAGTTATCTCGCTCTTTAGGTGGCCAATCAACAATATCCCCCATTTGCTTAGCTTTGTTTCTTTTCGGAAAAGTCTCTAACAAACCATGCTGTGCTTCATAAATTTCTAATGTTTTTTCAGTTTTGAGTTGTTGATAAAAAACCGCTAATGACTCGGTATCGCCAGTATGCATCCAGTCGGCCCAAGCCATCATAATAGAATGCTGTTTCCACTCAGTTGGCCAAGTTGGATTTTGCATTAAGTACTCATGAGAATGCCTAGCTAAACTGAACTCATCATCAACATAATAATGTGATAGTTGATTGATATATGCATCGGCTTCGTATGGGATCCTTTCTCTATCGCCATCTACATAAACACCAGCAAAGCTAGTCGCTTTCATACTGTATTTACATAACTGCCAAATGGCATCTAACGTTTTATCAGAAGAGCTAAAGTTAGATTGAAGCTCATCAAATGGATAATGAAGCATTATCATGGAAGCATTAATTTCTGATAAATCTAGGTCTTGGGCGTCTATCTCAATAAATCTAAATGGGGCAATGCGACCAAATTGACCAGGAATAGCAATTGCTTTATCGGCTAAAGTATTTCTTGTATCTCGGGGTGGGTGGACAGAATAAGTATCGAGGTTAGCATTTATCTGCAGCGGCACTTGATAATAACGAACGCTCGATCTTTTGTTTAAATTAGAAATAATGCCGGCTTCAGCCCCTGTTGAGTTCCCTCTTTCGCCAAAATGGACCATTATCTCCCCTGCTTTGTCACTTTTTAACCCTAGTTGTAAGTAACCAAAGCCAACCTTACCAAAGTCTATTAAATATCGGCCAGATGGCAATTTAGTTATCTGCTTGGATTCAATTTCAGATGTCACTAATTTATATCGGCTTGCTAGCTCAGTTAACTTGTTAGCTAGAGTAAATCTTTGTGGTACAGACCAAGCACTTACAAAGCTTTTTACGTCGCCGGCTGTCGCTCTAGACCAAGTTCGCACGCGCCATAAATAACTGCTAGCTGGCATTAAATCCAAGTTATCTAGGCTAACTGCGATTGATTTAGAGCCTAATACCTTACCCGTATTTAGCACATAATCTTCAGCATTAAGTGGCAACTCAAATGATTGCTTTGAATTTATAATTTCAATTTGATAAGCAAGTTGCTCAGAAAAATTAGCATTACTTGGTAATTGCCACGAAAACTCGGGATTAGAATCTTGGATATGATTAACCTTATCACCTTTAAGTAACTCCACTCGCAAGTTTAAAGGGGCTAAATCAAGTTGAATAGAGTTCGCCGCTAAATTAACTTGGTTCTGACTTGTGCTAACGCAAGCGGATAAAGCTGTAAAACAAATAATAAAAATTAGGTACCTAAACATAATATCGCCTTATGTTATTAATAAAAAAACCTTTGAATCAAAATCCAAAGGTTTTATAAGAAGTGACAATTTTCGCTTAATTCACCATTTTTCGTTGTTTTAGCGGATACCAGTCAACAAGTTCTTGCTTTAGCTTTTCAACCATTTCTGGATATTGCTTTGCTAGATTCACTTTTTCATATTCATCATTCGCCAAATTAAACAACCTTGGACCTTGAGTCAGTGCATCATGGTATTTCTGGTAGCTGACATTTTTCCCATCATAACTAACAATTAATTTCCAATTATCTTTAATCACCCAGCGATACAACAAGCTGGATTCAGGGTTATTTATATCATCCATATCATGTGCAAAACCTTCACCAAATATAGTGTCGCGTTCAATAGGCGTTTGCTGTGTTAATTCTGGAAATAAGTTTTTACCCGGTAAGTGTGCTGGCACATCAATACCTGCAGCGCCTAATACAGTAGGTACAATATCAATGCTCGAGG
Source organism: Catenovulum maritimum (assembly GCF_001050375.1). Taxonomy (GTDB): domain Bacteria; phylum Pseudomonadota; class Gammaproteobacteria; order Enterobacterales; family Alteromonadaceae; genus Catenovulum; species Catenovulum maritimum. The sequence continues at coordinate 555,821 of NZ_KQ130482.1, read as the reverse complement.
TTAACTCTGGACGCATCTGAGCAGGGATTTTACTCGGTAAAGAATACATAATTGGCGTTCTTACACCGCTTTCATTAGGGCTCTGTTTAGACTTAGGTAAAAAACGATCGGTTTGTTTAGGATTCGTCACCCAACCATTATCTGATACATAAACAATTAATGTATTATCTTTTAAACCCGTTTTTTCTAGATGATCAAGCAATTGGCCATTGGTTTCATCAAACCACTCAATCATAGCGTAATATTTAGCGATTGAAGGTGCTAAGCCTTTATCACTATACTTTTCAAGAATTCGACTTGGCGGCGTATGCGGTGTGTGCGGCATAAATGGAGCATACCAAACGAAAAAAGGTTTACCTTGCTGAGCTGTTTTGTCCATAAAATTAGTGATTATTGATACGCCTTGTCTACCAATTTTTAGGCCATCATCGCCATGACGGCCACCTTTATCAGGAAATCCTCTTGTCATACCTTGATCAAAGCCACCTCGACTAAAGCTACCTTCCCACCATTTACCTGTTTGCAAAGAAACATAACCTTTAGGCTTAAGCAGATTCGCAATCGTTTCAACCTTGTCTATTTTGGCAATAATCTCCGCTCTTTGCTGCGCATAGAGCTCACCCTTTTTCCCACCCGGTAAAGTCCGAGCAGGATCATTACCCGTGATACCGTGTTGATAAGCATACAAACCCGTCGCAACCGTTGCCAATGACGGGCGACATAACGAAGTCGGCACATAACCTCGTTTAAAAGTAGCCCCTTGGCTGGCTAACTTATCGAGTGAAGGCGTTTTAACAATTTCATGCCCCATAAAGCTATAATCATTCCACGCGTGGTCATCTGACAAAATCATCAGTATGTTAGGCGGGTTGTTCGCTGATGAAGTATTCGCTGATGAATTTTCAGTTTCAGGTTCAGCTAGCATTGAAGTGTTGCTACACGCAGACACAGTAATTGCAGCTAATATCACTGTCGCTTTTTTTATAAAAGAATGAAGCATTTAACCTTCCTACTCTAAGTATGTAAGTATTTTAAAAATAATTTAAAGCCATATCTGAGATGCTATTAGCTCAATTTCTGACGACTGTAAATTAACAAATTACCCCATTATATTTCACAAACACGCCATGTAAATCATTTTTGTTAATTATTTTGATTGTAAATGACAAAATATGACTTATTATATTTTAAATTTCATTAGCAAATGTATTAACAATTTAAATTGTTTACTTATATGGTGGACTTATGTTTTTAGCTAACAAACGCTTATCTTTACTTGCCTTAATTTGTTCATCGCTCGTCTTGACGGCTTGCTCTTCGACAAACAACACAAGCTCTAACAAAACGACAAATCCAAAAGAAAAAGCCAAGACAACTTTAGCAAAAGGTTGCGAAGCGCTACCTTTTGATCCCAAAGGCGACGCCAGTAAATTGCAAAAAGCATTACAAAATGCAACTAACACAGGTAAGCAGGTGCAAATTTCTGGTACCTATTACATAGATAAAGAAATTAAAGTCACACTAAGAAATCATCTATTAGTCGATGCAAGAGCAGCTACTTTTATTGCAACTGAAGCGCTGGATGGCGACTTATTCGGCTTAGATGCACATAACAAAAACTCTAAAAAATGTGGCCATGAAAATGAGATAGAAATACATTGGCATGGTGGTCTAATGGATATGGCTGACGCCAAGGTGTCGCAAGTAGTACCTATTGTAAAAATGACACCCGAGGGCAGAACTGGTACGAAAAAGACGGCCGATGCATTATCCATTAGAGGTAATCATAACGGCTACCAAAAATTAAGACATGTCCATATTGAAGGCATAAGCGTCACAGGCACTAAAAATGATACTGACCCGTTTTTTCTTGCTGGCGGAGATAGCGGGATTTTAATGGCAGGAACCAGAAGTGCCAAAATCACAAAAAATAAATTCTATGGTATTAGAGACGCCGCTATTTATGTTACTGCGGCTGGTAAAGAAGGCGAAATAGGTGACAATTTTGTCATGACGCACAATATTATAGAAAGAGCGTACGATGGGATTACCAGTAAACGTGGTGCGGATAAAATCACCATGCAGCATAATACAATTAAGGATGTCGCTGTGGGTTTGAGTATCAAACATTTGTTTTCTGGCCGAACTTCACATGATGCCGTTATTAGCCACAATACAATAAAAAATGCGGTGCGTGCCATTTCTATTGAACGTGTAACTAATGCCAGCATTACAGACAACATAATTACAGATTTAGGGGCCATCTTTGCAAATAGCACAAACCCAATCAATGCCAGAGGTAAACATTATGAGGCGATTGGTTTAGATGGCACCCAAGGGAAAATTAAAATTACGAACAATCAAATTTCTACAGCTGACCGTTCGGGTACAAAAACATACGGTATTGTTTCACGCGCTTACGATGGCCGCAAAACAACAGAGTATAATGCCAGCAATAACCAGTTCATAGGTCTAACCGAAGACCAATTATATTTGGACTAATATGAAGGGGTAGATCGCCCCTACTATTTCGCTAATCCTAGCCACAATGAGTTACTAACATGACACTTAAGCTAAAAAAGATAAAACTAGTCACGGCACTTATGCTTGCTATACCTTTACAAGCATTTTCAGCCGATCTACTCAAAGCTAATACAGATTTTAAAAACAAAGATTATGCGCAAGCAACTACAGCTTATCTTGAAGGTGCTGAGCTAGGCAGCGCTCATGCTTACTATCAATTAGGTGTTATACACTCAATGGGGCTAGGTACACCTAAAGATCCAGTTAATGCGCTAATTTATTTTTACTTAGCTGCGCAACAAAACTACCACAACTCAGCCTCACTCTTGTATAAGATGCTGTCAAATTTAGACACTGAGCAACAACAAAGTATTAAAGCCCTACTAAAAAATTATGAATCTCAGCAAGCAGAGATTCAGGAGAAATATTTTCCCGTTATCAATCAAAATAATTTGGCTTTTAAGGTAACATTTAACGGCAAAGCTGCACTCGAACACAAAGTCTATTCGGAAGATCTACAAACCGATTCAACCTTTGATGAGTTTGATATCAGTAGCGGTGGTTTTGATGATGAAGAAGAAGACAGTACAACTTCTATTATCAGTTCAAAGAGACCTATCCTAATTGTTGAACATGATGTCGGTTCTGATGGCTCAATCCGTAACATACTCGATATTCAAAAACGTGGTGCAACAATTAAATACCGCGAAGCCTATAAACTCTTCCCACTCGCTAAACCAGAGTTTAAAGGTATGCCTGTAGAGTTTATCCACCGTGCTTATATTGGCGCAGCGGTTTATGATGGATTCGATATTCGCGAGGAATATCCAGCTTTACATCGCGAGCTTAGAATGTTGCTAAAAAAAGGAACAGATGATAATACATTAGCTGAGCAATACAATTATGCGATGGCGCTACTAAACTTTCCTTGGTTAGCGACAGAGCCAGACCAAGCTGAGTTAGCATTGAAAAAATTATCAGAAAAGGGCCACCCTAGTGCTATGTACGAATATGGCTTGAAACTCTACCGCGAACAAAAAAACATACCTCAAGCCATTCATTGGATTTCAGAAGCCAGTAAATTTGGATTGGCCAGAGCTGAATACAGATTAGCCAAGATTTTACAGACGAGTCCTTGGGTAATGGCCGATGATAGCAAAGCATTATTTTGGTACGAGTCGGCGATGGAAAAAGGCCACGCGGCATCCACCCTTAGAGCTACCGAGATAAAACTGACTTCAAAAGATCTATCTCTGCGCGATGTAAATGGCGCTATCGAATACCTAGCACAAGTTAAAGACTCGCAAACAGCAAACCCTGAGTATTTCCATTTACTGGCGCTCAGTTATAAAGACAGAAAACAAAGAGATTTTAAACTCGTGGTCGAAAATTTAGAAACCGCTATCAGAATCGCAAACCGAGCTAACTGGGATGTCAGTGAATGGGAAGATTTACTCGCTACACTCACAACCGGTCGCGTTAGTATTACAGAATAATCTATTTAATTTGGTATGCTAATAAACCTGAGATCTGGTTAAGCTAATACCAAATTTGTAGTCTCTAACAATTCAAACTCTTGGGGTGTTAGAGACAGTGAAGGCTTATCTTCCTTCATGCAATAAGCAATTAACCCACCTAATAAATTTAACATAAAGCCATGCATACTGCGGTGTCTAGAATGTTCAATATAAGAAATATTCTTCAATTGGTCATTCACAGTCTCTATGATAAAACGCTTCTTTAATATGGCCCTATCCCATAGAGAGATAAATTTTTTCTTCATATTTTTACGAATCGTTGTGAGCAGCTCAACCCCTTTATCCAGCAGTTCGCCAGACAAAGCTTTACTGATATAGCCTTTGTCTCCATAGAGTTTACCGAATATAGAGTCAGCCATTTCCGCAACAGGCTTACGATCATCAACATTGCCTTTTGTTAATTTTAACGCAACAATTTCACCTAAATGATTGATAATTAAATGTAGTTTAAATCCAAATGACCAGCCCATTGTACCTTTCCCATGCTCAGCCAGTCCCTCGAATACTTTATTTCTTTTGGCCCTGATAATATGACAAACCTCGATTTTGGTTGAATCAACGAATTGAATCCCTGTTGGCTTACCAAGCTTGGAAGTCAAATAGCTACACATAGGAATAACAACGCTTGGCATGACGGCTAAAAACCTTGTATAGCTCAATAATTCGGGAAAGTAACTTTTGAGTTGTCGGCAAACATAATGCAAGTAGTAATTTTTAAAATCGCGATAGTGAGATTGATGGAAATGGATAATGATGGTCATAACTTCAGCAGGGCTTAAACGACAGGCTCTGCGCCGTTTCATTTCACCATTTGAAATCAATATTGTTTGCCATTTTTCAATAAACAATTCGCAGAAATCATCAACATCACAATAGGTTTCAATTAACTTATCCATGCTCGTTCCTTTTTTGTTCTAATCACTCTTGGTCGAATGATCGGATCATGGAACGAGCTTTAAGTTCCTTAAAATTAATACTTTCTTATCCGAAGCTCAGGTTAATAAGATTAGTTTGAGTATTAAACTAGCCGAATCCCAAAAAGATTACATGTTATTTCGGATGGTTGGGGTTTATTTAGCTGGGTTCGCCCCCCTATTTAGCCGGCTAGTTTTTATCATTATTTTTAACCGCTTACTCTGCCTAATCTTGACTAAATCTAGTAGGCGCGAAGCTTGCTCGCGCGTTTTTAAATCTAGCACAAGGGTTTCAATTTGCTTTAAATAGCGTCTAAGTACTCGCGCCAGCAAGCTTGACGCCTACAAAGTATTACAACAGGTCACATTTAAATTAATCAAGCTATCACTTTGAATGCTGAATAAAATTCTTACTGAGATTTATGCAGGTCTTATTGTGATAGGTATTTATTTTTTCATGTTATTTAAAAATAAAACGACTCAAACATAACCGCTTGCTTTACCCAGTCAGCTTGCTCCGTTTACTAGACGTGTAGCTTGAACGCGCGTTTTTAAATCTAGCAAAATGGTTTATATTTACTTTAAATAGCGTCTAAGTTCTCGCGCCAGCAAGCTTGACGCCTATAAAGTGTTACAACAGGTCAGATTTAAATTAATCAAGCTATCACTTTGAATGCTGAATAAAATTCTTACTGAGAATAATGCAAGTCTCATTGCGATAAGTATTTATTTTTCTTGTTATTTCAAAATAAAACGACTCAAACATAACCGCTTGCTTTACTCTATCTAGTCTTGGCTAAATCTATTAGGCGCTAAGCTTGAACGCGCGTTTTTAAATCTAGCACAATGGTTTCAATTTACTTTAAATAGCGTCTAAGTTCTCGCGCCAGCAAGCTTGAAGCCTACAAAGTATTACAACAGGCCACATTTAAATTAATCAAGCTATCACTTTGAATGCTGAATAAAATTCTTACTGAGATTTATGCAGGTCTTATTGTGATAGGTATTTATTTTTTCATGTTATTTAAAAATAAAACGACTCAAACATAACCGCTTGCTTTACCCAGTCAGCTTGCTCCGTTTAGTAGGCGTGAAGCTTGTTGCCAAAAGAGTAATATAACAATGTAGATCAAATGGTCGCAATACAAAATTTAGAAATTAAGTATTGATAATAGTTTGACGTTAAAGCTAAGGTTTAGCTGAAAATAACACATTAGTTATGATTCTTGAGGGCTATGTAATGGAAGAAGTTGAATTTGCAAAAATTGTCGTACCAGCTGTAGTTGGTCTAATATCAGGAGCTGTAGGCTCTTTAGTTGCCCCATGGGTAAATTGGCGAATTGAAAAAAAGCGAAAACAAATCGAATATAAACATTCATTAATAAAAATAGCTCGTGAGAAAATTGATAATGCAGAAACTATTGAAGATATCTTGTCTTCTTCTATCTGGGGCTTTATCGATTCTAATCTAACAAACCAGGAAACATCTTCAATCTCAAGTGGAACTAATTATTTTCAAACGGTAAACGATGGGATGACCCAGCTCCACATGAAAAAACAAGTAATTAGTAAAATGTTAAACCGAGTTGAAAAACAATGGGGCTTATAAAAATCTAACTTAATGTTGAATGACAATAAAATATTATTGAATCATCATGGAAAAAGGAACAACTCGAACCACTGAACGGCTTCTAACGGTTTAGTTTTTGGCTGACAAACGCTTGATCCTTTGACTTCACTTATTCGTATACTACATTTGTATTAATTACTAACACATTCAACATTTTTGTTTTTTAAGGAAAACCAATGAAAATAATTGCAAGCTTATATTTCGTATTGAGCATACAGTTTTGCTTGTTAAATACAGCTGCAGCACAGGTTAACAAATCAGTTTTAGTACCTTTACCATCAGTAGATGATTTTACTGATGGGAAAAACGGATGGGCATTCGGCTTAGGATTAGGTGTTGAATATGAGTCGGCTTACGAAGGCTCTGACGAATTTGGATTAGAAATCCAACCTGCAGGCGCGGTGCAATGGCGCGATGGTGACAATATATATTACTTTGCAGGAGAAGCATTTGGCTGGCGAGGTCTGCGTGCTGATAGCTGGTTATTAGATGCTTTGGTCGGCTTTGAGGAAGGTAGAGCTGAAACCGATTCAGACGATGGGCGACTTGATGGTTTGGGTGATCAAGAAGAAGGCTTTGAACTAGTGTTACAAGCACGTCGCTCTTTTACTTCCGATTGGCGATATTGGCTAGTTAGTCGATTGGTCATAGGAGATGAAGGAAATTTAGGGCTATTTGGGATTGGTCGTCGCTTTGGATCACAATCAGATGGTACAGGATCAGAAATTAATTTAGTTGCGGTTTTTCATGATAGCGAATATGCCAACAAAGGTTTTGGCATAAACCCTAAGCAGTCTGCTGCATCAAGTTTGGTTGAGACTCATTTAAGTGGGGGATTACGTTCATTTGGTATTGACTATAATTACAGACACAAGATTAACAAAAATTGGCAGATATTTGGCGAAGCCCTGTTTGAATATTTCAGTGGTCCAGTCAGAAACAGTCCAATTTCCAGAAGTAATTATGAAACAGAGGTAGGGATTGGTCTCATATACGTTTTTTAGTGCATTATGATTTAATCTACACCTAGATAACAGTTTAAGCACTGGCGCCTACAAGCTTATATAACAAGCCACATTGCGAGGCCTGTTACCTGAAAATGTAAATCTGGTGTAATTTAAGATAAAGCTAACTTTAATCCGAGCCGTCAGAGAAATTAATTCTTATGCCAACGTTTGCAATAAAGCCGTCATTTCTGGACCAGATATCTGTTGTCCATCGACCACTCGATGCTTTAGCAGGCAATAACAACGGGTGATCACCTGTTTGTTTAACATCAGGTAAATTTTCTAAGTTGATGTTTTGTCATTATTCAGGGCAAATTCATACTTATTCTTATAGCTCTAGTATTTAAGTTCGAGTGAAATTTTATATCTAAATGTATTTTTCAGGACGGATATCCAAGCATATATGGATATACTCGCTGCGTTTTTACTGAAATTATTACTCGACATACTAAATTGAATAAAAAACATTCAAGTATGATTTTACCCTGTACCATTATTACTTAATCTTAACTCTGGATAAGAAATTAGCTAATTCAATGAAGTTAGTTAAGTTTTACGTAGCGACTGCATGTCGGCAATCAATTCGTCCAACTTCTTAAACTGGCGACCATATACAATATTTAAATCAAGCTTGTATAACGCATCTGCACTCCGAGCAACAACTAGGATTATCAACGCTATAGTTAAAAGTAAATAATAAGGTACCCCCAAAATTAGGAAATCGGTTGGCCAAGCTGAAACCAGAAGACCAATCATTTTTCTGCCCGCCTCACTCACAATACCCTGCACCGCCATGCCGATAAACAACATAGGGTAAAATACACGATAATAACGGCCATACACGGCAATTGAATCTTGTAACCAAGTGTTAAAACTCATTATGTAATCGTAGCTACTCAGCCCCTTAGACAATTGCAGCGATTTTCTCAGTTCTTTTTTGGCAATTATCACTAAAGGTATCAATAAAACGCATATATAAACACCTAACCAAGGCGCGCCGATTAAACTAAACATCAGCAACATCAACAGACTACCCACAATAATCGCTTTAATGTTTAACGCAAACATATGTTGTAGCTTATCAACAATATTTTGTGATTTACGGTTATACAAGTCGTTTATTTTAGGGGCAACTAGTTGTGTCTCCTTAATAAACCCATCTTTCCACATAGCTTCAATAGACTTACTCATTATTTTCTCTCTCACTTAACCCGCTTGATTTATAAACTGATGTAATCGACTTTTAATTCGAGTAATGCGAACACCTATATTGTTGCTATTACTACCAATAATATCGGCAATTTCGGTGTAGGTTTTTTCTTCCAAATAAAGCAAAATAACCGCTCTGTCGGTTTCCGAAAGATGTTTAATCGCGTTGTACAGCACATTAATTTCATCGCTAACAAATGCTTTGCTGTCGTCGATAACTTCATCAGGCAAGCTGTCCGAAACAATATGCTTATCACCCTTATTACTTTGCTTTAGATAAGTTAAACAAACATTTAGCGATATTCGATAAATCCAAGTAGACCATTGACACTGCTGATTAAAATTGTCTTTGCTACGCCATATTTGTAAACACACCTCTTGATAATAATCTTCAAAATCTTCTTGGCTGTTAGTATAGGCCCGACAAATTTTTATGATAATGCCAGCAAAAGGTAAAATGAATTGTAGATAAAAGTCACTTCCCATAAAAAAGTAATATCCTAAATTATGTTATGACTAGTTAGTGGTTGGACAAGTCAATTTATTACAGGCTAGTTTAAATTTTTATTTTAACCTATAAATAAACTTATTTTTTGGCTTGAATCTAGCGGGGGGTTGCTCTTTAGTTGAGAAAAAGGCTTACGGCTATAGCGTAAGCCCTTAGATTAAATGGAATCTTAAAGAATTAGTGAGCTAATTCTAAAATACCCCAAACTTCAAGATTACTAACAGATACAACAGCATCGCCATTCGCATTGGTCGAAACCGCGACGGTTGAACTTGTTCCATCTGGTAAGTGTAATTTCGCTGAGGTTACTCCTTCAGGAAAATAGCTTGCAGGAATTGCCACTTCAACATTGTTCAGTATTGGTGTTACCCCACCCGCAAACGGACGATTAATCAGGTGTACTACATAAGGTGCCGTTGAGTCTGTTTCATGAATACGAGATACAGCAGACACAGTTTCGTTAGATACACTACCATTAATGCTTACATTAATCTGTAAACCAGCTAAAGAACCGCGTTGACCAATGTGACGAACCTTACTACCTTGTGCATCCAATACTGCTTTTTGCTCAGTCGTTAAGTAGTTTAGATCACCGTCGTAGAAAATATGCTCAAATTTATCAAAATCAGCCTGGCGTGGTACAACAGGATATCCCGCATCACCAAACACTAACATGTCAAAATTGATATTATCTTCAGTTAAAATTTTCACGCTTGATTGAACTTGGTTGCCACCATCAATAAAACCAGCTTTCATTGATGAGAACATAGCGTGAACATAACCAGCTTTCGCGTATGAGGTATAACCATCGAATAAGTTAGCTTGTGCACGGACAAATTGATAGATATCGCGATAGTTATCAGCACCAGGTGACCAAGTAAATACTTCACCACCTACCCACACATTAGCAGGAATAGAGAATAAGCCACCATAAGCATAAGCTTGAGCAACCCAACCACGACCAAATCTAGGCGCATTTTGTAGACGTAATTCATCAAACTCCCACGGATATGGGAAGTAAGCCAAGGTTTTATCAACTGCTTGCGCACCTTTTAAGTGTACAAGAATATTAGTTGGTAATTCTGAAATACTGGTTCTTGCACCTAAATTAAGCTCTCCCGATAAGAAGGTAATATTCTCATTAAATACATAGCCACGTGATTCAAATAGGTGTGTACTGGCACCGATTTCAATATTAGGTCTTTGCTGGCGAATGTAATCTAATACTTCAGCAAATTTTTGGTTCCAAACGTCACGATTAAAGTAGATAAAATCTTCAAGCATTGGAATATTGCCTTCGAGTCTATCTCCTGCATTTGACCATGATGTATGAGTTACACCTGCATCCAGTAAGTGCTGCTTATAGTCAAAGGTAGTAATATCGTTAATACCCATAGCGCTTAGTTCTGCATAGCTGTATTTCTTCGACAACCAAACTCGGAAATTTTCCATCGCATAAGGAGAGAAATCCCCACCAAAGTCACGCATATCAGTTGAACGTGTTGAGTTAGTTTGTGTATCAAACATCAACTTATCCGGGTTCGCTTTTAAGATTTGATCAACCTGTGACTTCATGAAAGGTACAAACGCTGGGCTGTGATTACTTAACCAATTGTTGTTATAACCGTCATGGCTTAAATAGCCCATGAATGTCATACGTACATTACGGCCATCCAAGGTTTGAACATAATGTGGCTGCGGATTAGTCGTAAACTCAGTAAACCAGCCATAACCCCAGTCGAATTCACCGCGTGCAGTATATTCAAACCCTTCACTTTGGAAATCATCAACGACATTAACCGCCCAATCCATGATCACAGTATCATCGTAGAAATCGTGTTCAGGTGGATGTCCCCAGAAGGCACCCGTTGCGCCAAAGTCAGCGTATGGTGTGTCACCGTCAACGACTAGGTTTCGGTTTTGCGGGTAGGTATACCAAACGTCAGATTTTAATACCTTATTGGCTAATGGAATTTCCACTGGTGTTTTTAAATATTGTAAACCAGTTGCAGGCCCTTCGATTTCAGCAACAAGATGTTCGTTTGGATTGTAGACACGAGGTTGTTTGACTGTACTGTCGTTCACTTTAGCTAAACGCACTAAGTCGCCACTCCACTGCCAATCTGACCCACCAACAGCTTCAATATGCAGCGTATGGTTACCAGTGCTTTCTACGACTAAATCACCACCATACAACTCATATTCTGCTGCGATATCCCAGCCACCTGTGCTATCAAAATATCCCCAAGCAAAAGGTTCGCCGTCTATATCAACACGTGCACCATAACTACCACCCGCAGGTGTTGATACAGTAATGAATGCTCTATATGTACCAGCTTCTAAAAATACATTGTGGTATTTACCCCAATCTCCATTGGTAACCCAACCAACGTTTGAATCACCTTTAACAAAGCCATCGTTTGGATCGCTCGCGACTCGGCCAACAGTACCTGTTTCGTCAAAGTCTTCTAGCTGAATATAAATTCCGCCTGGTGGTGGTAAAATTGGATCAACCACAACTTGGCCGCTCGATCTAAACATACTAGGGCTTAAATTACTTGGGTGAACAAAGTTTGTGCCACCGTCAACATCTATACCAAAACCGATGCCACTCACAGCACCACTGCCACCGTCGGCGTTACCAAGTCTTAACTCAAAATTATGCCAACCAGGTGTGAGGCTTAAATCTGGAGTTTGAGACGAGTTTTCCCAGCTATCATTTGAAAGCACGAGTTGACCGTCGATATATAGACGAACGCTATCATCTATATGTTCATAGAAAGAAATATGACCATCTGCGTCATAAATCTCACCACGGAATACTTCAGTAGAGTTTCCTCTAATGTCATCATCGGTCTCGAGTAAATCGGTTGTCACATCATAGTTATCAGGGTTGGCAACATAGCCTTCTTCACCTACAAAGTTAGTTGCGCCATCTACACGACCAAACAATAAACCTTGACCATTGTGATAATAACTATCACCTGGCTCACCACCATTGTCGATCTCACAACCTGACGCATCAACTTGTGTACCCGCTGGTGTATTTGGACATTGGTCTATATTGTTTGTAACGCCATCATTATCGGCATCTAATTGCGACTCACCACAACCTGAATTATTGACCGCTTCACCTGCTGGTGTGTTCGGGCAAAAATCTTGCGAATCTTCTATGCCGTCATTATCTGTATCAGCAAATGTTACTTCACATCCATTTGAGTCTACAGTTGCGCCTGGTGGCGTATTTGGGCACTGGTCGACATTATTTAAAACACCATCATTATCTGTGTCGTTATCAATAATAACTTCACAGCCATCAGCGCCTACCTCTGTACCAGCAACTGTATTAGGACATTGATCGACATTATTTGAAACACCATCATTGTCATCATCTAATTGCGATGCACTACAGCCAGTCACATCTGCAGGTTCACCTATAGGCGTATTTGGACAAGAATCTGAGCTATCCAACACACCATCGTTATCCGCATCTTGTGTAGGCGAGCCATTGCCCCCATCACTACCATCGTCACCGTCTAAGTTAGTGAAAGTTAATGTATCACCAAACCATAACCAACTAAACTCGCCAGTAGAGCTTTGCGCCTGAACTCGTACAGTATGGGTGCCAGCTGCAACATATACAGAACTAGTTAGTTGAAAATCTTCAAAATCGGCTTGATTACCTGTATGAACTGGTACTTCATTAATTTCAGTGCCATCAATAAATAATACGGCGGTTGCATGCGAGGTTTGCCCTGATGCCAACATAGATATGCTGTAGTTGCCAGAAGATGGGAAATTAATACTATAATCCACCCAATCAGTAGTTTGGACACTATCAACAACCGTATGCTTGTCTTGTGGGTAGCCACGCTCACCAATAACCACACCTTGTGCTCTTGAATCATCACTACCAGTTGAATCAAAAGCTTCCATCTGGATGACAAAGGATTCTCCAACCGGATCTGTGCCTCCATTAATTTGACAACCATTATTGTCAACTGTGACACCTGATGGGGTATTAGGGCATAAATCTTGATTATCATAGACGCCGTCATTATCTGCATCACCAACAGGTTCAACGGATGAAACTTGAGTTAACCTAAATGATTCTAAGTTCCATTGCCAAGTTGAGCCTACCGCCAACAAGCGAACAGTCGAAGTACCCACTGGTAATGACACTGTATGAGATGGCGTGAGTGATTGAAAGTCATCCCAGCTACCATAAGGAACAGCAACCGAGCCTTGACTTTGCCATGTACCATTTACATTAACAAGCACTTCTATATTGGGTCCAGATGAAACACTGGTCCCAACAAAATATTCAATATCGTATTCCCCCCCCAGGGCATTGATATTGTAATCAACATAGTCGCCAGCATTAACGAAATTAATCGCGCCTTGACCGTTTACATTATAAATAGTGACAGGGTTTGGTTGCCCATCACTATATGTGCCGCCTGAGTTGGCAAACGATTCTGCTTGTAACACTAGTGTCTCTGCTTGTGCGTGCACGCCAAGTAGCGCAAATGAAATTGCAATACTTGAGTTCAACAGAGAGCGTTTAGTTTTAAACATTTTATTCTCCAATTTTTTATTATGTGATGTAAGTTTTTCTTACACGCGATTAACCTTGTTTAAAACAAGCAGCAGCTTGTCAACAATCGCGCAGCAAAACACTTTGTTAATTGATAACAATATTCAATAAAACAAAAAAACAGGGCGATATTTATTTACCCAATATCGACCCTGTCTCCGATCAATATTGTGAATCTATTGATCTGATACTTTGCACAATTAGACTAGAATAATTTGATCAAAATAACAACAACATCTGGTTAACTACAAGTAAACATAAATATAAAGTGCTGATTTGAAACAATAAAATTATAAAATTGATTACAACAAATTAATTATTGTTTACATTAAACAGTTTAATAAATGGGGTTAGAGTTAGAGATATCCCTTAAATATCATCTAAAAATGTCAGGTATTAGAATGATTTGGGGTCGGGAAAGATTAACTAGTTTTTAATCTCAACATTTTGCCTAACTCTAAGAGCGAGCTATCCCTTCAGGTTTATTCATAATCATGCTCGGCATATGCCTACTCAAGCAGAGCTACTGACAGAATTTAATTCTACAAATAAATTTCATCTAGCCATTCACAATAAATAAACTATTAATTTCAACCACTTAAAATCAAAACAAATACCAAATAACAAGCTTTTTAATCTAAATAGATGAATTTATGTTCACTTTGCATACGTATTCAAGTTGCCAATCCATCCGTTAATTCGGTATTAATAAATGCAACTTAAATGTTACAAAAATGTTTTAATTAACTTTAAGAATACACTAATACATAATAAAAAAAGGGAAAAAAAATGAACAAAAAAATTAAACTTGCGACTAAGGGGGCACTTGCCGCAGCCGTTTTATCAACTACTTATTCAAACACAGCGCAAGCTGATGTAATGCTACATGCCTTTAACTGGCAGTACGACTCTGTTACTGAGCGAGCAGATGAAATTGCTAGCTTGGGTTATAAATCAGTTTTAGTATCGCCTCCCTATTTATCCAACCCGAATAGTGCTTGGTGGGCACGTTACCAGCCACTAGACTATCGAATTTTATTAGGCCCATTAGGTAATAAGCAAGATTTTATAGACATGAGCAACGCATTAGAAGCGCGAGGCGTTAACTTATATGTTGATGTGATTTTTAACCATATGGCCAATATGGGTATGGCTAAAGGACAAGAGGAATACCCAGGATTTAATGTAAACACCTCAGAGTATAACGCTAATAAGTTATACGGCGATTTATCCAGCGGCTTGTTTGGGCCGGGTGATTTTCACGATGGTGCCAATGCAAATTGCATTTCAGATTGGGGAAACTGGTGGGATTCAACTTGGAATCGATTATGCGGCGCTGCACCCGATGTTGGCCTACCCGATTTACGCGGAGAAGCAACTGATGGTACTGGCGATTGGATACGCACCAATCAAATTGCTTACTTAGAAGCATTAAAAGCTTTGGGAGTTGATGGCTTCCGTATTGATGCAGTTAAACATATGAAATGGGAACATTTAAACTGGGTATTTAATTCAGATGTATTAGATGGAATCCATGTATTCTCTGAAATTATTTCGCACAGTAACGCAGACGACAGCACTTATTTACAACCCTATTTAGATAATACAGATGTGCGCATGGGAGCATACGATTTCCGTTTATTCAATGAAATTGACCACGCGTTAGATCCGGGCGGCAGCTTTAACGCTTTATCTCAACCCAATACATTACCAAACGACAGAGCTGTAACTTTTGTTATTACACACGACATGCCACAAAATGATGGATTCAATGGTTTTTTGTTCTCCGAAACTGATGAAAAGTTAGCCTATGCTTACATTCTGGGGCGTGATGGCGGGGTTCCATTGGTTTATACAGATAATAACGAAACCACCAAATTTAATGCTCGCTGGGTAGATGCATACAAAAATAACGACTTAACTAGCATGGTTAATTTCCACAACACAGTGCAAGGCACAACAATGGAAATTTTGTCGTCTGATGCATGCGCCATTTACTTCCGCCGCGGTAATGCAGGCTTAGTGGGTATCAATAAATGTGGCAATGCAGTAAGCCACTCTATTAGCACAACAGGGTTAAATATTGGTAGCTATACAGACCAAATTTCTGGTAGTAATTTAACTATTAATGGCTCAAGTCAAAGTATCACTATTCCTGCACGCTCAGCTCGTATGTGGTTAGGCGGCGGTACTCCTCCACCTCCATCGACTTGGTATTTTAGCGGCACTGCTAATAACTGGGGTGCAGATGAAATGACTCAAGAAGGAAGCGTCTATAAGATCACTAAATCTTTCGATGCAGGAGATGCGAATGGTGGGCCTCGCTTTAAAGTTCGTGATTCAAACACTAGCTGGGACAACAACTGTCCAACTGCAGATTTCACTGTGAATGCAAATACAACTTATACCATTACTTTTGATCCAGACGTTGCTAACTGTGAAGGCTTGTCTGTGAAAGAAGAAGTCGTATCTGGTGGCACATGCCCTGTTGAATTCAGTTGTCAAAGCGGTAATACCAACATTGGTGACAGTGTTTATGTTGTAGGCAGTATCAGCCAAATCGGTAGCTGGAATACAACCGATGCAGTTAAGTTGAATTCAACTAACTACCCTAATTGGCGAGGGGTAATTAGTTTACCGAAAAACACTCAAGTTTCATGGAAATGTATTGTTCGCCAAGAAGATTCGCCATTTACTGTCCGTCAGTGGGAGCAAGATCCAAACAATAGTTTTAACACAGGCAATTGTGATTTAAATGAAGCGCAAGGTGGTTTTTAGCTATTCATATTTTTACGGGTTAGCAAAGATATGAGTTAATATTAAATTACAGACAGATTACCCAGTAGAATTTAGACTGGTAACTTGCTATAAAAAAATCCGATGAATAATATCCATCGGATTTTTATTTTTTAGTCAAAAAAGTGATTTAGCAAATCGAATTGAACTTTATTTCAGGCTCATATCGATTTTTAGCTCATTTGTCATCACATAATAAAAGTCGCTTAAGCTTTTTGGCGAGACCTAGCTAAGCCTGCTAAAGCAAGACCAAATATAGCGAGCGTTGATGGCTCAGGCACTTCACTTGCGACAATGTTAACTGAATGACTAAGGCTAAACTCTGTCTCCTCAAAGCCATACCAGTCATATAAACCGAACTCAGAAACATTAAAACTAAAACTGCCAAGATCATTAGCAATAAAACTTAATGTGCCTAAATCAAGAACAGTGTCTGTCGCAGCAAAAGGGGCTTCTAAGCCATAAGTACTTAAACTATAAGTCCACTCATCAAAAATCGCATCATAGTCAGTAAAGGCAAATGGGTCAGCATTTGCGTATTGTGCAGGAAGTGACTCAATATCAAAACTTGCTGTATCTTCTGAGAAGGTAAAATAAGTTAAGGCATCAAAGTTCATATCTAGCAAGCCACCCAAAGGTACACCAGCATCATAACTTAAATTAATATTAATGGTGTCACCAATCTCGTAAGTACTGGCATCGGAATCTAGCATTAACCCTGCGTTACTTTGGAAACTAAACAGGCTTAACATTGACAACATATATAATTTTTTCATTTTACTATTCCTAATCTATTATTCAGCACAACGACTACGTGTACATAAGCTTCTTAATTTACTGACATCACTTCTGTGAACTCTGCCGTCACCATTAAAGTCAAATTCTGGTCTGTGCATTTCAGGGTTACGCATAGCACGAACAAAATAAGCAATATCTTTACGGTCAACGTCATTATCACCATCGAAATCACCTAATACGCCGTAAACAGGATCATTTGGAAAGTCGTCAATCGCGTCATCAACACCATCGTTGTCGTCATCAGGGTCTGATGAGTCGGCAATTCCATCTAAATCGAAATCACCTTCAATCGTTATTGGCGAATTTGTTTGTAGACTTTGTACACCATTAGCTGTCGTACCAAAGCGTGCAGTCAGTACGTAATAGTTACCAGCAGCCAGTTTGTCTGATGCAGTTAAACCAGTTAATGAGATACTCGCTGTCGAAATACCATTTTGCATTTCAATAATGCTAGTATCAGTGACAGTTACTTCATTAACGATCTGGTTACCTGAAGTCATTTCAACAAGTTGATATTGCATACCTGAGAATTGATCTGTGACTAAATTATCTGAACCCGCTTCAAAGTAAGTTGTTACATTTAATTGACCACCAACAATGTAATTAGTTGATGTATACAAACTTGCATCATCAAGACTAATTGAAGGTTCAACCGTTATTTCAGCTTGCTCTTCCACTAACTCAGTAAATGTCACTGTATCACCAAACCACATCCAACCATTACCGCCAGCCGTTGTTGCTTCAATTCTAACGGTGTGAGTACCAGCAGTGATATAAGTCGCATCAGTTAATTCAAAACTGTCAAATACGCCCTGGTTACCAGTGAATACTGGAACTTCTTTTATACGTTCAGCATCAATATATAACGCAGCTTGTGAATTAGCATTCGAACTTGAAGCGACCATTTCTATACGGTAGAAACCACTTGTTGGAAAGTCGATGTAATAATCTACCCAATCACCATTTTGATTACTGTCGGTAACAGTACGACGGTCTGTAGGTGTACCTCTTTCACCCACTGTTACACCAGCAACTCGGCCACCTGTTTCATCAAATGCTTCAGCTTGAATAGTAAATGAAGCGCCATCAACTAGATCATTAGAATCAACAGGTTCTTCTGGTGTAGCTGGCTCTTCTGGCTCAGTCGGTTGCTCAGGCTCTTCTGGCTCAATCGTCGTTTCACCAATCATAATTGGAGAAACACTGGCTAAGATTTGCGTACTGCCATCTGATGATTTAAAACGAGCCGTTAAGTTATAATAATGGCCTTCGTTTAATTCGGCTGAGGTTGGTAACGCACCTTGAGTCGGATGCACTAAAGGCATACTCAGATTAACCATGCCATTTTGCTGATTTATCACACTGGATTCACCTGAAACGACACGTTTAACTTGCGAACCATCCGCACGTAACTCTTGTAAGATAACGATTAAACCACTCGTCACGCCACCAAATGAACTTTCTACTACCGTATTTCCTGTACCCGCATTAAATCCAATGCTTAGGTCCATTGAACTCCCTTTGCCATACACTGTGTTTAAATGTTTACTAACGTTATCTAAACTTATTGACGGCTCTGATGGGACTTCTGGCTCTGTCGGTTCTTCTGGATCTGTTGGCTCTTCTGGTGTTAATTCGGTAACAACCTTAATTGGGCTAACACCGGCAATTTTATAAGTTTCGCCATCCGTTGAATCGAATGCCGCAAATAAGAAGTAAAAATTACCTGCTGGTAAATCTGCTGACGGAGTTAAATCAACCAGCGACAGTGTAGCTGTTGCTGTGCCTGATACTTCACCGATTGCGCTTGCGTCATAAGCTAATACATCATTTACCAAGCCCCAAGTTGACGTCATTTCTCGTAAGAAAAACTTAACACCACCTTGTCCTGAACTAACCGTTTGATTAACACCCGCATCATAGTTAGCAGTTACGGTTAGACTTTCACCAACTACATATTCCGTCGTTAAATATTTACTATTATCATCTAACGCTAATGAACCCGTTGCTGGTCCTTCAGGCACTTCTGGCTCTGCCGGCTGTTCAATACTTGGTGCAAGATCTGGTGATAAAGTGCTAATTAAAATGAAAGTCATTTTATCTGCATTCCACTGCCATTTAGCATCTGCACCAATACTTTCAATTCGAATCGTATGCGTACCCGCTGTCGCAATCACTAAGTTATTACTAATCACGTTACTTTGCATTAGGTCCCAATCGCCTGTCGTGGCAACGTCGCCACTGCCTGCTGATTCACCGTTTACAAAGACTTCAGCACCATTGACTGCGGCAGTTGGTGTACCTGCATCTAATACTAAGCGATAAACACCCGCTTGCGCGAAATTCACTTGATATTCAGCCCAATCACCCGTTTGGTTATTGTTGATACCAACCGCACTGCTATCGAAACCAGCAAATGCGCCGCCTGTGTCAGTTAATGTCTCAGCTTCAATAACAAAACCTGATGTTGGAACCGATTCAGATTCCATCACGTTAACGATAATACTGGCTTGAAAACCACCATCGTTTGTCGTCGCTGTGATAGTCGTCGCACCTGGAGATGCACCCGTAATTAAACCATTCACATCCACTGTGGCAATTGTGTAGTTGTCTGTTTTCCAGGTAATTTTGCTATCCGTTGCATTCGCAGGGATAAGGTTAGCTTGTGCTTGGTAGCTGCCTGGTAAAACAATTACCGCGTTTGAGGTCATTTCAATCGAAGAAACAGCAATAGTCGTTACTTCTATGCTAGCAACATCGCTGACATCACCATCTACTGTCTTAACGGTAATGTCTGCTAAGCCCGCACCCACTGCAGTCACAACCCCTTTACTATCTACGGTTGCAACCGCTTCATTTGATGATGACCAAATTACTTTTTTAATCGTCGCGTTTAACGGTTCAATTTGAACACTTAACGCCAGTGTTTCGTTTAACGCTAAGGTTGCACTACTAATGTCAAGTTCAACATGGGTTGGCTGTACCGTTGTTACGTTAACAACATGGTCTGTGATTAACACGCCTTCTTCTGTACTTGCTGTAATCGTCGCTGTGCCCGGTCCTGTACCGGTAACTAAACCATTTTGGTCAACAGCTGCAACTAAGACATTTGAGCTTGTCCAATGTACGGATTTATTGCTGGTGTTGGCAGGTAAAACTGTCGCCGTTAATGCAATGGTATTTTTATATAAAACTTCACTTTCACCAGAGATAGTTAAATCACTTGCCGTAATACAAGGGTCACATGCTTGAACTTGGCTTCTTGGGATCGCTTGCTCTGTTTCCCAAGTCGATAAACTAATCGCCGTAAATGTACGAGCAGAGGCAACCGACGCTGTGATCACATTGTTTTCTTGTAAGTAGTCTAACGGTACCGGAATTTCAATTAAGTTTAATGAAACACTGCCCTCATCCACTTCTGGTCCCATATAATCGTAGTGCTCTGTCATAACACCACTCGCATTTGGGTTAACTTGAGTTGGTACTGCTAAGGTATGACCGTTAATTGTAAAGGTATTATTGTTAGGTTTGGCTGCATGGAAAGGATAAAATTCAGCTGCAATTCTTAATGTGGCTTCACCATTAGTCGGCACAACAACCCCATTAATATTACCTGTCATGGTATTACCCGTAATTCTGTGTACTTGGCCTTTTGCGGCTAAGCCTTTACCAGCACCGGATAAACTCTCACCATAGTATTTTTTCTCTTGCATGGTTGAAGTGATTGAGACATCGTCATTATATTCAACATCTAAGATGATGGTCGAGCCTGGCTCTAACGTCACAGATTCTGGTAAATGAGTCAGTGTCGCCTGCGCTAAAATTGGACGACCTAAGTTAGTCGGGCTTAAGCCTTCGGCTAAGTATGAGTGCTTAATTTTAACACTTTTAACTGTGTTACCATTGGCGCCCATAAATGCTAAATCAACTGGAATATCGTACCATTCCAAGTTATTTAGAATCAGATAGGTGTGATTACCGTCTACATAAGCGTCTACTTGCACATCTGGATCGCTCGAATGCGTATCAACACGCGTACCTTTTACGTCAGACCATAATTCATACCATTGAATTTTATCCGTTACATACCACTCGGCGTCATCATAATCTTCAGATAATGCTTCGTCAGTATGCATTAATGCCGCTTCATAGCGGATAGCTTCGCCATCAGGCCCCGTCAACAGTCCCCATTTACCTTTAATTGGTGCAAATGGCATTGATTTTACGACTTGAGCTGGACGTCTTAATATTTGCATAAACATTTGGTTAAACGTTCTTAAGTGTAACCAATCTGAATAGCGATAATCGTTAGCTAAAAATTCTAGTTTGCCATGTTTAGATGCAATCGCGCCATATTCTGAAATCACCCAAGGTTTAAGATTGTCAGCACCATTAACTTGTGCGTCATACCATTCAACCATATCTAAAATCGCTTCGGTTTTCATACCGCGACGGAATGTACTACCTTGACGTGGGTTGTCACCTAAGTGCGCCCAGTCATACAAATGCAGTGAGTAAAAATCCATGTTTTCACCAGAAGCATCCATAAATCCTTTCCAGATCGCATCCCACTGGAAATAGGCATCATCTTGCGTTGCCCAGTATTCTGAACTGGTTACGTTTTGTAAAAAGTCTTCTAGTTCTCCTGGTTCATAGGAGTATCGATTACGAACTGCTCTTTCTTGTGTTGGGAATCGCTCAGACAAATCAGGCTTTTCTAAATCGTGTAAACCCCATGTCATGCCGCCGACGAGTGGGCGTTGGCCTTCCGGTAGTTTTGCTTTAATTTCTTGAGCGACTAAATTGTGGTATTCAAAGAGTTGCTCAAAACTCGACATCACAAAAGTTCGGCCTACGTTAATATCCATATCGGGTTCGTTAATCACTTCCCAATATTTTGGCATTAACACACCGCTTGTTTCGCCGTCTTTACGGAAGAATTGATCGATATATTCACCAACCCACTCTGCGCCATGATCAATTCGTCTTAAAACATATTGACCTGCATCATCATCTTTACCCGCTAAATCTTTTGGCCAATACGATTGTGTTGGGAAAGGGCCATGCGGCGTGATACCCATAATCATTTCGTCACTACGCGCTTCATATGCACGAACCGATTCCGGTAAATTATCGTACATGTTTTCTTTGTGCCATTGACCAAAGTTCGTTAAATCGGCAATGTGCGGTTTTCCTGGGTTTTCTGGATCTTGTGCAGTTGCTTTAAATATCCAAGATGCCATACCGTTATCACGACCAAAATAAACATCAAGTTCGTTCATTAAGTAATTCATGGTCTCAGCTTCACCCTGCCAATCTGTCTCGGTCAAGGCTGAGTGAACAGTGATATGTTTTTTTCGATTAAAGTCCGATACACCTTTAACTTCATGCTTGGTGTCTAAGTTAATATCAACTTTAACTGGGGCGGATATCGCACTTGCGGTCACAAACCCTAAGCTCGCCAGGATGGCGATCCGGTTTATGTTTTTCACTCCATTTTTTTTCATGTCATTGAACCTATATATTTTTTGTTTATTGATATGTAAGAAATGTTGCCAATCAACTTAACGACTAATGGATAATTCACATATTTCTTACAGCACCGCTGTTATGCGGATCACAACCAGTCCATTTGGTTAATTGTCAACATAATCAATGAAAACAGTAAACTGATCAAGTAAAATTTATTTACAATTAATCAACCTTTTACATCAAACTAAACATTTCACCAATAAAATACATAATATCAACAACTTAATTTTTTGGTTTTTTTAAAAAAAAATATAAACCCACAGTTATTGTTAACAGTTAAATATACAAAATGAAATCGGTTTACACTTATTTTAATTAATTTCACTTATTTTTTTAAAAAATTAAAGCTCGTATGATGAACTGTCCAATCTGAAATAGCTGATACAGGCAGGCAAATCTACAAGGAGAAACGTTATATTGATTTAGCTCTAAAAGAGCGTTTCTAAGGTTAAAGAGGCATTTATCCAGGGATTATACGAATCTATTTTGGCTTTTATTGATTCAGCTTAAGCCATGCATTCAGTGCTTAATTTATATTATTTTGGGGAATTAACGCGACAACAGCCAGACAAGAATAGAAGCAAGCAAGAGTAAGATATAGAAGGCTAATCAGGGATCCAAATTTATGTCTGATTAGCAATACCCCATCACATCAGCTTAGTTACCGTATCGCGTATAATGAGTTCAGGAAAGAATTCATTTAGCTGAGGTTTGAATACCTCTTGATTTTCTCGTTCAGCTATTTTAATCAAAGCTAAAGATAGTTCACTTGCTCTGATCGCCATTGATTCAATTGGACAGTTAATCGTGGTTAAATTCGGAGAACTAAGCGTCGAAAACATAGAATTGTTATAGCCTATGATGGAGATTTCTGTGGGAATCGTAATGCCTTGCTCTTGCATAAACGCCTGTGCACCATAAGCCATAGCATCATTAAAACAGAGTACAGCGGTAAATTTTTGGCCACTTGCAAGTAAGTTACAAGCAGCAGCTCTCCCACCCTCAATCGTTGACTCATTGATTTCAATCAGGCTATTGATGGGGTTAATCTGATTATATTCCAACACCGCTAGCGCACTGGCTATACGATTATTAACACTTGCTGTACAGCAATGACTCGATATGACAGCGATTTGTTTATGGCCTTGATCAACTAAATGCTGGGCCATCAATTGCCCGCCCATCTCATCGTTTAACCAAACACATCGGTGCGCTAAAGGCTTTATATACCTATGTAATAGGACTAAACCCGGTATTTTGTCGGCGAGTTTAATTAAGCTTTCGTCATCTAACGCCACACTGTGCAGAACAATGGATTGGTACCTATGTTCTAACATGGTTTCAATTGCGGCAAGTTCTTTATTTTTATCGAATGTAGATGAATTTAATACTAATTGTACCTTGTGTTCGCTAGCCACTTTTTCGATACCGTGCGCAAGTGAAGCAAAAAATGGGTTTAATAAGTTAGGAATAATCAGTCCAATTACATTTTTAGCTTTTTCGTTAACTGCTTGCGCATTGGCGTTTGGGTAATAACCCATATCGATAATAATTTTTTTAACTTTTTCACGCGTATCTGCACCCACACCAGGTTTATTGTTAATAACACGAGAGATAATAGCAGCAGATACGCCAGCAGCTTGAGCAACCTCTTTGATCGTCGGCATAATAAACCTCTGTAAATTAACTGTTGTTATTAGGATTAACCGGCCGAGTTGATGCCCGCCTAATTAAACTCGGTTGATATTGATAGCCTTGTGAATTTGTTTCTTTTTTCTGACTGAGTGCCAATGCCATTTCAGTGGCTTTTTCAGCCATAATATCAATCGGGTATTTAATCGTAGTTAGCTTAGGTGAACAATATTGGGCATAAATTAAATCATCAAATCCGATAACCGAGACATCATCAGGTACATTTAATCCACAGGCTTTCAATTGTGCAATTGCGCCCAATGCCATTTGATCGTTAAAACATAATAACGCAGTGAAGCGAATCTTGTTATCAAGTAAATGAGCAAGTGCAGCACGTCCTCCTGCGTAATCATTTTGGGCGCAGATAATGGCATTATCTGCCAAACTTAACCCCTGATTAGACATTTCATGTTTAATACCCGAAATACGTAAATTAGCATCATGAGCACGATTATCAGAAGTAATAACCGCAATGTCTTGGTGACCCAGAGAGGCAATATATTCTGCCATAAGCTGACCACCTTTAAAGTTATCAAAGCCAATACAATGTGATTTAATTGCTGGAATAAATTTATTAATTAACACAAAACCTGAGATGGAATTTGCCAGTGTAATTAAACTTTCATCATCTAAGGCTTTGCTGTTCACTATCATAGCGTCACAGCGTTCTGATCTTAAATTATTAATGGCTTGTCGCTCTTTTTCAGCCTCAGATGAACCTGTACTAATCAGCACTTTGATTCCTTTCCGACTTGCAGCCAGCTCTATTGAGTGCGCCATCATAGCAAAGAAAGGATCGGCTAATTCAGATAACACAACACCTATGGTTTTAGTTGATTTTTTAACAAGAGCACGGGCGTTGGCATTCGGTACAAATCCAAGTTGCTGAACTGCATCTTCGACTTTTTTACGTGTTTTATCACTAACTTTTGCGGCGTCATTGAGTACGCGTGATACTGTGGCCGGTGAAACACCGGCAAGTTTGGCGACGTCTTTAATGTTAAACATAGAGTGCTAATTCGATTTTTTGAATCCTACGACTTTAAGCATGTCATGAGTTTGGTTAACAGTAAAGTATATACGACCATCACAGAACCATTCCCTGAAAATATTTTTCATAGCTGGCAAATTAGATGGGTATTTCTACTCCCTCCTTAACTAAATAGATTAATAAATAGTGCTTCTTTAGTCGAAAGAACCCATGGCAGCGTCTAGCTGCATGGGTTCTGGTGTTAGCTAATTTATTGGGCTAGCAATAATATCTAACTCTGTCATCGACCAAGGTTGTTGCGAGCTGCCATTGGTTAAAACAAAACGTATAAACTTAGCTTTGTGGCCTAAGGCCTGAAGTTGATAATGGTTAGCAAACTTGATTCTGCTATCAACTTTGCTCCAGTTTTTACCATCTAGTGAAAGCTCTAAATCAAACGCCTTAGCACACTGCCAACTAAATTTACGACAATCCATATCTATGCGGCTTATTTGATAAGTTTGCGGTAATTCAACTTGTAGCCACATACCAATAGCTTGGTTAGCGTCACTTGTCCATCGGCGCCAATCCATTTTTCCATCGACCAAAGCTTCAAAGTTTTTTGCATTATGACTTGAACTAAACTTCCACTGTTTTTTATTAGTTAGTTTTTGTCCAAATTTTTGGTTTAATTCATCGACCGACCAAGGTGTTTTTCGATTCTCTAATTTGCGTATCTCTGCCACTTGTTCTGGCATTACAGCTGCAGATTTGTTGCCAAAACTATTGCGAATATAAGTGAGAACATCTGCAATATACTGATCGTCGTTTGACGCAAGCGACATCATAGTCATCCCCAAATAGTTTTTACCTTCAATGTCACCAACTAAGCCTTGCAATACAATTCTGCCTAAAATAGACACATCACCATTTACCCTAGCATTGTTAGCGAAAGAAGGTGCAATTAACCCAGTCCCTGCCGCTGTACCTGTTCCATCTTCTCCATGACAATCAGCACACAAAGAGGAAAAATGTTGCTTTCCGCGCTGCATAGATTCGGCAAATGCTTTATTGCCTTTAGCCAATTCAGCTTGAGCTCGCTCACCTTTAATTAAGTAATCCATTGCTTGCGCAATTGAAGTGATACCTTCGTGATTTACGAATTTATTTTTGGCAAGAGTTACAAACTCACCTCGAATTGAATCACTGACATCAAGATAATAAATAGAGAGAAGAATTTGTTCAGCCAGTTCAATGTCGGCACTGTTAAGCAATTTTCGCCATATGTTAATTATGCTTTGATCTTGATTAGAGAACAATTGTTCAGATATTCGAACCGCTGCAGCTCGTACATTTTCATCTTTATCAGAAAAAGCTTTAGTTAATAGGCCAAGTTCAACTACACCTAAACCTTCAAGTGTCCATAAAGCATGTAGTCTAGCAGTTGCGCTGCTATGCTCTAACAGCATGTGTTTAAGTGCGGGAATAGCTGATTTTTCTTTGTTTAGTACCAGTAATTTTTGAGCGTTTATACGCCACCAATGATTTCCATGGGCTAAATACTCAACCAATTGGTTAGGCGTTTTAGCATACAGATTTGGCTTTTCACCCAAATTTACACCTGGTTTGGTTACTCGATAAATACGGCCACCGCCAATAATTTTATCTAAGCCATACTCTTCGATAACAGATCGTAAATATGAACCTTCTTTTGTCCAGTTCCCTTCTTGAATGATACCTCGATACATATCAACTAAATACAAAGTGCCGTCAGGGCCTGTTTCACTCCACACCGGCCGAAAAGACGAATCGGTTGAAGCAATAAATTCTTTTTGCTGCGCTTGGTAAGGGTGAGAAATAACCGAGTAACCATTTTCACGGCGAATTTGAGCACGCCTAACTAAATTACCGACAGGCTCGGGTAAAATATAATCGCCGTTTAACTCAGGTAATTTATCTCCTAAATAAATGCTTTGACCGGCGACACCAGTAAAATGATTAAGCGTATTGTCATCTCGCAATCTTGGCTTTCCACCTTGCACATCGGGTATGGTTTCAATTGGAAACACTTCGTTAAAGCCATTTGCGATTTCTCCAGCTATTGGAATTGCGCCATATACACTTGGAAATTGGAAACTAAATGCTGGCTTTTCAGAACCAGCAGCTGAATAATAAAAGCGGCCAACTGCATCTTGCGCTAAGCCCCACTGCCCTCCACCATAGCGAATGTTTTGTGAAATAACTTTATCACCATCTACTTTATAACGGCGATTGGTATAGGTAACATACAACCAGTTGTCTATTCCCCAGATTAAGCCACTAGGTTGATGCTCTAGATTACCACCACGTTTACCACCTTTATAAACAGTGGTGCGTTTATCCGCGACACCATCACCGTTTAAATCTTCCAACAATAACAAATCGAAAGTGTTGGTTTCACGCGCTAAAATCTTACCGTCTTGCAGTGGTAATATCATTCTGGGTAATAAAAGCTCATCGGCGAATATTGTGGCTTTATCCATAACACCATCGTTATCAGTATCTTCCAGACGTTTTATCCGACTGACAGGCTTCATTTGTCCTGTTCCATCAATGTCCTGCATGTACGTCAACATTTCAGCTACATACATTCTACCTTGGCCATCAAAACTTAATAATACTGGTTCTTCAACCATAGGTTCATGTGCAACCAGTTCCATTTTATAACCATCTTGAATTTGCATGGTCGCTAAAGATTCATCCGGTGACAAAGCTATTAGCTGTTTTTCAGCGATTGCAACTTGGCTTATAGCCCCAACTAAAACCGACATAGCAGTCGTGAATATTTTTGTTTTTATCTTCATTAGATCACCTAATTTCTGTCACACATATAAAAGACCAAACACATTTAGTGATTTTGTAAGTTAATTAGCGGTGTAACTAGAGTAGGATTCGTAGCTCAACAACCAAGAAAACACCAAATAAACTCACAAAACCCAACTAAAACATCATTTTGACTCAATAATTCAAATCATTTTAGACAATTCGCTTTACAAAGCAAATTATTTTGTTAACAATATACTTAACACAAAATACAAAATATCAGATTGTTTGGCAATTTTGGTACTCTTTGGTGAAAAACATGAAACTATCAAATAGAAAAGTCAGTACGATTCAGTCGCAAATAGCAGACATATTAAGAAGCGAATTAATATTTGGAGATTATCTCCCTGGTGAAAAATTAAATGAGCAAGACTTAGCTGAAAGATTTGAAGTATCTAGAGGTCCAATCAGAGAAGTATTATTAATTTTGTATAAAGAAGGCTTAATCGAAAGCAAACGTAATTGCGGTAACTTTGTTTGCCAACCTTTAAGTAAGCCAGTAGAAGAACTCATGCAAAGTTTCAAACAAAGCATTGAACAATTTGCTGTTTCGGGACAAGTCAGTGCCAGTCGTACACAACACAAAAGTCTTGCCTTATTACTGACTCAAATGGATCTTCACTTAAAGCACCAAGAACTCAGTGAATACAAAGTGGCAGAGATAGAGTTCCAGCAACTTTTCATTGAACTAGCAGCCGGAAAAGACCTTTCAAATTTATGGTACTTAATTGCGATTAGAGTACAACAAAATAAAGAACCGCTAGAAGTTTTATCTAAAAGGCTAGAAAACTTTACAGCCCAACTAGATGGCTTGCAACAAAGCAAACCCTTAAATCAATAATAAAACAAGCAAAACAATTAACTCAATTGCACTGAGGTAAGTAATGAATTATCAAATATCACGTCGAGATGCGCTGAAAATTGCTATGGCAGGTGTCGCAACTTCAGCTATTGGCTGTACTCCAAATATTTCCGAGCAAGGTTCTGGAGTATTATCTCAGAGCCAAAGTAATTATCTGAAAGAATCGATTAGCAGCCAATGGCATAACAGTTTTGACCGCATTTTTATTGGTGGCGAACATTGGGCAAACCCAATGGAAAACTGGAGCATTAAAAATGGTGCGGCTGAATGTGATTCTGAAGGTGGCAATCGCAGTATTCATGCATTAAAACATCAAATTGTTAATTTAGACAAAAGCTTTGAGAGCTCTATCATAGTAGAAAAATATCAAGCTGGTCAAATTGATGGTGGCGCTGGTATTCGAATTGGTGCGAAAAGCGACATTAATGAATTTAAGAGTAATTGTTTTGTACAAGAAGGTATAGATGCGGGTGTTGTAAATGGCCAACTCGCTTTAGGTAAAAAGCGTGTACACCTAAACAAAGCTTCAGATAGCAAAGTAAAAGTGGTTTTATCTGGTACGCCGACTAATGGCATTTATGCGTTAACAGCAAAAGCTTTTGATTTAAATAATAGCCTATTAGCCACAGTGACTGACTACTACCCGGCAAGTGAAGTTGCAGGCAATATAGCTGTGGTGAGCAACTTTAGTTTAAATTCGGAAGATAAATTAACCGACACGGGCAGTAAATTCCGCTTTAGCGAATGGCAAATTAGTGGCGATGCATTTTGCGATAACCAAGCTCAAAAATTTGGCCCTATCTTATGGTGTATGTATACCCTAAGCGATTCTCGCTCTGATAAAGGTTTTATTTTAAAACTGTCAGCCCTGACTGGCCCACTTGGTAAAGAAGATAACCAACAGTTACAGTTAGAAATAGAGAAAGATGGGAAGTGGCAAGCTGTGGCAGAAGCCAGTTTAGATACTGATGCTTGGGTTGCAACTTTTACCATTAACAACTGGCAAGAAAATAGCGACTTCAAATACCGCGTTGTTTATCAAGAAAAACACAAAGACAGCAGCACAACGATTGATACCTTCAGCGGCTTAATTAAAGCGAATCCAAGCACACGTAACTTACGTATGGCAGCATTAACTTGTCAAAACGACTATGGCTTTCCATACGCGCCAGTGGCAAATAATGTTGTAAATATGAATCCAGATTTGGTGTATTTTTCAGGTGACCAAATATACGAAAACCACGGTGGTTTTGGTGTTATTTACGCCCCTGCAGATCTATCTATCTTGAATTATTTACGTAAATACTATCAATTTGGTTGGGCATTTAGAGAAGCGATGCGTAACGCCCCGACAGTCGTATTACCAGATGATCACGATATTCTCCAAGGGAACTTATGGGGTGAATCGGGTATCGCTATGAGTGATGAAGCAATCAGCAGTGGTCGCACCGATAACGCAGGGGGCTACATTAGCCCAGTCAAATTGGTTAATGTTGTACACAAAACGCATACTGGACATCACCCGGATCCGGTTGACCCAACTCCGTCAGCACGCAATATGAGTGTTTACTACACTGAATTAGTATACGGTAAAGTCAGTTTCGCCATTATCGCCGATAGACAGTGGAAAAGTGGACCTGAAACATTAAACATTGATGTGGGTGTAACAGGTAATGACGAGGCACCTGATTTCTTCAATCCAAAATTTGACAAAGAGAACTTGCATTTATTAGGTCAGCGTCAAGAAGATTTCTTAGAAAAATGGGCTGAAGATTGGCGTGGTCATACACTTAAAGCCATGCTTAGCCAAACCGTATTTGCTGGAATTTCAACCCATCAACCACTACCAGATAGATACTTAAAGTATGATTTTGATAGTAGCGGTTGGCCTGCATCAGCAAGAAATCGCGCAATAGAAATCATGCGTAAATCAAAAGCGCTACACATATGTGGTGATACCCATTTAGGCACACTTTCTCAGTATGGTGTAAATGACCAACGCGACAGTAACTGGGCGTTTTGTACTCCAGCTATTTCGGCAGGTTGGCCAAGATGGTGGCGACCAGATGCAATGGGCTTACCTATGAAAAACCGTCCTTCTCATGGTTTAGAGCAAACTGGTGAATACCTAGATAGTTTCGGCAATAAAATTTACGTATATGCCGTTGGTAATCCGCAAGTAGGTAAATCAGGTAATCGCTACATCCAAGCGCATGAAAAAGGCAGTGGTTTTGGTTTTATTGAATTTGATACCCAAAACAAAACTTACACAACATCCGCTTACAAATTCCTAGTTGATGTAACTGATAATAATACAGACAACCAGTTTGCTGGTTGGCCAGTCACTATCGCGCAAGACGAAAATATCGGCATTAACAAAATAGGCTAATAACAATGAAACTAAATCCGACCATGCTAGCCGTTGTGCTAGCAGGTATCAGCAGCACAGCTTTAATATCAGGTTGTGGAAATACACCTACTGTGGCTGCAAAAACCAACACAGCGTCAACTCAATCATTGATTAATCAAGTTAAAATCTTAACTAATCAAGAAAACTATACAACAAATTACTCGGTAACGGGTTCAAGCATTAAACGCTTAATAGCAGAGGTATCTATAGATAAACCTTATGCAAATTTAAGCCTGTTGTCTGGTAATAAAGTGATTGTAGACAACGCCAACATTCCATTTAAAGGTAAACACAAGCTCAGCTTTTTAGTCGACTTTGAAACTTTAGGCAATAAAGAATTAACCTTTATCCGCCGTAGTGCCGATATCAAAATTCACTCAGTACGATTTGAAGATGTAGCAGATGTTGAGTTGCCTAAATACGCAAACATTTCAAAACAAGCAAACTTTGAAACTGAAGTCACTTACAAATACGGTGGCCCGTCTATAGGCGACATAGATGCAGATGGCGACTATGACTTTGTACTAAACAACCATAACCATGTTCCGACGCAATTAGTAACCAATAATGGTGACGGTACAGTCACAGTAGAGCGTTTATTTGAGCATTCGCTAGACTTCCATGGCTCTGCGGTTGGTGATTACGACAACGATGGCGATCTTGATATTATGGTGGCACAAGGTGGCGCGAATGGCACCAATCCAACATCCTATATATTACTAAAGAACGACAACCAAAAATTTACTAACGCGTCTCCAGAAGCAGGTATTTTAACTCCTGCTCGAGGTCGTTCACCGCGTTGGATTGATTTAGATTTAGATGGCGATTTAGATATTGCATTATTTAATGCAAAAACACCAAAATACGATGGCCCTAGACAATTATTTTACAAGAATAATGGCGACGGTACATTCAGCCAAAATCAAATTGCTGGCATTGAACATGCTAAGGGCGAGCGCGTCGTAATAACCGACTTTAACAACGACAATATTGACGATGTTGTGGTTTTTTCGCCAATCACTTTATGGCAAGGCAATGGAGATTTCACCTTTACTGACGTAACTGCACAAATGTTACCTAAAGGCCTTACTGATAAGGTTGGCTATAACGCAGCAACCGATGTTGATGTTAATAATGATGGTTTAGTTGATTTATATTTTGCAGGCAGCCGTACGCATTATCAACTTTCGCGTAAATCTATCGACTTTAATCCAGAAACCAAACGATTAGATATACGAGACGACGGCGAAAAAGGCACAACTTTAGTCAGTTTTGACGCCAATGGCAGTGTGAAATTGTCGGACATGAATTTAACTTACCGCCAATACAACGACGGTTTTGCAATTTTCTTAGGTAAAAATAAAGCCCGAAAAATAGTAAAAGCTAAAGGTTTTCAACCTACTCAATTACCTAAGGAAATGAAAACAGCGCCGTCCGAAATAGAGTTTAGCGCAGCTGACGCACAAGGCTGGCCTGAAGAAAGAAAAGTAAACGGTTTATATATAGGTCATCTAGGCAATGGTAAATGGCAAGCTGAGTGGGTACGTGACCGAAATATTTATTGGACAGTGACTTTCTCACTAACGGGTTTATCTGATGTGAGCTACGATTGGAAAGCCAATAATCGTAACGTACAAGATGTTTTACTAGTAAACCAAGGTGATAAATTTGTTAATGCCACTAAAAAGTGGAATCTGCCTTTAGGTGGTAATAACTGGGGTGTTGCCCGCGGTGATGTAAATAACGATGGCTGGCAAGACCTATTTGTTTATCGATATGGTCACCTAAGTGAAAGAATTGCTGATTTAATGCTATTGAACACTGGTAAGGGTAAATTCGATATTCTCACTAGTCATGGTGCCATTGAGCCAACTGATGTTGGCCACGGTGACATGGGACAATTATTCGATTTTGACTTAGACGGTCAACTAGATTTATTAAGTGGTAGCGAAGAAGAAGGACGTTGGTACTTATTTGACAATCAAACAGACGGTGACAATAACTACCTATTAATAGACGTAAATTACAGCCCTAAAGATAATGTAGATCCGGTATCGGCATTAGTCATTATTGAGACGGCTTCTGGTAAAAAATACCAACAAAGAATTGGCTCTGCAGGTGAAGTACATGCACAAAGCCTTTTAGACATAGTTCACTTTGGTTTAGGTAAAGAAGATAAAATTAAGTCGGCTACAATACGCTGGCGAAATGGCGAGACCCAAACGCTGAAAAATTTAACAGCGAATCGCTTATATAAAACGTCTAAATAGTTTGTTGACAGCCGCCTGCAGTTTGGGCGGTTTTTTTATTTATAAGGTCAAAAAAGATTCACGCACATCAGATTCAACATGTTTAATTTAAACACAGAATAAATTCAAGCAACAAACCTCACTATCAAGACTCAGAAATTTGAAGTGCCCAATTTAAAAATGGATACACTATGAAAAAAATCTGCCTAACAATCGCTTTATTAATAGGTTTAGTAACAAACAGCTATGCCGAACAAAGACAAGATTTCGATTTAGAACATGACACCCTACTCGCCCAATTTGATATAAAGGGTGATTTAGATGATGTCCATGCGATAGCTGCATTAGGTAGCCTACTTGCCCACCCAGACTACAAAAGTTTATTGCCGAGAACCTATGCGGTACAAGGTACAGCTGAAAGAACAAGCGGTAAACAATACCGAGTACCTGAATTAATGATCCAAGCATTTGGCGCAAAAAACAGTGCATGGTTTGATGCCTTAGCCGACCACGACAAAGCCGTAAAACAAATGTACCAAGTCGTGTTATCTGCACTCAAACAAAACAATAACCAAGCAAAGGTTTGGGTAATGGAAGCAGGACAAAATGGTTTTACTCACGACTGGTTAAAACTATTACTTGAACAAGACAATGGCGTAACAGCCAAAGACAGTAAAGAGAGAATTATTGTTGTTCAACACAGTTGGTTTAACGAGCAAGAATCGAACAAACAAAAATTAAGCTACGTTCAACAAAATACGACTTATGTAGCGATAGATGATGGTAACGAACATTACGGCCAAGGCCATAGCGCTAAAACGATACGTGGCGCTCATACGGCGCGCTTACAAGGCCGCCAAACTGAAACTGATTTTAATCCAGGCGATAGTAAATGGTTAGATGCTGCTCGCTCAGAAAACAATACTAAAACCCATGCCAAAAAACTTTGGACAATGGCAGACGACTACATCAAAAACCTACCACACATACACGGTAAATTGCATCAGCAAGGTGGTACTGATTACTCGGATATGGTCGAAGTCTTATGGATTTTAGGCCTAAACGACAGTATTCAATTAAACAGCCAATTTTGGCGCATGTTTGTAACGAGTATAGAGGTAAAATAGCTTAGCTAAAGCAGACAGGATTTGGACTGTTTGATTTATCCCGCAACCCCTAATAGGCTGATTTTCAATATAAAATAATAAGCCAATTCAGTATGCGATAAAATCCTGCTTCACGAAGCTTGATTGAAGTTGGGCAAGTAACCTAGCAAAAATTATGCTCTGAGTGCCTATACAAAAATTGATGCTGAATTGGCATAACCTTTATACTCAGCTTTTAATTAACAATCGTTTCTGTCGAACATGGTGTGTTAGGTCTTGTTAAACATAGGTTTTTTATGGCTAAAAATTTTCAAAGTTGTGGAATTTCGCTTTCTTTATACGGGGGCGTATCTGTAATCACTTTCATCGCGCTTTATGGATTTGAGATACTTGGTGAGTGCAGAATGCATGATCTAGCTTCAACTTTACTCATAATTTTTTTATTGTGGTTAATTTTTTGGCGTTTCTCGGTGATATTTGCCTCATTAAACAAAATGAAACAGCTCATGGATTTGCATTTCCGGTTTCAATTATTATTTTAGTAAACATTCCTTTTGGAACGTTAGCAGGCGCTATTTACTTATGAGAAAGACATAAAAATAGCTAAAATAGGAAAACTGAGCACATCAAAATTTTAACTGCCCTTATAAATCATAAAAAAATATTATTTAACTTCAAACCTCCCCACTTTAAACAATTCAATTTATATCATTTAATCTAAAAGCAGCGGGATTCATAAAAGAACCCCGTTACCTATTTCCATTGATGTCTTATTGACGTTCAAGGATAAACATTTGGTTTTCAGCGCCCGCATTACAAGTCCATTGCAAAATGTTTGCCCCATCACCAGCTGACTTATTAGAAATATCTAAACAGAGCTCGCTATTGCGATTAATGATGCGCCATTTACCTGAGCCTGCACTTTGGAAACGAAACTGTTGGTTATACCCACCCCAATAATCCCATAACATAATATTTGCTCCTGCTGCGGTTGATAAGGAATCGACATCAAAACCACGAGTTGGAGAGGCAACAGGTGAAATACGATGCCATATACCGTCTACAGAACTAATATTGAATTTTTGACAATCGTTATTTAACCAAGCCCATTGTTGGATATTGGCAGCATTGCCTGTATTACAACCGGCTAAATCAATTGTTTTTCCGCTATGAAGTGGAACAATTCGATAAGTGCCATTTACGGTTCCGTTTGAAGCAGAAGAACTAGACCCACCAGAACTAGAGTCCGCTGAATACCCATTGTAAACCTCAAATTCCGCAATTTTAGGTGTGCTATTTGCTGAATGAATCACAAAGCTAAGTTTAGATAAATTCGCTGTAGTAAAAGTAATCACATCAGGAATAGAAGAGCCTGACGCTAAAGTAGTCCCTGTATCATAATTTACCAGTGACCACGAGGTAATCACGTTATTTGCTTGAACAATGCGAACCGCATTAACGTTGGTATTTAAGTTCTTAACATTTATTGTACCGGTTGAACCAGATGGCGACCAATAAGTTGAAGTTTCCCCATCAATCACATTACCATAACTCGAACCGCTGGCTTTTGAGCTGCCATCAGCGCCTGCACTTAGTGCTAAGTTCTCGCCTGTGCCGCCGTTACCTGTGTCACCGTTACCGTTACCTGTCTCACCGTTGCCTGTATCGCCATTGCCTGTATCGCCACCATCGACAACTGAGCAACTACCATCGGAAGTATTTAAGCCTTTGTTTGCGCCTGCGGTAGACGACACTATACTAGGAACACAACTTGCGTCATCTAATTGAAAATTATAGGGAATACTGATAGAAGTGGTTGAAGTAGGATTTGGACCCGCTGGATGATTACTGCTTTCTTCACTTGTCCAACTCACATTATCAAAGATATTGCCATTAACTTGCCAATAACCCATATCGTTTGTATAGAAAGTACCTAACACATCTTTTGAATCTTCAAAATAATTGTTATCCGCGCGGATTTGGCCACCAATTCTTGGGTTCATACCTGATTTATTTAAACTAACATAGTGATTATTATAGGCATGAGCAGTTGCGTGGCGTAATAAAGGAGCTCGTGAATCTATGTTTTGATATAGGTTATGATGGAAAGTAACCGGGCCATTATTATCATCACTATCGCTTGAACCAACTAGGCCACCACGGCCTGAATTACGTAAAATACTGTACGAAAGTGTCACGAATTTAGTATTAGCTTTCATATCAAATAGTGCATCGTAACCAGCACTTTCTCCACCACCTGCTTCCAAAGTTGCGTGATCAACCCAAACATTATAAACGTCACTTTCCATACCAATAGCATCACCACCATTAGAAGTAGGCGAACCTGACTTTTTAACGTTTCTTACATGCACGTTCCGAATGATAATGTTTGATGCATTACGGATGTGAATGCCAAGTTCATCGAACAAAGCTCCGCTACCAACCCCAATTAAGGTAACGTTACTGATATCTTTTAACTCAATTTTATCATCGGCAGTATTACAGCTATCGCCCGACACTTTAGATGTGTTGCCATGGTTAATAGTCCCCTCAACTTCAATGATAATCGGCGTATCACTAGAGGCTCGATTACACAAAGCAGCATGAATTTGGGTACCAGATGTTGCACGTACCACTTGGCCGCCTTCGCCGCCGGTTGTCCCACCATTTTGAGTATGATAACCCGATGCGACAGCGGCATTAGCGTACAATGCGCTCAGTACTGCTACTGCCTGTATAGAGTGTTTTACATATTGTTTAGTTTTCATTTTTCATCCTTTTGAGGTGCTATTTTTATTTAATAAATTTGCCCTAGATCGAAATGCTACCGGTGGCATTTCTACCAATAAAGAGACAAAATTTTCTGCTCAATGTGTCTTGAGTCAAAATGCAGTATAAGTATCAAATAAAGAATATCAATAAAATTCAGTTATTTTGTTTTATTAATGTTAAAAAAGCAACTTTAAGGATAGTGTCCAACTTAGACGAAACGCGCTAAAAAAACAAATTAAACCTTTAATAACATAACTTAAGCTTAATCTTGTTCCCGAATTTAAGAAAAACAAGATAATTGTTAATAAAAATGACATGATTCAATATAACTAAGTCAAATATCTCGATTAAGATATCTGCACTTGAAATTTAATTTCTACAAAATCTTTAAAGGTAAAATGCTCGAACTCATATAGATTCGAGCATTTATATTAAGCTCTGCTATTTGGTAATAGTGAGTTGAACTCGGTCTGTGATGCCGGATGTTAAAAAGCTTGGTGACTTACCGTCCGCTAAGGGTTTAGCATCACTCCATGAATAAACATCTATATTCACCTTACCTGTTTTATGGGTAGTAACTTCACCAAATTTATTTACAGATGCAATTGAAGGATCAGAAGACACCCAAATCACGCCATCTCTATTGGCACTAAACGGCAAAGTGGACACATTTAGATCTAACTTTGTACCTAGTTTTATAGTCGATTTAGTCGAATGAATAATCAGCCGCTGCGCATCGACATTTTTATTGTCTTCAACCACTTGCTTAAGCGCTACATAAGCCTGTCGCTGTACTGGTGTTAACTTATTGATATCCAGTCCACTATAGCGACGAACGCCCCAGCGAACCTCAATATAGCTATCTCCTGCTCGTTCTAACGGATCAGTAGTTAAATCAAAAAAACGTCCATCTGGATAAGCTTTGGTTGAGCCATAATATTTGTACGATTTATTAAATGCAAAATGGGTAAAACGTTCATTATTTTCAATGTCATCGTATCTACCGTTGGCTATATACCAACTGTAAATGTGCCGCCTGTGTTGTTTTGTTTCGCCGAGCATTTGTGGCCAAAAACTCATACCATCTAAACGAGTTTCTTTTGGGATGGCGACACCTGCAGCTTCTGCCATAGTCGGAAATACATCGGTTAAATACACTAAGCCATCATAACTTCTCACTGTATTTTGACCCGCTTCAATAGTGCCCGGTTGGCTTAACACCATACCAACATGGATCCCATTGTCAGTATTACCACCTTTGCGAGCCGGGTAAACTGTTCCATCTTTTTTAACGTGGGCAAAAATTTCTTTGGTGCCATTATCGCCCATGACAATAATTAAGGTATCTTCACGTAATTTTAGTTGATCTAATTTAGTCACCAATTTGCCGATAAGCTTATCAGTATATTCAATCATGTCCGCTATGTATTTTGGATCATCTCCCGTATGACCATTTCTATTATTTGGCCACTCATCGAACTGGTCAAAAATAGTGTTAGGTTTCGTATCTGGCGTCGGTTTATGGTCGTCGTGTACAAGTGCCATTGGGTAATATAAAAAGAAAGGTTTATCTTGATTTTTTTCGATAAAATTAAGCACGTGTCGATTATAAATATCAGGGCCATACCAACGGCGGCCGGTTTCAGGATCTAGGTCGGTGCGCTTTCTATAGTCAACTAACTCACCATTTATCACCAAATTTGGATTGATAAAACGTTGCCCTTCTTCAACTACGTCGAATGCAACATACTCATCCCAACCAAATTCACTAATATAGTCTTTAGCTGCAATTTCTTTGGTGCCACGGGTTTGCTTCCATTTACCAAACATACCTGTGGTGTAGCCAGCTCGTTTAAATACATCACTAAAAGTAATGTCAGACGCATGCTGTGATTTAGGTTTTAAATAATTTCGATTGTTTTGTTTACCGCTCATTAGCGCAATGCGAGTGTTCTCACATAACGGATGAGTAAAAGCATTTTCAATTCTAATACCTTGTTCAGCTAGCTTGTCTATATTAGGTGTTGAGAATTGAATGTCAGCAAATTTACCATGTTTTGACCGGATAACGTCCGCGCCATAAGTTGTGAAACCATAATGGCTTAAGTCATCAATTAGAATAAGTACTAGATTGGGTTGACGTTGAGATTGCTCCAAACTTGTGTCTATTACAGGTTTTTCATCTTGTGTACTAACACATCCAGTCAGCAAAAATAGGCTGATTAAAACAGCATAAACTGAGATTCTTTTCATAACAGCGTCCAATATTGGTTAAGTTTGAATAAAAATTATTTTTAAGTATAAAAAAAGCCCTCACAAGGAGGGCTAATAGTAATGACCAAACCTAATCAGAGGTTATGGAATCTGATAAAGGCGAACATCTTTGATAGTGAAAGATTGATCGTTTTGCCAGAAGACAAAGTCTAAAGTAACATCTTCATCTTTCCAATTAACACCAGAAGGCTTCTCAAATTCAGTTAACATTACTAGAGCAACATTTGAATTTGAATCAACATTTCGATTTGTCATATCACGTGCAATCGTGGCAGAACCACCTGCATTTGACAAACGAATCGCAAAGTTTTTCAAACCTACAGGTAGCTCAAATTCCACCATATAGCGACCACCTGTTTTTACCGAACCCGCTTTAACCGGTAAACTAACAACTACAGCTTCAGATTTACCTGTGGTATCCACTTGAAGCGCTTGCGTAGCTGTATCAACAGTGACTGTACCTTGACCATTATTAGTAACTAATGCTGCATCAAGGAATTGACCTGCATCGCTTTCAATCATGTCGGCTGCTGCAGTATCAATAAAGTTAAAGTTAACCACTTTAAACGAATCCCATACAGAATTTGGCTTATCGTGTGCACCACTGTTGTTAAAGATATACATACCTAATAAATCAGGATCAGCTACAGGTGATGTACCTGTATTGTGTGTGTACCACCACTCACGCCATTCACCTACATCAGCAGCTTTATATGGTAAACGGTAGCCGCCCCACCAACCTGCTGACCACAGTTGATTTGCTGCTGGCGCTCGGCCATTAGCAAAAGTTACCATAGGCATTACTTCTAGATCGGATGCTTCGTCATTTTTAAACCACCAAGAAATATAATATTTCTTATCTTTAACCAAGTCAGGAAACTTAGCCGCAGGAATATCATTTGTTTTCTTAGCAATAGATTGCTTAGCACCGGCACCCGCTTGAACCAAGTCAGTAACATGCGTAAAGCCATTTGGATCCAAGAATAAACTTGAGTCTGGTGTATCTAATCCTGCATCTAAGTCTGCACGGAATAAGTTAAAGTTACGCTCTGCAATCGCGACTGTTAATGTGCGCGTTTGGACACTTTCATCACCAGAATCACTATTTTGAAGCTTGTATTCAAACATTAGCTCATGTGGTTGACCCGGTTGCGTTTCAGCAAAGAAAGCATGAGTATTAACATTAAGGGTATTACTACCGTCCCAAGTTAAACCATATTCGAGTGCAGCTTTGTCTTTTTGGACTAAGTTGATAGCGACTAAATTATCGCCTTCTGTTAGTTCTAACAAGTCAACCGCAACAACACCATTGGTTTCACCGGATTCCTCAATATTAATTGTATGTTCAGCTGCTTTAAACGCTGGGAAGCCAATTGGTGGCAAACCGCTTATAGTAACAACTTTAACACCACTAATTTCTTTCGTGCCATCCGTTAATGTGTAAGAAATACCAACATTCCTTTTCTCTTTAATAAACAATTCATCAGCATAAACCGAAGGGTCAACGGTTAAAGTTGACTCACTGCCGAATCCTTTCT
The DNA here is from genome assembly GCF_001050375.1 of Catenovulum maritimum. Classification (GTDB taxonomy): domain Bacteria; phylum Pseudomonadota; class Gammaproteobacteria; order Enterobacterales; family Alteromonadaceae; genus Catenovulum; species Catenovulum maritimum. Next base: position 514,034 of record NZ_KQ130482.1, on the reverse strand, counting down.
TACAAGAAAATGCGCCATCGTGTAATGGTTGGTTATCATAGTCCAATTGTGCTTGAATGACTGCAATTTCAGCATCCGTTTTGCCAGCCTTTTCCGCATCTGTAAGCGCTGGAAAAATGTATTGCGTACATTCTTTTAACCATAGGTCTTGTACAATTGGAAATTGCAGTTCTTCAAAGCCTGTAGCACCGTTATTGACAATAAACATAGCCATATCAGTGATATCTTTATCTGATGCATGCTCAAGTAAGTTAACAACCACTTGCGGATCACGCTCAGCAACCACAACTTTTGCTTCAGTGACTTTAACTTGATCTATGACAGGAGCATAATCTTCACCTTGTACTGTAATTTTCACTTCACGAGAAACTTCAGCTTCACCATCAGTAAATATTACTTCTAAATGCAAAAATGCTCTAAGCTCATCAGTCAACATAGGCGCAAACGCGGTTGGCGTCACTTTGACCTTATCATTTAAAATTTCAAAGCCAAACTCCTCTGTAGAAATTTTAGGTCTGTCATCAATACAACCGTCAGCATCAGGGGTTTCAGTGTCTAAACACCAATCCGTCCAAATCGGTCGAATTGATTTGATTGCAACTCGGTCCAAAGTATCAGGGTCAGATACACCTTCCTTTAAGTCGACAAATGTATAATCAACTTTATCGGCACCACCATTCGGGTCATCATAGCCCGTATCTGATTCCATAAAATTAACTTCAAGCAATGCAGGTGAAACTATAGGCGCGTTGTTACTGCCTTTCTTTGGTTTTTCTTCAACATCAACACCACAGCCAACAAGTGCAACAGAGATAAAAGATGCTACTATCGTTTTTGTAAAAAATTTCATAATCTAGTTACCTCGCTATCAAAAGTTAACACGTAAGTTAAGGCGGTAATTTGTACCCGTTTTATACATCATCTGAGTTCGACCTTTGTATACGTCGTCAACTAATGCGTTACCTTCATCAAATGGAGCTTCTACTGGAAGACCGCCTTCTAGAATCTGACTTCCATCATCATTCAACATATAATCCCCCATCCACATATTTCGACTTGTGTAATAATGACGGGTTGCAGTATCCGTAATATTTAAAGCTTGGAAAGAGACTGTCATTTGGTTATTGATTTTATAACTCGCGTTAAAATCTAGACCAGTGTCGCCTTCTTGCCATAAGGCACCTTCGCCCCAAGACGTCTGAACTAATTCATCAGACTTACCACGATAAGATAAACGCAACTGGTGGCCAAATTTTTCCCAGTAGACAGTCGCATTATAACTATGAGTTGGTGTTCTTTCAGATGGCAGCGCTGCTAAACCTAAAGCGATAGCTTGTGCATCCGCTTCTTGTTGTGATTCTTGATAAGTATAATTAGCGTTGATGCCTAAGCCAGACCAAAGCCCTGGTAAAAAGTCGTAACTTTGTTGGTACTGCAACTCAACCCCAGCAATCTCAGCGCCTTTACCATTGCGTATTTCCTCAACATTAAATAGCGCACACTTGTCAAGTAACTCTTGAGTAGTTACACCACCTTCGTTATCGAAATCACCTGAGATAAAGTAATCTTGACGAACTTGGTCAGCAATCGCACGTTTAGGGAAACAAACGCCCATTTTATCTTCGTCTGAACTAAAGTCTTCAATCACTTCTGCTTGTGTTTTTAACAAGTTATCAGCATTGTAACCATCCAAATTTGCGATACGCAGATCATCTAGGTAAGCTTTATAATCAACGGTTTCTTCAAAGTTTGTCATATCTTTATAGAAGAAAGCAGCACCGACCATACCTGTCTTATTGAAGTACCATTCAACAGATAAATCTAAATTTTTAGACTCTAATGGCACTAATTTTGGATTACTCAAGGTAACCCTATTACCCGCTCGTGTTCCCCACACCGATTCAGTAACACTAAAACCAGGTTTTAAAGAGTCAATTCTAGGACGAGACATAGTTTTTGATACAGCAAAACGTGTTATCAAGTCGTCTGAAAGCGCAAAATTTAGGTTCAAACTTGGCAATAGCATGCTGTATTCATTGTTGCCAGTTGTTCTGAAGTTTTGAATATCTTTGCGATCACGAACCAATTCATCTGTGCCAGCATTTAAATGCTGATCAGTAAACATATGGTAGTTAGTAGAGGTAGTGACATCTGAATGACGTGCAAAAGTTACCCAGCCGACATTAGGTTGGCCTTGCGCATTTACTGCAAAACCTTGATACATATCAGTGTATGGGTCGTAACATGCTTCGTTAGTGTCGATTAGCTTCTTAAGCCGAATATCATCACTACTGTCATCAAGTGTTCCATTGTGATACCAACCTAGCCCGTCGACACGTGCATAAGCGTATTCTCTACCTGGCGTAGTTGTGTCGTATTCGACTGAAGTTTGGCCGTCTGCAGTAGTGAAACCATCGGCTAATTCGTAAGGCCCTGTATTCGCGGTTGATTGGCCATGACATGAAGGGTTTGCGCTATTACGTAATTGCAGCGCATAGAAAGGGTCAAAAATACGGTGTAATAAAACAGGATCAGTTTGATAAGTAGTACCCGAATAACCCCAAGTATTTACTTCATCTTTAACGTAACGTAAACCGACATCTGCAGTTAACCTATCATCAATTGCTGAAAAATTCAGTTTTAAGTAAGCCGCTTGCGTGTCAATGTTCATTTCACGCGTTTGCGAGTTATTAACGGTTAAAGCCGCATCAGCCGAGCCTAATGCACGTTCAAATGCAAGCGTAGAGTCGATCATAGGCCAACCGTCTGTCGCAGCGTTGCGACTTACACCTAATTCTTCCATAAAGTTGTTGTGCGGAAATTCTTCCGTGCTGGCTATCTCTGAACCTAAAATTTCAGTAACTGTATCGCCAGCTTTAATAACTTTATCCGTAACATAGTTGCCGTCATTATCAAATACAGGCACTGTCGTCGCTTGGGTAGTATTATCAAACTTACCTACTTGATTATCGACAAATTTTGTACGCTGGTTAGCTTTAGCACCAAACTCAAGTTTAACTAAAGGACCAAATTCAACATCCCAATCAAAATCTAAAGATGCGCTTTTAAAAGTATCTTCAATACTACGAACTGTGCGTCCCATATAACCTATGTTGGTTGCGGCGCGGTCATCTGGATTAAAACCTGTAATAACGTCATTATCAAAGTTTGTGTCAGGGTCATTATGTACAATTAAACCATTACCAAATTCAAGTTCACAGACACCGTTAGCTTTGTCTCTACAGTCATACCCAACAGGTTGAATACCACCATTTGTACCGTATTCACCAGCAAGCGCTAGTCTTGTCTGTGGAATTTGGAAACCTTGCATTGTGATAAAACTTGATGGGCCTGGGTTTTCAACCGTTTCAGAATAACTAACATTAAAGTCCATTCTTAAATCGTCAGTGACATACTGCTCTATGCGAATACCACCTGATTTATTGACGATATCTTTGATACCTTCTGCACGGTTATAGCCACCGTCACCAAAACGATTAACATACTTATCTACCGTATGCGTATCTGTATTAATATGAATCCAGTCTAAGGCAGGATCACTGAAATTAGCGATATCATCATTATTTGGTAAAGAGTCATGCTTAACGCCTTTCTCCAATAAACTACTATCAGCACGAGTTCTGGTTTGAATGGCTAAATCGTCGTTCACTAGAGTCTGTTTGCTGTAGTTAAAATCAACTAAGACATTCGTCGTATCTGTTGGTAGCCATTGAAAAACGAAGTTACCACCTTGACGATCTCGCTTGTTTTGTAACATTGAATATTGAGCCGCACCACGTAAAATTGCGTGCGTATCGGTTAACATATCACCATTTTGATCGGATGCTAAAGGAATTTGTACCGCTTGATATTGGTTTTCAGCAACGATGAATCGATCTGAGCGGAACGATTGCGTTTCTTTAAATACAGTTGCAGCAAAACCAAAAGTCTCATCTAAGAATTTGTCAGAAAAAGAACCTGACAATTTATAATCAGACTCTTCCGACAAGCCATTGTATCGACCCTGTATAGTCAAGCTACGCGCATTGTTTTTACGATTTAGTGGTTTACCCGTCTCAAGATTAACAGTTGCACCTAAAGAACCTTCGTCGTGATCAGCACTTGCTGTTTTCACAACTGTGATTTTTGATAGGATATCTGAAGAAAATGCTGAAAGGTCTACACCTTGGTTATCACCAGCACTCGTTAGCTGCACACCATTTAGTGTAATTACGTTTTGGTTAGGGTTAGTACCACGAACAGAAATTTTAGTACCTTCACCACCTTCTGATTGAATCGAAATACCAGTTACACGAGAAAGTGCATCAGCGATATTTTGGTCGGTTGATTTACCGATATCTTCAGCGAAGATCGAATCAGAAACATTAGCGGTAGCTCGCTTTTCGAGCATAGATTTAAGAACACTACCACGGTAACCCGTCACCTCAATTACTTCAGGGTCTGTCTCATTTTGCTTCTTTTTCTTATCATTTTCAGCTTCTGCGGCATATGCCATTTGGCTTGCAGATAGTACAGATGCAACCATCAGTACTATAGGTTTGTACTTAAATTGAGTCGCCATAAAGCAACCTCCAGCGTTTGTTGTATTTAATGTGTAAATTCTTTGCCAGTTAGCGATTTCAAGTCACTTTGTTATCACTAAGTTAATATTTGCACAGTTAACACATAATTGTCAACAATTAACATCAAGATAAACATCAAATAAACTCACCAATAGCATCAAATAAACGTATTGGACGACGCATTTGCTTTCAACAAAAAAGCAAAACACCATCAACTGCCACAACTAAACAAAGCCAAAAATCACATAAAAAATAACAAGTTAACTAAATTTTTAATTAAACTTAAATAATATAACCATGAGTTAAATGTAAAATAAAAATTAACAAAATATTTTTTGATGCAAAATGAAACAACAACACAGTCAACAATCAACAAAAATAAAACACTATTAACTATATATATTTTGTTTACATTTAGTGGCTTACGCTAAAGTTCAATTAAGCGAACTGAGATTAACTTCATTGTCACACTCGTCAGAACAAGTTGAAAATAAGATAAGAGGAGGTTGAATGAAGATAAATGTTATGAGGTTGTCCTATTTCAATCTCAAACAACCTCAATACACTTATGTGGTGAACATGTGACTATAAAACATAAATTAGAGATGAAATGCCGCTCACTTGAAATGAACGGCATTCGTTTTCATTTGAATTCTTCGAATTCAAATTTTCAATTTATCTAAAACGGTTTTTCCTAAATAATCCAAAAAAAAGAACCAGTAAGCCATAACCCATAGAACCACCTGATGATGTAGCCCCTTCTTTTGGCTGCTCTGGTGTTGGCTCAGGGTTAGGAGTCGGCTCTGGGCTAGGCTCAGGCGCTGGCGCTTGCGCTGGTTTAACCACAGGATCTGCATTAGGATCACTTAAACAACTCGTGCAATCATCAAGTACAGCGTTAACACCCGGTCGCCAATTGGTCCCTTGTAATTCATAAGCACCAATATCAGGAGCTGGACCTGTATATTGGTGTACTAAACCATCAATTAATCGGCCATTATCAAGCAATTCTGAATCATCATTTGGCATAAAATTTATTGATTTATCAGCTTCGTACTTAACTTGATTAGTTGAAATTAAGCTACTGTCGATATCATATGCTGGGTTGGTTAACCAAGCTGGGGTATTTGAATAATTGTTCCATACACGGTTGTTTTGTTGCACATGGCCGTTAACCCACTCGCCCATGGCACGTTTAACATCTAAAATAGTGTTGTGATAGATAAAATCATTAAAGTTTTCCCAATTAAGTTGAATACCCGACCAAGGCAAGTTCCAGACAACATTGTGATGGACTGTGTATCCTTTACTATTATTATCTAAATAAATACCTGCTACTCTTTGATCGTGATACGAACGACGTGCTGGTGAATGAAACCAGTTATGATGGACAACTACATTTTTATCATCTTGATTACCCGTTACATAAAAAATGCCGGTGTCATTATTTATCTGCGCGGTTTGTGATATTTCATTGTAACTAAACTCTGAATTAATCCCAGTTAAATACACGCCATCTCGTCCCGTATACGACATATCATTTTGCGTAATCAACGCCGCCTCGCCCGTTGCACGAATTAAACTCGCGTGAATGCCCAAGGTATTAAAGTTGCGAATAACATTGTTTTTAATTGTTGTATTTTTACCCTTACCACCCCAACCTACAATATAGATACCGTTTAACGAACCGTGCTCTATGTGGTTGTTTTCAATTAAGCTATTTTTCCCAGAAACGGTAATTGAGCCCTCGGAAACTTGCGCATCAGTATTATTAAGTTCACCCATACGTTGTAAGCCGTGAACTATTTTGCCATTAATAAATTGGTTGTTATCGCCCTCTATCAGTACATTTGCACCAAATACTTCAATTCCTTCAATTCTAATATTATCACCCGATAATTGAATAGCGTGTTTGCGCGCTGTAATTTCAACTTCATTATCTTTAGGTATGAGTCCATTAGCTGTTTGTAAATATAACTCGTCTGTGCTTTTGTCATAAAACCACTCATTTTCGTAATCTAATAGCTCTAATTTTCCGAAAACAAAAAAACGACCGTAGTTGCCTTCTCGTAGATGCACTGGGGCATGGGGATTAAACGGCCATTTAGTTGTGTCTACTTCAACAAAGTTAAGAGAATTATTGGTGGATGAGGTGATTTTCCGTGTCCAACTTGTGCCAGAATGGGAACCTAAATACCAGATATAACCATAGGTTAGGTCTACATCTGGTATGTCTGCATGGCTGACGCTTAAACCCGAACCTTTTTGTGCAAGCTCGATTGTGTCTATGGTGAATCGATTTAGGTCTTGATCATTGGGATATCTGGCTAAATCCATCAAATCACCATTGTGATAAAGCTGAAAATAAGTCTCATCAGCCACCTTATTCACTCCAGCGACACTGACCCTAGATATACTATTTTGATGAGCCGACCAACCCGTTAATGGCTCTGTACCTGATATAACAACATTCGAATTATCAGCTGCTTTTACTCTAATAGGCTGAGTTTCAGAACCACTTGCCGTAATTTTTAACGTTTCTCTATATATCCCTTCTTTTAATACTAAAGTATCTCCGGCAGCTAATATGGAAACACCTTTAGCTAGTGTTTTAAAAGGTAAATCTACACTGCCGTTATTGTTATCGTTACCTAGAGGTGAAACATAGAGCTCTTTTGCAAAAAGCCTAGTTGTGGGTAGAGCTAGTGCGCATAAAGCCACAGCCAAAGTAATTATTTTGCATCGCATGTTAGAACCGCCTAGAATTATACATTTATCAATTAATTGTAAACAATGATGACTTTTGATGTTAAATTATACGCAGCATGAGTTCAAATGATTTATCAATTAATTCTAAATAACCTGGATCTATACATGGGATTCAGACTAAACACACTTGAACATTATCCACCCGAGGTTAGCAATGAAAATAATAACTCTAATATGCGGTATCGCTTTATTATCAGGCTGTACAATAATAAGCCCGAAAACAGAGATAAATGGCCCCTACACTAAGCCAAATAAAGCGCCAGAAATTGAAGCCTTAAATTGGCAGCTGGTCGAAAGTTTATCTGATGAGTTCAACGATAATCATATTGACCTGACTAAATGGCAACTCCAACCTAGAGCGAATGGCTGGGTATGGATTGGGCGTCCACCGGGCTTATTTAAAGCAGAAAATGTCACAGAAGCCGAGGGTAATTTAAACGTTGAAGTTAGCGTATTACCAAATAAAAAAACAATAGAAAACAAAGAATTTTTGTATCAAGGTGCTATTGTTCGTTCACTTGAAGCTGGCCAACCAGGCTGGTATTACGAAACTCGAATGAAAGCTAACGCAACTGAAATGTCTTCAACATTTTGGCTGATGACTAAAGGAAACACAGTTAAAAAGTTAGAATTGGATATTCAGGAATGCGTAGGTAAACGCTCAGATAATGCTGCTGATTGGTCTAAAGGCTGGGATCAAATCTTCCATTCAAACTCGATACACAGAACTAATCAGTACAATCCTGATCATATTCAGATTGAAGATTCTGTGACGACTAAAACCAAAAATCACGAGCGTTATTATGTTTACGCAGCTTGGTGGAAATCAGAAACTGAAGTCAGATTTTATTTAGACGGTGAGTACGTTTATTCAATCACGCCACCTATAGGTTGGGACGTACCAGCATTTATTCATATGGCGATTGAAACTTATGACTGGAATCCTGTGCCACAAGGCGGAGGCATGATTAAAACAGGCAACAAAGAACAGCGTACAACCTCATACGACTGGGTAAGAGTTTGGCAGATAAAACCAGAAGCCAATTAAATTATTAACACACCTCGATGACTAAGCATAAACTAACCTCAACTCGAGATAAGAAATTAGCTAACCCCATTAAGTTATTGGTATTATTAATTTTTATTTCTTGAAAGGTATTTTTTCTTAGAACAAGGCGAATTTGCGTACGTAATAGCTGGCTATTACTAGCGAATTCAACGCAGTTATCAGGAAAAAGGCCCTCAAGAAAGCAAGTTGTGATCCCGAATTGAGGTTAACTATCCTTTTATTAAATAACAAAAGTACGTAGTTTGTGCGTGGATATTTACTTTGCCTAAGCAGCATCATGAGTAATGACATACATGTATAAGTATTGTTGAATGGAAATTTATAAATAATGAAAAAAATACAGAAGATTAAATTTAGTTTCATCATTGGATTAATATTAATTATTACTGGTTGCTCAACCTCTAAAAACTTAGTTACCTCCCCTGTAATACATTCGTTAGGCGACACTTGGCAACCCTTATTAGATAAGAATAGTGATGGTTGGGAAATTTGGCTTGGAGTGCCTCACCCTTCTGTCAAAGGCTTACCAGTAAACACATTTACTATGGAAAAATTATGGTTTCACGGGGATCCTGCCGACGCGATTGGGCAGAAAAATCTAAAAGATGTTTTTACTATCAATAATGATTCTGGGGAGCCAGTATTAAATGTAACGGGGGAAATATACGGAGGTATATCAACCAAAGCACACTATCAAAATTACCATTTAAGTTTGCAAGTAAAATGGGGAGATAAAAAATGGGAGCCTCGTTTAAACGCGTTACGGGATAGCGGTTTGTTGTTTCATTGCCAAGGCGAGCATGGTGCATTTTGGCGCACATGGAAACTTTGTCACGAATATCAAATACAAGAAACTGACCTAGGTGATTATATTCCTCTAGGAAATGATAGCGGATATCTAAAAGGTAAGATCCGTTCACGAGATCCAATTCCTAACAGTGCGGAACACCAGCAGCGCTCTGTCTATGATCCAGCAGGCAAGCTAGGATATGTCGGTTATGCTAGTGCATCTCCTGTTGTTGATAAGCCGCATGGCGAATGGAATACACTTGAATTATTTACTTATGGCGACCGAGCCGTATTTGTCGCAAATGGCGAAGTGGTAATGGTTGTTCAGGACATGCAAGACACCAAAGGTAACCCACTTACGTCAGGTCAAATTCAGTTGCAATCAGAAGGTGCTGAACTTTCTTTTCGTGATATTAAGATTAAAAATTTAACGCAAATGCCAACTAAATTCTCGCGCTATTTCTAGCAATTGAGTTTTGTGTAATTTACGTCACTTCCATCGAACGATCCCACAATTTTTTGTCGGATAGGCAATCTTCATTACTGAGCATCGCCTATCCGAGAGAAGTTATGATGGCAAAAAAATACGCTACCCCAGCAACATTTATTTCTACCCATGTGTTTTTGGATACAAGTCAACATAATGCTGATATTCACTAGCAATTTTCGCTAGTATTTTTTGCTCTTGCATTGAGGGCTCGTGCGCGCCAGCAATGGGTGGTAAAAATCCCATACCAGCCAGTAACATATGCCAAGATTCAGATGGATAGATGTTAGCTATTTCAGCTTTGACTAAAGTATCCCTGAAATCTTTTCCGCTACACCAAGCATTCATCAGGGCTTTTAACGAATCAGAAATTTTAATTTGTTCCCGGCAAGCACGCCAATATTCGCTATCACTTCGAGTATTAGTTAGGTAGTGAGAAACAATATAGTCACGCACGTTTTCAAACAAATGCTCTATTTCACGATTATAAACTTCTTGATAATCATCAGTACCTTCACCCATCTCGTATAACAATATAAAAGTTTCAATCGTACTCTGGATAAAATGTAAGCCAGTAGCTTCTAATGGCTCGATAAAACCTTGCGACAAACCAATGGCAACACAATTTTTCACCCAAGAACGTTTTACTCGCCCTACTTTCATAGGAATGATTTTGGGTTCACTAATCAGATTATCTTCACCAACAAATTCAATTAGTTCTTGTGTCGCTTCTTCATCGCTTATGTATTTGGAGCTATAAACATAGCCATTACCAGTTCGCGTGGTTAACGGAATTTTCCATGCCCAGCCATTACTCAATGCGGTAGAGATAGTTTGCGGTTGGTAGTGAGCCGTGGCCTTAGTTGCAACTGTGACTGCCCTATCGTTAAGCAGGTTGTTGTTAAATGGAATAAATGGTTCATTTAAGTGCTGCTGTATTAATAAAGCTTTAAAGCCTGTGCAATCAATATATAAATCTGCAGTAAAGCGTTTCTGCTCTTGACTAATAACGGCAGCAATTTCTCCGTTTGCATTAAGCTCAACAGTTTCCACATCCACATATTGGTGCTTCACACCGAGGTTTAAACAATATTGTTTAAGGTAATCAGCAAGTTTACCTGAGTCAAAATGGTAGGCATAAACATTTTCATGATCGACTTTGGCATCAGTGACTGGTTGCCGTAAGTCTTTAGTTAAACTTTGCAAGAAGAAGTAACCATCTGGATGGGCTTTAACGGCTTGACCATTGCGCCTTTCTATTGTTGCCTGTTCAAATTCAGAAGCATATTTTTCATCCAGATCGCTTAAAAAAGCATGAAAATATTGCTCATAGCCTGGTGTTTTAGACCAATTAACAAATTGAATACCGTTTTTGTAGGTTGCACTACAGTACGGCATCCAATCAGCTTCTTTAATTTCAAGCGCATTAAAAAATTGTTTGATGTATGGGGTTGAACCTTCACCAACCCCAACTGTACCTATGTTTTTTGACTCTATAAGCTCAATTTGGCTGTCTGGCCATTTTTTAGCAAGTAAACTGGCCGTCATCCAACCCGAAGTACCGCCACCAACAATCAATATCTTATTTTTAATACTCAACATTTGGTTTTACTCCGCAACACCTAGGCTCCTATCAATAGGGCTATACTTAAAATAAACATCAAAGCTTAAGCTCATAAACAAGCTCATTTAAACGAATACCACTATCTCCAGTTTAAATGCTGTATCCAGTTTCTACACTGGCGCCCAGCTAACAAAGCCATCCTAAATCACGTTTTTAGGTTTGATTTAGTATTCTGGTTTGCCAGTTTCACAGGCCAAACAGAAAAGTCTGACGGCTGGTCAGCCGACAGACTAATAGATAACCAATTAATGCTGAGCGACTAAAACACCCCACAAATCAACTCTGCCAACGTTAAGAGTAAGGTCTCCATTCGGTGCACGAGTTATTGGGACATTTCTGTTAACTCCGCCTGGAGCACGGTAACGTACGCTGGTAATTCGATCATCAAAAAGGTTTGCATCGATAGTTACCTTTACATTATTCCGCACAATTGGAGTATCGGTAGTGGCATTATGGCGACGATTAAGTAAGTGAATCACATATGGTGCATTGTTATTCGTTGACGATTGTCGTGGCATTGCACTAATCAGTTGGTTTCTTAAATTACCATTAATGAAAACATCTACCTTACCGCTAATATTTGCTGCAACAGTACCTCGCTGCGCGTAATCAATAACTGGAGTGGAACTCCATGTAAGCAGATTTTTCTGATAGCCACTTAAATAATTAGCTGAATTGCTATCTGTAAAAATAACATCGTATTCATTTAATTTATCAACATTCGGTGATGCTGGACGTGCAGGGTCACCGAAAACAAGCATATCATAAGGAATGTTTTGCTCGATCAAATACTGAGTACTGTTAAGCGCAGCTGGATTGCCATTAAAGTTCGTAGAATTAAGGCTTGATAAAGCTGGCCACACAAAACCTACTTTTGATACCGCTTCATAGTTGTCAAATAACTCAGAGTTATTATCTATAAATTGATATACTTGGCTATAGTGTTCACCGCCAATTTTCCATGCACTACCGTTGGCCCATACATTATCAGGCGCTGTCATGATCGACCCCATTGCATAGGCCTGTACAATCCACATATTTGCAGTATTTGGGCGATTGCGAGTTCTTAAATCCCCCCACTCTTTAGGAAATGGAAAGAAAACTAAGGATTTATCGTAATATTCAGCAGCCTTAAACTGTAAGATTGGTTGAATAGGCATTGTGGTTTTATTTCCTGCAGAATCAATAGCCATCTCTCCAGCGAAAAAATCTAAGCGGTCAGAAAAGATAAAACCTCTAGGTTCAATAATTGAAGTAGTCGCGGTAATTTGTATACTTGGTTGTTTTTGATCAACATAGTTAAATATTGACTGCATCACAGAATTTAATTTTTCTCTGGTGAAGTATACAAAATCTGCATACAGTGGAACGCCACCGTATATAGTAGAAGCGGCGTTTCGATATGTAGCAGCTGTGTAACCTAGGTTTTTCAAGAATGTGCGATAGTTAAAGTTATTGATATTTGCAATACCCATAGAGCTTAATTGGGCTGTTGTGTATTTGTTGTTTAAATATGCACGGAAGCCATTAATTGAATGTGGTGAAAAATCGCCACCAAACCAGTGTAAAGCGCGTGTTGAGGATGTTTGTGAATCAAAGAATACATGAGTAATGTCTGCTTCGAACATTTTATCCACTTGCCAGCGCATAAATTGCTCAAATCTAGGGCTATGAACACTCGGCCATGATGGCGTATTACCGTTATACGTTGGCGTACCAAGAAATTCCATTTGTACGTAATTGCCATCTAAATCTTGAACAAAATCAACCGCTGGATTATTTCCAAAATCCCAAAACCACCGCCAGCCCCAATCGAATTCACCTCGACCAACGTAATCTAAACCTCTATTTCTAAATCCTCCAACACTATTAACCCAAGGTTGGAAAATTTGATCGTTATTTAGTTGGCTTTGAGGCATGTGTCCCCAGAAAACGCCTGAACCACGTGTTGCGTTTTCTGCTATTGGCGTAGCATCGGGCACATTGGTGAACCAGATAGTTGATTTATCTATGTCTTCAGCTTTTGCTGAAGTCGATAACGCCAATAACATAGCAAGGCTTATGTTTAGTAAATTGAATCTAGCTTTAGTCATGTGTAAGTTTCCTATGTCTGTGTCAGAAATCTCAATAAAGGATTACAAGTTGGAATTAAAATCCATATAAACAAAATATTGCAAACTGTTAACAAAAACTACACCAAACAAAAACAAGATTCAACTCATTTTATTTCATATTTAAATCATTTTAACTCATCCAAATAAGCTATAGCCTAAATGATACTTGGTGTTAGCTGAATTTGACCGCACCAAAAATAGCCTTAAAAATTATTAATACAGATGAGTATTCTTACTCATAATAAACACTTTCTATTGTCAACAAGTTACAATGATGTAAAATGTGACATATGGGTTTGATAATTTTCAGCGAAGGTTAATACAATGAAAATAACTTTAGATGACGTAGCTAAAGAGGCTGGTGTTAGTCGTGCGACAGTAGATCGCGTTTTAAATGAACGCGGTAATGTTAGTCCAGTGACAGTAGAACGGGTTCATAGAGCGTTATACAGCACTAATTACTGGCTAAGTGACGAAGATGAGTTCCCTAAGAAAAAATATAATTTCGATTTTATATTCCCTACCCCACATTCTCGCTATTTAGATTTTTATTCACGTTTAATCGACGCAATCAAACATAGTTATAATGCTCACTTAGTCAATGCAAGATTTCACCGAGTCGAGGCCTTTAATCCAAATGCTTTAGCAGACAAACTCAATGAGATAGGATCAGATACCGACGGAATTGCCTTTGCAGCTTATGAGCACCCTAAGGTACGAACAGCCGTCGATGAGTTAGTTGCCAAAGAGATCGGTATTGTCACTTTAGTTTCTGATATTTCTTCAACCAATAGAACCGCTTATGTTGGTATCAATAATCGAGCGGCTGGCCGTACTGCAGGATTGCTAATGGGGCGGTTTTTAGGCCCGGGAAGCCAAGGTAAAATAGGCTTATTTTTAGGCAGTCATGCTTATTTAGGGCATGAGGAAAGAGAAGCAGGTTTCAGAGGCTTAATCCGAGAACAATTTCCAAATCTACGTATTATAGAAATGCCTGAGCTGCTAGATAATGACGACAGAGCCCAAGACCTAACCAGCGGCACTTTGGCTGAAGAAAATAATTTACTCGGCATATATAACATTGGCGGTGGTACGGAAGGAATAGCACAAAGTCTAAAAAATCTAGAATTAACAAATAACTTGGTATTTATTGCCCATGAATTATTTGACAACACTAGAGCACATTTATTAGATGGGACTCTAGACGCAATTATTAACCAAGATGTTAGCCACGAAGCCTTTAATGCGATTGAAATACTCATCAACCACAAAGAGAAACGCTCGATTTCTAAAGGCATAGTAGAGCCGAAAGTAGAAATTTACTTGCCAGAAAATATCTAATCTTTCTTATCTACAAGCTGCTGTTCGATTTCTTCAATTGTCTTGCCCGTTGTTTCGGGCAATAACTTGTACAAAAACATAAACCCGATCAGTGACGCGACTGCGTAACTTGCGAACAAACCGTCTGCTCCCATATTTAACAGCATCCAAGGGAAAAATTTTTGCATTAGATAACTCATAAGCGAAGTGATTAAAGCAAATAGGGGAATCAAAATAGCCCTGTGTGTCGTTGGTACGATTTCAGAAAAAACGACCCACATAACCGGTCCAATCGAAATATGAAAAGCACCGACAACAATAAGTATGCCAGTTAACACAAGCCATACATCAACTCGGGTAGCTAAGTTTAAAAAGTCCTTACTAATTTGTTTGGAGCTTATCCCATGATCAATTTCATTCAGTGCACCTAAGAACTGAGATTCATTGCTAAAAACAACACCTGATAATGCAGAAAAATTTATATTTTCTAATTCATCATATTTCATTTTCAATTGATTGATAGCATCCGCTTCAACTATGTAAGTTGCCTCATTAAAAGCCCAACTGCATAAAGCTAAACCAAGTATAGACATAACTAAACCAAGGTTAACCAAAAAACGCCGACCAAATTTTTCTATATATAGCACAGTCCATAGGGTAGTAAAAAAACCAACAATACCAATCAGCAGTGTATGTGAATAGGCGGTGCTGGTTGATACACCCGCTTTATCAAAAATCATAGGTGCAAAGTATAATATTGGGTTCATTCCAGTTAAGGGCTGGACGCAAGCAAATGCAATTCCAATTAATATAATAAGCCGATACTTTGGTGCTACAATCACACGTATTTTAGTCAATAAGTTTTCTTTGGGTGTTTCAGCATGAATCAGCGGCACGAGCTTGATAAGCTCAGCTTCAACTTGGTCTTTTTTAACCAATTTAGCTAGCGCTAATTTTGCTTTGGCTAACCTATTTTTTCCAATTAACCAACGTGGACTTTCTGGGACAAGTGAGACGAGTAATAGCCAAATAATTGCGGGGATAATTTCAAAGCCTAACATCCATCTCCATTCATTCGATTTAACGACTAAAGATTCAGGTAAATTCCAATTTGAGCTATCAATCGAAACAACTAAATAGTTAAATAACTGCGCAACGGCTACCCCTGCCACAATTAAAATTTGATTAAGCGAAACAAGCTTGCCACGCCTATCAGCTGGTGCAATTTCACCAATATACATAGCCGCAATTGATAGTGATGTAAAGGCCATACCACCAAGCATCCGAGCGATAAACAGTTGAGTGTAAGATTGCGCTAAAGCTGAAAAAACAGCCGAAATTAAGTAACAGCTAGCGATAAGTATTAATGCTTTTTTACGCCCAAACTGATCACAAAACCATCCCATAAAGCCTAGCGCAAAAATAACACCTAAAGCAGGGGCGCTGACAACATTACCTAATTGAAACTCATTTAAATTAAAATCAGCGACAATAAACTCAAGCGTACCTGAGATTAATGCTGTATCTATACCAAAGATAAATCCACCGAAGGCAACAAATAAAGAATAATAAATCGACGGATAAACTCTAGGGTTCATAAACACTATTCCCTTAACAAAACGCATGCACATTCTATAACATTAATCATAATTTGTTACAAAATTAATCTGTTATATCGCTTAATCTGTAAGCAAAGCATCTAAAAGACGCATTCAAAAAAGTCAAATAACATCATTTATCTAAACAAAATAATGACAAATCTCGTTTTATAGGTTAAATTTTATATATTGTTAACAATATACACGAATAGTAGAGATGAATTTAACCCGATTTTTAATTTATTTTTTAATTACTGTCAGTACCTTTAATGTGTCTGCTGAACAAAAGCGCCCCAATATTCTCGTTATTTTATCCGATGATGCGGGCTTTACCGATTTAGGTAGTTTTGGTGGCGAAGTCGAAACACCAAACTTAGATAAATTAGCAGCGCAAGGTATGCGCTTTAGCGCCTTTTATAGCAATGCCCGCTGCAGCCCTACCCGTGCCTCTCTACTCACTGGGCTTGATTCCGCAAAAGTAGGTTTTGGCGGCGGTGTAGTTGGTGACTGGGTGCGTGAGTTACCATTTGAAGCGCATAGAGGACGTCTCCCATATGATCAACCGCTCATTTCAGAACTACTAGGTGACAACGGCTATCAAACCTTAATGGTAGGTAAATGGCATTTAGGCGGCAGCTACATTAAAGATAATCCTAAGATGGCGAATGCTTGGCGTAGAACCCACCCGCCTCAAATGAAATTAACCCAAGAAGAAATGGAGCTTGATTATTTAGCCTTACCTCCTCAAAGAGGATTTCAGGAAAGTTTTGTGTTTCATGGTGCTCAAGGAAACTTATTTTACTTACCTAACAAGCCTCATGAATATTGGGAAGGTAATAAACGCGCTAAATTAAAATATGATTACCACTATGATATGCACTGTTACGCTAAAACACCATTTGCGAAGAAGATGTACAGCGATTGCCATGGCAAAAAGGGGAATGCGTTTTATGCCACTGATGGTATGACAGATAGAGCAGTTGAAATGATTGCTGATGCGGCTAAAAAAGAAGATCCATTTTTTATGTATGTTGCATACCGTGCTCCACATAAACCTTTACAAGCGCCAGAAGAATTAGTCCAAAAATATTTAGCCCGTTATAGCGACTTACAAAAAGTAGCAGATAACAGACATAAGGGCTTAGTTGAACAAGGCTTATATCCAAAAGATGCGAAAGTACGTAACAACAACTATATGTGGACAAAGCAAGCAAAAGCTAAAATAGAAGAGTTCAGACTAATGTCTGCAGTGCATTCGGCCATGATGGAAAAAATGGATGAAAACATAGGTAAGCTTATCCAAGGACTTAAAGATAGTGGTGAGTATGACAACACTTTGATTTTATATATGTCTGATAATGGCTCTGCGTCTCATATTGGAGACCTAATGAACGCGCCTTTCAATGGTGTTAAAGCCTTGTTATGGGAAGGTGGGGCAAGAGCTCACGCGATTGCAGCTTGGCCAAATGTCATTAAAGAAAACACAATTAATGATGATGTAGTTTGGGTGGGTGATTTAATGCCGACTTTCTTAGAGATGGCTAATGTCGATTTCCCTAAGACTTATCGTGGTAAAACTATCTATCCATTAGATGGTCGTAGTGTTTTGGCTTCGCTTAAAGGCGAAAAAATGGCGCCACCAGAGGCTATTTTTAATAACGATAAAGGCCAGCAAAGTGTTATTTATCAAGGCCGTTGGAAGCTGTTAATTGAGCCAGGTTGGTATTTACAAACGTTAGCAAAACCAGGTATCAATGTTGAGCTATATGACTTATCTAAAGATCCAGGTGAAACAACTAATTTAGTTAAGAAAATGCCAGATTTAGTGGCTAAGCTGACTAAAATGTGTGAACAATGGAAGTTAGATAATAAAATTACTGATTACGCAGAAATCATTAAATTAAAACCAAGTGATCCTTATTAAATTTGTCATTGATAAGTCCTAAATGTGTAAACACAAAACACATTCTAGGGCGGGACAATGAAAATAAAAAAGCCACTTCAAAACTATGAAGTGGCTTTTTACTATCTAGGATGGGACATAGAGTTTGTTATTTAACCTTTCTTCGCACCCAAAACATAGCCGCCAACAATGGAAAAAATGCTAATGTTGAAGGCTCAGGTACCGAGACCTGATGTTGTTCAACTGGAATTTCAACAAAGTTTATATCCGATACAAACTGATCAAGTAGAGTAAATTCAGGCGAAGCTGAATCAACTAAAGCTTCAAATTGAACATGCCCAAGTCTAAATGAAGTCCCCAACTCTGCAGCAAAACCATCTAAAAATAAAACATCCAAATAAAGCTCGTCGGCACTAGCTAAGTATGCATCGCCAGATGCACCAAAGTTATAGATTTCGTCTGAATCCATCCAACTAAAATCAATAAAGCTAAGCTGACTGTCATCAAACCCAAAATCAAACTGCAAAAAGTCTATATAAGGGTTAGCATCATTAACGAAAAAATCAACGGTTACCGTCTCCCCAGCCGTGTAACTATCTTTATCCGCTTGGGTTGTAATCAAGCCTGCATTAGCATTAAAAGCTAAAAACAATGTTAATAAAATTGAATATAATTTCATCTCAATACTCCAAATTAATCATTACTTGCACAACGTGCTCGAGAACATAAACGTGCCATACCACTCATATCTCGGATATTAACAACACCATCTTGGTTGAAATCGTATCTAGAATTAGTAATTTCACCTGCACGCACTGCGGAATTAAATTGACGCATGTCTAACCTATCAACATCCCCGTCATTATCTAAATCACCAAATAATCCAATTTCAACTATCATGCTAGCTTCACTCATTTTATTGTTGCTATCTGTCGCAACAGCTTTAAATACATGAGTACCAGCAGATAAACCGAGTAATTCATCAGCATAGTCAGGCGTGCCCCAAGTAAACGGTGCTTCGAATACTTCTCGTGTTAAATCATCATTTATGTATAAAGCAACACTCACAACGTCTATATCCTCTGCAGCTGTTTGAACATCGGCAGTAACAGATAACGCAGGATAGCCATCTAATAATTGAATGTCGGATTCAACAAAATTTACTGTTGGCCCTGGTAATTCTTTTACAATCAAGGTCATTGTTGCTTCGCCTTCTAAACCTTGGTTGTCCGATGCAATAGCAGTAAAAGTATGGACACCAGCGCCTAATGGCGTTGGGTTAGGTTCGTGTCTATCTAACCAGCCCATAGCGCCAGTTTCGTGTGGTGCAAATGAATGACCAAAATTCCAAATAGGTTTAGTATCTTTTCGGATTAACTCACCATTAATATATAAAGTAACAGATTCGATGCTACGGCCTTCAACAGGTGTCTCAGCATTTACCGTAAATGCTAATTTTTCATATCCTTCATATACAGTTAGGGTTTCATTTGGGAAGCTTACAACTGGTGGTTCAGGCAAGCCTTTTACTGTTAATGTCATACTGGTTTCATTTTGAACACCCTCAGTGTCAGTGACGACGGCTGTAAAAATATAAGTCCCAGCGGTGAATGGCTCTGGGTTTGGCGAGTGTGAATCTAACCAGCCCATTGCACCCGTTTCATGTGGTTTAGATCCATGGCCGAATAAATATGGAACTGAATCATCTGTACGAACAAACTCACCATCAATGTAAAGTGATACAGATTCAATTGTTCGATCTGGTATTTCAGTTGCTGCATCAATTGTAATGGCTAATTTTTCATAACCTTCATCGACTGTCATATCGCTAGATGGAAAACTCACCATAGGCGTTTTTGATAATACAGTTAAAGACATAGTTGCCACACCTGCATCGCCTTCACTATCCACAGCAACGGCTGTAAAATTATGCACACCTGCAGGAAGCGGATTAGGATTAGGTGAATGACTATCTAACCAGCCCATAGCGCCAGTTTCATGTGGTTTTGATCCATGCCCGAATAAATAAGGAACTGAAGTATCTACTCTTACCTCTTCACCATTTAAATATAAAGTAACAGATTCAATTGAGCGATCCGCAATTGGGCTAGTCGCATCAATCGTTAATGCTAATTTTTCAAAACCTTCTTCAACAGTCATTGAGCTAGAAGAAAAAGCAACTTGCGGTGCATTCGCTTCAGCTTCAAGATCTAAATCAATGATTTGAAGGTACAGCGGCATAGCACTGCCAGACGTTTTTTCCATTAAATAGAAATAGATTTTACCGTCTTTAATGTAAATAGTGCCGTGATCAAAGACTGGGCCGTCAGTTGCTTCATAGACGCGGACAAAGTCGTTGCTGCCCCCTTTCGCTTTCTCAACATAAGGACGTCCATTTCTAAGACCAGCAATGTAAATATTATCACCCGCTGTGTATATCTCACTGGCACCCGTAAAATCTGAAGTAACAATAAAATCTTCAGCGCCTACCGGCTTGTATGCATGAAGGTAGACTTCTTCATAATCTGGACGCTTAGAATCAGTCGATTTAACTTTACTAATAATATGTACATCACCACGTTCTGTTACCGTCCAATCAAAGCTACCAACAATATAAACAGAGTTGGCTTCTTCATGGCTAATATAGTCGCCCGGCTCAAATACTTTGATTTCATCTGAATTGACTAAAGGCCAAGTCATGGCTTCGCCTTTGTGGTTTTTCCAATCACCAAAACCTTCTGGATGATCTGAATAAGCGTAGTAGACACCGTTTTGATATTTATATTTGTCGTTATTGTCACTACTTCGCTGCTGGAAACCGACTCTAAGCTTACCATTGACATACTTCATGTTGCCATATAAGCCCCAATTGTATTCATTGCCATGTGATTTCTGGTTGTTCAAGTTAAAATTGGTGAATCGAGACCAAGTTTCAGTTTCCGCGTCATAGCGGTTAAATACATATGCACCATTATTGTTACCACCTAAACGCATATATAATAATAAGGTACCATCAGTAGTGGTAAAAAATTTAGGATACGTTAAGCGTGAAAAATTACCTTTATCAGCTAAAGAACCAGTCATTGTGAGGTGTTTGTAATCATCATCACCTTGGCTTACTGCACTTGTGTCTTTTACAAATTGCTCTAAAGTAAATTCTGCATCAGATACTTCAGCTGCATTTTCTTTACTAAAGCTATATCTAAAATAATCATTTTTAAACTTACCGCCATGATTGTTATCATCATAAGCATGCATGTCATAAACCATATGGATAGTTCCATTAACTGGGCTAACAGCTAAACCTATGGTGTTGTGAGATTCGCCGACTAAAGGATCGCCTCTAAAACCCGTGTGTTGATGAGGAAATTCAATGGTTGCGACACTACCAGTTTGAGTATTGTATCGAGATAACATGACGTGGCGATCATATTTACCGCCTCGGTACCAAGTCATGAAAACATAATGTTTGTAGGTCTTAACCGCATCTCCATGAGCGGAAATATTTCGACCAAAGAAAAAGTCGTATTTATCACCTGTATCGGGATTAGCAACATTACCATAATCAAGATCAGCACCATCAAAGTGTAAACCATAGTCAGTAATCTTAACTTGCTGTTCAAGAGTCACTTGCGCACTTGCTGGTTGCATTGAAATACTCATGAAGGATCCCATGAGTAATATATTTCTCAATGACAGCAATTTTTTATTTCTTAAAATTTTCATCTTGTGCCTACTTATTAAAATGCTTTTGAATTTTTCAGAATTCGTTTATCAAACTAGCCCAACTGCACTAATGAAATAGATAAGTGTCCCTTCACCAGTTATGGTCAGCTGAAACGGAAGATTATCAAAAAATCAAAACCACTCAACAAAAAACACACAAAAACAACCAAATTTAAACATTTTATTTCAAATGCGGTACAAATTAAAACAAAAAAGCTTAAAGCTAACTAAAACCACTATCGAATGGTTCGAAATTAAACGAGGTTTAACATAACTTGTTACAAATAAGTGAATATTGGAGACACCACCATAAATACAATTAATTGTTTACAATTTATTAATTAATGTTAATAATTAACATAGAAAATACAATAAAAGCACTTAACAAACATTAAGGAAACAATTAATGCTAAACAAAATCACGTTATGTACATCTTTATTACTTACAAGTACATCAACTTTAGCTGCTGATTGGGATGGTGTACCGATTCCAGCGCCAGCAGGCCAAAACAAAACCTGGCAATTACAATCCATTTCTGATGATTTTAACTACACAGCCTCACCGAATAATAAACCAACCGCTTTCACTAGCCGTTGGAACGATAGTTACATTAATGCTTGGTTGGGCCCTGGAGATACAGAGTTTAGCGCAGGCCACTCGTATACAAACTCAGGTAACTTAGCCCTGCAAGCAGCTGAAAAACCAGGTACGGACAAAGTTTACGCTGGTATAATTTCTTCAAAACAAACATTTACTTATCCGCTTTATATTGAAGCGCGTGCAAAATCAACTAACAACACTATGGCGAATGCTGTGTGGATGTTAAGTGCAGATTCAACGCAAGAGCTAGATGCAATGGAGGCATACGGTAGTGATAGGCCAGGCCAAGAATGGTATGACCGCCGAATGCATGTAAGCCATCACGTGTTTGTTCGAGAGCCATTTCAAGATTATCAGCCCAAAGATGCTGGATCATGGGTATATAATGACGAAGAACCATGGCGCGTTGCTTATCATAACTATGGTATGCACTGGAAAGATCCTTGGAATGTTGATTATTACATTGATGGCGTCTTAGTCAGAAGCGTTTCAGGTCAGCAAATGATTGATCCGCACAACTACACCAACGGCACTGGCGTTAATAAGCCGTTGCATATTATTATTGATATGGAGCACCAAGATTGGCGAGATGTTAAGCCAACTTCTGCTGAGCTAGCTGATCCAGCAAAAAGCATTTTCTATGTGGATTGGATCAGGGTCTACAAGCCCGCTGATTCAGGTACTTCAGCACCAACACCACCTGCAGGTGCAACATCTCTTGAAGCCAGACATAGCAGTAGATGTATAGATTTATCCGCGGGCAATTCAGCCAATGGTACTAATATGCAACAGTGGGGTTGTAATGCAACCAATACTAACCAAGATATTACTTTTGTTGCGAAAGGTGGTGGTTATTATGAAATGAAAACCAAACACAACAAATGTATTGATGTTGCGGGTAAAGCCACCACAAATGGTGCAAACCTCGTACAGTGGAATTGTTACAATGGTACAAACCAACAGTTTAAATTGCTTGATAAAGGTAATGGTTGGTTCCAACTACAAGCCAAACACAGTGGCAAATGTTTAGAAATTGCCAACTCTGCAACCACCAATGGTGCAAACTTGCAGCAGTGGGCTTGTGGCAATGGCAACAACCAGCAATGGAAGTTCCAATAATCTGACTCATTTTAACCGCAATCAAGTTGATTGATTGCGGTTATATCTATTTATCAAAAATTTCAAAATAACTATTAAATGTGGCAATGCTAAATTTTAATAATTAACACCTTATTTTTCTATCATATACGGCCTGTTACTTCCTACCCGAATACATTAATCTGGAGCTTCATTGAAATCGGGTTCCTGATACCTCTGCCAGTTAGCGAAAGTTAACAATGTAATAACTAATACAGGTTTCAAAAAAGATTTTGTTTGATTCCATTACGACTTTCAGGGCTGGATAATGAATTAGCCCATTCAATTGCCGCTTCTTCATCTAATTCAAGCCACTTTTGCATAATTATCTTTGCTATATCAGCTTGAGTACTTTCAGGGATACTATCAAACCTTTCAACAATCCATGCTATATCTTGGTTTACTATATTTTGAGCTACATGCGTTAAGATTTGTTGTTGAGCACTTGAATTATTTTCAGTTAAGGCAAGCTCCCAAGCAAATTGATAATCTTGGGATTGTGAAACAGCCAAATCTAAAATAGCGCTTAACGCAGTTACTCGTTCTGTTTGAACTTCTAATGTTCTTGCCCATTCTAAAGTTGAGCTTAAATCAACTTCAGCGCTGACATGAGCGTAGCGCTCAATAAGTTGTGTTTTATCTGGATTTTGTGGCATTAATTCTAAATAGTACAAGGCCTCAGAAGGCTTCTCCTCTATCATGTTTAACAGCAATTTTTTTTTCACATAGTGATACATTTCAGGACGCTCTCGACTCTCCACCCAAGCTAATACTGCAGCATAATCTTGTTCTGCCCAATTAGTTAAAATGCTGTCAATTACCTGATTCTTTAATTGTGGATTGGTTACGTTTTCTGCTAAGGATAATATAGATATTGGATTATCTATACTTGCACCAACATACGCAGAAACAATTAAATCTGATTTAACATTATATTCAAATGATTGAGATTCGAGCCAAGATAATATTAAATGTAAATTGTTACCGCTTGCACCACGAATAACGTCATAAATTAAATAGTTTGATACCTCAGGTGGTAACAAAACTAATTGTTCTAAAGCTTTTGCCAAATCGAATACCGCCCAAGCGCTATATAGTCTCAGCAGTTCATCAATTAACAGCGGTCTTTCAACTAATAATAAGTCTATGCAAATTTTAATTTGCTCTGGACTATCAAGCTTAGATCTTTCATTTTTGCAATCATCTACATTTGAGGATTGGAGCTTAGCTTGTTGTAAGGTGATTTGTTGACTATGCGACTCAAATATTTGTTCTGTGTTTAAAACATTGGCTTGAGGTTCGGTCGATTCAGGTGTGTTAGCTGCATTTCTATAGAAGAAAGTCAAAAAACAAACTATGCAACACAAAATGATTGAGGAGACGAGCATTGAGCCTTTCATAACTACACCGCAAAATTAAACAACAACCAATTGTATACAATTTACATTAAAATAGCATTTATATAGTCATCTGTGTTGTATTCTAGAAAAGCTCAATTCATAGAGGCTAAATACGGCTACAAATTTTGCCAACTAAATAAGCTATTACTTAGCTGGCAAAATAAGCAAAAAAGTTATCTCTTAATCTCAACTGATTGATTAAATGCTTGGATGGACATTGTAGTAACATAAAGCCAGCATCGTAAAATTTAACTGGCACCTAAATGTTTGCCTGTAACAAAAGTGAAATCAGCAGGAAACTAGTTAACTGTTCAATGCGTGTAGTTCCATACATTAAAGTATAGATCTGACAGTGATGTAGTTTTACTTAATCTATCCTTGCCATTTACTCATTTCAGCGGCTGCAAGTAAAACAGCACCCACACCATATAATTGGGTATCTGATTTTTTGACTGGATCCGGGGACTTACCCACTTGTTGAACCCAGTTTACCCTGCCATCTGGCTCAATAGCTTGTTCAATTGCACGCCAACCATTTAAAACAGCAGATTTATATTTTGCTTCAGTTAAAATCCCGTTATTTACACCCCATGCTAACCCATAGGTAATAAAGCCAGTGCCACTAACTTCTGGTGTTTTAACTTTATTAGGATCTAGCAATGATGCAGGCCAATAACCGTTCGGATTTTGAGCTCTCAATAAACCCGCAGCATTCTTTTTATATAATTCAATATACCGATCACGGGATGGGTGATCCTGTGGCAAATCATTAATAATCAGAGGTAATGCAGCAAAAACCCAGCCGTTTCCTCTACTCCAAAAAACCGGCTTGCCATTGTCACTTTTCAACTCAAAATACCGGCTATCGCGGTAAAATAAACCGTATTCCTCAGAAAAAAGGTAGTCTACCGTCGCCCAAAACTCTTTGTCTGCATACTCAAAATATTTAGGGTTCCCAGTCACATTCGATAGTTTTAACCAAGTGCGTGGCGCCATAAATAAAGCATCAGACCAACACCATCGATCCTGACATGGCCCTTCAAATGCGAAACGAGTTTTCTTTTCCTCTTCCATCTTTAGTCCCACTTGAGGTGGGTTTGCTAAAATATCATCAAATAACTGCTGGATTGGCTTATATGCTTCATGGTTGCCCGTTTGCTCAGTTAACCATAAGTAGGTTTGACCGATTGCATGATCATCTGCGTGTGTTTTACGATGCATTCTCAAACCATAATTCTCAGCTTTAGCTACTTGGTCTATATGAGAAATCAATTCACCATCATTTACTGTTTTAGTCCATTCAGACAAGCCGATATAGAATGCTGCTTGGATCCAGTTTTTAGGATCTTTTGTTGCGTTATGATAACGCTTCGCAATGTAATCTAGATTATCTAAATGATTAACCTGCCAATTGGCAGCTTGTTTGCCTATATTCAAGGCTGATTGCTGGACTGAAGCAGTCGCTTGCACTGAAACTTCTGACGTATTTGACTGAACCCCGCAGCCAATTAAACCACTAGAGAGTACAGAGAAAAGTCCAAATGCCGCTAGTCTGTTTTTGTTTTGTTTTGTAATGACCATGATGAATTCCGTCGTATACGATTAAACAATTTAAAATTAAGCCAAAATGTAAATTTATGAGCAAAAATGTTACTGATAGTTATACCTTATACAATAAAAATCAATTTAAATCATCTTTAATCACAAAATAAGATCCTATTTTGGCTATACGTTCAGCTTTGGGGGCAAGGTTGATTAACGACCTAACTGAATAGTACAGTTTAATTAACGCCATACTAGTCATACCAAAAAAAATAAATAATTGATAAATATAGTTTTAAATGGGTATAGCAATAAGTCCTAGTTACTTTTACTAATACGGATTTAAAAATAAATGCTGATTCTGGCACAGACTAGGCTTACAAGCTGAGATTGTGCTTTAAAGCAAATCTGCTATATTAATCAAGTTTAGTCAAAATAAATCCTTTAATTTGAAAAATTGTGAAATCTCGCTATGAAAAGAAATATTGCTTCAACTTTTATTCTGCTATTTTTGAGCGCACTCTCAGCCCAAGCTCATAGTGCAGATATACTAAAACCAACACAACAGCCAAATGTGTTGATTTTTTTAATTGATGATTTGAGAGTTGATTTAGGAACTTACGGCAGTAAGCATGTAATCAGCCCTAATATTGATGCGCTGGCTGATAATGGCATAAAATTTACTCAAGCTTATGCGCAACAAGCCATTTGTGGCCCATCTAGAGTCAGTATATTAACAGGCTTACGACCTGAAACCACAGGGTTATATACAATTGATAGAGCCGGTCGACTTCGTCCAAATCAACCCAATGTAGTTTCCATGCCGCAGCTGTTTAAAGAAAATGGTTATAAAACTATCAGTATAGGTAAAGTTTACCATAGTACATCTGATGATACGGATAACTGGACGACGCACATAAAAAAATTGGAAAATTTTTACTCCATTAAAGGTAATAAAGAGACTAAGTTTGCTTACGAAGCCGGTGATGTAGCGGACGACTTTTATAAAGATGGTAAAGTTGCTTTAGATGCGATAGAGACACTTAAAAAAGTAAAAAATGATAAATTTTTGATGGTAGTTGGCTTTAGTAAACCGCATTTACCTTTTAACGCACCTAAAAAATATTGGGACTTATACCAACGCGATCAATTTGAAGTACCAAGTCATTCAAAACCCAATAACATGTACAGGTTAGCTTTGACTAAATGGAATGAGTTACGCATGTACGGTGGCATTCCGAAAAAAGGAGAGTTAGACGACGAGCTAACTAAAACCCTAATCCATGCATACTACGCATCTGTTAGCTATATGGATGCTCAACTTGGAAAAGTAATGCAAGCGCTGGATGAATTAGATCTGCGTAAAAAAACGCTTGTTGTATTTATGAGTGACCATGGTTATAAATTAGGTGAGTACGGCGCATGGAATAAGCACACAAACATGCAATTAGATACTAGAGTTCCACTTATTATTAGCCGTGAAACGAGCGCAAAATATCGACTAACTGGCGTGGCATCATCGGCCTTAGTTGAAAATATAGATGTATTTCCTACCGTCGCTCGTGCGGCAGGTTTAAGCTTACCTAAGGTAGATGGTCAAAGCTTATTGCCTTTACTCGTCAATCCAAATATGAGTTGGGATAAAGCAGCTTATAGTTTATTTAATAGAGGTAAGAAATATATGGGTGTCACTGTAACAGATGGTGCTTGGCGCTATACTGAATGGCGCAATGCTGACACACAAGAAATTCTATTCAAAGAATTATACGATCATAGAGAAAGTGAAATTGCGGCGGCTAACTTATCTGGTAAATTAGCAGTCAAAAATATCGAAGCAAATATGGCTGACCTACTCTATAAACAATACCCAACAGACGCACCGTCTTTCAATGCTAAGCGTAGTGTCAACAACAAGTAATTATACTAAAACTACATCATGTTATAGACAGTTAAGCGTATTGGCGCTTAACTGTCTATAACCTATCGATTAACAAGATAATAGAGATATCAAGTTCTCAATTGTTCAAAAACTATATTTTAGTGACTACAAGTGCCAAATAAACCTGACAGACCACCAAGCAATTGAAATCATTTATAGTCATTTTAAATCAAAACAATTAACACTTTACTCATATTTCTTGTATCATCTCTGCCAAATAATTGGAGTTAACAAGTTTATGAAAAATAAAAGCCCACTCGTAGTCGCAAATTGGAAATTAAATGGCGGTACAGATTTAATTTGTGCATCTGTCTCTAAATTTCTTCGCCACAACTTTAAAGTTAATATTGGTATCGCTCCTCCTTATGTATATCTAGGAGATATGGCAAATTTCTTAAAAAACTCTTCAATCATGATCGGCAGTCAAAATATCAGTAAATTCGAATCTGGTGCTTTCACTGGAGAAACATCTGGTCAAATGCTTAAAGAAGTTGGCTGTAATTTTTGTTTAATTGGTCACTCTGAACGTAGACAAGTTTTCTTAGAAAATAATGCGTCATGCCAGACTAAAATCGCTAGAGCTTTAGAAGCTAACCTAATGCCGATTATTTGCATAGGTGAAAATGAGCAACAATATGAGTTAGGACTAACGAAGCATATTTTATATAAACAACTTCATGAATCATTACAAGGTCAAGATTTAACAGGCAAAGAGCTTTGCATTGCCTATGAACCAATCTGGGCTATTGGTAGTGGTAAAGCGGCTTCACCTGAATCTGTACAATCTATTCATGCTTATATCTATGAAGAAATCTGTACGATTTTTGATAAAGAAACAGCAGACAAGATTAGAATCATATATGGTGGTAGTGTAAATAAAAAGAACGCAGCCGAATTACTAGCAATGCCAAACATCGACGGTCTTTTGGTAGGTGGTGCGAGCTTAGATCCTGAACACTTCTCCGAAATCTGTGAGCTAGCGAATAAACAAGCTGCTAATGCAACAGTGCAAACGAATGCAGAAGCTGTCTTAGCCTAATTAGATAGTACAACAAGTAGTCAGGCATTATCTTCCGATCTGACTACTTGTGTTATTTCAATTTATTACTTGCTTGGATAAAACTGTAAGTACCCGCTTTATCGCCACTCATTTTATCAATGACCATAAAGCGAAGAGATTAAACGTCTACCTCAACTCTGTGGCCTAAGCTAAGCCAACGACGATAACCGCCATCCATACTAATCACATTGGTATAACCCATTTTTTGCAAGTTATCCGCAGCGAGTGCAGAGCGATATCCGCCGCCACAGTATAAAACCAATTTAGTCGCTTTATCCGGAAATTGAGATTCAATATCACGTTCAATGATACCTTTACCTAAATAAGTCGCATCAGGTATATGCCCTGCAGCCCATTCATTTTGCTCTCGAACATCAATCAATACAAACGCTTGATCTTGCTCTTTCATTTCAAGCATGGTTTCAATATCAATCTCTTTAATCTGAGCTCTTACTTGATTAACTAGATTTAAAAAGCCTGAACTATGCTGCGCGCTCATAAGCACTCCAATTTAAAGGTAGTTTTATACAGCTTCGTCGTTTTCTTCACCGGTTCTAATACGAATAACGCGCTCAACATTAGTAACGAATATCTTACCATCACCAATTTTTCCGCTTTGAGCAACTTTCATTATGCTTTCTAAACAACGCTCGACCTGCTCTTCTGTCACAACAATTTCAACTTTTACTTTAGGTAAAAAATCAACATTATACTCTGCACCACGGTAAAGCTCTGTGTGGCCTTTTTGACGACCAAAGCCTTTTACCTCAGTGACTGTCATACCCGTGATACCAATTTCAGCTAAACCTTCTCTAACATCATCTAATTTAAATGGTTTAATTATAGCTTCTACTTTTTTCATTATTATATCCTCTTTGCTACTGAGCATGCTCTCGGCCAAAGCCAGAAGTGATTGGGTAACGTCTGTCTTTACCAAAGTTGCGTTGGGTTATTTTAGGACCAATCGCTGATTGGCGGCGCTTATATTCATTTATGTCAACTAATCTTAGCACCTTTTTTACGACAGATGCATCATATCCTAAAGAAACTATCTCATTTAATGATAAATCATTTTCTACGTAAGCTTCTAATATTGCATCTAAATCATCGTAATCAGGCAAACTGTCCTGGTCAACTTGATCTGGTGCTAATTCTGCTGATGGCGGTCTGTCAATTACACGTTGTGGGATAACAGGGGAAATTGTATTTCTGTATTCCGAAAGACGATATACCAAAGTTTTTGGGACATCTTTAATAACAGCAAAACCACCCGCCATATCACCGTATAAAGTACAGTAGCCAACAGCCATTTCAGACTTATTCCCCGTAGTTAATACCATACGGCGCTTTTTATTTGATAACGCCATTAACAGTACCCCGCGACTACGAGCCTGCAAGTTTTCTTCTGTTGTATCAACAGTATCATCTTTAAACATTGGGGTTAAAGCCCCCATAAAGCTGTTGAACATAGGCTCTATAGAAACAATATCAAACTCAATACCACAAGCTTCAGCTTGCTGTTTAGCATCTTCAACACTCATTTGAGCCGTATATTTAAACGGCATCATCACAGCTTGTACTCTATCAGCACCTAAGGCATCAACGGCTATTGCTAAAGTTAAAGCTGAATCAATCCCGCCAGACAAGCCAAGTACTGCACCAGCAAAACCATTTTTATTAACATAATCTCGAGTTGCTAAAACTAAAGCTTGATATACCTCAGCTTCTTCACTAGCAGGTAAATCAGCAATCTCACCTTTAGTAAAATCTTGCTCAAAATCCAGACTCACGATGCTTTCATTACACAAAGCTAATCGGCTCACAAGCTCGCCAGCTGCATTAACTGCAAATGAACCACCATCGAAAATCAACTCATCTTGACCACAAACATGATTAACATAAACGATAGGCAGATTATGGTTTTGAGAACGTTTAGTAATGAGTGCTTCTCGCTCTGTTTGTTTTTCTTGGTTAAATGGAGATGCATTCATAGATAATATTAAATCTATATTTTGACCATCAAACTTTGCTATTGGTTGGTCTGTCCATAAGTCTTCACAAATTAATAGACCAATTTTTTTACCTTGATATTCAAAACTGGCTGCTTGAGACCCTGGCGTGAAATAGCGCTTTTCATCGAAGACACCGTAGTTAGGTAAAGCCTGTTTATGGTATCGAACTAATAATTGTCCTTGATGATAAACACTTACACTGTTGTAGATGCATTCATTCTCGCGCCAAGGGTGGCCGACAACAACAACATGTTTAGCCGATGCAGCCGCAATAGTTTCAAGTGCAGCATCGACTCGTTTGTATAAATCGGGACGAAAAAGTAAATCTTCAGGCGGATAACCTGTGATAGATAACTCAGGAAAAACGACAATTGAATCGACAGGAGAGTTTTGTGTAACTTCAACGATTTTGTTGCAGTTGGCCGCAATCGCGCCCACTGTTAAATTGCATTGTGCAATTGTTATTTGCATAGCAAAAACCAAAAAATAATAGAC
The DNA here is from genome assembly GCF_001050375.1 of Catenovulum maritimum. Lineage (GTDB taxonomy): Bacteria > Pseudomonadota > Gammaproteobacteria > Enterobacterales > Alteromonadaceae > Catenovulum > Catenovulum maritimum. Next base: position 481,866 of record NZ_KQ130482.1, on the reverse strand, counting down.
TAAAAATATAACTGCATAATATTAAACTAATGAGCCCTAGTGCAAATTAGTTTCGACTATTATTGAAATAAAATTGATATAAATACAGTAAACCAAGCTAAATTGGTGTTTTAGCTTGGTTTAGTTAGTCGCTTGCCTACTTTTAGTATCAATAAAAGCTTCTGCCTTCAGTATCATAATCAAGCAATATCTGAGCAGGTTTATACCTTTCGCCAAATCGACTATGGAAATTTTGCAGCCTATCAACCAAATTGCTAATACCAAAACTATCCATGTAACGGAAAGGTCCGCCTAAAAATGGCGGGAAGCCAATACCAAATACAGCACCTATGTCGCCATCTCGCGGCGATTGTATTACGCCTTCTTCTAAACAACGAGCAGCTTCGTTTAGCATTTGTACTAAACAGCGCTCTACAACTTCTTCTTGGTTTAACCTTTGAGCTGGATCTAGATTCAGTAAATCATAAATACTTTCATCTATTGCAGGTTGAGGCTTAACTTTATTAATAAGCTGCTGAGCTAAATTTTTATTTGCTTGGTAATTATAAAAACCCTTTTGGTTTTTCTTACCCTTTCTACCATCTGCAATAATCGCATCGAAAGCAGAAGGCGCTTTAAATCTTTCCCCATATGCTTGAGTTAATATAGGAATAATTTTGGTGCCTATATCAATCCCAACTTCATCAAGTAGTTTTAGAGGGCCAACTGGGAACCCAAATTTCACTAGCGCTCTATCAATAATATCAATCGGCTCCCCGTCTAACATTAAATGAGCAGCTTCGTTAATATAAATAGCAAGGATCCGATTAACGTAAAAACCTGCACAGTCTTTCACTACGATTGGTGTCTTACCTTGCTTTCGGGCAAACTGGATTGTAGTTGCCAGCGTTGAGTCGCTAGTTTCAGCGTGTGGAATAAGTTCAACCAAAGGCATTTTGTCTACTGGCGAAAAATAATGTAGCCCAATGACATTCTCAGGACGTTTTGCATTCGCTGCAATATCGCCAATAGGTAATGATGAAGTATTCGAAGCAAATATGGTTTCATCATGACAAGCTTGCTCTACGTCTGCTAACATTTGCTGCTTCAACGCTAGATCTTCAAATACAGCTTCAACCACAATATCTCTTTGCTTAAACCCACTAAAATCTGTAGTACCTGTAATCAAACCTAACTGTTTTTGCGCAACCGATTTTAATATAAATTTGCGTTTAACCTTTTGCTCTAACAAGTCATAGCTGTATTTAAGAGAGTTAACAATGCCTTGCTCTTGGATGTCTTTTAATCTCACTGGCAAGCCTGCTTTAATTGCACTAACGTAACTTATGCCGCCACCCATCAGACCGCCACCCAAAACAGCCACTTTTTTGATTGGTCTTACCTCTTCTGTAGTTAATTTTTCTTCTTTTTTCTGTTCCGTTGTAGCTAAAAACAAATGCCTTAATTGAAAACTTTCAGGTGTCATGCATAGCTCAGCAAACCCATGAGCTTCAGCTTGATAGCCTTGAAGGTGACCGTTTTCTACACCTAACTTAACCACGTCAATGATCTTTGCAGGTGCTGGGTAGTTACCTAAAGTTTTCTTCTCAACCTGTTTAAGTGCTTGATCAAACAACAAGCCTCGACCAAAAGAGTTATTTTCTAACGCTTTATTAATTATGCTTCGCTTAACTGATTTGGTATCGGAGTTAGGATTCAAAATTAAAGCTTTCGCTGTTTCCAATAAAATACTTTGTGGAACTAAGTCATCAATTAATCCCATTTTATAGGCTGATTTGGCTCTAACTTGCTTTCCGGTTAGCATCATATCTAGCGCATTTTGAATGCCAACTAATTTTGGTAACCTTTGTGTGCCACCGCTACCGGGTAATAAACCAAGTTTAACTTCAGGTAAACCAAGTTGAGTTTTATCATCATCAGTCGCAACTCGGTAATGACACGCAAGTGAAAACTCTAAACCACCGCCTAAACATAGCCCATGTATTGCAGCGACAAAAGGAACAGGTGCTTTTTCTACCCGAGAAAAAATAGACTGACCTTCTTTTGCGAGCTCTTCAGCATCGTTCAGGGTTTTACAGGCTGAAATCATTTTGATATCTGCACCTGCGATAAAAGAATCAGGTTTACCACTGACTAACACCACACCGATAATTTGTTGGTTTTTTTCAACCTCATTTAAAATGGTTTGTATTTCATTCATCGTTTGACGAGAAAGCACGTTCATACTTTCATCGGGCACATTCAAGGTTATAACGGCTATTTGGTCTTCATCAATAGCTAGGCTAAAGTGTTGTAAACGATTCATTACTCAGCCTCCAAAATCATTGCCACACCTAATCCACCTGCTGCGCAAGCTGTCGTTAAACCTAAACCACCACCTTGCCTTTTCAATTGACGTAAGGTTTGCGTTATCATTCGTGCTCCTGTCGCAGCAAAAGGATGGCCATAAGCTATAGAGCCACCATTAACATTAAACTTATCCATATCTATCTCACCAATAACAGATGAACGATTCAAACATGTTTGAGCAAATTTTTTACTTTTAAACATTTTAATATTAGCTAGCGATTGCGCAGCAAACGCCTCATGCATATCAATTAAATCTATGTCTGATAAGTTTAACCCCGCTTTCTCTAGTACTTTTGGTGTCGCGTAAGATGGTCCCATCAACATATCTTGCCAAACATCGATTGCGGTAAATGCATAGCTATGTATGTACCCAAGGGGCTGATAACCTTGTGCTTTTGCGACATCTTCACGCATTAATAACACTGCAGCAGCACCATCTGTTAGGGGGGTTGCATTCGCCGCTGTAACTGAACCGTGATTTCGGTCAAAAACCGGCCTCAACTTGGCGTAGGCATTTAGTTCCGAATCAAAACGAATGTTATTGTCTTGCGATAAGCTTTGCTTATAAGGTTCAGGGTATGCAGTCATGACCTCATCATCTAGCAAACCTGATTGCCAAGCCTTTGCAGCCAAAGTATGAGAGCGATGTGCAAACTCATCTTGAGCTTGACGGCTAATATGGTGAGACTTAGCCATTTGCTCTGCAGTTTGTCCCATGCTTAAGCCTGTAGAATATTCTGCAATTGCTGGTGGGACTGGTGCTAAATCTTTAGGCCTAATATTTTTTAAAATTGAAAGTTTAGCTGCGATTGATTTGGCTTTGCTCAAATCTAATAACGCAGAAGCTAATTTTTTAGATACGCCAATCGGTAAAACAGAAGATGAATCTGCACCGCCTGCAATACCACATGTAATGTTGCCGGATAAGATAGATTCTGTGATATTAGCAACGGCTTGAAAACTTGTTGCACAAGCTCTAGAGACACTATAAGCATCGGTATTTACATTCATACCTGTACCTAATACGATTTCACGTGCGATATTAGGCGCAGATGGCATTTGAACCACTTGGCCAAATACCACTTGTTCAATTATTTTAGGATCTATATCGCCTCTTACGAGCAATTCATTTACTAGAAGCTTACCTAAATCGAGCGCAGAAGCATCGTGATAAGCAGTTGCTTGTTTTGCAAAAGGAGTTCTTAACCCATTCACGACCGCAATTCTATGCCCATCATGTGTTTTTAAACCATTCTGACTTGCCATCTTATATCCTCGTTAACCTACATTGTGCAGGTATCCGTATTTTACTTTAGAGCGCAAATTATTTATTAAATTTAAAACACTTGTTTAAATTTTGCTAGCCTATTCGCTCGATAATGTAAGTTTTTCAAATATTAGTTTATTTTTTTTTGTATCAGTCTAAAATCTGCACCGTTAAAAATCAAAACCCAGCTAAGCTGAGTTTTATGTAAGTTAGTACAACCAAATTAAGAGAGCTCTATGTTTAATGTAAACGAATATTTTGACGGTAAAGTGAAATCAATTGCATTTGAAGGTGAAAAATTACCTTCTACTGTCGGTGTAATGGCAATTGGTGAATATGAATTTGGTACTAGCCAAGATGAAGTTATGACAGTTGTTAGCGGTGCGTTAACTGTTTTATTACCAGGTGAAACTGAATGGAAAACATTTACTGCAACACAAAGCTTCGACGTTGCAGCAAATCAAAAATTCCAAGTTAAAACGACTTCTCAATCTGCATACCTTTGTACATATGCATAAGTAGTTAAGTCAATAAGACAAAGTAGCGCTAGCGCCCGACTTTGTCTTATTTCCTCTAGGCTAACTCAGATAAAACAGAGCTTCTTTAACATTTCAGATTCTTACATATTTTCTTCAGTCATTCGATTCAGCTATCTTTCACCTACATCTCAGCTAAAATAATTATTATCCCTAATACTCATAAGACTTTGATATCTAGAGCTAAATCAATATAAATTGAAATTTAGATATAAAAAAACCGATGCTGGCATCGGTTTTTAATTAATTCCGTAATTTTAGGTGATTACATAATAGCGTCTTGGTCTTCGCCTTCTTTCTCAACCACAGTCGGTATCAAGTCGTCACGGCTAATACCTAACATTAGGCCTAATGAGCTTGCTACGTAAACCGATGAGTATGTACCAATTACCACACCAAACAACAATGCTGTTGCGAAGCCATGGATCAATTCACCACCAACAAAGAACAAAGCAAGTAAAACTAAAATAGTTGTTACGGATGTAATCATAGTTCGACTTAACGTTTGCGTTAAAGAAATATTAATCACTTCTTCAGGACCAATTTCACGAAGTTTTCTGAAGTTTTCTCGAATACGGTCGGATACAACAATAGTATCGTTTAATGAGTAACCGATAACAGCTAAAACAGCAGCTAATACATTCAGATCGAATTCTATAGAAAGTACAGAGAATAAACCGACTGTAATAATAACATCATGTGCTAAGGCTAAAACTGACCCTAGCGCAAATCGCCACTCAAAGCGAAAAGCAACATAGATTAAGATACAAATAAGCGCGACAAGCATGGCTAAACCACCTTGCTCTTTAAGCTCTTCACCAACACTTGGACCAACAAACTCGATACGGCGCATATCGGCATGGCCTAATTCATCTGTTGATATTGCAGAAAGCACTTGGTTACTTAAGGTATTTGCATTAGTGTCTTCTCTTGGCGCCAATCTGATCAAAACTTCAGTATTAGATCCAAAGTGTTGTACGACTGCATCGGGGAAGCCTGAGCTATCTAATTTAGCTCTAACTTTCTCTAAATCGGCACCTTGTTCGTAGCCTACTTCAATTAGCGTTCCGCCGGTAAAGTCTAAGCCAAATTGCAAGCCTTTAGTCGCTAAAGAACCAATTGAAGTTGCAATTAATAGGAATGACATCGCCATGGCTATTTTACGCCATGACATAAATTGAATGGTATTTTTAATCCACATTATTCTGATTCCCTAAATCCATAACTTATTGACTTTACGACCGCCAATAGAAGCATTAACAACTGCACGAGTAACCACAATAGCTGTGAACATAGAAGTCACAATACCAATTGCTAGAGTAACAGCAAAACCTTTAATTGGACCTGTGCCTACAGCGAATAAAATTATTGCCGCAATGAAGGTTGTAATGTTTGCATCAGCAATAGTTGAAAACGCACTATCATAACCATGATGAACAGCCTGTTGTGGTCCACGCCCATCACGAATTTCTTCTCTAATCCGCTCAAAAATAAGTACATTAGCATCAACCGCCATACCAACGGTTAAAACAATCCCTGCCATACCAGGTAAAGTTAAGGTAGCGCCTGGGATCAATGACATTATGCCAATTAATAAAACTAAATTTAGTGCAAGTGCAACATTTGCAACAACACCGAAACCTCGGTAATAGAACAACATAAATGCTAGAACTAAACAGAATCCCCAAACAATAGCTTGTGTACCTAATTCAATATTTTCTTTACCTAAGCTAGGTCCAACTGTTCTTTCTTCAACAATTTGAATTGGTGCGATTAAAGCACCCGCTCTTAACAATAAAGCTAAGTTTTGAGCTTCGCCTGCACTATCAATACCGGTAATCCTAAAGCTATTAGATAAACGCGCTTGGATAGTTGCAACGTTGATAACTTCTTTTTTAGCTTCAAACTCAACTTTACCTTCTGGTGTTTTACGACCTGTCGGTACATATTCAACAAATAGAGTCGCCATTGGGTTACCGATATTGTCTTTGGTAAAGTTCGACATCTTATTGCCGCCTTTACTATCTAGATCAATATTGACTTGCGGCCTTTGGTTTTCATCAAAGCTATAATTTGCATCTGTGATATGGTTACCCGTTAAGATAACCTGCTTTTTCAAGATCACTGGGCGACCGTCACGGCGGTCATAATAAAGCTCGGAGCCAGGTGGTAAACGACCATTCACAGCAGCGCGTACGTCAGCATCATAATTCACTTGTCTAAATTCAAGCGTAGCGGTCGCACTTAATATTTCTTTGGCACGGGCTGTATCCTGAATACCAGGTAATTCAACCACAATTCGATCAGCACCTTGTCGCATAACCAAAGGTTCTGCAACACCTAGTTGGTTTACGCGATTACGAATAATCGTAATATTTTGCTGTAGAGCGTAATCTTTAACTTCTTTAATACGGGCTTCACCCATAATAGCAGATAAGGTATTACTCTCATTATCTAGCGCTTCAATAATGAGTTTAGGGTGCTGTTCAATCAATAATTCTTCAGCTTTTGCTAAATCAGCCTCACCACGAAAACTAACTTTAACCCCGTTTTTATATGGTACTAAACGACGATAACGAATCTTTTCTTCTCGTAGTTCAGTTTTAAAATCTTCAAGTAATTCTTCTTGTTTTTTCTCCATCGCAACGGCCATATCCACTTCCATTAGAAAATGAACACCACCGCGTAGATCCAAACCAAGTTTCATCGGGTTACCACCTAAATCAGCTAACCATTTAGGTTGAGCCGGCATTAGGTTGATCGCCACAATAAAATTATTGCCTAAAGCTTGTGTAGCAATATCACGAGCAGCAAGTTGGCTTGCTGTGTCTTTAAAACGAACAACAATTAAATTATTTTCAAGTTTTATAGAATCAAAAGCTAAATCCGCTTTATTTAAAGCAGATTTAACTTCTTCCAACTGGCTTATTTCAACATTACCACCACGGGTAGCTGATATTTGAAGCGCAGGATCTTCACCATATATATTTGGTAAAGCGTATAAAAAACCTGCGGCGACAACAATCAGCACCATCAGGTATTTCCATAGTGGGTATTTATTTAACACCAGAATATCCTATTAAATTGATTAATCTATTAGATAGATTTGATAGTACCTTTTGGAAGTACAGCTGTAATAGCAGACTTTTGTACCGCAATTTCAACATTATCAGTGAAAGAAACTGAGATAAAATCTTTATCTTCGCTTACTTTAACGACTTTACCGACTAAACCACCTTGAGTTAAAACTTCATCGTTTTTAGCAAGTGATTCGATTAATGATTTGTGCTCTTTTACACGCTTAGCTTGCGGACGATACAACATAAAATAAAAGATAGCGCCAAAAATACCCAACATGATTAGCATTTGTAAACCGCCTGCTTCTTGAGCTGGAGCACCTTCTGCGTATGCATTTGCAATTAAAAAGTCCATAAATTTCCTCTATATACAACAATATTAAAATTAAAAATTAATCTTTTAACGGCGGTACAGGTAAACCTCTAGCCGCATAAAATTCTTCTACGTGCTCTTCAAGTCGACCTTGTTCAATCGCATCTCTTAAGCCCTGCATCACTTTTTGATAAAAATGTAAGTTATGGATGGTATTTAAACGCGATCCTAATATCTCGTTACACTTATCTAAGTGATGTAGATATGCACGAGAATAATTTTTACAAGTGTAACAGTCACAATTTTTATCTAAAGGGTCTGTATCTGTCTTATGTTTTGCATTTCTTAGCTTTAAAACACCATCACTGACAAATATATGAGCATTACGTGCATTTCGTGTCGGCATAACGCAATCAAACATATCGATACCACGTCGTACTGCCTCAACTAAATCTTCCGGTTTACCAACACCCATTAAATATCTAGGCTTATCTTCCGGTAATTTATACGCAATTTCGTCTAAGATATTAATCATATCTTCTTTAGGCTCACCAACTGACAAGCCACCAATAGCGTAACCATCAAAACCTATTTGCTCTAAACCATTTAAACTCTCTTGGCGAAGATGAGGATACATACCTCCTTGAACTATTCCAAATAATGCTGAAGGGTTACCGTCATGTGCATCTTTAGAACGTTGAGCCCAACGTAAAGATAGCTCCATCGAGCTGCGAGCTTCTTCTTCAGTTGCTGGATAAGGCGTACATTCATCAAATATCATAACGATATCTGAACCTAAGTCACGTTGAACATGCATAGCTTTTTCTGGTGTTAATTCAATTCTTTCACCATTGATAGGGGAGCGAAATACGACGCCTTCTTCACTTATTTTACGTAAATCACCTAAACTAAATACTTGGAAACCACCCGAATCAGTCAAAATAGGACCTGACCAATTCATGAAATCATGCAGATCACCATGCATTTTAATAATTTCAGTACCTGGTCGAAGCATTAAATGGAATGTATTGCCTAAACAAATGTGCGCGCCAGTGTCTTTCACTTCATCCGGTGATAAACCTTTTACCGTGCCATAGGTTCCAACAGGCATAAACGCTGGTGTTTCAACCACACCTCTCGCAAAAGTAATTCGGCCTCGTCTCGCTTTGCCATCTGTTGCGAGTTTTTCAAATTTCATAAAATCAGTCATGTATTAGTACCAGTTAAGCCTGTTCGCTTGGTGTTTGTTTAGTTAGGAACATAGAGTCACCATAACTAAAAAAACGATATTTTTGTTTAATCGCTTCTTGATAAGCATTATGAATATTTTCTTTACCCGCAAATGCAGAAACTAACATAATCAGGGTAGATTCAGGTAAATGAAAATTAGTGAACATAGCGTCCACTACTTTAAACTTATAGCCTGGGTAAATAAAAATATTAGTATCGCCTTGGTGCGCGGCAATTAAGTCATCTAATCCATTTTCTTGAGCAAATTTTGCAGCACTTTCAAGACTTCTCACCGATGTAGTACCAACAGCAATCACGCGCCCGCCTTTCGCTTTACAAGACTTAATTTTGTCGACTACAGCTTGGTCAACAAAGATTTGCTCTGAATGCATTTGGTGATCTTTAATGTCATCTACTCGGATTGATTGAAACGTACCAGCACCAACATGCAGGGTAACTTCAGCAGTATTTACGCCTTTAGCTTTAATTTTTTCAATCAAGTCATTATCAAAATGTAATCCAGCAGTTGGCGCTGCAACCGCACCTGGAACTTGACCATATACGGTTTGATATCTTTCTTTATCAGATAAGGTATCCGCTCTATCAATATAAGGCGGTAATGGCATATGACCGTAGGCTTCTAATAATTCGAGAACGGGTGTTTCATTCAATACATCTAAAATGAACAAGTCATTTTGACGTTCAACCATTTTAAGCTGGATCTTATCTTCTAAAATTAACTCAGCGCCGGGTTTTAATGCTTTATTAGATCTAACATGAGCTAAAACTTGAGAATCGGATAAAATTCTCTCAACTAAAACTTCAATTTTACCCCCAGTCACTTTTTGACCGAGTAAGCGTGCCGGTATAACTTTAGTGTTATTAAAGATAAGTAAATCATTTTCATTTACTAAATCTAGCATCTGATTAAAAACTAAATGAGACAAGTCACCAGTATTACCATCTACTGACAATAACCTAGACTCACTTCTGTTTTCAGCTGGAAACCGAGCAATTAACTCATCCGGTAAATCAAAATAAAAATCAGAAACTCGCATTAAACCACTCAACAAGAATAAAACGCGATAGTCTATTGTGCTGACCATTGAATGGCAAGTAATTAGAAGGTTCGACGGGATTTAAATCAAAATAGACACCTAGTCTGTAAATTAAACTTTGTAAAGCAAAGTTAATTTCATACATGAACTTATTAAATTTGTTGTTTTTTTACATAAACAGGTTAATTTTGTGTTAAATTTTCATAAATTTAATTGTTTTTTGCAATTTTTGCTTAAAAGCCTCTATTTTTTGTTGCTTTATTACATTTCGTGATTATAATGAGCACAACTTTGAGAGACACATAGTTTTTCAGAAAATCCCTTTGTTAGTGCTTGAGTGCCTTTATTTGAGGCAAATTACTGCCCTGTCCCCCAACAGGGCTTTTTTTTATCTAAATTTTGCCAATCTTTATTTGCTTCTGTACTAAAAGTAATTTAATTACAATTCCCCACTATCTTTTTCACGAATACTTATTGGCTTAGCTACTCAGCAAAGTTACAATATATTTTTATTCTTTATTAACCTGGAACATTGTTAATGCGCACTTCCAACTATTTGTTATCAACATTAAAAGAAACACCTTCAGATGCTGAAGTTATCAGCCATCAGCTAATGCTTAGAGCTGGTATGATCAGAAAATTAGCTTCGGGTTTATACACTTGGTTACCTTCTGGTTTAAAAGTTTTAAGAAAAGTAGAACAAATAGTACGAGAAGAAATGGATAAAGTTGGTGCAATCGAAGTACTAATGCCAGTCGTACAACCAGCAGACCTTTGGCAAGAATCTGGTCGATGGGAGCAATTTGGTCCTGAGTTATTAAGAATCAAAGATAGACATGAGCGTCCATTCTTATTGGGCCCAACTCACGAAGAAGTTATAACTGAACTCGTTCGTAAAGAAATTAGCAGCTATAAACAATTACCAATTAACTTATATCAAGTACAAACTAAGTTCAGAGATGAAGTTAGGCCTAGATTTGGTGTTATGCGTGCCCGTGAATTCACAATGAAAGATGCGTATTCATTTCATTTAACTGAAGCATGCCTTGAGTCAACTTATCAAAAAATGCACCAAGCCTACTGTAATATTTTTGACCGCTTAGGTTTAGAATATCGCCCAGTATTAGCTGATACAGGTTCAATCGGTGGTAGTACATCACACGAATTTCATGTGTTAGCTGAATCAGGCGAAGATGCAATTGTCTTTAGTGACAGCAGCGAATATGCAGCAAATATTGAAAAAGCCGAAGCGCTTGCACCGCAAACAGAAAGACCTGCAGCACAGAAATCTCTAGCAAAAGTAGCAACCCCTAATAAACACACGATAGAAGAAGTTTCTAACACATTAGAGCTTTCACCTAATCAAGTTATCAAGACATTATTAGTTGTTGGTGCTGATGAAGAAGGCCAAGAATCCGGTGTAGTAGCCTTAGTTTTAAGAGGCGATCACGAACTCAACGAAGTTAAAGCAGAAAAGTTCCCTAATGTATTCTCCCCTTTAACTTTTGCTAGCGACGAAGCAATAAAAGAAGCGGCTAACTGTAGCGCAGGTTCAATTGGCCCGATCAATTTATCAGTGCCTATTATTGTTGATCATTCAGCTGCTTACTTAGCTGACTTTGCCTGTGGCGCAAATGAAGATGGCTTCCATTTTACAGGTGTTAATTGGGATAGAGATATTCAAGGTTACCAAGTGGCAGACATTAGAAATGTTGTAGAAGGCGATCCAAGCCCTTGCGGTAACGGCGTTTTAAACATTAAGCGTGGTATTGAAGTGGGTCATATTTTCCAACTTGGTACTAAATATAGTGAAGCGATGAAAGCTGGTGTGTTAACAGAAACAGGTAAACACGAAACCCTAACTATGGGCTGTTACGGGATTGGTGTATCGCGTATTGTTGCGGCTGCTATAGAGCAAAATCATGACAAGTATGGCATCAAGTGGCCAACGGCCATTGCACCATTCCAAGTCTGTATTTTGCCTATGAATATGCACAAATCACATCGTATTCCTGATATTGCAAACAACTTATATCAAGAATTGCAACAAGCTGGATGTGAAGTTTTATTTGATGATAGAAAAGAACGACCTGGTGTCATGTTTAATGACATTGAATTAGTCGGTATTCCACATGTAATTGTCATCGGCGAAAGAAACTTAGATGAAGGCGTTGTCGAGTATAAAAATCGCCAAACAGGTGATAAAGAAACAATCAAAATTGATGAAGTCGTCAATTTTATACAGTCTAAATTAACAGCTTAATTTTATTTTAGTTGTCTTACCTAGCTAACAACCAGTTAGCTAGGTTTCTCCACTACAAAACTCATTAGCTAATCTCCCTCTACTGACTCGATACTTGCCTAAGCTAAGCCTCAAAAGCAATAACTGACAGCTGTATATCCTAGTCTAAAACTATTGATTGCGCATAGACTGCCTTTAGCACCATTATCTCAAATCCACACGAAATAGTGCTTTGCCGCATTATCAGTAACTAACCTGAAGCCTGTTTAATATAAATTTGTACAAAAATAATTCAAACAGTAGTTGAACTGTATGAAAAAACAGTATACTGTATATACATACAAACTGGATAGAGAGACAGCATGAATACAATAATTTCTACAGACGCAAACAAAAATGTTAGTTTTTTCGCCACTAATTTACAAACAAACGAGTTCGAGCTGAGATTTTGGCGTAATATCAGCCAGTTACAGCAAGATAATCGCTGGCTATGTGTCGTTTGCCCACATAAAATGCCTAACAAAGCTTTCCTTGAATCGGTTGGAATTAACTTAAATAGAATGCTGGTCATTCACTCAAACGTAAATCAAGACAGTGTACAAATAACTAAGAAAGCATTGCAGATGGGAAAATGTGCAACCGTTGTATCTTGGATCGAAAATTTATCGACAGAAGATAAAAATGATCTAATCGAAATTTCAGCTTCGTCTCAAGCTAACTGCATTATGGTTAAACCGCTTAAAGCGAATAAACCGGCAAAATTAAAACTAGTTTCATAACAGTAGTTTTGCGCTTTGCGCTTTCACCACGGAGCTTTATAGCTCCTTTTTTTATTTCTTATCAATAAATCCCCTTTTATCTAGTTTTTTTCTTAAATTTAAGTGTAAAGTTTAGAAAAACTGACTTACAATTAAAAATGCTAACAATATTATCGATACAGATAATAAATAATAAATATTAGAACAATTTAAAATAGGGTGTGGTAATGCCAATAACTCGTAACAGAAGTGCGCAACACAAAGTATATATACCTGAGTCAGCTCGTGAAAATCAATATTTGATCGCTAAGTTTGAATTAACAGATCAATTACTAGAGAAATACGCTAGTACAATTGTCAAGTCAGACGAGCAACCATATGCTGAGTTTTATGAAGCATTATCTGCCGATCTTTTTGAAATAGCTGAATCTTTAGGTTTAGAAACTTGTTACCTAGTTGCTAACGATAAATTTATCAGAGTTCGCTACAGTCCTGAAAAAATCATTTCTCAAACAGAACAGCAGATTTTATTTCTATATAACCCTAGCTACCATTTTGGTCAAAAAGCTTATTATGATGGTGCTAAAAGAGCAGATAAGATCAAAATTTTATTCTTAACCAACGAAGATAATATTCGTAAGAAATCTGCTTTTTTCCATGAGAGAGTTAAAACAGCCATTAGCCAATATTCGGAAAAATTAGGATTAGAAAAAGATACAGTTAGAGTATGCGATCACCAGCATTTAACTTATGACTTATTTGCTAAAGAAAAAGGCGATACAGGTACTCAAGCTCATAAATTAAGAGCAATTTCGGATCGTTTTTCTGCTGATGGCATTACAGTTTCAGATAAAGCAGAAGCTCAAACTTACGCGATTGCTGATTTACCAATCACACGCAGAATCAGAAATTTACTTGAAATTGATAAGTCTTCAGAAGAACCTTATACACCACTGTATGAGCTAATTTCTAAATCTTTAGTAAAAAGTGCAGAACAAAATGGCTTAGACAACTGTGTTATTATTGCAAATGATTTAATTCCAGTTGTACGAAGCAAAAAAGATGAGTCTGTTAGTGCTAACGGTGAATTACAATTACTAAACTTTACGCCTGATGAACACATGATTGGTTTCGCTAAAAAATGGGAAGGCGATCAACTAGTAGATAAAGTACAGTTTGTATTTGTTGCTTCTCACCAAAACATGACAAGTTATGGTTATGGTAAATTCTTAAACCAAATTCAGCAAACCATGAGAAGTGTTTCAAATCAATTAGGTTATAAGCATGATGAAGAGCTTATGCCAATTAGATTCCACCAGCACATCGGTTTCTCGATCTAAAATTAATTGGTTGGAATTAACTAGTAAATCTTGCTAGTTGGTTCCAATCAAATTATCTATAGATAATTCATACCTGCCTTTACCTTGATTTAAGCAATATGAAAACTGCTTATAATCAATTTTGTCCCAATTAGTACCTAAGATACCATTTTTGTACTTATTTAAATTCTTTAAAGTTAGCCTATTCAATTTTGTTTTTAAAATAACTCCGCTAGTCTCTTTAAAGTCATGTCCCATTATATAATCACGCATATAGATTAATGCTTTACCCGCTTCTACAAAATGTCCACCATATGACATAAAGAGTGTCTTATTCTCAATCAAACCCATAGTTTCTGGTAACCAGTCGAATGCACCGACTTTGATGGTGTCAGATTTATCCATTTCTTCCACAGCCTTTATGACACCAAATGCAACACTAGTAGAAACAACCCAAATGTATTCAATATTAGGATCTCGTTTTAACATAGACTTAGTGACTTGATAGCCTCGTTTAAAAGTCCAATCGCTATGAACAATGGGCATTAAAGCTTCTCCCTTGCTATTAAAGTAATTAACGAGACCCCTTTCTCTATTCCCACTAACAACGCTCTGATGTTTACCCGCTATCGCTAATAATCTATTAAAATTTTTAGTTTTTGTTAATAAAGCCTCTGCTAGCATGTATCCAGCACCTTCATCATCCGGTGAAATATGCCCGAGCCAATTGGGATAGTTTTCTCTGGGTTTTCCCAATAGACTATTGTGACGCGCATCTAAACTAGTATTGTAGGTAAAAATAGGAATATTTTTACTACTGGTAAACTTTAATAAGTTTTCATTACCAAAAAACAAAGGGGATAAGACAAAATCTATATGATTATTTTCAAGTGTTTGCTTTAAATAATTAGCTGGAAAAGTAGGATCGATTTCTTCATTCATATTTTGAATATCAAGCTCAATGTTCAAGCTAAATGCCACTTTTACTAAAAACTTATGTTGCATTGCCCAAAAGCCTGTATCACCGACTAAAGGTATAAAAACGACTGCTTTTAGTGGTTTTAAAATTTCTGATTTACATAAAGGGTCAGTACTAGAATGCAGCGGCTTGCAGAATAAAATTAGGAAAAATATAAAATATATTAATTTTGCGGGATTAATCAAAGCGAAGTTTCCTAAACCAAATTACAAATTTGATTATAGGAAACTTATTGAATTAACGCATATAAAGACATTAAATTGTTTAAAAATAAAGCTAAGATAATAAATTCAAAACTGATTCAGCTTGTTGACGAGACGCGCCCGCAACTATATTAGCACTTTGGCTTTGCGCATCATTTTGAGCTTGTTGTGCTGAAGCTTGTGCATAATCTGTGTCAGCTAAACGCGCTCTAGCAGCTTGTACATTTACATCAGTTTGAGCTAACTGATTAGCAGCAGATTGAAATTGATTCTGAATCGCACCAAGACTGCCTTGCTCTTCTCCTAAGAATTGACCAATATCTTCTAACGAAGCAAGTGCTGCATCAACACCACCCGCTTGGGTAACATCAATATCAGCTAATCCAAAACTTTCAAGCTGTGCGGCAATGTCTTTATTACCAACAGAAAGTGTTTGACCTGCATTGGCTCCGATTTGAAAATCAGCACTGCCTTCTGAGCCGAAAATAGGCTTACCGGCAAAATTGCTATTTGATATTGAATCTTGAATGCCTTCTTTTAATAAATCAATCTCGCTTTGGATAGCTTGTTTATCGCTATCAGACAAAATGCCACTGCCGGCTCTGTAAGTGAGTTCTTGAATTCTATTCGCTGAATCAGAAATACCAGACAAAGTACTTTCTGCTACTTGTGCATATGAAATACCATCGTAAGCATTACGAACTGACTGTTGATATCCATTAGATTGGCTAGAGAGCCTTTCAATAATCAGTTGTGCTGAAACATCATCAGCCGCTTTATTGACCTTTTTACCCGAAGCTAATTGCTCAAAGGTGTTCTCTTGTTTACGATTAATTTGATCTAACAAATTCGAATTTGATGAAATACCACTAAAATTCATATCAACACGCCTTCATTAAAAATTTAATTAAGTATAGCTTTTCAAAATATTTGGTCAATATTCATTCAATTCAATTTTTAAACTAACTTCTCATAAATCGACAAAGCTGTAAACTTTTTAGTATACATCTATGAATGTTGATAAATTTACACACGACTTAATGCAAAAAGGCTGGATATACCAGCCTTCTAAATCTAACCAAGCACAGCTATTTATGCATCTGGTTCATAATCTAAGTTAGACATTAACCAAGTTTCAGTTTCTGTTACTGTCATGCCAGTTCTTTGGGCATAACTTTCTATTTGGTCTTTTTGTAATTTACCGACCGCAAAATACTTAGTATCAGGGTGTGCAAAATACCAACCACTTACCGAAGCACCTGGCCACATAGCGCAGCTTTCCGTAAGTGACATGCCAATGCGCTTTTCAACATCGAGTAAATCCCACATACGCTTTTTCTCGGTATGCTCTGGACAAGCAGCATATCCTGGTGCAGGACGTATCCCTTGATACTTTTCACGAATTAAATCTTCATTCGCAAGCTGTTCATCAGCGGCATAACCCCAATAGTCTTTACGCACTCTTTCGTGTAAATATTCAGCAAATGCTTCAGCTAATCGGTCTGCAACGGCTTTGACTAAGATGCTGTTGTAATCATCATGCTCTGCCAAGAATTCTTCTGACCATTCATCTGCGCCAAAACCAGCCGTTACTGCAAACGCACCTATGTAGTCTTGAACACCTGAATCTGTCGAAGCTAAATAATCACTTAAGCAGCGATTATATTGTCCAGATTTTTTCTCCGACTGCTGACGTAAATGATGTAGACGAGTAATCTCTTCAGTTCTTGCTTCATCGGCATAAACAATAACATCATCTTCTTCACTTGCTGCAGCAAATAAACCGAAAACACCTTTAGCTTTAATTTTTCCAGTTTTTTCTATGATGTCTAAAATTTCATTTGCATCATTAAATAATTTAGTAGCTTCTTCACCCACAACCTCATGTTTTAAGATAAGTGGATATTTACCTGATAACTGCCAAGTTAAGAAAAATGGAGTCCAGTCTATATACTGACGTAAATCAGCAACTGAAACGTCTTGTAGTTCAGTAATACCCAGTTGTTTAGGTTTTACTGGTGTATAGTTTTCAAAAGACAGTGGAAACGGATTCGATCTTGCTTTTTCTAAACTAACTAGTGAACTACGAGGGCCACGGCTAGCGTGTTGCTCACGAACTCTTTCATATTCAAGATTTAAACGATCAACAAAAGCTGGTTTAAGCTCTTTACTCAGTAGTGCAGATGCAACCGATACACTTCTCGAAGCATTAGGTACATAAACTACAGGCTCATCATAATTTCTTTCAATTTTAACCGCTGTATGCGCTTTTGACGTTGTCGCGCCACCAATCAATAATGGAATGGTAAAACCTTGTCGCTTCATCTCTTTTGCTACATGCACCATCTCATCTAAAGATGGAGTGATTAAACCAGATAAACCGATAATATCGACTTTTTCTTCTATCGCCGTTTTTAAGATTTTATCTGCCGAAACCATTACGCCTAAATCGACTATCTCATAGTTATTACACTGTAAAACAACGCCTACAATGTTTTTACCGATATCGTGAACATCGCCTTTTACTGTCGCGAGTAAAATTTTACCATTGGTTGAAATTTCAGTTTTGCCTGCTTCAATATAAGGTTCTAAATAAGCAACCGCTCGCTTCATAACACGTGCAGATTTAACCACTTGAGGTAAGAACATTTTACCTTCACCGAATAAATCTCCAACCACATTCATACCGTCCATTAATGGACCTTCGATAACGTGCAGAGGAATTTCAGCGTTTTGTCGTGCTTCTTCAGTATCTTCTTCGATAAAATCAGTAATACCTTTAACTAAGGCATATTCAATGCGTTTTTCAACTGTCCAGCTACGCCATTCAAGCGCTGTTTTATCTTCTTGTTTCGCACCATCACCGCGATATTTTTCAGCGATGTCGAGTAACTTTTCAGTACCGTTGTCGTCTTTATTTAAAACAACGTCTTCAACTGCGTCTTTTAATTCTTTCGGGATATCATCATAAATAGCAAGCTGACCTGCATTTACTATCCCCATAGTTAAACCGTTTTTAATAGCATAATATAAAAATACAGCATGTATCGCTTCACGAACTGGGTTATTTCCTCTAAACGAGAAAGACACGTTAGAGACACCACCAGAAATCATGGCATACGGTAAGTTATCTGTAATATCTTTACAGGCTTCAATGAAGTCGACTGCGTAGTTATTATGCTCTTCAATACCCGTCGCAACGGCGAAAATGTTTGGATCGAAAATAATGTCTTCTGGCGGGAAACCTATTTTGTTGACTAACACATCGTAAGAGCGTTTACAGATTTCAAATTTTCGCGCTCTTGTGTCCGCTTGGCCAACTTCATCAAAAGCCATAACGATCACAGCCGCGCCGTGCTTACGCAACAAGTTAGCTTGCTCGATGAACTTTTCTTCACCTTCTTTTAAGCTAATTGAATTGACTATGCCTTTACCTTGGATACACTTTAAACCGGCTTCTAAAATTTCCCATTTAGAAGAATCGATCATAATAGGTACACGCGAGATATCTGGTTCAGATGCAATTAGATTTAAAAAGCGAACCATAGCCGCTTCAGAATCCAACATACCTTCATCCATATTGATATCGATAATTTGTGCACCGTTCTCGACTTGTTGGCGCGCAACATCTAATGCTTGATCAAAATCACCATTAACAATCAAACGTTTAAACATTGCTGAACCAGTAACATTGGTACGTTCACCTACGTTTAAAAATAACGATGATTCATCAATCGTAAGCGGTTCTAATCCAGATAACCGACAAGCGATAGCTCTTGGCTTGATTTCTCTTGGCTTAACTTGATTAACCGCTTCAGCCATAGCTTTAATATGAGCAGGGGTCGTACCACAACAGCCACCAACAATATTAAAGAAGCCAGATTCGGCCCACTCTTTGATATGAACAGCCATATCTTCAGGCGATAAATCGTATTCACCAAATGCATTAGGCAAACCCGCATTAGGGTGAACAGAAACAGCAAAGTCAGATACTCGGCTTAACTCTTCAACGTACTGACGTAATTCCGCTGGACCTAAAGCACAGTTCAAACCAATAGACATAGGTTTTAAATGACGTAAAGAGTTGTAGAAAGCTTCTGTCGTTTGGCCAGATAATGTTCGACCTGAGGCATCTGTAATTGTACCTGAGATCATAATAGGTAACTCAATACCTAAATTTTCAAAAGTTTGTAATACCGCAAAACCAGCCGCTTTGGCATTCAATGTATCGAAAATAGTTTCGATTAAAATGAAATCGACACCGCCTTCAATTAAAGCTGTTGTTGATTCAATATAAGCTTCAACTAGTTGGTCATAACTAACATTTCTAAAACCCGGATCATTTACGTCAGGGGATATAGAAGCAGTTTTACTTGTTGGGCCTAAAACACCAGCAACAAACCTAGGCTTATCTGGATTTTCAGCCGTAAATTTATCTGCCACTTTACGCGCTAATTGAGCGGAAACGACATTAATTTCACGGCTCAAAGATTCCATCTCGTAATCAGCCATTGATAGCGTCGTCGCATTAAACGTATTAGTTTCAATAATGTCAGCGCCAGCCGCTAAATATTCACTTTGAATCGCTTCAATAATTTCAGGCTGAGTGATAGATAAAAGGTCATTATTACCTTTAATATCTAGATGCCAATCAGCAAACCTTTCACCGCGATAGTCTTCTTCTTCAAGCTTATATGCCTGAATCATAGTTCCCATACCGCCGTCTAAAACTAAAATTCGCTCTTTAAATAGTGATTCAATTTTTGCTTTTGCTGGATGTTGCTTAATCATCAAAACCTTCTCTAATCTTTTACGTGCGCTAATCTTAAATATAAATTAGCTGAGATTTAATTGCGGTTTTTTAAACCTCTATTGAGATATTTAAAAAACAGCAAAGCGCCTTTAAGGCGCCTTGAATTTATATTGTAACTCGCTAAAGCCAGTTGTTTGTTACTTCGACTGGTTCAACTGCGATAAATCATATGGTGTTGCTTGATAAACATAATGATTTAGCCAATTACAAAATAGTAAATTACCATGGCTTCGCCACACATTTGGCGGCATTTTGCTTACATCATCGTCCGGGAAGTAGTTTTCGGGGATTTCCGTTTCCAAGCCATTTTGAATATCTCTGTGGTATTCATCGCTTAAAGTCGTCGCATTATACTCTGGATGACCCATAATAAACACACTTCTGCGATCTTTAGATGCAACTAAAAATGCCCCGCCATCTTCAAAGCTAGCTAAAACGTTTAAATCTGGATGGGCTTCTAGTTTTTCTAATGGTACTTGGCCATATCTAGAGTGTGGCATTTTAAAAGTATCATCAAAACCTTGGGTTAAAGGCTCATACTGATCATGGGTTTTATGCTCGAATACACCTGATATTTTTTTCGGTCGAACAAAACGATCTATACCATAAAAATGATGGAACGCAGCATGTGCGGCCCAACACAAGTGTAGAGTCGATTGAACATGTTTTTTAGCCCAATCGAGTACTTCTTGCAACTTGTCCCAATAATAGATCTCGTTGTAATCAACTAAGCCTAAAGGTGCGCCAGTTATAATTAAACCATCGTAGTTTTTACTACTGTTTTTTACGTCATCAAATAAATGATAAAAATTATCCATATGGGACGCTGGTGTATTTTTAGGCACACGCATATCAATTCGAAGTAAATCAATATTGATTTGCAGTGGGCTATTGGCTAATAGCCTCATTAATTGAACTTCTGTTTCGATCTTATTCGGCATTAAATTCAGGATCGCAACTTCCATCGGGCGAATGTCTTGACTAGACGCTCGAGAATCAGACATAACAAAGATGTTTTCCTGTTGCAAAACCTTGATCGCAGGCAACTGATCGGGAATTTTAATAGGCATAACAGACTCCTGAATTGAAATATGAGTGAATTGTTGCTGGTTAAGCCTATTTTGTCAAATTATTTACGTCTAGACGTCTAAACATCTAGACGTAAGTTTAACTTACCAGTCGGTTTAATTTTCCTCTTCCACTAAGGTCATTAAACTCGTATTACCGCCTGAGGCTGTTGTGTCTATGCTAATGCATTTTTCAGTAACTAAGCGCTTGATTAAGTTATCATTATATTCAGCGCTAATGACAGGCAGAATATCTGCTTTGCGTTTGGCTAGCTGCATAGCAAAATAGGCACTTCTTAGAGAATGACTATCAACCACAACCCCTTTAAGCTGTTCAGATTCAAGTAAAGCTTGAGTATGTTTAAGTTTTGCAACTTGTAGAACACCTGAATCAGCCCCCGTTGAATCAAACTTATCTTTAAACGCCAGCGCTTCTTGATAGAAGAGATCAGACACCACAGTAATCACAATATTACCTGTCGCCAATGCCGTTACTATCGACAAAGTCCAATATTCAAAAGTTACATCTTTATCGGCAAAACAAACTAGTATACCTCTTGGCTCTAGAGACAGTGTATTCGACTCTCCTGTCGGCCCAGGTAAAACCAAACTTGTCTTTAATTGCTTTTCAATTTGAATCAATTGGCTACGCGAGCGAGCTAAAGTTCGATCTAAATCGTCGGCAAACTCATCTAATTTATCGACTGTCGCAATCTTGGCCAAAAGCTGCCTAACCACAGACAAGCGGCTATTTAAATCTGTGTGCCGCCATGCGGTTTCCGCTTGGTTCGCTTTTAGCATAAGTTGGGCCGCCTCTAAAATGGCCTGCGCGTCACTTTGTAATGAGGGCTGAACTAAATCGTATTCCTGAGGTGTGAATTCTATAGTCGATTTTTCTTTCATCAACCTAGATAAATAGTTAGGACCACCTGCTTTCGGCCCTGTCCCAGATAAGCCTCGTCCACCAAATGGCTGAACACCAACCACAGCGCCTATCATATTTCGATTGATATAAATATTGCCCGCTTTTGATTTAGCCGCTAAATCTACCGCTCTGGATTCGATTCGGCTGTGGATCCCCATAGTTAGGCCATAGCCTGTCTGGTTTATTTTCTCAATTACTTGGTTTAATTCTTCTGCTTTAAATTTGACTATATGAACACATGGGCCAAATACTTCTCTTTCGAGCAACTTAATACTGTCAATTAAATACAAGCTCGCTGGGAAAAAATAAGCTTGCGAAGCCAACACAGGTAAGTCAACTTGATACAAGAGTTTAGCCATTCCTTCTTGTTCAAACTGCTGCATTTTTTCGGCATGCTGAGTTAAATTTGAGAGCGCCTTATCATCTATCACGGGACCAATATCGGTTGATAGGTAAGCCGGATCATCCAAGGTTAATGTTTTCATCGCGCCAATTAGCATTTTAATAACATCATCTGCAATATCTTGCTGTAAGTACAAAACTCTCAAAGCTGAGCAGCGTTGTCCTGCGCTTTTAAAACCTGAGCTAATCACATCATCAACCACTTGTTCATGTAACGCGGTGGAATCAACTATCATGCAATTTTGACCGCCTGTTTCTGCAATCAAAGGAACTTGGTCTCCGCCTCGTTTAGCTAAAGCTTGATTAATAACTTGTGCTGTTTCTGTCGACCCTGTAAACATAACGGCTTTAATTCTGTCATCCGGTAATAAAACTTTGCCGACTTCTGAACCTTGGGCGACAATCAACTCGACCACACCTTTAGGTAAACCAACAGATTCCATCAATTCTAACGCACGTTTGGCGATTAAACTCGTTTGCTCTGCAGACTTAGCAATAACCGTATTGCCAACAGAGATCGCAGCTGCTACTTGACCAATAAAAATAGCGAGCGGAAAATTCCACGGGCTGATACATAAAACCACGCCTCTTGGTACTAGCCTTTCATCCTGCGATAGCTTGATCGCTTGTGCCGCGTAATATCGACAAAAATCAACCGCTTCTCTAACTTCATCTATGCCATCTTGTGTCACTTTGCCTGCTTCTTTAATACACAATGCAATCAGATCGGGCATATGCCTTTCAAAAATATCAGCTACTCGATTGAGTAAATCTGCTCTAAGTTTTACATCCGTTTGCGACCAAACTAAAAAATTTGAATCTACTTGATTCAGCTTAGCCAGCATAGATTCACGCTTATCAAATGTATGAAAGCCAATCACTTCATTCAAATTAGCTGGATTTCTAACAAGCTGTTTTTGGTCAGATACTTCTGCTAAACCTAGATTTTCAGTGTATTGAATTTGACTTAAACTGCGCTCTACTAGCAATTTCAAAGAATATACTTGATCAAAATCAGACAAATCTAACCCTTTCGAATTATCCCTTTCAGATCCATATAACTCTACCGGTTTTAAGATTTGGGTATTGTATTTACTGGTTAAGTTTTGGGTTTTTTCAACAGGGTCGTACAGTAAGGTCTCAACAGGCTTGCTCTCATCGACAATCGCATTAACAAATGAAGAGTTAGCACCATTTTCTAGTAATCGTCTCACCAGATAAGCTAATAAGCCTTCATGCCCTCCAACCGGCGCATATACGCGGCATTGGATGCCTAATTCTTCAACGATTTGATTATATAATCCATCTCCCATGCCATGTAAGCATTGAAACTCAAAGCCTTGTTTATCGTCACCCGCTAATTCAATAATCACGGATGCGGTATAAGCATTATGGGTGGCAAACTGTGGGTAAATAGTGTCTCTGTAATCTAATAAACGATTAGCACAGGCATGGTAAGAAACATCGGTGGATGACTTTCGTGTAAACACTGGATAATGCTTTAAGCCATCTTTTTGTGCTTGCTTAATTTCGCTATCCCAGTATGCGCCTTTCACCAGTCGCACCATCATTTTTCGTCTTGTTTTTATGGTTAATTGGCGCAACCAATCAATGACAAATAACGCACGTTTTTGATAAGCCTGCACTGCAATACCAAAGCCTGTCCAGCCTGATAATTCAGGATCAGTAAACACGTTTTCAATAATATCGAGAGAAATCTCTAATCGCTCAGATTCTTCCGCATCAACGGTTAAACCTATGTCGTAAAATTTAGCCAGCAAACACAACTGTTTCAATTTCACAGGCAAGGTTTGCATCACATGCTGGTAATGACTTGTTTCATATCTAGGCTCTAATGCAGACAACTTAACTGAAATCCCTGGACTCAGTCTTGGCCCCTTACCTTTCGCTGCTGTACCAATAACTTTAATTGCATCGGCGTAGGCTTTAAAGTACAAATTTGCATCTTCACGCGTCCTAGCCCCTTCCCCTAACATATCGTAAGAATAAACATAGCCAGTACTTTCTTTTTGTTGAGCTCGCTCCACCGCATCCTTGATGGTTTCGCCCATAACAAATTGCTTACCCATTAACTTCATCGCGATATTCATGGCTTTACGGATAACTGGCTCACCTAAGCGCCCCATTAATTGTTTAAGCAGGTTATGTTGTGATTTATTATCGGCATACTTGACCATGTTGCCGGTGATTAATAAGCCCCACGAAGATGCGTTTACGAATAAGGATTCTGATTGACCAAGATGGGAAGTCCAATGGCCTTTAGATATTTTGTCGCGAATTAACTCATCTTGAGTCGCTTTGTCTGGCACTCTCAATAATGCTTCTGCCAAACACATTAAAACCACACCTTCGGCACTTGAGAGTGAATACTCGTTGAGTAATGCATCTATGCCGTGGTTGTTTTCTTGAATTTTTCGAATATTTAAAACTAAGTCTCTAGCCCTTGCCCAAGCTCGACTGCGCGCTGCCATACTCACTTCGGCATCTGGCAAAATTAAATCAACTGCAATATTTTCATCGATACGATAAAAATCTCGAATTTTCTGACGGATAGGACATTCAGTGATTAACTTGCCATTAAATAGCATATATTCAGACCCCTAAATTAAATTTAAAACCAGTGTAGAAATTCCTCAATTAAGAAATAATTTAAATATTTAATTTTACAATTAACATGCTAACGGAAATTAAGCCATTATTTTTATAAACTTATTACAGGAGTTAAAATTAAAAACGAAAATAATCGATTCACAATTCTTAACAATTCGCATTACAACTTGCGCATGCATAGTTTAATAATAGATTGTCTAAAATAAATCATTATGAGTTAACTTATGCTTAATAACTTATTACTAAAAAAATGTTTACTAACGATTGCAGCATCAGCTAGCTTATTCATTCTGAGTTGCACACACACAATTGATAACATCAATACAACTTCAGAGCAAAACAAAACATTCGAATTTAGCTACCAAAATCCTATCACCTCTGGGATAGATAAAGATGGCATACGAGACGCGCAAATATTTCGTGATGGAGATTGGTGGTATATGACCGGCACCTCATACCCACATTGGTCGCGCCAAGAAGATGAAGCAAGTGGTAAATTAAATAAAGGTGTGATTTTATACCGTTCTAAAAACCTCACTGATTGGGAAAACCGAGGTTATATTGTTCAGCCAGTCGGAAAACACAAATGGTACTACCGTCGCTTTTGGGCACCCGAGATTCAAAAAGTAGAAGGTAAATACTATGCATTATTTAATGCAAGAAATGACGAACTTGGTTATGTAGGCCAATACACAGGTTACGCAGTTTCTGACAAGATTGAAGGGCCTTATACTGTAGTAACAGAGGAAAAGCCTCTGACCGGCGGAAATGACTTAACTTTTTATCATGAAAATGGGACAACTTGGGCATTTTGGAACCAAGGACACAAGAAAGGCATTCGCTTTGCCGAAATAAACTTAGCTAAAGGTGAATTCACCACAGAGCCTCAAACTGCAATAAAAGCTGGCCCGCTAGACTACGCCTATGATGACAAAGGTAAATTATTAAAAGAACCAGGCTATGACGGCCGCCCAAAACCTAAAGTCGCTAAATATTATGAATGGGATTCAATCGGCATTGAGGGCGCGTATGTGATTAAAGAAAAAGGCACTTATTATTTGTTTTA
Organism: Catenovulum maritimum; assembly: GCF_001050375.1. Classification (GTDB taxonomy): domain Bacteria; phylum Pseudomonadota; class Gammaproteobacteria; order Enterobacterales; family Alteromonadaceae; genus Catenovulum; species Catenovulum maritimum. The sequence goes on along the minus strand of NZ_KQ130482.1, from coordinate 455,631 downwards.
CTCTAGTTGGACTAGAGGTTATGAAATCGGCTACGCTACTGCTAAATCAATCACAGGTCCATGGACTAAGCATTCTAACAATCCATTTTATGGCGCGATGAATAAACAAGTGACCGAAGAACGTGGTTTTAAATATACAGGTGACGTGAACAGTCCATTCAATCATGTTGGACACAATGCGATTTTTAGAGGCCCTGATGGCCGTCTATGGTTATCTTGCCACGGCATAGCGCATGGTAAGTCACCCTTTTTAGTCATGGATCCTATTTGGATAGATGAAGACGGTGCATTAAAGTCCGACGGCCCCACTTATACAAAACAAACAATCAAGTTGACTGCTGAGCAATACAAGTTAGTTAAATAACAAATTGAAGGTTTGGAAATACTGCGTTAAACAGTCAGTTTAACGCAGTAACACTAAGCAACTCTCCGAATATTTTTAGCTCTAAGTTTAGTTAACTCATAGCAACGTTGGATAATAGCAGCGTCAACACTTGCTCTATGCCTTTGTCCTTTGAACTCGGTAATGACCCTATCCATACTTTGCTGCCACAAATCTAAATCATGCTCACCTGTGAGGAGAGTAACTATACTGTCTACTTTAAAACTTGGATTCAGCTCTGCTATATCAAACAATTTAGCTATCCAACTTGAATCGTGTCCCCAAGCATCAGAATAAACTGTGCTACCAGCCAATTCTTGATTTAGCCAAAGCGCAACTTGGTGAGGAGTATCACCTCGCTCCTGTAATAGCAGTCGCCTAATTTTATGAACTTTCTCTGCCTCTAAATCCCAATGTGTCCAACTTGAATCAGGTTTGATCAGTTGACATTTTCTCTGGCCATTTGCTAGGACAAAACCAACTTCAATCGGGTAACTTCCTTTACCAAATCCCGAGGCTTCAATATCTATAATAATGGGTAGTTTTGCAGACAAAGTATTCATTCCATTAAGCTTTTCTTTAAATATAATATCATTTAACAAAAAAACAACATTCAATAATAACAAATCATAAATTCATTGCAATTAAAGCTCCAAATTATCCCCGTATCTATTAGGACTAACGTTAATAGGTACAAATTCACTTAATGGTGCACACATAAGCGTGTGTTTAGTGCAATTAATAAATTATAAACCAGATTTGTGCTCTCAAACGTATAAAGTTGGTCTATTTCTGATTTGGTATACATTTTGCGTGCCCCCAATATAAATCAAGAGTGTTATAAGTTGTTGGTAATTAATGAGTTATAAAAATAGAATATTAATCAGTATGGTTTTGAGTGTTATTACCGCAAGTATTGCTGTAGTCATATTGATTGCCCAAATCTCCATTGCTGAATTCGATGAAAATATCCACCAAAAATCGCAACGCGATTTAATTGCCAAAAGAGAAGCAATTACAACAAAAATTGAAAAATACTTTTCTACCATAGAAAAACAAGTTCAAACACTGTCAGCAAACTCACAGACACAAAAAGCAGCCAGTGATTTTATTAACGCCTTTAAATTATATACAGGCGAACGTGAAAAAATTACAGACTTTGAATTAAGACAGTCTTTGCAAGATTACTACCATAAAGAATTTGGTAAAAAGTTTGAGACCGTAAATGGCCAGATGACAGAAGTTGAAAAGCTTTATAAAAACCTTAACGCAACCTCAAACCTGCTACAGTTCGATTTTATCAGTAACAATCCGAATAAACTGGGAGAAAAAGATGCACTTCTTGCACCAAAAGGCAATACAACTTACGCGAAAATACACCAGCAGCACCATAGAGATTTTCAATTCTATTTAAATCAGTTTGGCTACTACGATATTTTCATCGTAGATGCTGATTCAGGCAATATAGTATACAGCGTGTTTAAAGAGTTGGATTTTGCCACAAACTTAATAAATGGACCATATGCCAATACAGGTATCGCCGAAGCATTTAGGCAAGCAAAATCATTACCTGCTAACCAAACTTATATTTCTGATTTCACATCTTACTTGCCTTCATACAATGCTCCGGCAAGTTTCATTGCAAGTCCCATTCAAATTGATGGTCAATCAAAAGCAATCCTAATTTTCCAGATGCCATTAGCAGAAATTAACAATATTATGACCCACGATTCTGACTGGAAAAATAAAGGTTTTGGCCAAAGTGGAGAAACTTATTTAGTCGGTAAAGACAAAACATTGAGAAATGAAAGTCGATTCTTCGTAGAAGATCAAAGTAATTATTTAAACACCATTTCGACAATGTATCCGGCGCAAGCTAAACAGATTAGAGCTCAGAACACCACAATAGGTATCCAATCAGTGCAAGGGAAAGCATCTGATGAGGCATTAAAAGGTAATAAAGGATTTACAACTCTAAATGATTACCGAGGGGTAGCAGTGTTATCTGCTTATGGTCCAGTTCATTATGGCAGTCATACTTGGGCCCTATTATCCGAAGTAGATGAAACTGAAGCGTATGCTGCAATAGAAACGTTAAGTCAAAGCATTTGGTGGTCTGCAACAACAGTTATTGCAATGTTAGTAATTGTAACCTTTGTATTAGCCTATTGGTTATCTGTGATATTAACCAGACCTATTCACAAGTTAGCTGATCAGGTTGAGAAACTAAATAGCGGCAATGCAGATCTAAATGTAGTACTCAAGAAAAGTGGTATCACAGAAATAGACAAAGTTACACTAGGGTTTAACAATTTTCTGTCACTCCTAAAACAAATAATCGGTTCAATTAAAGAACACTCAGAAAGTGTTGCATCATCAAGTACCCAACTAAATGTGACTACTGAATTAACAAATAATGCAGCTTACACACAACAAGAACAATCACACGAAATCAACGAAGCATTAAAGCAGTTTTATTTAACAATAAAGGAAGTTGCAGAAAATTCTAACCAAGCATCATCTGAAACATCAAGAGCTAAAGATATTACCGAAGAAAACTCGCAACGTGCTCATTTAGCCAAAGGTAACATCAACCAACTCGTTAACGAAGTATTGCATTCAGCCGATACACTTGGGCAATTAAAAGGTCAGGTAGAAAGCATAAATGAAGTTTTAGACGTCATCACTGCTATTGCAGAGCAAACCAACCTTTTAGCATTAAATGCAGCTATCGAAGCAGCCAGAGCCGGTGAGCATGGAAGGGGGTTTGCCGTTGTAGCAGATGAAGTTAGGTTACTTGCGACTCGAACGCAACAAAGCACAGTCGAAATTCAAGAAAATATTAATTCCCTTACTATAGTTGCAGGTGCAGCAGTAGATTCAATGCAAAGAGCATCTGCTTCAGCAGAAGGAGGTATCCATCTTGTGGATGAACTCAGTACATCACTAAATGAACTACTACTAGGCATTCAAGATTTAGATAACATTAATTTAACGGTTGCTTCCGCTAACGAAGAGCAAAAATATACTTGCGATGAAATCATGAAAAACATGACAAAAGTTGAACAATCAGCTTCAGAGTTATTTGTTGCGTCCAAAGATGTATCTAGCGCGAGTGTTGCCCTTTCTGGTATTGCTAGTGGCTTACTAGGACAGGTGTGCCAGTTTAAATAAATTGGAATGAATAAGATTTATATCGTGCTATAAAATGAAATAGATAATCGCACGATTTACTCTCTAAATTTGCCCGAGTACTTGGCTATATACAATTTACTCGGGCTATGACATTAATTAAACGAAATTTTTATTGATTCAATGTCAACCCAACCAGCTTCACCAGTCTGATCATTTAGAGCATCATGGTAAATTGCAGCACTAAAATCTGCGTAACCGTTATCTGGGAATCTATCTAAATGCAATTCACTTGATTCAGACCACAGCCAAGGCCCTTCATCTTGCATCGTCATGTCTGGATAAGGCGTCCTATCTGGTGATGAATAAGATAAATTAGTCTGTACATAAAATGGAGTTGTCGATGATAAATTTGCTAATAAAGCAGCTTGGCTAGCATCTGCTTGAAAAGTTAATGTATTGCCAGAAACAGAAGCAGAAATAGCATTGTCGGCATTTGAACGACTTGCTATTCGGTCTGAAAATTCGTTAACTAGAGTTATTGTGGCACTCAAATCGGTTGGGACCTCTGCATAAGTGCCGCCAGTATTCACATTAGCTCTTTTGACTAGAAGTACATTTAGATCACCAACGTCAAATTGACCATTACGATTCACATCAAAAAATACATTTACTCGATAAGTTGTGTCAAGTTGTCGGATAGCTTGTGGTAAAGCACGAAAATCAATTTCAATCCGGATTGGATTATTGCTAGCACACCCTTTCATACCAAACGGAATAAAAGTAACAGATGAATAGGTTTGAATACCCCCGATAGGCAATTCAGCTGATATACTTCCACCTTCAAGGCTAAGAGCGGCTGCTGATATAGAGCCATCAGCGACAGATGAAACAGATATTTTATTATTTTGGTTGGATACTAGATTGTAAGGAAATGCCTCATAACACCCACCTTTATCAACATATTCCACAAATGACGCATTCCCAATCACCACATAGTGGTCTTGCGACTCTGCTTTCCAATAACCAAATAGACTTGAGTCTATGACATTAGTCGATAGCTCGCTATTATTATCTTCTTCACCATTGTCTCTTTCACCACTTTGGGATTCTTGTTCAGGACTATCCCCACCAACACCCAAGGCAACAAACAGTTTATCTATATCTGAGGTACCGAAACCTTGTTGTCTTAGTGCAGTTTGAAGCTGCTGTACCTCTTGAGCTGACATCTTAGAAAAGTCGCTATATCCCAAATTGGCCAGTTCCGACTTAACCTGCTGAATATCCGAGTTTGACAATTTACTTTCATTAGAGCTCCCTGACCCACCGCATGACACCAAAGAGCATGCGAATAATGTGCTTAATGCAGATTTCCAAATATCCATAACCATTTCCCAAAAAATAAAAAACAAAAATACTACAATAACAACAAAATTAAATCAAAATAAATCATTAAATTCAAATTTAGTCGTTAGTTTTAAATTCTGTAATTTTCCATAACAATTCACAGAAGCCTGCGCCAGCAGGTTTATTTTTATGACTAAACTATAATTTGAAATTTTTTTTAACAACTCCCGGTCTGGTTTAAATGTCTTGATAAAAGTTATTTAAATAAGCTAGAGGACTCATCAATGAAATTGCAACTTACCCGAATTGGATTAATGCTGGCAGCCACTTTAACAATATCGGCCTGCGGCACTGACACTACTATTGATATAAAAAAAGCCGCCAGTGATGAAGGCTCAGAGCAAATGTCAGACGACAATATGGATATGAACACACAATATAAATGTGATGAAAACGATCATCCAAACGTAGGTAAAACTATGGTTTTCAGTACATTAGCCCATGATGTCAGTGGCTCAGCTCAAATACTCGACAACTGCACTATACGCGTATCTGCATTTAACTATGACGGCGATGGTCCTGCTGTTTATTTTTACGGTGGTATAGACGGTGTCTACAGTGACGACAGTGGCGGTTTTGCACTAGGGAATATGCTAAATGGAACTGTTTATAGTGGTGATACGATAGATGTCACATTAACTTCTGCTGCACAACTTGATCAGCTAAACGGGTTGAGCGTATGGTGTGCAGATTTTAATGTTAGCTTTGGCGATGGCTTGTTTATGTAACCAACAAGCTCAAGGAAGAGGTGCTTATCCGATATGAGATCGGCACCTAAAATGAATACTTTTATCTAATCGTTTTACCCGTTTTCAGCTTACTTGGCTTCATACTCACTTGTAAGCTACAGACTGTTAAAATGACTTTTCAAGATCGCTTTCAATCAATAAAGTGACTAAATTTAACGCTTAATTTAGTCACTTACAAGCGGTGCCTGCCTTTCTTCTTTCAGGTTTAACATTATTCCACCACTGCAGCCTAATCGTAAAAACCCTTTAGATTTAATAAAATAATCCTAATACATATACTAGCGCAATTACAAGATATGTTATAACATAACAAAAAGTCGAGACGCTAAATTATTCCTAAGCCAAGTCTAAAAAACTGACTCTTGAATGAATTCAATAATTTTCCAAGTTTAAAATAAAAATAGAGAGAAGCATGAAAACAACACAAGCATTAACAGACAAATTCGCAATTGGGCTATCTATGTTATGTGCAACACATTGTTTAGTGTTACCCGTTTTACTAACCATGTTGCCAAGTTTAGTAACACTACAGCTGCAAAATGAAGCACTACATACTTGGATGCTACTCGCCGTTATTCCGACTAGCATTTATGCATTAAACATGGGCTGTAAACAGCATCAAAGATACAATTTATTTGCTTGGGGATTACTAGGCCTTAGTTTAATGGTCACAGCCGTATTTTTCGCTCATGATATATTGGGCGAAACAGGCGAAAAAATATTAACCTTATTAGGTGCTATTCTTGTGGCCAGTGCTCATTTACGCAACTTTAAACGCTGTCAAAACAATAAAAACTGCGCACACTAAAAATGAAGTTCCAGATCTCAAACAAATTAGCATTGTCTACATAAATTATAAAAAGGTTTAATAATTGACTAGCATTAACCATAATCAAGTTACCAAGCGGCCTGCAATCATAAATGAAACTAAAGTAAATGATAGTAGTTGTTGTAGTAAATCAAGTTGCTGTGCTCCACAAAGCCCTGTAGTTTATAACCAAGCTAAAATAGGTCGCAACCAACCTTGCCCATGTAAGAGTGGCCTAAAGTTTAAAAAATGTTGTGGGTAAAGTACTAGACCTAAAGAGAAATGATGAAGCCAGATAAAATTACCTCTGTTCCTACTAATATTATTACGGGCTTTTTAGGCGTAGGTAAAACCTCAACCATAATACAATTATTTAAACACAAGCCAGCCAATGAACGCTGGGCAGTATTAGTCAATGAGTTTGGCGAAATTGGGGTTGATGGCGCTTTGCTTGAAGGACAATTTTCGCAACAACAAGGTGTTTATATAAAAGAGGTTCCCGGCGGTTGTATGTGCTGCGCAGCAGGCGTGCCGATGCAAATTGCATTAAATAAGCTGCTCGTGTCCGCGAAGCCAGATCGCCTATTTATAGAACCTACTGGGCTGGGTCACCCCAAAGAAGTACTAAAAGTGCTTTCAAGTCAGTACTACCAAGAAACCCTAGCATTACAAAAAACAATCACACTAGTCGACGCACGAAAATTATCCGATCCTCGTTACACCGAGCATGAAACCTTTAACCAGCAAATTGCGATTGCTGGCACAATTGTTGGTAACAAAGTCGACTTATATCAGGATGAAGACAAAGCAAGATTAATTGATTATGTAAAAGTCAAAGGGCAAGCCAATGCCAAAGTCATATTTGCACAGCAAGGCAATATCACACTTGCAGAACTAGCTGGTTTAAATACATTAAATTCATCAGTAACGAGCAAATATCAAGACAATCATAAACATAATCAAACCAAAAAAACCTTAGTTTCAGACATACCTATACCTGAATCAGGGTTTATAAAAGCGGTTAATAGCGGAGAAGGTTTCACGAGTGTCGGCTGGCGATTTTCTGATCAAAAAATATTTGACCACACCAAACTCCAAACCCTGTTACTAACGATCAATGCAGAACGTATTAAAGCCAGTTTAATCACAGATAAGGGGAGATTTGGCTATAACATCACCTCTGATGGCTTAACCGAGATCAAACTCAAACCATCTGGTGACAAAAGCAAAGAAAGCTATATTGAAATAATTGCATCTGACATAGATGACAAGCTAGAAACAAAACTGCTAGCTTGCTTAAATCTAATGGAAACAGATTAAAAGCCCCCTCACCTCTGCCGGATAAAAAATAACTAAGCTGAGAAAGAAAACTTAAATTACGCAAAACAATGAAGATAAAAAGCTCATTCAGTCAAATAAGAGACTCAGTCAATTGTGACTTAGCTATGAATGCAGGTTTAAAGTCAAAAGCTTATCCTAGTTAGAAGAAGCTGAAGGTAGAGCGAAAAAAGTAATCTATTTGGCGATTGAGCAGGCATCCGAAAACGAAAAATGGACGATGCCGATAAGAAATTGGAAAAAGGCCTTGAATCGATTTATGATTGAATTCGAAGACCGTTTGAAAGATGTTATTTAAACCTGACCGTTACAGAATAGGTTACTGGGTCATAAAAATCTGACATCACTTAAATATCCGCATTTTAGATAATTCACCTCGAAGTAAGGGTACCTGCCTAGATAAGCTTCTTGGTGTAAAGTTATTACTATTATGATCTTCTGAAATCAAACCCATTACTTGATAAAGCTCAGCCACAAGTTCGCTACAAAATACCGTTTCTAGATCTTCTTCTTTATTCGAAAAAGGTCGAAAACAAGCTTTTAACATTTCAAATTTTTTTGTCTCAAATGGCCTGCCATAAAAATCAAATTGAGCAAGTTTCAGTTGATACATTTCTTCATCGCTAAACTCGACACCAGACAAATATCTAATTCCAATTTTACCTCGATAGCTAATCATACGATCAGATAGTGGTGTCATAATAACTTGCCCCATCTTACCGCTAGACTCCAAAATAATGGGTTCATAATTGAAGCACTGCGGTCGAATAACCATAGCAACATGAGACCAGCGGCTAAATTGAACAACTTTAATCGTACGTGAAATGTAATCTTTCCCACTAAAAAAGACTAAATCACCATTATTGAGAGTATTAACAATGTTAATCCGACTTAAATGCATAATTTTTCCTAATAGCCTCAATTAAGCTTAATTGAGGCTGATTTAGATTTAAGAATACAATTTACATTAAAAATACAGAATTATTGATACTGGTTCAAATATTATTACTCCTATTCTTTGCTTCATTTTGAACCAAAGATCACAGCTGAGCTAAATATAGGCAGTGATCTAACGCCAAAGTAATTTACAAACCCAGTCCTTAGTATTTAGTTACGTTGAGCACCAGCCAAATTACTTTAAATGACCATATTTATTTGAGTATAAATCACGTGTAATTTTTTTAGTTGCTTCAACCATTTCCTTATAAGGCGTGTCTGTCACGCTGACATAGCCAACATTATAATTTTCACCATCATAGGCACGTCCGGTTAAAGGGGAATCTGTATATTGGAACCAATGTGCTCCGACAAAATAGTTATTTTTAAGTACTGATTGCATATATTCTGTGTACATATCAGCTCTATCTTGCTGAGATTGTGCATGAACTAGCCCAGGGTTTAATAGCCCAGTATCAGTTGCGCCCATGTGAAACTCACCAATAATGCTAGGTTTATCAATTTGTTCCAGAAAAGCCCAGTGCTTGTCTTGCAAACCTTCTTTATAAAAATTGTAACTCACGACGTCTGCATATTTAGCCGCGGCTTCAACAACTTCCGCCGTCATGCCCCAATCTGCGAAACGGGCACCCATATACATATGGTTTGGCAGTTGTTGTTTCAGGGCCTTATTCACCACGTCAAAATAAGCTTGAGCATAATGACTCAACATAGCTGAGTAATCCGCTATCATGTTGGCTGAAGATTCTAAATCTTGTGTTTTAAAACCAGTGGCAAAACTATTCCAGCTGCTAATTTTCGTGTTCCAACTCTGGTTGAGCTGTTCAATGGTTTGATATTTAGTTTGCATCAACTTTACAAATTCAGCTTTTGTTGGGCTTTCCGTTGCTGTGCGATTAAGGGTATGGATAACAATGCCGTATTGAGCTTGTAAACTTGATGTGCTACCCCAACTTTTCTCGTTATCAATAAAAATACCGACACACCAAGGGTTTTGTTGTACTTCTTTCGCAATCACATCAACAGTCGCTTTTGCACGCTTACTAAATTCAGGATCGAAAGGATCGGGTAAAGGTGACCAGTAATCAGCGCCACTACTCACCTTTTTAAAATCACCAATTATCCAACCATTTGCGAAGTAAGGGAAACGATCTAACTGATAAAACATAGGGTCTATCCAGTTACCAAATGAGGTAAAACCCCAGTTAATCATCCTATCAACTGTGACATCTCGCCATTTAGGAATAAAATCGTCACCATATTTTCGTTCTAGATTAGCTTGATAAAAGCTAAAGGTTTCACCTTTTTCAAGTGCCCCCGTATGCACGCTTCGTCGATAGCCGAAGTGCTTAGCTAAGCTATCATCATATTCAGGCAACCACTGAAACATTTTGTGTCGTAATTCAGAGGCAACATATACGGTTTTCAAAACATCATCACTGGCACGAATAACCCCTTTCGAATCTTCCGGAGTAACGTCGCTTGCCGCCGTTTGAGGAATTGGCTTTTTATAATCTCGTCCTGTTATCGTCGTAGTATTTGCCATTCTGACATTAGCAATACCGTGCGAATAAAATAAGTAACCTTCTGGATCAACCATAGTCCAAGTGTTGCCTAGTTTTTCCGCTCTAAAATAGCCTGTTGCCTCTAATTTAGGACCAAACTTCCACCCGCCAAATTTAGATCTGTCTGGCATTAATTTACCGTCGAGCTGTTCAAGTTCAGCTTGACTCACCTTTTGTAAAACATCATCAGTCTCTACCTTTTGTGGATAATCAACTCTGGTGCTTTGGCCGTATTTATCTACTAGGTCTGCCAGGTAATTCGGGTCCATCTCGGGGCTGTCGACTAACCGAATATTATCTAGGATTATAGTTTTATCTTTTAATAAGCTTGTTACGCTAAATTTGACTTTGACGATCTGGGTTAAATCTAAGTTTTTAACTCCCCAGCGCCAAATGAAAGGTTTGTCTTTAGACTGCCACGAAGCTGGGTTTGACCGAATACCTGTCTCTTGATTCAGATCTTCACCTTTCAATTCAATATAAAAGGTGTGCTTACTTTGTTTTGGGATCACAACGCTTCGAGTATGCGTTTGTTTCTTGTTATCAATAACTTGACCGAATATATGAGTAGAGTCTTGCGTTGGGTTTTCAATATCAAGCGCAAGATAAAATGCCTTATCTTGCTGCCAATTCCATGGCTTTTTAGGCTGAATAGTTAAAGACGATTTATAATTCTCTTTGGCTAAAAAAGTCACACTTAATCTTTTACTAGTCGCATTTTCTATCGCTGCAGTCTCAGGAATTAAGCTAAGCTGAGTATTTTCTTCAAGAAAATCATTTAGCTCTGTCGCCAAATCAAATTGATACAAATAAGTTTGATTGAGCTGACTTTGACTCGACTCAGTTTTTTGTTGCGAGTTTTCCGAACATCCCAAAGCCATATAACTTGAAGCTAGGATAATCAGAGATTTTCTCAGTTTATTTTTTATCATTCTATTCACCAATTAACGTTTTTCGCCTAAACTTTGTCAACAATTAACATTTAATCAATATTTTAACAAGGCCTAAAACATAAATACACAAAATAAAATAAATTATGTGCAATTTTTATATTTTTGAGTGTAATATAAAATTAGTGATGAATAAATAGGCATTAGAATGAAAATAACAAACATTAAAGCATACGGATTTTGGGCAGGCTTTCGCAATGTTTGCTTAGTAAAAGTTGAAACAGACAAGGGTGTATACGGCTGGGGTGAATCAGGCTTATCAGGCAGAGAACAAGCTGTCATTGGAGCAATAGAGCATTTTAAGCAATTCTTAATTGGCCAAGATCCTTCTAACATTGGAGCAATATGGCAAGAAATGTATCGGAGCCAATATTTTGAAGGCGGCCGTGTGCTAGCAGCCGCTATTTCAGCCATCGATATTGCACTGCATGATTTAGTCGCTAAAAGCTTAAAAATTCCAGTCTATAAACTGCTTGGTGGTAAACAGCGCCAAACCATTCCATTGTTTTCAACCAGTGTTGTACCGCTCGGGCCAGAACTAGTCGAAGATGTTGTTAAGCTAAAGCAACAAGGCTGGCGAGTTATCAGAGCTACAACCGGACAACACGGTAACCCTAACCATTCTGAGCTCTTCGATTGTAGAAAATCAATTGCACAAGCCGCCAAATGGCTGACCGAAGCCAGAGCTGCGCTAGGCCCAGAAGTCACTTTAGGGATTGATTATCACCATAGGTTAACCATTCCAGAAACCATTTCATTCATCCAGCGCATGCCAGTTGGCACCATAGATTTTCTAGAAGAACCGATTCGAGCAGAGTCCCCAGAAGCCTATCAGTCTTTAAAACAAAGATGTCCAGTGCCTTTAGCCATAGGTGAAGAATTTACCAGTAAATGGGACTTTGCGCCTTTTGTTGAAACAGGTATCACAGATTACGGTCGTATCGATATTTGTAATGCTGGCGGTTTCACAGAAGCAATGAAAATAGCCGCCATGTGTGAATTACATTACATAGATATGATGCCGCATAACCCACTCAGTCCAATATGTGCAGCTGCGTCAATTCACTTTTGCGCTGCTATTAGTAATTTAGCTTGGCTAGAACTACCGCCATATGACGGTGATATGTCTGACTATGACAAATTTTTTATAAACCGCCCAGAAGTTAAAAATAATGCGTTTGAAGTATCAGAAACCATAGGTTTGGGGATTGATGTTAACGAATCACTCATTGAGAACTTGGAATTTAAGTTTTGGGAGCCCCCAAGATTGCACAAAGTAGATGGTTCTTATAACAACTGGTAATCGATTTAAGCACAAATTAATTATAGAAAAAATAAGGCTCAGTCATGTTACAACAAACAACAAAGATTGGTGATAAGCCAACCAAAAAGCGGTTTCAAATACTCACGCTCATTTTTATCAGTGTCGTGATTAATTATATGGACAGAACAAATATATCAGTCGCAGCTTCTGCACTCACGGAAGAGCTGTCTTTAAGCTCAGTCCAAATGGGATTGATATTTTCAGCTTTTGGCTGGACTTACTCACTATTGCAAATTCCAGGCGGTTTAACCGTGGATTTAGTTAAAATTAGAATTTTATATCCTTTCATTTTGACTGCTTGGTCAATTGCCACTTTAGTCCAAGGTTTAGTTAGCTCTTTTGCCGCTTTAATTGGCTGCCGTATGATAATAGGCGTATTTGAAGCGCCCTCTTACCCTTGTAACAATAAAATAGTGACAACTTGGTTTCCGGAAAACGAGCGAGCTTCGGCCATTGCCGTCTATACTTCAGGGCAATTCATTGGCTTGGCATTTTTAATGCCTGTACTGGCACTAATTCAAAGTCAATTTGGTTGGCGTGGGCTATTTATAATTTCGGGAATTATCGGTATTGTTTGGGCAGTCGTTTGGTATATTTTTTACCGAGATCCTAAAGATCATCCCAGTATAAACCAGTCAGAATTGAAACTCATCGAAGCTGATGAAGTCAAAACAACTTCAACTAACAGCAAAGAACCAAAGAAAGAGACTAAGATCAGCAAACAAGACTTTATTGCGGTCTTCTCTAACAAAAAATTATGGGGAATATACATAGGGCAATATTGTTTAGGCGGTACTTTAATGTTCTTTTTAACTTGGTTCCCAACCTATTTAGTTGAGTACCGTGGACTAGATTTTATTCAATCCGGATTTCTCGCTTCTGTGCCATTTTTAGCGGCCTTTTGTGGTGTTTTAGTCTCGGGTTTTAGCTCTGATTTTTTAGTTAAAAAAGGCGTTTCAAAAGAAGTCGCGCGCAAAGCCCCTATCATTGTAGGCATGCTGCTAACTATCTTTATTCTTGGCGCAAATTACACTGACGATACCTTTTGGGTGATTACCTTTTTATCGATCGCATTTTTTGGCAACGGCTTATCATCAATTGCATGGGTATTTGTCTCATTACTGGCACCTAAACATCTAGTTGGTCTGGTTGGCGGTTGCTTTAACTCAATTGGTGGCTTATCCGCGGTAACAGTCCCCATCATTATTGGTTTTTTAGTACAGGGAGGTGATTTTAAGCCAGCCCTCATTTTTATTGCCTCGCTAGCTGCAATTGGATCATGCGCTTATTTATTCTTAGTTGGAAAAATTGAACGAATTTCAACAGAATCACCATCAGTAGAAGCAAAGGCAATATAAATGAATATATCTATCTTAGAAAAACGCTTAGCCGTTTCTGAAAAAATTAAAGCAAGCAAGCTAGTCGCCATTATTCGGCTAAAAAACGAATATCAAGTGGCTAAGGTTGTTGAGTGTTTAGTTACGGCAGGGGTATCTACACTAGAAGTCACAGCCAATACCCCCGGATACTGTCAAGCTATCCGTGAAGCAAGAGCCACTTATCCAAATGCATTAGTTGGTGCAGGGACAATCACTAATATACAAAGAGCAGAAAGTGCAATTGAAGCTGGTGCTCAATTTATTGTTACACCCAATACCAACAAAGATGTTGTTGAGCTAGCTCACGCCCATGGTTTACCTGTGCTAATGGGCGCGTTAACCCCAACAGAAGTTGCAGAAGCCATAGAGTTTAAGGCAGATTTTATCAAGATTTTTCCTGCTGGCTCACTAGGTGTGAAGTATTTTAAAGATTTACAAGGTCCTTTTTCAGGCGTGCCATTTATGCCTGTAGGTGGCGTAAATTTAGACAATATCACAGATTGGTTCAATGCTGGAGCCGTCGGTGTTGGCGTCGGCAATGATCTGACCCGAGCAGTTACAACAGAAAACGAAAAATTAGAATTAATCAAGCATATCAAATCATATCTATCTAAATTACCAATGGAATAATAAAGATGAAAAAAATAAAAATATTAACCCTATTGTCGAGCAGCTTATTGCTAGCTTCCTGCGCATCAGTTAAAGATGAATCTCATCAAATAAGCACCGCACAAGAAGCGTTTAAACCCTCAGTGACAATTTTTGAAGCAGAGGCCGAAAAATACCTTAGTCCAAATGCAAAAATTGAAACTCTAGCTTCAGGCCATATTTGGACTGAAGGGCCTGTTTGGGTACCAGACGCTGGCTATCTATTATATTCAGACATTCCGAATAATAAAATTATGAAGTTTCAGCCAGGAAAAGGCGCAGAGCTTTATTTAAATAAATCCGGGGCAACTGGATTATTTGAAGGAGACCATGACCAAGGCTCAAACGCCCTATTGATAAACTCTAAAGGTCAACTTGTATTATTGCAGCAAGGGGACAGACGTGTTGCCATTATGGACTCAGATTTAGACAAGCCTAAATCTAAATTTATCACTTTAGCTGGCAACTTAAACGGCAAGCGTTTAAACAGTCCAAACGACGCAGTCTATCATTCTGACGGCAGCTTATACTTCACAGATCCAGCTTACGGTTTAAAAGAAAGGTTAAATGATCCACGTAAAGAATTGGCATTTCAGGGGCTTTTTCGTATTAACCCAGCAGGTAAACTAGAACTACTCGATGATAGTATCAATTTTCCAAATGGTATCGCCTTATCAAAAGATGAAAAAACCTTATATGTTGCTGTGTCTGATGAAGAATTTCCTCGTTGGTTAGCTTATCAAGTTGAATCTGATGGCAGCATCAGCAACAAGCGATTATTAATCGACGCCACTGACGATGTTAAGGTAAAAGGCGAAATAGGTATGCCGGACGGAATGGCTTTGCATTCAAGCGGTAATTTATTTGCAACTGGGCCAGGCGGTGTTTGGCTTATCACGCCAGAAGGAAAAGTATTAGCGAAAATCTACACAGGTAAATTAACTGCAAACTGCACCTTATCAGCAGATGAAAAAACTTTATATTTAACAGCTCACGATACGTTAATGAGTGTCGCGCTAAAATAAAACTCGAAATAGGCTAGAAGCGGTTAGCTTCTAGCCTAGCGAACTCATTCTCATGACCCCTAAAAGACGTAACCTCTGAACATATTATCGATTAAATTACCGTGATAATTTTACTATTGAGGTATATCTGAACTTTACTTTTGTTGGTTCAATATATCTATCCATAACGATTTATCATGTATTGGTGTCTTCTCTGGCAATTGTTGGTTACCAACCTCTAGTATTAATCTTTTATGTAACTGCGCTCTTTTAATTAAATCGCCATAAAAATCGTCAAAAATTTGATTTAACCTACCAGTGACGACCATTTTGTTAAGTCCATATTCAAGTCGCTTGGCAATTCTGGGATGTGCAGGCGACACAAACATATAAATTGGTGCGGGTATATGAAGGGCTAAATTAGGCTCTATCATCAAGTCAGTTAATTCTTTACGCGCCTCTAATTCATCATAAATTTCGTAGATTCCGCGCGGGATATAATCAAACCTTTGTTTTTGTAACATAGAAAAAATAGCATCGTAGGCAAATGCATCAACAATACTAAAACCTAAATCAGACATTACCCCATGTGTCACCCAAGTTTTTCGAAGGCCAACAGAGAGTTTTTTTAGGTCTTCGACCGTTTTAATATTTTTAAATTTGTCTGAATTTTTTCTATTTATCAATAGGAGTCGATAATTTAGTAGGCCTTTGCGAATAGGAATACGTATAGTAATTAAATCCCGCTCCCATTCTTTGTTAGTCAGTGCGATTGCTACGTTTAATAAATGGTCATCCGCAAGAAACTGGCTAATTCTGGGGGTAGGTATAACTTCTTTAACGTAATTTAAGACATAAGGACCATACTTATCTGTGCTTTGCTCTAGAGTCGATCTAAGTACTGCATCTGTATATTTATTACGAGTGTCAAATGCAGATTGACCTTTGACAATATTAACGATATCTGCAGCACCGGCTGAAAAAGCACCAAGCCAAAAACAGGTCAAATATAAAAATTTTATAAACAACTGATATGGGAGCATTAAGATACGAAAAGCCGTGTACGTCTAAACATTCTATTATTCTAGCCTATCTTTCATAATTGATTAGTTTTATAGACTCTCTTAGCTAAAATGCAGTATCAATATTTGCAGCTAAAGATTAATAACAAAAAATAAAAATGAATTTTAGTTACGTTTTTTCAGCTACTTATACCTAGTGCCTGAAAATACACTCAATTATAAAAACACAAATGAATTACTTGATGATTAAGTTAATTTTTCAACGCGCTGCGTCCCTTGCCTCTCCAATATCATTATTTAAATTAACTACCACCTCTCCACATTTTTTTGTTAACACTGTCTAATTTTTCATAATCGCTAGAATAAAACTGAAATATTTGTCTTATATTCAAGTTCTATCTTTGAAAGGAAATATTTATTTAGCGGTCTAATGCAAGAGGCAATATGAAATTAGTAAATGAATTAACGAAAAGTGGACTTAGTGTGATGACAATTTTATTACTAAGCGGCTGTAACGCTTCAATTTCAATTGAAGATGAAACGGATAACCCAGAACCTCCCATTATTTCTCCCCCTACGCCAGAACCTGTGGTTGTTAATTACAATCCAAAGCCACCCGCTAAATCTTTGAACACAACTGATTTAGCAAGTTTAACCATTACAAACTTGCAATTGCAGGACGACAGCTCAGGGAATTTATTGTTAAGCTGGGATGAAAGTAATGCCCACAGTTATCGAATTTTATTTACCGCAAATACAGGTGAATTCAACACACTTGTTACCAGTAATAATCAGGCGAGTTTAACAGCTGCATCTAGGTTAAGTGGTGGTCAATTATTCATTGAGTCTTTTGATGAGTTTGGCAACAGTGTTTTTAGCGCTCCAATTCAAGTAGGAGCGATACAATGAAATTATTCAATTATTTAGTCCATGCTTGCGCCGCCGTTGGCATTGTTACAAGCTTTCAAACTCTAGCCGTCGAATATCCTAGCAACCAAGATTACGGTACAAAAGGTGAATTTTTAGCAAAACGCGGAACTGAATACGGCAGAACGGCTATCTTAATGCCGGTAGGTCCTATATTAATTAACCTACCTGAAGCACCAGGAACCACTTCAACAACTTTTATCGATCCCATTACGGGAGAGCCATTAGATGGTATTACCTTAAATAACCGCACCCGAGATTCTGCTTGGGATTTATCGGATTTAACCAATCCCAGCTTATATCGACAATTAACTTGTGATACTGATGATTGCCATCCGGGTATGCCAATTGCTGCTCATGCGACGGTAGTCAGATTTGATCCGAATAAAGGCCCACTTTTATACGGTAGAAACTCAGGTGATTTGAGCCATCACCCTGAACTAGCAGGCACAGATGGTGAACTTAACACCAATGAAAATTACTGGGATTGGGGATATGACCCAATTGCATATGTCCATATGACAGCGCCCTATTATATTCGTAGTTATTGGAATTATGGCTTTGACAATCAAGGTCAATATATCATCCGAGATAGCTCAAAACATATAGAAGGTGGCCCAATTAATCCTTGGTCTGTTGAAGGAAATCCAGAATTAGAAGCCCTTTTTGGCCCAACTAACCTAGGGGTTTGGTTAGGTGAGCCTATCGTTCATTGGGATCATTTAGCCGCGACAGGTGTAACAGGATTTCCAACATGGTTAGGGAATTTATTGGTTGTAGCATCCGATCAACAATCAACAGGCTTAGCTGTTTATGATGTATCTGGTTTTAAACAAGGTAGGTTACCGCGTTTACTGAGTGTCTATAACGAGCAAAGAACCGAACCTAGTGGCAATACAGTCGGCGTCGGCGGTTATTGGGTAGAGGCATATGGTGCAAGTAAAATGGTTTACTCTGCTAGGGCTTTAGATGGCATAGATGTACCGAAACGAGACTACCCTAGCTTATTCATTGTCGACTTTTTAGATCCAGAAAACCCTAAAGTAACCTGCGAAATATTTTTTGATCAAGATGAAAATAATGATTCAGATGGAGACGGCTCTAGTGATCCTATGTATGTTAATTTTCAAGATGAATATGCCTATGTCGACCACTTCCAAGTAAATATGGCGCTTTGCGAAACCTTATTTGAAGATGGTCAAATAGATGCACAAGAGTTTGACCAAATCGTGTATAAATTTGACGATATTGCAAACCAGTGTGACGGCAGCCAGTATTTCAGGCCAATTGGTCAAGTTGGTATCTTTGGTGGCTACGACTGGTGGGTGACTGATGATGTAAATGAACAAGGCATGTGCTTTTTTGTAACAAGTGATGAGCCTGATACTCGTGCTCCATATGTAGCAGGGCATAGACCACTAGCAGAACAAGTTGGTGTGCCGATTGACACTTTTATTCATGTCCATATACCTGAGACGCTTAGAACAGAAACAGTTGAAAATGCAGTCTCAGTGACAAATCTAACAACAAACGAAAGTATAGATTTTCGTTATCAGCTTGCACATACTGGGATGATATCGATTTGGCCTAATGAAAATTTGGCAGCAAACACCCAATATCAAGTTAGTGTTTCTGGTATTCAAGATTTCATGGGTAATACGATGCAAGATTACCAATTTAGTTTCACCACTAATGATGGCGATTTACTGAATGGTGCAACACCTGGAATACCAGTAACCCCACCAGAACCAGACGCTGAACCCAGTTATAGTGGAGTAAGTTATTTTCCGACAAAGTCGTCTCAAATATCTTGCGCACAAACAGAGCAAAACCAAGATGTTTGGGTTGTTAACCCAGACAACGATACTATCGCGATCATCACATCATCTTTTCATTCGGATACTTTAGAAAAGACACATAGCTATAAAATGGAAATTAACCTAGGTTACGAAACACCTACTTCAATCACACAAACAGGTGAGCTGAAAGCAGTAACTTATCAAAATGACGATAAAGTGGTGTTTTTTAATACCGATGGACAGCCTCAATTCTCAATTGATACTGGTCATGGTACTCAACCAATTAATCTTGTTTCGCAAGATGGTTTCGTTTATGTCGCTTTGTATGCCAGTGGCGAAGTTATTAAAATTAACGTATCCACAAAACAAATTGTCCAACGTTTATATTTAGGCTCTACCCCAAAAGCAATGGCTTTAAATGGTGATAGGCTGCTAGTAACTCGATTCATCTCAGCGTTAGACCATGGCAGTGTCTACGATGTCGATATCAGCCAAAATATGAGCTTAACTCGAACCATAACAGTGAATAAAATTTTAGTGCCAGATGACATAGATCATGGCTCTGGGGTACCTAATTATTTGCGCAGTATCGTGATTGATTCGGCCGGCGAATTTGCCTATATCACAGCCAATAAAGCGAATACCGACCGTGGTTCACGTGCAGGGAGTACAAACTCAGAAGCGCTAGACGATGATAATACCGTCAGGTCCATCATAGTTACCCTAGATTTAACCAATAATATCGATTCAAATATCGACGCGACCAGCCGTGATAACGCGATAGATTTAGATAACGTTTCAGATCCAGCGGGCATAACTTATCTAGTCAATGAACAAATCAACGCGATATCGCTTCAAGGTAACAATGTGGTTTTAGTAACAAATGCTGAAAACAACACTACAGCAAGATTTAGAGTCGGTGGAGCACCTCAAGAAATGTGCAGTAATTTGCGTACTCTATATGTTAAAAACTTCACTGATCGTAGTATTTCTGCAATTGATATTTCGTCTTATTTAAATCAGGGCGATATCAACCCTAACGTTGAAACTATTTCGACAGTTGCCACAGAAACACTTTCTGCTGAAGAACTTAAGGGTTTGCAAGTTTTCTATCACTCTTCAATTCCGCAAATGGGCAACGAAGGATACATGAGTTGTGCGAGCTGCCATGATGGTGCTGGTCACGATGGGAGAACTTGGGATATCACTTCACTCGGTGAAGGGCTTCGCAATACTATTTCGCTAAATGGCTCAAATGGCACACGTTTTGGCAACTTACACTGGTCTGGTAATTTTGATGAAGTACAAGATTTTGAATTACAAATTGAAAGACTGAATGGAGGGGACGGATTAGTTCAAGGACAAACTTTTGGCGCTAACGACGATCCTATCAGCCACGTCAGCGCTAATCTATCGAATGATCTAGATGCATTAGCCGCTTATATAAATGGACTTGGCAAGCAAAGAGTCAAACATTCACCATATCGAACATACAATGGCGATTTAACAGACTCGGCTAGTCGTGGGCAACAAGTTTTTACTGATAAAAATTGTAATAGCTGCCACCAATCAGATGCTTTTAGAGATGGCAATATGCACGACGTTGGAACAATAACTGCCGCTTCTGGTAATAGACTCGGGGCAGCATTGACGGCCATACGAACCCCGACATTAATCGAGTTATGGGACAGCGCCCCCTATTTCCATAACGGTCAGGCAAATTCTATCGATCAAGTATTAAATACCGCTGATCATAAAGTTGAACTTACAGAGCAGGAGAAAGCTGACTTGATTCAATATCTACTTTCAATTGACAGAAAGCTATATGTTGATGATATAGAATTATAAAAATAAGCTGTAAATAACCTTAACTCGGGACTAGAGGTGAGTTAACCAATCCAATCATTGATATTATTGGTTTTTATTTCTCGAGATGTGCTTTTTCTTTGCATAAGGACAATTTGCGTACGTCATAGCTGGCTATTATGTACGCAAATTCAACGCACCTAATACCTTATTAGCAAGGAAAAATAGCCCAAAATATCTGTGAGCTATAACTAAATCTTGCCTCAGAGCATAGAATCAAAAGTGATAATATTTCACATGCATTAGCTGTATTTGCTCAAAATTTCCGTTACTTTTAAACTATTATGTTTTAAAAACTTTGACTAAATCATTTAATTGAGATGCCAGCTCAGTTAGATCTTCGGCACTGGTTATCGTTCTTAAATTACCATCAGATATACTGTTTGCGACCTGCTTAAATTGAATAATATCTTGCTCCATATTCTTAGCACTTTGCTCTGAGCTAGCCGCCAAAGCTTGATTTTTAATACTGGTATCAGCTAGTTGTAAAATATGACCTCGAGTTAACTCTAATGACTCTACTAATAACTCAGCTTGCGCTTCAGATTTTCTTACCTTTGCTTGATTAGAGTCCATAGTGGCGAGTGCCGAGCCAATCGCCTCAACTATTTTCACCAGCATGCTATTTATTTCTACTGTCGACTGATGCGTTCGAGTTGCTAATGTTCGTACTTCATCGGCAACAACAGCAAATCCGCGTCCAGATTCTCCTGCCCTAGCTGCTTCGATAGCCGCATTTAATGCCAGTAAATTAGTTTGAGCAGCGATATCAGCAATCGTATCGACGACCCCAGAAACTTGCTCTCCAGATTGATGCAAACTATTTAAAATTTCGGCTGTTTTACTAATATCAACCGCTAACTCATTAATACTTTTGGCGCTTTCAACTACCTTGTCTTGCCCAGCTGCGACCAAGTCAGCACTTTGCTGGGCTTGCGCCGCTGTTAGCTGGGAGCATTCAAAACTTTCTATCATCTGATGCTCTAGATTTTGCATTTGCTCAGTAACTTGTTCAACCTTACTACTGAGATCTGTTATTGATTGGTTTGAGCTTTGGCTATTAGCGGTAAAGTGTCGGCTTGATTCAAATATTTGGCTAGTCGCTAAAGAAACCTTAGTAATACTACCTCTAAAGTTATCAAATAATGAGTTTAAACTATCCGTCATAGTCTTAACTTCACCTTTAGAGTTTAAGCTTATCGCACGGCTTAAATCGTGTTGGTCTGATATTATGCTCAAATTACTGGTTAAGTGTTTAATCGGCGCAGTTATTTTTTGTTGAGATATTAAGTAAGCAATTACAGATACGAGGCAGATACCCGCTACTAAACTGAGTAACACATAATAACTAAAATCAAGATCATCCAGAATAACTTGGCTTTCATATTTAGCGTGATTCGATACTTTGATTTTAACTTGATCCAGAGATTCTGTGATTAGAATAGCTTGTTTATCTAGTTGAACGAGTAAATCCCTCGCCGCATCCCAGTCTACGGATGATTCTCGCATAATTTTATTGAGGTCATATAGATATCGAATTAAACGGTTATTTTTTGCAGTTAAATCCGAGTTCGCTAATTCCATTACTTGTAACTTCTTGACTTGCTGATTAATCTTTTCGTCCAATGGTTTAACGACTTTTAAATATTCAGCTGGATTTATGGTTGTTCCATAATAAGAATATGCAAACAGTAAGGCTTGCATATAATTTGAATCTAACTGATTGATTAAATCAATTTGCGGCAGCGTTTGCTCAATAAAAGCGCTCGTTTTTAAATTAACTTTATGATTCGCACTAATTAAAATATTAGCGGCGCATAAAGTAATGATAAAAACAGATAAATAACCAAGCAGCACCTTGCCACTAATAGATTGAAAAAAAGCTCTCATAATAAGTCCCATTATTAACCAGTCTTAATGAGACCTGACCTTTAAGAAACAACTTTCAGGTAATCAAGTGATAAAGTTAATATCAGTCGAAAACTGCATCAGTGTTACATGATTTACCGAATTGGAATCAATAAGTTTGCCCCCGCCCCCACGTGGAAAATCACATTAAATTTGCCAGCCTATTACATCAAAAATGCCAGTCATTATCATTCAACACAGCCACCAAATGACATTTACGGTCACCACTGAATTGCATTAAGTTTGCCGCTGACAAATTAAGTTCACTGTGGCACAAAGCCTATATTTCTGCTTTGCGCGAAAAGCGGACGGCCACTCTAGCACGTTTTTGGACAGAAACAATTTAGAGCCGAAGGACGGCTCTGTGCCAGAAGCGGACGTTCAGAACATTCTTGCTTAGTTTATTAAAAATTTCAAAGCAGCCGTCCACATATGATATTTTTGGATATAAATTGCTTAATTACTCAATTCAAGACAATATATAACCACTGATATAAAACGAAAATGATTTAGTTAGGATCTTATTTATCAAACTCGATGGTTAAAAATTCACGAAGATGCTCTTTGAATTCCTGTACTCCATCTGGGTTCAATGTTTCCAAATAAGCGTAAATATCTTCCTTTGACATCAACGCTCCACGTACGTAATCTATTTTAGTCAATTGTTTGTATAAATTTTTCGCTTTGTCAGTTTCTTTTTTATTAGTTATTTCACTTAAACCAGAAATCGGAAGTTCTCCCGCTTCAAACCTTCTATATAACTCAAGTTCTATGTTCAAAAATGGCAGAAAAATCAAATTTTCAACATCATGTGTATAAGCTTTTCCTCTTTGGTCACCATCTAATACTTCCATTATATTTTTTGGTTCAGAAAGAAAATTAGCATTATCATTTCGCCTCTTAAGATCAATTACTTGAGTCGCACCACCAATGTAGATAATTTGGTATTTAAAAAATACCCCATTATCAAAAGTGCTGATTAAATAATTGATATAGTTAGCTAAACACTCATCTTCAGTCAGTATATACTTGTCAAATCCTGTGAAGCCATACATTACACTCTTAATGAAGTTATACGAACGATGCGTGACTGAAATGCGAGCACCATCAGGTCCTTGAACTGGCTCCATATAGTATAATTCGTCGTCCTCTAGTGTTTTCATCAACGCAAGTGAATGAGTGGTAAACACAATATTTGTTTGATATTGAATACAATACTCTCGAAGCACTTTAACTAGATTAACTTGAGCACTAGCATCTA
Source organism: Catenovulum maritimum (assembly GCF_001050375.1). Classification (GTDB taxonomy): domain Bacteria; phylum Pseudomonadota; class Gammaproteobacteria; order Enterobacterales; family Alteromonadaceae; genus Catenovulum; species Catenovulum maritimum. Next base: position 431,205 of record NZ_KQ130482.1, on the reverse strand, counting down.
ACGAAATATCTATTTCATCAATTACAATCAATTTTTTGCCTTGCTGAATTTGCTTAAACAAATTAACAACAAAATACTCACCAGAGCTAAAGTAATCTTCCCTAATGTAATACCTTTCCTCTTCATCTTTGAGAATAAAATAGTAAGTGGTTTTACTGATTTCAACTTGTTTTAACAACTCGAATCTATTCTCGCCATAGATCCTTTCCAAGAATGTAATTAACTCTGCTGGTGCTGTGAATTCACCTATAGCTATTTTAGCTCGCAATAATTCGTCAATGTCAGATAAGCGCCTGAAGTGGTTAAAACGCTCTCCATGGGGTATTGGTAGCTCGACATTAATAATAGACTTAAGCTCTTCTGGTATATCTTGCCGACTGTCTATACCTTTTAAAAATTTGTTGAACGTAAATTCAATTGGCTCAGCTAATTTATCAATTGAATATTTGATTTTACTGTCTTTATTAAATATATATGGGGCGGCGGTTTCTTGAAATGTATTATTTATGGCTAAATTACGTATAGCACGTATCAAAGTAGTCTTTCCCACTCCGTTCTTACCTGCAATACACATAAGATGATTTTTAGACAAATCGAAGGAGACTTCTTGCTTGTGTATATGTTGAACATTACTAACTGTAATTGTAATATTCAATTTACTTCACCGACTTTCTGATGAACATATCAATCACTGTATTGCCATATTTTCGACGTAATTTAGAAACGTACTGCTTGTCCATTGAGTTAAAAGCTATCAATTTTCCCGATAGTGTACCTAAAGCGTGCTCTCTTAATGATTTATCATAGGACTCTATATCCTTAGGATTCTGAGTATTCTTAAAATGGTTTTCAAATTTATTGTTATCCGTTAAATAAAAATAAAGCAGAGACTCGATTTCTTTTTTATCTGCACTAGGTATTGTAACAACCCCATTTGGTAGAATACTAAAGCCAAGTAACTTGAATTTGTGCCCTTTTTTGTGAAGTTTAGTCTTAGATTTATTGATACTAATTCCGGTATTTACATACTCGGCCAGTAAATTATTAATTACTGGTTCAATATCTCCAGCGAACTCATTAGTCTGACCGGATATAATTAAATCGTCTGAATATCTAGTATAAGTAAGGTCATGTGCCTGGCAATATTTTAAAAGCTCATTATCGAAGCTAAATAGGCAAATATTGCTTAATAGAGGCGACGTCGAGAATCCGGCAGGAATATGGTCATCAACAATAACTAGTTCTACTATTCTTTGGATATATTTTTCCACGTCTAACACAGGTGTATTTTTAAGCTGATTCATTAATGCCGTTTGAACTTCACTTTGGTGAATATTGCCATAGAAGTTCGATAGGTCTGTTTGAAAGAAAAAATTATTATGTGAATGCTTTTCAACAGCATTACGAATACTTACACCTTTTCTGTAAGAAAAAACTACATCAGCGTTGTAGTCTGCGAACTCTAATACAGTGTTATTTATAAAACGGTGGAGCAATTTTAGTTTAGGTGTAGGAGCGTACACTGTACGTTTTTTCAGATTAATCTTCTGAAATTCACCATTCACATCAATTTGCATGAAGTCTTTAAACATTATTTTGTCATGGAATGTCGAGACAAATATTTCTTGTAGACATCGTCTATTGTTCTCACCGTTCACGTGTATAATGCTCCGCCTATAAACCTATACTTATTAATACGTTATGTTATCAGTATACTGGCTAAAAGATTAATGTATATGGTGTGGATGTTTCTTATCTGTACGCCAGCAAAAAATTTGATAATTGTAACAGGAATGAGTGAATAGGGATTTCTGAAAGGAAAAGGAAGGGGTAGGTTACATTCTTACGCCAATACACAGATAGGCGAATTGGCGTAAGGGTAACATGACTCATAGCCTGTAGTGACCTTGCATACTGACTGGAGATGCTCCTAGTCGCTAGGTATGCCACTAAATATATAGATTTTTAGTCAAAAAATCAAGCTGCAATATATTCCAACATAACTTGCACATCAACGATGTTGGCTAAGCGTCTGCTTATATAAAATAAAATGCGGTAATGTTTAAAATTTCGACCGTCCGCAATTCGCTCATTTGCGACGCTCGACTAAACTCGTAATGGGGCAATTATGAGTTAGCCTCAATGTCTGCTTATGGCACGGAGCAGTCCTTTGATACTATCACATCTAAGCGGTGGCAACGCTGTATGTAATTAAATGGCCATGGTTGATGCAATTGGGTGGCATAGATACAAGTTATTTTCCACCCGCGTATCGTAATAAAGCGCGATTACGGCTGCTGATATCGAAATTGTCCAGTTAAAAGCCACTAATTAAAAAATGAGCTATTGCTGTTTTATCAATCCTAAAACGGCAATAGCTAATCTACGTAACTTCTGTTTAGTTAGATGACTCCGATCAATAATTTTAAAAATTTAGCGCTATACCGCTCGGATTATCTTATTAATATTTCACCAAATGCGAAGTTGTCATTATTCGCAACGAGTAGTAATGTGAAGTTCGCATTGTTTTCAGAGGCGATGCGAGCAATGTAGCCTTGCACTGTTTGATTATTTGCAGTGCAACCTGAGATAACTAATGAGATTTTCTCTAGCAGTTGATCTTGTTCACCAGTCAACTTACCCGAAACAATGCAACCGGCTTGATTGCTACCACTGATGTTACCGACACTATCAATACTATAACTGCTAGTCGCATTAGTATTTGTCCAGTTCCCTGAAATTTGGTCTAAGTTGGAAGCGACTAATTGAGACGATTTTTGTAAAAAAAGAGTTGGCTGATTAGTGGAATCATTGGTTAAGTTTAAAACAAAATCTGTTTGCTTAAATTCACCAGTAGCTGAATAATTTTCAGGGGCTGGAGTATAACGTAAAGCAGAACCACTGATTTTTTGTTCGGTAAATTGCAGCTTAGCTGTGATAATTTTACTAGTTGCGACATCTAGCTCACAATCTAGCGTGTCACAGTCGTAGCCAAGTGAATCCATGGAGCCATTCGAATCTAAGTCTTGTACAGTCACTAGCACACATGTTCCACTACTACAGTCGTAGCCAACTGGCTCAATTAATATATCAGAAGCAGTGCCAACCGTTGGCATAGACACCTGATATAAATGGTGTTGGCTGTCAATGATGGCATAACCAAATTGACCGACTGAGATTCTATTTTGGCTCGTTTGATCCGTCGTAGTCTGACTTTCTATACTGTTATAGAGACCATAATGTGAGATATCTTCATCACCAGAATCAATTTCAAGACTGCAGGCCGTTACTAAGAAACATGTTAAAATAATTGAGCTTATCTTAAACATAATAATGTATTGTCCTTTAATTGGAAAAAATCGTTAACAATTTAATAGATGAACTAATCTAATAGATAGATATTTTAAGATCAAGAATTGTTTATTGTTAACTAAAATAAAATCAAAGATTTTGCTGCTGAGCAGTGGCAGTAGATAAACACTTAACTCTACAGAGAGAGAAAATAGCGGCTTAGCTGAATCTCTGCAAAAGATAGGGAGCATTAACGCTCCCTAGGGTCTACAAATTTAATCCTTCAACAGATACCCATAACGTCTTTGATATAGGTTTTGATGCACATCTTTCGCGGCTTCAACCATATGTTCGTATGGCACATCCGTAACTCGCACAATACCTGTGTTGTAGTTTTCACCATCATAGGCACGACCCGTTATCGGTCCGTCTGCATATTGAAACATATGAACGCCGACAAAATATGGATTGTCGATAATTGAATGCATATATTTCTTCATTTGCTCTGCGCGGTCTTTTTGGTCGGCAGAAATCACAATTCCAGGGTGAACATGCCCAGCATCATCCGCACCAAAACTAAATTCGCCAATTAAGCTAGGCGCATCGACTTCGGCTAAAAAGTCCCATTGACCTTTAACCAAACCTTCTTCGTACAGATTGTAAGTAATGACATCGCTGTTTTCAGCAGCCGCTTTAACAATTTCTAACGGCATACCCCAAACAGGTAAACGCGATCCTAAATACAAATGATTTGGCAACACAGATTTAAGCGCAGCGTTAACAGTGCCAAAATACTGCACACCATATTGATAAAGTAACTCTGAATAATCTTGCTTTTGTTGCTCTGTGTTAAAGCTAGCATCAATACCGGCAGCAAATGCTTGCCACGAAGCTATATCTTTTTGCCAAGCTTTATTCAGTGCAGATATAGTTTTGTACTTGTTTTTAAGTGACTGTGTAAATGCCGCTTTAGCATGCACTTCCTTGGCATCTCGCGTGAGTGTATTAAGCACTATGCCATAACGAGACTCATCAGAGCCGCCACGACCAAAGCTTTGTTCATTATCTAAAAACACGCCCATACACCAAGGCGTTGCGTTTATTTGCGCAGCAACATGTTTTGCTGCGGCAACCGCTCTTTGTTTAAACTTAGGGTCATACGCATCAGGCACACCATGCCAAAAATCAAACCCGCTTGATAAGGTGCCAAAATCGCCAATAATATCGGCAAAGGCGACAAATGGAATTTGGTTGTTACCATAGTAACTGCTTTCTGACCAGTTACCCAAAGAGGTATAACCCCAATCTAGCATACGGCGTAGCGTCACTTGACGCCAAGTGTCTAAATACGATTCAGGATACGTTTCGCCATATCGACGTTCTAAATTGGCACTATAAAAACTAAAGGTTTCGCCATGTTTAAGTGGACCACTTTGGGTTTCGCGGCGATAGCCATAGTGATTACCCAAGGAGTCATTATAATCTGGCAACCAGTTAAATAGATCTTTCCGTGTCTGATTAGCGACATAACGAGTCGCTTGAGCTTGTTTACTAACAGGATTTAACGGCTGATCATCTTCCGCCACTGTCATATCTGCAGTGCGTTTTTCAACTAAATTCTGATCAAAATCATACCCTGTTAAAGTAGATGAGTTAGACAGGCGAATAATATCTATACCCGAAGAAAAATATAGGTAACCTTCAGGATCAATAAGTGCCCACTTGCCTTCAATTTTTTCGGTGCGGAAATACCCTGTCGCTGCAAACCTTGGACCTGATTTCCAACCATGGAACTTAGTGCGATCGTCCATCAACTCAGCATTCAGACTAGCCAGTTCTTCTGCTGCCATTTGTTTTAAGTGCGCATCCGACTTAACTTTGTTTGGATAATCAACTTTAGCGTTTTGACCAAACTCATCAATTAAACCAACTAAAAAGTTTTCATCCATTTTAGGGTTTGCGCGTAAACGAATATTATCGACGGTAAACTGCCTATCAGACAATAATCCATTGGCTGAAAAATTAATGGCGGTTATAGCTGATATGTCTAAACGTTTTTTGCCCCAAAACGAATACACTTGTTTATCATCTGACTGCCAAGTGACTGGGTTTGAGCGTAAACCTGAAGCAAAATTAAACTCAGTTTGCGTTGCCCAAGGGGGATCTTGTTGATCGTGACCATCCATTTTGGCGTAAAAAGTTTGTGTTTTCCCCACAGGAACAACTAAACCTCGCGTATAAAAACCGCCATTCTCATCCGAAATAGTTAAATCAATTTGTAACGACTCAGTACCTGCATTGGTTAAATCAAACGCTAGGTTAAAGTCTTGATACTCACTCCAATCGAATGCCTTTTCAGGCTTAATACGCATACCAGCGCTGTTGTTATCTAGTGTATTAACTTTAACTAATAAAGAGTGGTTACCGTCAATTGCACTGGTTTTATCCGTTACTGAACTCGCGGCATTCCAAAATTCAAAGCCGTCGGGCACCTGACCCTTTTCAAAATCAAACAATACCACTTCAGCCATCTTTACTTGGCTTGATTGGCTTTCTTTTTCTTGATTATTTAAATTGTTACAACCACTAAGTTGGCTAGTGAGCACAGCAACTAAACTGGCTAAATATCGTTTTTTTAGTTTCATATTGTTTTCCCATCGTTAGTGTCCAAGATGACGAAAACAGACTAATGAACTTTTACTTATAAAGGTTCTAAAACTTTCTATAAAAAACTATAAACCTTTAAATACAGTTAGTTAGATTAATTCTCTAACATATCTAATTCTATTCTAAACAAGCCAAGTAAATTGTGAATTTCATATTCTCGCACGACTTTACGCGCTGCTTGCAAGTGTTTATCTTGCTGCTCAGCCTGATTAAGTTGTTGATAGGCTTTAGCCATTAAACAATGAATACTTGTCATGCCTATAGAAAAAGAAACTCGCTCAAACTGCTGCAAGGATAATTTGAATGCTTGAAGTGCTGCATTAGGCTGCTCTTGTTCAAGCAAAAGTTCACCTTCTAATTGTTTAGCAAATCCCAAATAATATGGGTTATTTTCAACTGCTAACAATTGGTTGAGCTGCTTGGAATACTCAGTAGCGGCGGCAATATCACCTAATTTAAATAAATTATAAGCGTGGCGATAATACAACTCTGATTTAGGTAAATTCGATTGCTCTAATACCTCTATAACTTGTTGGCTGAATACTAAAGCTTGCGCATATTTACCAAGGTATTGCAGCCAATCAATCAACATCTTATATGCCGCTATATTAGTCGGCTCTAGTTTAATTAGAGTTTGCATCAACTGAATCGCATCAGCCAACTTGCCTTGTTGCGACAATAAAACCGCCTCAACAAACATCTCACTATAAATCGTTTTTGATTGAGTAGATTGCCCAGCCAATTGCACATTGGTTGAGTTCGCCAAAATATCGGCTAACCGACTAATTAAACCTTCAATAGAAGTATGTTGGATAACGCCGCGCTGCTGATGGGTTAAAAAATGAATTTGGTACAGCAGCTGATATTCACCCAAAATACGCGATATCTCAGATTCAACCACGACACTCGCATTTGTAATTTTAAATAAGCGTTGAATTTGGCCCGCATCATAATCACGTGTCATTTGAGCATTACGCATAGACAATAATACGTAATCAAGCGGCATAATATTACTATGATCGCCCGCCTGAGTAATGAGGGAATCCATGATCCCCATACTAACCCAACCAAAATTAGCATCCATCAATTTGTTTTTTGTCGGTAAGATAAATATGGTTTGTGTTGGCTGCTTTACGTTAGACTTGGATATATTGTCATCACGATGGAAATAGCTAAAAATCATCAAAATACTGATAAACACTAAAACTGCGCTCGCCATCAACCATTTTTTACCCAAATATTTAGATGCCTTAAACTGTGGTGATGGTTTTTCAACTTGAATTTTTTCAAGCACAAAAGGTGCGACCCAAGCATAGCCTTTACGAGGGTGTGTTTGAATAACGGTTTGCCCAGCAAAAATTTTACGCAATTCTGTAATCGATTGAAAAATAACTTGTTCTTCAACCGTTACATCGTCCCAGACTTGAGCGAGCAATTGTGCTTTATCAACAATTTGATTCGGTTTGGACAATAAATACACAAGCAAATCGAACGTTTTAGGCCTGACAGTATGCTTATGCTCAGCTATATAGATGCAATGCGCTAATTCATCTATTACGAAATTATCTCCAATATACTTAACTGTCAAAATACATACCACCCAGTCTAAACAAGCATGCATTATAACTTGGTAAAAAAACAGTTAACAAACAATTTATTGTTAACCAAAAATAAAATAGCCTATTTACAGCTTAGATATAGTTAAGTACTGAAATGACAAATACTAAAACCATATCCTATTCATATTTGAAAAGTTCGATCTTGGTCTGCTCAAAGAAATTTTTTATTTTCCGCGCTCCATCCATGTTAAATACAAAATAAATAATAAATTTTGTCACCTTTTAGCGAAAAAACGGCACATACTTTATAAACCAAAGGAAAATTTTTATGAGTATGTTAAACAAGCTAAATTCAACCACAACAAATACAAGTGACGCCAACTTAGTTTTAGCCTCTTTAGGTGGAGATCGCACTGCGTTTGGCGAAATTGTTGCTAAATATCAAAATTTATTATGCTCTCTAGCTTATTCATCCGTTGGTGATATTAAGCATAGTGAAGATATTGCCCAAGAAACTTTTGTAGAAGCGTGGAAAAAACTAAACACACTCAAGGATCCTGAAAAACTAAAAGCATGGTTGTGTGGCATCCTCAAATTCAAAGTAAGCCGTTATCGCCGCGTCACAGACAATCAAACATTAAAACAGGCGAGTGATATAGATATAAAAGTAGATCAAGCGCCCGAATCTTTGCCAATGGATGAAGCAGCCATATCAGAACAAGAACAAAATTTGTTGTGGCAAGCCATAAACAAAATGGAAAGCAATTACCGTGAGCCATTAGTCTTATTTTATCGAGAACATCAATCCATAGAACGTGTCGCTAGCGAATTAGATTTATCAATCGATGCCGCTAAAAAACGTTTATCTAGAGGGCGAAGTTTATTAAAGCAAGCTATGACCACGTTTGTTGAGGAAGGATTAGCGAAAAGCAAACCTAGCATTAGTTTTACCACAGGTGTACTTGCTGCAATAGAAGGCGTGGCTCCACCAGCTCAAATTGCGGGTGTCGGGGTTGGCAGCGCTAAAGCAGGTGCTTTGTTTAAAATATCCAGTTTTATTATTTTTCTAGCCGCATTTTCCGGTGTGATAAGCTCATTCTTTGGGGTAAAAGCAGCTTTAGCACAATCTCGTACGCAAAACGAGCGCATGCAGGTGTTTAAAGTAGTCGCCATTTTCTTTTCCATTGTCATTGTGTATATTTTAGGTATGTTTTTATTAAAACACCTAGCCATCACCACATCTGAAAACCTAATATTTTATGCAACTAGCGCCCAAATTCTAGTTTTTGGTTTTACCCTAAGTTATCTATTTTTAGTGTATAAAATGATTGATAAAGCCAAAGCATTACGCGCACAAGAAAGAATATTGAATGCAGAAGCATTCCAACGCCCTATTGATCAAAAAACAGATAAAAAACGAGAATACAAAAGCCGATTAAAGTTATTAGGTATTCCATTATTTCATTTTCAGTTTAGTTCACCTGAATATGGCGATACGCCTGCCGTAGCTTGGGTAGCAGGCGGTACCACAGCCTACGGTTTGCTATTTGCTTGGGGAGCGATTGCAATTGCACCCATTAGTGTCGGTATAGTATCCGTTGGTATTGTAAGTATTGGTGCTGTCGGTTTTGGCTTAATTGGTTTAGGCACTGTTGGCATTGGTATCATTGGATTTGGCTCTGCAGCTATTGGATATAAGGCTTACGCTGCTTTTTCTGCTTTAGGATGGGAAAGTGCCGTCAGTGGGGGTTTTTCAATTGCAAAAGATGCAGCCATAGCACCGATTGCGTTTGCAGCTCAAGTGAATACGGAAGCGGCAACTAAATTATCCCATCTAGCTTTATTAGAACAAAGTTACCTTTGGGTATTAGCCTTTATCTCTGCGCTCGTCATCATACCGGCTATTTTGCACTCACACCAAGTGCGACAAAGAATGTCCTCGGCATCAGATGAACTATAAGTGGCTAGCGATGTTAAATTAGAGCTGGTTATTTTAAAATAATGGATAACCAGCTCTACTCTAAAGCTTTGTAGCAGGCGCGAGCATGCTTCTCGCTTACAAAGCTGAAAACAGACGATAAAAAATTATAATTGATAAGCTCTAAGCATGAAGATCACACAAATACTGATTACTCGATATTGCCACCTCAGGTACGACTGAAATTGTAAAATTCAGCTTTCGCTCACCTTCCACTCGCTTTTATTTCCTTGTTTTTCCCTTATCTAATACTCTTAATTCTTTCCATTATTTCCCGTCTAATCTCCATTTTGTGACAGTTCTTTTCTTGTATCTTCTCCCTTGCCTCTTCTTTTTGCTCCTTATTCTTCTGTTGTTTTTTCGACTTTATTGCTTGGATTATGCTCACACAAGCTAAAAACAGAAGTCTTAAAAGACAAAAATGTCAAACAACAAAATAGAAATAAAATAAATATAAAACAACTGGTTAATCACAAAAAACCAGATTAATAAAAACAATTAAAAAACAAAAGTTGCAACAATGATAATCAAGTGTTAATTTACGCAAACCAAAGTGACAGGCATAATTGTAATACAAAATAAACAAATCCTTAATTTTGGTATAACAACTTTTTTAAACTCAATATTTACTAACAGAACCTTGGTCTTAATAACCAAAATTATCGGAGTAATTAATGAAAGTAACGAAAACTCTAAGCTTGGCACTTCTTGCGCTAGCAGTAACAAACGTTTCGCATGCAAATACTTTACAAATTGATAGCGCAGAAGACTGGGGCAACGGACATGCCAGTTACCCTGCATCAAACGCAATAGACGGTAGTTTAGCTTGGGCATCTCGTTGGGCAGCTTCTGGCTCTCCAGTTAATTTACAACTTAACCTAGATTCAGTTCAAACTGTAACTGAGGTTGGCGTTTCGTGGGGGAACGGCGGCGATCAAACTCACACTTTTGAGATTTGGGCACGAGCTGCAACGAGTGGCGCTTGGACCAAGGTTTACGACAGTGTCAGCACTGGCTCAAGTGCAAGTATTGAAGTTTACGACATTGATGATATTGATGCTCAGCAAGTAAGAATTAAAACATTCGAAAACAGCTCAGGTTCAACTTGGACTAACATTAAAGAAGTAGAATTATATGGCACTGGTGGTAACTCAGCAGATGGTGAACTAGCAGTAGATACCGCCTTTGATGACGGTACTAGCCACTCTAGCTACCCTGCATCTAAAGCAATAGATAACAATACAGATTGGACTTCTCGCTGGGCTGCAGAAGCCGGCGGAGATGCTGTTAATTTAACCCTTCAATTAGACGAAGCAAAAGAGGTTAAAGAAGTTGGGATTGCTTGGGGACAAGGCGATTCTCGCACTCATACCTTCGAAATATATGCTCGACCAGGTACCAGTGGCACTTGGACAAAAATTCATGATGCAGTCAGCACAGGTAACACTACGGCAATTGAAAAATACGATGTGACAGACATTAATGCACGCCAAGTAAGAGTTAAAGCGCAATCAAACAGTGCTGGTAGTAACTGGATGAATGTCACAGAAGTGAAGCTTTATGGTGCTGAATCTTCAGGTGGTAACAATTCTGATATTCCTAGCATAATTACAGATGGATCTTTATTTGATTTAGAAGGTGATAACCCGCATCCATTAGTAAATAGTAAAACGCTTGAGTTTGTTCCATTAACAACAAAATATACCACTTCTGGTGGTGGCGGCTGGCGTCATGAATACAAAATCAAAACCAGTAAACGTAAAGACATGTACGATACTTACGAAACTTTTTCTGCAACGTACAAAATGGATCTGTCAAATGGTGCTAAAACAATTGTGGCGCAAACTCACGGTTCAACAGTATCTACTTTAATGAAAGTATTTGTTGCTGATTCAAGTGAATCAGGTTTCATCGACAGCGTTGCTAATAATGGCATATTTGACGTTTATGTACGTTTACGTGGCACTAATGGCACTGAGCAAAAATGGGCGCTTGGCACTATTACCAGCGGAGGTTCTTTTGATCTAAGCATGGTGAACAACTATGGTACTGTAACAATTAGCGCTTTTGGTCAAACCGCAATGCTAAAAGTACAAGATGACGCTGCTACTTACTTTAAATTTGGTAACTATATGCAGTCTCAAGACCCGTATACCCGTGAAGAATGTGGTACACGAGGTGATTCTGACTCATGGGCTGAATGTTTTGAAGAGTTTGGTATTACAACCTCTAAAGCAACTCTAACAAATGTAAGTTACAGCAGTAATCATTAAAGCGCCCGCTTGTTTTATTGATATATCGATTAATTTAAATACCAGCTAATTTATTGGCTGGTATTTTCAACAAAAACTCATCATTAAGCCGCTCTAATCTGTTGTATCACCTTTCTATGACTTGCTAGTTTAGCTAAAAACTGCCCTGTACTAGCTTGGACTCGATTATAATTTTCAACCGCGATTGTTTCTTGCTGCAACGAAGGCTTGAGACCATTTAGATTAGTTTTAAACCCCATGCCGCACAAAACATATTGGTAACTCGCGGATGGAAATACCTCAATTCGATCAAAATCGTAATGCCATGGCGTTTGATCTTGCCATATAGCGAGTTGATGTTTAAGACTTTCTGGGATGCTATCTGGCTTGCGATTATCGAGCCAAAACTGGCTATCCTGACGCTGGCTCAGGACATAGTGCAATTTTAAAAAATCAATAACGCGCTGCCAACGATATAAAAACCGTTGATTAAATTGCTCAGCTAACCTAGACATAGCAGCTCGATTACTCGGAAGTTGCTGAGCAATCATTTGCGCAGACAATTCAACTAAAGCGAGTGAAGAAGCTTCTAATGGCTCGACAAATCCGGCAGATAACCCAACCGCAACACAGTTTCTATGCCAAAATTTAGCCCTATGTCCCGGTTTAAATTTTATCTGCCTAAAACTTAAATCATCTTGCTTCACGGTTCGATTAGCTTGTTTGTTAAGATATGAAATAAGCTGCTGTTGAGCCCTTTCATCGTTGATATAGTCACTGGCATAAACATGGCCAATCCCTCGACGATTATGTAAACCTATATCCCAAATCCAACCCGCAGGCTGGGCTGTTGATAAAGTCACTGATGCGATTTCATCTTCAATCTCGGTTGGTAGCTGCACTGCTATTGCAGAATCTATAAAGAGTACATCTTTTTTACAGATGAAAGGCACTTGGTAATGCTCACCAATGAGTAAAGCTTTTTGTCCTGTACAATCAATAAAAAAATCACCTTCAATATTACCATGCTTGCGAGTCGTGATTGATTCTATGTCAAGATCAATTGGGTTTTGCGAATTGCATTTATCTTTAGTATTAAGTTTATCTGCCGCATTTACTGCCACAAGATCATCAATAATATGAGTAACGCCAAGCTTAGTCATGCAGTGATTTTTTAAAAATTCGGCAAAAGCAGCTGCATCTAAGTGATAGCCATAGTTGCAAACCGCTGAATATTCATCATAAGGAAAAGGTTTTGGAGCAAGCTGATACTGACAAACAACTTGCTGTGGTGACACAAGTTCAGCAAATGGCATTTGATGGCTATTAGACATCCAATGCCAAGCTAAATTGGTATTTACAAAATCAGCAGGTAACGAAAATGGATGGTAATAACTATCTTCAATTTGTCCGCTACACCAGGCATTAAATTGTGAGCCTTGCTTAAAAGTGGCATTACACTTTTTAATAAAGTCGTATTCAGAAATACCCATATTCGCAAGTGTTTGCCGCATAGTCGGCCAAGTGCCCTCTCCGACTCCAATTGGTGCTATATTGGCAGATTCAACCAAAGTGACGTTAATTACACCAAGGCCATACTTCTTTATGCTCTCCGCTGCTATTGTCCCCGCTGTAATCCACCCTGCAGTGCCACCACCAACAACCACTATATTTGTTACGCCTGTATTCATATAACACCTTTAAAAATGGCAAAAACATAATAGGCCGCTATTTAACATAGCAGCCTATTAATCCTTGATATGTGAGTTGTAACAAATCAAGATGCTTCATAATATGCAGATCCTAAAAGCTGAAATGCACATTGGTTTTCCGTTAAAATTTAGCACGTACCCCTAATGAATAACGGCTACCAAAGTTTTCTGCAGCTAAGAACTGATTTTCAAATCGTCCATGACGACGAGTGGTTTCTTCAGTAATGTTTAAGCCATCTAAGGTCAAAGAGATATTATCGTTAATTTCATAACTGATACTAAAATCGACTTGGCCATAAGCTTCAGTAAACTGAGGTTCATTTGCACTATGGAACTGATCCGTATTAAGTAAGAAATCATCTCTCCAGTTGTAAGCGATACGAGCTTGAAATCCATCTTTGTCATAAAAGCCAACCAAGTTAGCCGAGTCACTTAATCCTGTTAGTGCAACGGTTTGCTCAAATGAGTAGATATCATATTCAACGCTGCCATCTACCATAGTGTAATTAATTTGACCACCAAAGCCACTATCGCCAAATAAGTGCTGCGCAGCGAGCTCAAAGCCATCAATTTTGGCATCCTCTAAATTTTTTGGAATAGTTACTTCAAAATCAATAATAGGATCTGAACTATTTGCTAAACAATCAGGGTTATCATTAGCATCCGGACAACCTGGTCTAGGGTTAGCTGATGGATCTCTTAATGGATTACCACTGGCATCATTAATTGTTCTTAATTCTGTGGTTGTGCCAATAAAGTTTTTTACATCTTTATTAAAATAACCAATAGAAACATAACTACCTTCGTCGTAATACCATTCAAACGACAAGTCTAAGTTTGTTGAGCTATAAGGCTGCAAATTTGGATCGCCTTGCGTTGCGTTAAATGGCCCGCCCGGTCTAGTGTTAGTTATATTTGTCGCTGGTGCTATCGAGGTCACATCACTTCGGGTTAAAGTTTTGCTATAAGCAAAGCGGGCAAAAATATCGTCGGCCAACTCAAGATTGATATCTAAATTAGGCAAAAATTCTTTATAGCCACCCGTTAAGGTATCTATGGTCGCACCCGAGCCTTCAGGGAACACTTCTCTAATTTCTTCGACGGATAAATAAGCTAAATTAGTCGGTAAGGTTGCAGTTGATGATGCAGTTACATCCGTATCTTCATACCTTACACCTAGGTTAATACTGACTGGCATTTTACCAATCTCAGTTTCTAAATCCGCTGAAATATAGGCTGATAAAGTATCTTCATTAATATTATCTTGAGTGATCGGATTTTCAGTGACAAAATTACCAGCCGTAACCGCAGCATTTACTCTTTTAGGATCGACATTAAATTGCATCGCAAATAATTGGTCTCCACCACTAAAGTTACTGCCAATTTTTGATGGACTAAAAGAAATGCCTAACGCATCCATATCTAAATCGTCGTATAAAAAGTCAAAACCGAACCGTTTAGCTGTGTCAAACTGGTAATCTGTATTGCCAATCCCAAAGTTAATTTTACTCAACAAACCATAACCTGGATTGGTCCAAGTACCACTAAACTCCCACTGTTTAATGGTATTTTTTATCGCATGACCTCGCAATACGACAACGTCGCCATCAATATGTGCAGTAGAGAATGGATCATAGTTAGCTGGTAAAGGACTAGGTGCATTGTCCGCTTCAAATGTGCTGGTTGTTACAGCTGTTACCCTTGGTACATCTGCATTACCAAAGTCTAGCCCTATATCAACATATCTAGCATCTGGCGGTGTACTAATTACTGAAGTAAACTCACTGATCTCACCACCCGGTTGGGTTTCCGAAGTGGACTCGTGCGCATCGAACTCAAGCTTCAAATTTTCAGTCGCCTGCCACTCAATATTTAAACCAAGTGAATCGTTCTCTGTTTCAACCACTTGATGCGTCGCGGTAAAATTTAATCTATGATTATTATGCCTAGGGTTAATAACAGTGCCGTTTTCATCAGCTTTACCTGTGGTGTTCGCATCTGAATCAAACCAAAAACCAGTTAATACCCGATTAATCGATTCGTCAAAGCGCGACATAGTATAATCTAAACCAATTTTTAACCCTTCTGTTGGGGCTAACTCTGCAACAAACTGAGCGTTATCACGCTCTCGCTTGTGATCGCCATATTCAACAGCAAAGTTACGTGGCACCCAAAAATTCTTATTAGGGTTATTTGGATTTGTAATACCACTTGTATCTATATTAGTGTAATCAGAACCATCATCAGATAACCAACCATCGTTAACCACAGCTTCTTTTCGACTGTCTCGTTCCGAGTGAGCATAAGTTGCAAGTAAGCCTAACTTACCATCTAAAAAAACATCACTGTATAACGCAGAAAATTCAGGCGTAATATCTCGACCTTTCACATTACTCGTATCCATAATAGCTTTAGCACCAGCCGTTAACTTGCGCTCGCCAATACTTAAAGGCTTAGCTGTATTCAAGTTGATGGTTGCACCGATTCCACCACTGGTTATATTTGCTTTACCTGTTTTATAAACATCGACACCTGATACAACTTCAGCGGCAATATGCTGAAAATTAAATGCTCGGTTAATCCCGACATCCGTTGATAGAGTTGATGAAGTTGGCATAGCTCGACCATTTAACGTAACCATATTAAATGTTGGCCCGAAGCCACGTACAGAAACTTTATTACCCTCGTTATTAGAGCGATCAATAGAAACGCCTGTAATGCGTTGCAATGATTCTGCTAAGTTAGTATCCGGAAATTTACCTATGTCCTCTGCAGTAATTGCATCGACCACACCGCTAGATTCTCTTTTAATATTTGAAGAACTAATCAATGAGCCTCTAATACCAACCACATTAATAACTTCGGTCTCTTCTGCTGTTTCTTGTGCCTGAGCACTAATTGATACTGAATTGAGTGTCACTAACGCAATCGCCATAGCCACTTTGCTAGGTTTGAAAGCTTGATCTATTTTTTTCATTTGAATCCCTTGATAGCAATTTGTTGTTATTAATTACTTTAATCGAAATATTGTTAACCAAATACAATGAACAATATTTCACCAAAATAAATATTGCACACAATTTAAATTAGATCAACACTCAATTTTAACCAAATGACAACATTTTTAGTTTGTATTCACACTCTAATTAATTTAAAGTTTACCGGCTTTTATTGAAGTTTTGACAGATGATCAAGCCCATAATCATATTCAATATTGTCATTAGTGGGATTGTGACAATGCAACAAAATCATCTCAACTAAATAATTTTAAAGGATTTTTGTTATCTAAATTGAATAGGGTATGACGCCTGAATTTAGTCTAATCAGTTAATTTTGAGCCTGGTTAAGCTTATTCATTAAATATGCTATCATTTCGTCTTATTACTAAAATTTAGAGTTCGTTTTATGAGTAAAGAGCATACTCAAGAGTTACAGTCACCATTATTTTCAGACGATACATCCTTATATGCACGGGTGATTCGCGACATTTCAAATGGTGTATTTAAAGCGGGTGATCGTTTAGTGACCACTAAATTAGCTACTCGATATGAGGTGAGTGTCAATCCGATACGTGAAGCCTTGAAGCAATTGCAAGGCGAAGGCTTTGTAACTGTTAGTCCAAATAGTGGTGCTCGGGTTACTCAATTTGAAAATAAAACCATGCGTGATGTCTTCGAAATTTTACAACTACTTGATCCCTATTTAATGGAGTGGTTTGTATTGGAGCACGATAAAGAAGACATAAAAATACTAAATGACATTTTAAAGAAAATGGAAAATGTAGCTGAAGATGATCAGGTCTCTTTCCGTAATCTCGACACTCAATTTCATTGGCATATGTATAGCCAGCACTACAATAAAAGTGCAATCGAGCTGTGGTGTCAAAAACGTTTAGTATTGCAAATCATGCATGCAAACTTACCAATAAAAGCTTCGCGTGTAGACAAAAGTTTAAAAGAACATAGAGAAATGATGGTCGCTATCCAAGCCAGAGATTTGGACGCTTCCCTTGAAATACTCAGAAAACATATCTCGAATAGTGGTACCTACTGGTCTAGATATTTTTAATTTCGAAGACTAGCTGATGCGTTAGTCAGTTAGTTTGTTCCATTTTAAACCCTTGTGTGCATTGTTTCAGATATACCTTAATAACGAGTCTACAAGTTTAAAATGACCAAAACTAACAACTACTTAATTATTGATTGGGGCACGACCAATTTTAGAGCTTTTTTGATGAACGACAAAGACTCGCTCATTGACTCGACCCAGCAAAACAAAGGCCTGCTAAGCGTTCAAGATAATCAATTTGCTGAGACTCTACACAGCATTTTGAGTGATTGGTTGAACGAATTTGAGCATTTACCTATATATATGGCAGGTATGGTAGGCTCACTCAATGGTTGGGTTAGCCTAGATTATGTCGAAACACCAGCTGCGCCAGCATTAATTCAGCAGCTAAGTTATCAATTTATCACCGATTGGGGCGCGGCAGCTTGTATTTTTCCGGGTGTGAAGCATGTGAAAGATAGAACACAAGCAGACGTAATGCGCGGCGAAGAACTTCAAGTGTTTGGCCTAGCTAAACTAAAACTAGCATCAAATTTCATCGCGATTTTACCCGGTACTCATAGTAAACACATCTCGTTTGAGCAAGACAAAATAAAATCGGTCAAAACTTTCATGACGGGTGAATTATTTTCAATTATCACTCAACATTCACTTTTGGGTAAAAATTTACCAAAGCAAAAAGCATCCGATGCTGTATTTCGCCAAGGTGTTGAACAAAGCCAGTCAGGACAATTGACCAATTTACTTTTTTTAGCCCGAACCCACCTTCTCTTCGACAATATTGCGGACATGCATATCGAAGAGTTTATTTCGGGGTTGTTAATCGGCTACGAATTAAAGGGTTTAACTCAATCACAGATCACTATAGTTGGTGGAAAAGGCTTATGTCAGCGCTATTTACTCGCCTGTAATTTACTTGGTATTGCAGCTGATTACGCTAATGGCGATGACTGTTTCATGGCTGGAATGGTTCAACTTATTAACCTAAAATCTGGGCAGTAAACAATCTAACACAATGAAATTATTAATTTTTTTATTTTCTATTTCTTGAGAAGTATCTTTTAAAAACAAACCGAATTAGCGTTTGTAGTAACTGGTTATTACGTACGCTAATTCAACTCAATTATCCGTACAAAAGCTCTCAAGGAAGTAAGATGTTACCCGAGTTTAGCTTGTTTGATCTGAGCAATTAAAATCTAATCGCTATTTTTCATTAACGTTTACTTAACTTTTCATTATTGATAAAATTCAATCAAATTAAATCATTTAGAGTAAATGTAAGATATGAAGAATTACTTTTTCACAAAACCAATATTGCCAGCTATCACCTGCGCTTTGCTGGCTTTAGGTTGCCAACAAACGTCTTCCGAACAAAAATCTGAGGTAAGCTCGGTCGTAGAAAAACAACCAAACGTTTTACTCATCATGATAGATGATTACCGTGTTGCTATGGGTGCGATGGGAGATAAACGAGCTGTTACGCCGAACTTAGACAAACTTGCATCTGAAGGCGTTTTATTTAATCGTGCTTATGCCAATGTCCCTGTTTGCGGTGCATCAAGAGCAAGCATGATGACCAGTGTATACCCACATAAAACAAGGTTTGTTAATTATTTAGCCAATGCTGAGCGAGAAGTACCAGAAGCCACAACCATGGGCGAATTTTTTAAAAATGCCGGCTACCATACCATTTCAAATGGTAAAGTTTTCCATAGTAGAAAAGATTCAAATCAAAAAAGCTGGACTGAATTAGCTTGGGAACCTAAGGTGGAAGGGCTGGCATACTATAGTGAAGATTCCAAAAAATATGTTAAGTCTACCCAAAATATGGGTAATAGAGGACCATGGTATGAAAGTGCTTCTGAGCCTGACGAAGCTTATTACGATGGCCAAGTAAAGGAAAAAACAATTAGTGATTTAAAACGATTAGCTAAACTTGATAAACCATTTTTCTTAGCCACTGGTTTCCGTCGACCACATTTGCCTTTTAATGCACCTCAAAAATATTTTGATCTGTATAAAAATACTAATTTTCAACCTTCTGCATTACGAGATAAACCAATTAATGCACCCGCATCCCTAAAAGGCTCTGGTGAAATACACACCTACCACTTCAAAAATCATGAGTACAACTCTGATGAATTTCATCGTTTCTCTTTGTTAGGCTATTACGCTGCTGTCAGCTTTATTGATCAACAAGTGGGTGATATTTTAGCTGAGTTAGACGAACTTGGTTTAAGAGACAACACCATAGTGGTATTAACCAGTGATCATGGTTTCAACTTAGGCGAGCATAATTTTTGGGGTAAGCATAATATGCTGAATAAGGCTTTGCATGTGCCGTTAATTATTGATTCACCTAAAGCACAAGCCGCTCTTAAGTCAGATGCATTAGTCAGCTTAGTCGACATATTCCCAACTCTAGTTGATTTATCCGGCATACCTGCGGATGAAAAATTAAAACAGCAAATGGTTGGCCGTAGCATGGCTTCTTTGCTAACCAATCCAGAGGCAAGCCACAAGCCGTTTATTTATTCTCGATTTAAAGAAGGTGATACTGTCGTAAGCGGTCAGTTAATTTATACTGAATATTTAACTGCTGAAGGTAAAAAAGAGTATATGTTGTTTGACTTAGCAGCTGATCCTGAAGAAACAACTAATGTGGTTTCAGAGCCTAAATATCAAAAAGAGGTTAAGCGTTTATCTGCTTATCTAGGACAAGTCATCAAGCAAAGCGAAAGTTATTTGGCTAAATAACCTTAACTCGAGCTCTACTGATGTTAATAAACCCCAAATCAAGAATGATCCGATTTGGGGTTTTGTTTAATATTGAGCAGTATTAACTTTTACTTTTCTCAAACTCTATTTTACGTATATTTGCTTCGATAAAGTAAAAATCACCATATATTATTGGTGTATCAATTTCACCACCATTGCCCATATCACCCGTTGCTTCTGATAATACAAAACCTAAATCAAAGCTAGAATCTCGTCCTTTACCTTTGCGATCAGTTCGATATTCATTGGTTAGCTTAGCCATAATTTTATCCGCTAATGCAGCAAATTTAGCTTTTTCATTTATGTCTTTAGTGAATGTCGCATAGCGATATAAAGCAGCAGCATAAATAGCAGCAGCAGAGGTATCTCTCGGTACTTTTACATGTGTATCAGGATAAGCTTTGGTACCACATGGTAATAATTTATCACCTTGAATAATTTTTTCACCATGCCAGTTAACTTTACCCTCTAAACGCTGAAGAGATTCCTCAGATAGCATAGATGCCTTAAGCGTCATTGGACGGTAGCCCATATATGGCTTAATATTTTCTTCGATTTGTTTATCACATAAACCTAAAACACCGTGAAAAACAGCCGTGTCCGATGAAATGTTTTCGGCATACTCATAAGCGTTATCGCGCGCGGCAAAGAAATCCCAGTAAGGCACTTCACCATCCTGTAATAAGTGCTCAACGCTTGTGAATAAACGACTTAAATGCGCTTTAAAATCTGGGTAAGTTGATAGGTCTATTTTCGCCTTTTCCATTGCTTCTACCACAGTCACATAACCATATAATGACCAACCTTGGCCTCGCGCCCATGCTGATACATTACCAACGCCTTGCCAGTTACCTGGTTTGCCAGCGCCATAATCGTAAACATGATAGGCTAATGGGTATTGCTTTTCAGTGTCTGATGTATCGTAAAAGTAATGATTGATACTGGTGTGTTTAGCATGATTAAACGCTATTTCATGATATCTAGGTACGTCGCTAGAGAATAAATACTCTAAATTCATCATATTGTCGACGATTACCGGATACGTCCAAGGATTAGACAAGGTATATCTATCAGATTGTCTCTCACCGTTCTCTAAAGTTAAAATCCGCATTCTTGGGATCCAATCCCATGAACGAATTAAACCAACATCATCTTTATATCGAGTTGCTAACGTTGCTCTACCGAGCTCTAAGGCTTTCGCGTATTGTTCGCGAGTTTCTGCATCTAAACCGTCATAATTTAAAGCCTCGCCAAATGAGTCATATAATATGAAGCCTAAGTCGTGGGTTGAATCGCGTTTTGCTTCAGAAAAAAGTGTATCTTGATAGTAAGTTGCCTGACTATATAAGGTATTCTCATCTGTTTGTTGCCAATCGCTAATATGTTGCTTTGACGATAAAAGTTTCCATAAAACCCCTGGATAAAAACCATTAGTCCATTTTTCAGGTAACTCTAGATGAATCTCATCACGCTCTTGAGAGCGAGGGACACAAATAATATCAGGAGAAACCTCACAGCCTTCTTTTTCGTCAAGATGCCTTTCATGTTTAACATGATCTATCATTTTTAAATATTGGTTTTTAGCAAAAGTTAAATTGTCTTTTGCCGCTTCAACCGAAAACACTTTCCCTTGTTCTGGCTTAGCTACCACAGGTTCAGACTGCTGGCTGCAACCCAAGCTGGTTAACAGGCAACCCGAAATGACAGACAGCGTGAGAATACGTTTCATCGACTTTCCTCTTCTTTTATATTATATGAATGAAAATGAGTTGTTTTGATTGTTAATACTAGCACAATTTTTTTATCTCAAATTTAATATAGTATTCATCTCTAGCTCCGAGCAGGTATTAACTAAAAAATAGTCCATCACTAAAAATTGGTAAGATGACCTTTCCAAATTTAAGGGATCTTGCTCGAATTGTCAAAAACAAATCTTATATAAAAAATCATATAAAACAGATTAAAGGTAAAGTAAAATAAGGCCCGGCTAGGGTATCAACGCTGCTAACCGGACTAAGTAATCTCTTATTACTGGCTAAACTCCATATAAATTATTTGAATTGGCTTGACCAAGTTATCGTCCGCCTTACTGTTTACTAACAAATAAAGCTCTCTTGTCTGATTTAAGGGCGTTATTTTGCTGGTATGAATAGATTGTTTACTAGAGTCAGCAGCCGATAAGTTAAATTGACCTTGACCAATCAAATCGCCATTTATGCTATCAACTCTAATTTCAAACTTTGATTTTTGCTGATAGGATTGATTGATTTTATGCGTTAGCTTAATCGAGTTGATCTGGGTTAAATCGTATTTACCTAGATATAAATAGCTAGCTTCCCCTATGAACTTAACACTCGCATCATCATTTACTCGAACTGATTTTGCTGGATGCTGACGATTGACTAAGTCCGATAATCTTAATATCGGTGACCTCAAAAGATATTCTGCTTTAGCAGTAATACCCGCTAAATTATTTGCCCCTTTGTCTGTGTATTCCACCATTAATTTATAGTCGGCTGGCTGTGTTACTTTAAATTGGCCGGTCAGCGGTAAGCTAGGATCAGGCGATGTGAAAGATAAAATATACTGTGCGATCGCTTGCCTAGTTTCTGAGTTTAAAAAATTATGTGCGGGCATTTGATGGTCCCCCCATTTACCACGACTGCCCTGCGCAATGCTCTGGCTAATAATAGTGTTTGCTTGAGCTTGCTGAGTATACTTATCCGCAATTTGGTTAAAAGAAGGGCCGATTGATGCTGATTTGAGTTGGTGACAGCCAAGGCAATTGTATTGTTTAACCGCATCTTTCCCCATTTGATTATCACTAGGGATTTGATGACCTAATTTAACTTTGTTTAATTGTTGTTTTCGAACTAATACATTGACAGCATCAGCAGTAATAGAGGCATTCTCGGTAGACCCATCTTCTTTATCCGTTACAACCACTTGATATGCTTTAGCCTCATTAGGCCAAACAAAACTTTGATTGCCCGAAATACTAATTGAGATATCCGGTACATCATTGCCAACTTCTATTAATTTTTTGCTGTATGCATCAGCACCTTGCGAGTCTGTTACTTTTAAAATAAGTGCATATTGACCTGGCTGATGAATTTGAGTGGATAAAACTGCTTGATTTGAAATGACTTTTTCTGGGTTGAATGCAACTGAATCTAAGATTTGACCCAGTTTAACTTGCTCAGCGCTAAGTGCTTGCAGGCTCCAGCCATATGTAAGAGCATCACCATCTAAATCTTTTGATAAACTAGCATCGGCACTAATCAACAGAGGCGCAGCACCTTGGCTGTGTTTTAGTTGAATATTAGCAATTGGCTCTCGATTACCATCTCCGGTATAAACGATTCGGCTCAACTTAGCATCGTCATTACCTTTAAACCATTTAGAGCCATATTCAAGTACCCATAACTCACCGTTTGCACTAAAGCTAAGATCAATTGGCGCGGCGAGTTCTAATTGCGGTGCAAAGTTATCAATTTTAATCACTTTTCCGGCAGAGTTAGTCGTGACAACTTTCAGCCAACGCCGCATAAAGTCTGATATAAATAATTTACCGTCATAGTATTTGGGATAACTTTTTATGCCAGCTTCTGTGCTTGTTGGTTGCCTGTACACACCTGCAACTAAGGCATTTCTAGAACCCGCACCTAAGGCTTTAAATTTTTCACTATTACCATAGGGATAATAAATTAAAGCTGGCTGCGCTGGAGGTAGTTTATGAGATCCAGTATTTCGAGGTGAGTTATTAATTGGATCTAATGGATTATACCAAGCCTTTAGCTTGTCGTTTGTTTCATCATAATCACGATAGGCTTGGTTGTTTGCAATAAACATAGGCCAACCAAAGTTACCCGCCTGCGTCACTTTATTAATTTCATCGTAACCCATAGGGCCTTTTTTTGGATCATCGGCTTTGGCATCTGGACCGACATCGCCAAAATAGAGTGCTTTGCTCGCTTCGTCATAACTAATTGTGTACGGGTTTCTCGTTCCCATCACATAAATTTCGGCTCTGCCTTGCTCAGCGTCGGTAAATAAGTTTCCTTTTGGAATTGAGTAGCCTGTATCGCTATTTGGCACAATTCTTAAAATTTTACCACGTAAATCCATGGTATTTGCTGACGTACGTAAAGCGTCGTTAACGGCTTCTTCGGCTTTATTATTGGTTGGCCCTAAGCCATCAGAGTTAAACGGGTTTGTGTTGTCACCGACCGCAATAAATAACTCCCCAGCTTGGTTAAACTCCATATTGCCACCTGTATGGCAACAAGTATTATCCGAAGGTATTGTAAGTAGCACCTGTTCGCTCGATAAATCTATTTTTTGATTTGAAAGCTTAAAACGAGAAATGCTTTGTACTAATTTATCCTGTTCTAACACTTTGTTATACATTAAATAAACTTGCTGATTTTGATCAAAGTTAGGATCTAGCGCAATCGCTATTAAACCAAATTCACTATTTTTCTTACCTGAGTAAACCGGTACTGAACCTAAGTTAATAACTGACTTGTCTTGTAGGTTATATTGAAAAATGCCGCCCTTTCGCTCTATATACAAAATAGTTTTAGCATCATTTGTCATACTAAAGCTGACTGGCTCATTTAATCCTTCAAGATGAACCTCTTTAACAAATCGATTATGCTCAGGTTTTGACTTTGAATAATCTAACTGAACATTGTCACCAATCGCATATTTTATCCCGCCTAATAAATGCTCTAGATAAAATGGATTGGTAAAATTATCTGCCGTATGCCCTATCCCAGTATAAAAGGACCGACCACCATCAAATTCTTGATACCAAGCAATTGGATGATAATGGCCTGATAAACCACCTTGGTAACTATCTTCATCTAGGCTAAGTAAATCATTTCTAAATTTTGATAAATCCTTATAGTCATACCATTCATCAGCATATTGAAATTGACTTGGCATAAAGTGAGTAGCTTGGTGCTTGTCATCAACCACGGTTAGCTCTGCTAATTGAACATTCGATGGAATATTAGGATGGCTTTTAAATACACCACCGACTAGTTTTCTATACCAATACCAATCACCCGCGTGCTCTGTGTCTGCTGCGGAATGGATACCAACAAAACCACCTCCTGCTTGGATATATCTTTCCATCGCAACTTGTTGCTCATCATTTAGGACATCACCTGTGGTATTTAAAAATATTAAAGCGCTAAACTTGGAAAGATCTCGATCATTAAAAATGGCCGCATCTTCAGTTGCTAAAACTTGGTAGTTTTGCGCCTCCCCAATTTGATGGATTGCTTTTATGCCTGCTGCAATAGAGTCATGCCGCCAACCTGTTGTTTTAGAAAACGCCAATAGTTTATTAGGCTGATTAATCGTTTCAGTCTGGTTCGAGACTTGGCTATTACTTTCTTGCTTACATCCAGATACAAATAAAAGTGTGATGATAATTACACTGACAGCCCTGCCGATTAAATACTTTTTATGCATATATTGTCCTAACATATTTATTATTCAGATTAAGTCCAAATGACATTAAGCTGTTTTTTGATTAAATTAACCGAATCTATTCATGTTAGCAATCCTGTTTGATAAATAATTGTAAATATAATGTTTTAAATTGAAGCTAATCACTGTCAATGACATTAACTAGTTCGTAGTCAGAAAATCAGAGCTTAGAAGCATTTAGAGCTAAATCAAACTAGCTCCTTGTTTCAGCTTCAATTCTATTGCGGCCATTACCTTTAGCATAATAAAGATTTTCGTCGGCTCTTTTTAGTAAGGATTCTGTATTGTCAGAAGCTAAATGTTCAGCAAGGCCTATGCTTAATGTAATATAGGAATTATCTGCCATTACAATTTTCTTAACCCCAGCTTGGATTCGGGTGCATATCAAATAGGCTTCTTGGGTATTTGCATTGGGTAAAAGCAGTAAAAACTCTTCACCGCCCCATCGAATAGCAAAGTCAGAGGGACGAATCAGGTCTTGTAGGACATCCGCTGTTTGCTTGAGTACTTGATCACCAATGTCATGGCCAAAACAATCATTAATATTTTTAAAATAATCTATGTCTATCATAGCGACGGATAGGTTAAATCGAGAGTGCGAATACCTTTGTTGTAATTTTTGTAATCGTTTCATCCCCGCTCTTCTATTTGGTAGCTCAGTTAACACATCAGTATTTGCCAAGTACTTCATATTTTGCATCATACTTTCGAGCTCTACATTTTTGCTCGCAAGCTCTTTAGTTCGGGCTTTAACTCTTTGTTCTAAATCTCGGTTTAGGTCACTTAGTAAAGCTTCAACTTTTTTTCTGCGGTTAATGTTAAAAGATAAGATCACAACAACTGCTGACAAGAGCGCAACAATGAAAAGCGTCAGGTTAATTAAGACAGAATATTTACGATAAAATCCATCTGGTTGGTTATGAATTAAGCTGCCAGCAGGTAAATAATCTTTATTGATATTAAACTTTTCAAGCACCATATAATTAAACGTAGGCACGAATTCGGATTTTTGTTTTATGGGTATACTAGAAACTGCCTGACCATTTAGAATTTCTTTAGCTATTTTGGCCAACTCACTGCCATGCTGGTAAGGGTTATTCATCATTCCGCCTATCACGCCCTGATTTATCATGACGCTACCCCACATACCATAAACAGGCACACGGCTAATTTCTGTCAATTTTTTGAGTTCATGTTCAAACGAGAAGTATCTACCCTGATTATCTTTATGTATAGCAAGTAATAAAAAAACGGTATCTTGCGGCATTTGTGCTGCCATCTTCAATAAATAGTCAAAACTGAAATCGTCCCAAATTTCTATTTGAAGTAAATTATTAACTAGTTTTATATCTTGGATAGCTTGTTGTCGCATCCTAACGCCTAATTCACTCTTATCTGCAAGTAATATCACGCGGCTAACTTCAGGTTGCAGGCTTTGAATTAAGTTAATATTGTCTTTAATCTCCATCCCTTCTAACACACCCGTGAAGTTAGTTTTCCCTTGTAATACATTGACATCAAGTACATTAACCCCACCAAAGACGACGGGCTTATCTTGCGCAAAATTAAATTCGTTTTTAATTAAAAAGTAGAAGGCAGCATCATCGCTAGAAATAATTAAGTCGATTGGAAAATTTCTATATTTATATTCCAATAATTGAGATATTTTTTGATGGTAATCGGGATCAGAGACAAAGCGTCTTTCATCCATATATTCTATATGTAAATTTTCTGGCGGAATAAACCCTAACAGTTCAGATTTAACTCCATCAGATAAATCGGCTGTCCATTGGTATTGAGGGTGGTATGAATTAAGTAAAAGTATTCGAAAATTATTTTCGGCAGCATAACACTCTAGCTGAAATACAGCTAAACCGAACAAGAGACTACACAAAAAACCAGAAAAAAATCGACGAAAAATCATGAGCAATCCGATACACGAAAACTCTTATAAGTATAGATAACAATTAGAGCTTAGTTGCTCGTTTGCGGTGATTTTTACCAATGACCTCTCGAATACTTCCGCTCTTTACAAGCCCAGCTGTAAATCTTTAGTTTAAATAGTGTTCTAAAACGCCATATAAGAGTTGGATATCAATAGGCTTGCTAACGTGCTCAACAAAGCCTTGCGAAAGGTAAAGCTTTACATCCTCCAACATAGCATTTGCCGTCAAGGCAACTATAGGCAAATCTTTTTTGATTTGTCTGATTTTTTGCTGGGCTTCTAAACCGTCCATTTGCGGCATTTGAATATCCATCAAAACAATATTAAAGTCTTGTTTTTTAGCTACATCAACAGCTAATTGACCATTGTTTACGATTGTAATTTCAGCCTTAGTAACTTTTAACATAGACTCCAAAATCATTTGATTGATTTCATTGTCTTCAGCTATCAATATTTTCTTTCCTGCTAAATTTGGTATATCCGCTGAGGTGTGCTTTTCTTTAATACTAGCTTGCTCGGCTTTCTCTAGGGGCAATATAACTTGTACTTGGGTTCCTTTTCCTGGTTCACTTTCTATCTCTATCGTCCCACCCATTATTTTTATAAGGTTATCGGTGATCGACATTCCAAGCCCAGTACCACCAAATTTCCTAGTTGTTGAAGTATCAGCTTGAGAAAAACGCTCAAAAATCAAATTTTGGACTTCTTTACTCATACCAATGCCGGTATCTATCACTTTAAAGCAAACTGCCTGTTGCTCTTGATACTGGATACAACTTAATACTACTTTGACATTGCCTCGCTCAGTAAACTTGACCGCGTTTGAAACTAAATTAAGTAAAATTTGTTTTATTCGAACAATATCACCAACCCAACCATCGATAAAATTGTTATCAATAATACTAACAAACTCAATGCCTTTATTGTTTACTGGTATTGCCATATCGAACTTAACAGAATCTAACACCTTTATTAAAGACAAAGGTTTTTGCTCTAATTTTAATTTATTGTCTTCAATTTTAGAGTAGTCAAGTATGTCATTAATTATAGTTAACAAAGACTTAGCAGACCATGATGCATTATCTAAGATAGTTTGGTTTTCTTGAGTTAATTGTTGATTATTCAACAACTGCAAGCCACCTAAAACCGCATTCATTGGTGTGCGGATTTCATGGCTCATATTGGCTAAAAATTTACTCTTGGTTTGACTTGCTCTTTCTGCTTCTTGTTTGGCCAAACTAAGCGCCTTTATTGCCTCAACCTTATCTGTAATGTCATAATTTACACCTATGACTTTTAAGGTATTACCTTTATCATCTTTAATGACTTCAGCACTCGCCTTTAATGTTCTCACTTGACCATTGGGATGTATAACTCTAAATTCTGGATTATAGATTCCACAACCTTGGACAGCTTCAAACAATTTAGTTTTCGCATCTTCTATATCATCAGGATGAACACTGTTTTCCCAGGCTTCATAAGCGCCCGAAAATTCAGCTTTTGATACGCCATAAAGCGTATACATCCAATCATCCCAGATCAATTCGTTACTCAGTACATCCCACTCCCAAACACCAATTCCAGCAGAATCATTAGCGAGTTTCATTCTAAAAGCCATAGATTCAGCTTTTTCCCAAGCGACTTGGATTTGTTGCTCTATCTGTTTTTGCTGAGAAATATCTTGGACAACTGACCATATATATTCCTGTCCATCGTTTTTGGCTATTTTAATCCCAGATAATAGGACTGGATAAGTGTGTCCTTGTTTATGAATATACTCTTTTTGATAAGGTCCATAGCGACCATACTCAGCAAGCGATTGTAACTGTTCAAATTCTTGCGCTTCATACTTTTTAGGTGTGAGCTGCCAATAATCCAATGTATTTAATTCATCAACCTCATAACCCGTAAAGCGGCTAAATTCGTTATTAACATACTCAAATGCGCCATCTTCAAGTCTATTTATTGCGATTCCTATTGGCGCTAGATTGACAAATTTCTCAAACTTCTCTTTTTCTTCTAAATACGCAGTTTCAAAGTGCATTTTCTCTGAAATAACTCGCTCTAAACGATCTTGAGTTTCCACCAGTTCACTAATATCTCTGCCAATAGCTAGAATTAAATTTTGATCTTCTAATGGTAGTGCTGTGAGTGATACTAGGCAGGGAAAACTAGAACCATCTAACCTACAATGCTGCCATTGAAAAAGTTGTGGTCCCTCAGTAAAAGAATTTTGTATGTGCTTTTCGGCTAGCTCTTGTGAAGAATGACCGCATGGCTGAAATTCGGGAGATATATCAGCAGGCGTAAGGTTTAAAAAATTATCTTTGGTTTTTACCCCGTGCATATCAACAGCAGCTTGGTTACACTCGGTAAACTTTCCCGTACTTAAGTCGATAATAGAGAGCGCATCACCCGATGCTTCAAACAATTGTTTATATTTAATACGTTCTGCATTAGCTATTTTTAGCTGTGATTCTAGATCCGAAATTTTTTCTTCCAGTGAGCGAGTCAACTCTGCCATAGATATAAGCTATTAAAATTTTCCATTACTGGTCAGTATAGTATTAAGTTTGTAATTTTTTGTGAAAACTTCGGCTTAGAACTAAAATACACGTATTAATAGGAAAAATAAAAAAGCCCCTAGCAATTGAGGCTAGAGGCTTGTAGATAGATAACGAATTTAGCTTAGGTTAAACGCCCGCTACTCACTATTTTCCAATTTTAATCACTTTATTAAACTCTGTGATCTGAGTTTGGTAAGTTTCGTTATTCGTCCATGTCACATTAATACTCGCTGGCTCAGTACATTGACCTAAACCAAAGTGAAGGTTTGGATCAAAACTTAATGAGTAATTAGCACCTGTTGAACCTAGTCGTTTAGTTTGAGTATTACCGCATGCCGTCACTTTAACTAAAGCACCTAAAGCTGTCACTTGAGTCGTTAAGCCACTGCCTAGCTGTACTGTAATAAAATGATTGGCTTCAGCTGCTTGGTTTGTATTTTCAAACAAATGCCACTTACCCCTTTCATTACCCAGCACAAAGTCTACTTTACCATCCAAGTTATAATCCAATGGCTCAATGCCCATGCCAATAACACCTAATTCAGTAGACAATATGCCGTGTTGCTTGATTTGAGTGAAACCTTTAGCTTGTTGATTTAAGTAAACAATCGGCTCATTTTGATCAACTAAGTTGCCACGCTTAGTAATGATTAAATCTTGATAGCCATTGTTATCGACATCGGCTATAGCCAAACCTGTCGAGTGCTCTGCTAAAGTTAAGTTCAATTGCTGACTTACATCTGTGAATTTACCTTGGTTATTTCGTAATAATAAGTCCGTTAAGCCTGGATCAGATTCACTCACAGGACCTGCATCTACATTATGTATTACTCCTGTAGAGGGCGACCAAATATTGCCTGCAATACGCCATTGTCGATTTCCGACATAGCCAATGTAAGTGCCTTTTTTATCTAATTTATCTGGAAAGCCTAATGTATCGCTATTCACTAATCTAACATCTCGACCAGAGTGTGTTTCACCAGGAAATTCATAACTGTATGCTGACTCTCCCAGATAAAGGTCTTTATTCGGCCATTGTGACTGTAAATTTTCTATGTTTAATATATCTCCAGCCTCTATGCCTTCAAAATTAAACGCGCCACGCTTAGTGTAATAACCCCATATTTTGGTATCGGCATTATAGAAACTCTGTCCTGCGGTGAATTCTTTTCCTCTAGTGAAGAACAAATCAAAATCACCGTCATTGTCATAATCGACTTCAGCTATAGCCGTAACATGAGTTAATTTAGTTGTGAAAATGTCTGATGTTACATCAACAAAAGTTAAATCACCTTTGCCTTGATAGGCTTTAACCGGACCATTCCCATAAATGAGCATGTCTTCAACGCCATCGTTATTAAAGTCTGTTAGCAGTGTTTTTTGACCATCGCCTTTAACTGGCGGTAATGTATTATCTATGACAAGCTCGCGATTGCCTTTGTTTTCATAAACATAATTTTCACTTTGCCCTTTCATCTCTTTTGAAGGGAAAGCAAAATTAATTAAATCCAAATCACCATCGCTATCACCATCAAAAAACTTGACGGTTCGCCCGCGCATAAAAGCCAATGGCGGCGTAAAATCTTCAACTACTGAGAACTGGCGGTTAGTGTCTACTCTGTAGATAATAGAATTACGAGCATTGCTACCTGAGCCGCCACCACGTGAAATAATAACTTCAATTTTTCCATCAAAATCAAAATCACCGGCTGAAATGCCATGCATGTCACCCATAATTAAATCATATGGCTTAGTATAAGTGCCCTTATTATTCCAAAGCACTCTAATGGCAAAACCATGATCATTTAGCAATAAATCTGGATATCCATCCTGATCTAAATCAGCAACAACGGGTGCATCCCACTGTCTTAAATTCTTTTCTTCACGTGGAAAATTTTTAGTCGCTTCAGCAAAAAGCTGATTAGCTTTTACTTCGTTAGCTTCATCGGCAACTTGAGTAGATTGACATCCTGTAAGTAAACTAGAGCAAATTAATGCAGCAGCTGATAATTTTAATTGATTATTTTTCATAACATTTAACTTTTTATAATTTCAATTTAGTTGCTACCGCCAGTTTTAACTAACCAATAACAAATCAGAAAACACAACAATTACAATCTATATAAACATCATATGTTTTATGAATCAAGTAAAATACACTTTATTTACACTCTGTGGCTATTTTAAAACACACCAAATTAAAACTGATGCTGCCTTAATGCACGCCTTTGCCATGTAGAAAAATCACTCTGGATTAAGTCGAGTGATCTCGCTAAATATCTTTCTAGGTCCGATGCAACTACTTGGCTACAAGCTTGCTGTTGTTCGTATATTAATAACTGAGCTAACGCAGATTTACGTTCTGGGCTATCCATTAGATAATAGATAAATGACCAGCTCGTTGCATACAGAGATTGTCTCAACTCTCCATCCCAATCAGTTTTAGTGGCATTCAATAACTGTTTTAAGGGTAATAGCTTAGCGCTAATGTAATTATTGTTTGACCAACTTGGATTCGGTAAAAAATGCTTAGTTTGGTATCTAATAGACAGGTTTTCATTATACTCAGATAGACCTTCATTCAACCATCTCGGAAGTTGGCCGAATATACCGTGATGAATCGCGTGACTTGCCTCATGTAAGCTGACGCTTAATGTTTTAGCTTCACTGTGTTGCATCAAAATCGCCGCTTTTTTACTTTTGTGTAAATAAAAACCTGAAGCATTATCAGCATCAGCGTAGCTATTTTCTTCAGCAAAATTTAAATAATCGACTCTATCTGCAAACATGTGTTGATCTATATACACTTTTTGTAATAAACCGAAACCCACAAGGGCGTGGTAGTATTTAAATATCTGGGTAATTTTAGCACTTAACTCCGGTTTAAACTGTGCGGATAAGCCTGTAACATCTAATTTAAGATCAAAATAATCCAGTGATGATTCTCCCCCGACATACTCAACTTTTTGCAAATCTAAATCCGGTTGTTGGCTGCTAATATGTCTAACGCCACTGTCGTCTACCCACACATATAAACCTCCATGCTTTTTAACCTTAATTTCTTCTTTGCCTGATCTTGTACAAACTAGATATGGATTATCCGCATGATTTAATTTATGTGTTTTTGTTGTCTGGTTATCCCTTGGTGGGACTAAAATTTCAGCTTCATTCAATTCTTTGAGTGATTTTTGTTGGTGCGAAGAAAGTTTATCTGGTGGCGTTTTGTTTAGCGCTAAGCTGGAAAATTCAGGTTTTGGTTTAACGACTCTTTGAGGGATTTCAACACGCTTATTATCCACTTGACTCTCTAGCAAGAAATAGTCTTTAGTGGCATACAGAAGTTGGTTATGGGTTAAATAATCAATCCACACCAAGCTGAATCCTAATGTAACCAAAAATGCGAGTACGAGTTTAATTTGTCGCATAATACGTCCTTGTATTTAATGTTAATTACCAATAGCGCAATTAATCAACTTTTTTAACTTGATAATGTCTTGAAACATTCTGAGTTTGTTTTCCCCAATCAGATTGCTTTACTCGAGCTTGGTGAAAATCAAATGCTGCCTTGTTGATAAATTCTTCATAGACATAAAATTTGCAAGCTTGTTCTGCATCTTGATTAACTTCAAAAATAATACAACCCGCTTCAGCTTGGGTTAAAGCGCTATGAATCAGCAACGCAGATTTTATTTCTAATAACTCATTTTCAGGAACTAAGATATGCCCTTGTAAAATAATTTTTGCCAAACTTTATCCTTTCATTTTACCCTTGGATGTAAATGCTAAGTAATATAGATTAGCTCGATTGTTGGACATACCTTCCCACATAGAGAGAAAGAAAATCAAGTATATGTTTAAACAACCGAATAAGTATTAGCAACCCTAACTACAGCAAAAATTAGCGTGAAATAATTTGATACTAGGTTCACACATTTGTATTTTCGTGACCAAAAGCAAAGCGTAATTAGTTCCTTTTGTTATAGCGTTCACAGATTTCATCTTTAAAGCATAAGGATTTGATCTTATTGTTAAAGCCAAGAACAAACTTGATTTGTTCCAGTCGAGATTTAGTGACTAATGGAAATATAAAATGAGCTCGGTTCAATAATTAAGATAAATAAAATAATTTCTAGCCTAAAACAAGGACACAGAAACAGGAGATTGCTGTGAATATAAAACAAACATATTCTAGTCTACTGCTAATAGGATCGTTAACTCTAATAGCTTGTAATGATACCAAAATAGAGATATCTAATCATGATTCAGAACAACCAGACCCGCCAGTGGAGGTTCCACCACAAAACCCCGCGATTGAACATGCAGTAAGACTAAATAATGATTCTTGTGTCCCACCAGCTGCCGTAGTGACAACAGGCTCTCCAACAAAAACCAAAGCATTCCCTAATCTACCTGCTATACCGAATGTGCTGGCGATGGTTCAACCTCAAAACGATAATAGTTATTGGCTGTTACTAAACCGCTCAGGAAAAGTCTTCCACATAGAGAATAATTATAATGTGACTCAGTTTAATCAAGTACTAGATATCGGCAGTAAAGTATCAACCAATGGCGAAATGGGCATGACAGGCATTGCCTTTCATCCTAATTTTGGCCAAGCCGAGAATCGAGTTTTTATTTTATATAATGATATTAACAATCAAGGACGTTCGACACTCTCTTCTTTTAATTTCGACACAACTAATTGGCAAATAAATGCCAATAGCGAAAAAGTCATACTCACGCTTGATCAACCAATCCCCTTCCATAATGGTGGCGATATCGCTTTTGGTAATGATGGAATGTTATACGCCTCGTTTGGCGATAGTGAAATGGATTTTCATTCGCAGAACTTACATAACCTCTATGGAAGTTTAATCAGGATCGATGTGGACACATACCCTTATACCATTCCAAACGATAACCCGTTCAATACAGGGCAAGCGATTTGCCAGCACTTTGAAGATACTCGCACGAGTGATTGTCCAGAAGTATTTGCTTATGGCTTCCGTAACCCTTGGCGATTTAGCATCGATAGCCAGACAGGTATACCTTGGGTTGGTGACGTAGGCGATAGCCGTTACGAAGAAATAGATAGAATTATATCTGGTGGTAATTACGGCTGGCCTATCATGGAAGGAGCCCATTGTATCCAAGCGAATTGTGACCAATCGGCTTACCAACTGCCCATTTCAGATTACGGGCGAGATTCAGGCGTGTCTGTCGTAGGCGGCTATGTTTATCGCGGTACCGAATCACCGAGTTTATTCGGCCAATATATATTTGGTGATATATATAGCGGCAATTTCTGGCAAGTGGCTGCAGATGCGTTAGTCGGAACTGATGAATCAAGTTTAATCTCAAGCCACGGTATAGCGGCTATGGCACAAGGTAACAATGGCGAAGTTTACCAACTACAATTTTTTAGTGACGATGAAACAGAAACAGGTATCAATGTGTATAAAATTTCTGGAGGCGGTGGTGTAAATGCCACTATGCCAGATAAATTAAGTGATACCGGATGTTTTGATCCTATCAATAAAAGCTCTGCTCAAGGTGTATTTGAATACTCAATAAACAATTCATTGTGGTCTGATGGTGCTTTAAAGCAGAGAGCATTTGCGATTCCAAACAACACAAAAATAGATGTTCAGTTAGATGGAGACTTCTTATTCCCAGAAAATAGTATCCTCATTAAACATTTTCTCGATGGTGATACATTTTTAGAAACTCGGCTATTAGTGAATCATTCTACGGGTTGGCAAGGCTATAGTTACGAATGGAATTCAGAGCAAACTGAAGCAAATTTATTATCAAGTGGAAAAACGACAAAAAGAGATGGTTTTACACATACTTTTCCAAGTCAAAACCAGTGCGGGAGTTGCCATACTAATGCAGCAAACTTTAGTTTAGGTGTAGAAGTAAGCCAGTTAAATAAACAAGATCCAAACATCAATGCGAACCAAGTTGATTACTTAACTAGTGCTGGTTATTTTTCCCAGCCAATTTGGAGTAGCGAGTCCGATAAATTGTTTGCTTTAGATGATTCATCCGTTAGCTTAGAAGACAGAGCCAAAAGTTATTTACATTCAAACTGCTCAGGTTGTCATCGACCAGGCACAACCAATCGTTCCACTATGGACTTAAGAATGTCAACTCCATTAAATAACATGAATGTTTGTGAGTCCGATCCTATTTTAACGAATCTAGGAGATGATAGCGCTAAGTTAATTAAGCTAGGGGACGCAGATAGTTCCGTTTTATTAATGCGAATGAAATCAAATGATCAAAACCTAACTATGCCACCTATCGCAAGGTTAAAAGAAGATACAGCAGCGACTCAATTAATATCAGAGTGGATAAACACGCTTCAAACTTGTGATTAGCTAATCATAAAGCGCACATATCGCTGTTATGTGCGCTTTGCTCATAATTCACATGAATTTATCATTGACCACTTAATATAAAATGCAGCTGCGACAATAGTAAAAATGTACTAATAAACCAGCCGCAAGTCCAAAGTAAAGCTTCAGACATAGAACGTACCTTAGATTCTTTTTTTATTGCCCAAGGTAAATAAAGATTGGATAAATTAAACACAACAAAGATCAATAAAATATAAGCAAAAGAAAAAGGTTGATACAGCAGGATATCAAAACCAAGTGTAGATTTTGTACCATAACTGGTACTTAAAAGTTGAGCAAATAAAGGCAAGCTAGCAGCAATTAAGCCTAATAGTCCATTCGTGATGAGTCGATTCATTCCTTGACCTACGGTTAATGATTACATTTCCTCGATAAAATTAAACTAGCACAAATTTAAAAATAAACAAAAATGGCCTAGAACTTTTGAAAAAATCTTAGGCCATGTTTCTTAAACTAATTACAACTTAGAACACTGCTCGAATCGACAATTTGAGCATCTCCAAATCTTGGATTTTTTGGGTCATCTCCAGCAAGATAGTAGAAAGATCTTGGAGCTCTAGGGCCTTGACCTTTGAAAGCACCAACTAATTGGCCATTATCTCGGACAGCATCAAACCATAAACGCCCCTTAGTAGATACATTTTGCTGCATGTAACTATTACTGTAACCGCCAGGAACATTCGCGAGAAAGTTGTTGATGGGTGAAACAACGCCTGCGCAACCAAACACAGGGCCTGTTGAGTTGAAATTACGAACATCATTATTAATCATATTAAGATTTCGATAGCCAATAGCATAAAACACGTTTTGACCCGTGCCTGAAATGACATTATCAGCGTAAGTTAAATTTTTAGAGGCTTGTGCAATATTCCAAAACGCACCATGATCATTAAATGCAAGCACAGTAAATGCATTTGCGCCTGACCCTTTAGCCCCGACAACGATATGATTAGCTTGCACAACAATATTTTCTCCATTGTGTTCAACATTAATTGCAGAGCCAAAACCATAACTTGCATTCGCCACAGGCGTTACACCATCAGCTTGAGTAATATAATTTAATCCAGTGCGTAAATGATTCCCCACAACATAAATATTTGCGACTGTTGCCAATGCAATACCAAACTCGCGAGTTTGACCAATGGTCCAAACATTGCCATCAGAATGCTGATAGTAGCCAATTTTATTATTGTTGATTACTGCTTCGCCGATTGTATTAGAATAATAAACGGGTTTATCTGTAAATCTTTGACGTTTTTCAGACCATGGATTTTGAAAGCCAGTCCCAACAAATCCAGCACCATCATTACCGCCATCAAGAGAAATGGCTAAACGCATATTTTCTGCATTAATTAGGTTATTGGAAATATTTAATTTACCACCGTACATACCAATAACTTCGCCATTCATCTGAATACTTACATTAGCAAGTAATGCATCATCGACTCTATCTACATCTCTAAGTAATTCCACTGCTCGGTTAATGTTTTGAAACGTATTATAAGAAATATTTAAATCTTGCGGTAAAATGCCGACAGATGCGACCCCAATTGCACTATCAAAAAAGTTAACATTGACAGCAGAAAAAGCTTTGGGATTAGCCGCATAACTCGTTGCAGGCAGGTTAATTAAAGCGCTATTACTTGTGTCGTCACCCGCTAAAGAAAGTAACTGTTGATTCGTATTTGCGCCTATACCCTCGAGTGTAATATTTTGAACTGTCACATTTTTATATTGAACATTTATAAGCGGATTATAAAAAACGGTATTACGTCTAACTAATTTAGAACCTCTATTCGACTCTGCGCCCGTAATGATAACTGAAGATTTAACATCGATTTGGCCGTAAATGTTAATCGTACCATTCACTCTAATGGTATCTACTGTGTCTAAACCATTATTTTTAGCTGACTCTAAAGCTGTGTTTAATTGTGCTTCAGTATAAACATTGTAGGTAGACGCTTGTGTAAAAAAACTCGTTAAACCCAATGCTGCGACTAAGCCAATTTTTTTACATTTATCTAAATTAAATACATTCATTTAAATCTAATACCTCAAATCAAGCTGTAATAAAAAACTTATATTTTGTTAAGTTAGTGCAGCACAATAATACACAAGAACAACCAAAATACAATATATTGTTAACAATTAACCTTTTTATTAGGCATAACTAATAGTGTCATTTTTTATGTTAACTAGCTTAAAAGTAGATAAATACACACATCGACTTACCGAGAAGATACTGCGTCAGTGTGTAATAAAAGATTCGATAGATGAAAATGTTCATGATTGGATTGCTGTTACTTAGAACACTATTCGTGTTTAGTTGTATTACTAGTGGCACTTTTTACCTAACCTTAACTCAGGATAAGAATTAGCTAACCCCATGAAGCTATTGAATTATTAAATTTTCACAGTGTAACTAACGACACGTAAAACACTACACCTTTGTGCTAACTGGCAGATTAAACTGAGCTAACGGCAAGTAAAACAATACACCTTTGTGCTATTTAGTATGTTTAGACGAGTTGATGCCAAGTAAAACACTACACCTTTGTGCTACTTGGCAGATTAAACTGAGCTTACGGCAAGTAAAACACTACACTTTTGTGCTATTTAATATGTTTAGACGAGTTGATGCCAAGTAAAACACTACACCTTTGTGCTACTTGGCAGATTAAACTGAGCTAACAACAAGTAAAATACTACACCTTTGTGCTAGTTGGCAGATTAAATTGGGCTAACGGCAAGTAAAATACTACACCTTTGTGCTATTTAGTATGTTTAGACGAGTTGATGCCAAGTAAAACACTACACCTTTGTGCTACTTGGCAGATTAAACTGAGCTAACAGCAAGTAAAATACTACACCTTTGTGCTATTTAGCATGTTTAGACAAGTTGATGCCAAGTAAAATACTACACCTTTGTGCTATTTAGCATGTTTAGACGAGTTGATGCCAAGTAAAATACTACACCTTTGTGCTATTTAGCATGTTTAGACGAGTTGATGCCAAGTAAAATACTACACCTTTGTGCTATTTAGCATGTTTAGACGAGTTGATGCCAAGTAAAATACTACACCTTTGTGCTATTTAGCATGTTTAGACGAGTTGATGCCAAGTAAAATACTACACCTTTGTGCTATTTAGCATGTTTAGACGAGTTGATGCCAAGTAAAATACTACACCTTTGTGCTATTTAGCATGTTTAGACGAGTTGATGCCAAGTAAAATACTACACCTTTGTGCTATTTAGCATGTTTAGACGAGTTGATGCCAAGTAAAATACTACACCTTTGTGCTATTTAGCATGTTTAGACGAGTTGATGCCAAGTAAAATACTACACCTTTGTGCTATTTAGCATGTTTAGACGAGTTGATGCCAAGTAAAATACTACACCTTTGTGCTATTCAGCATGGTTAGACGAGTTGATGCCAAGTAAAATACTACACCTTTGTACTATTTAGCATGTTTAGACGACTTGATGCCAAGTAAAATACTACACCTTTGTGCTATTCAGCATGGTTAGACGAGTTGATGCCAAGTAAAACACTACACCTTTTCAAAATTATTTGCTTTGAAGTTAATTATTCGGAGCAAAAGCATGCTCTGACTTAACTGAGATAATAAAACTCACAGCTGTGAATATGGTGAAGTAGGACATAAAATAGCAATAAGTTTGAAAATTAACGTTTTAAATATGGTTTTTACGAGTCGTCTAGCTAGGGTGTGTTGATCTTTTGAGTACAATTTTGCAGCAGTTTGTTTGAGATTTAGACAAAGCATAGCGATTGAAATGTAGTGA
Organism: Catenovulum maritimum; assembly: GCF_001050375.1. Taxonomy (GTDB): domain Bacteria; phylum Pseudomonadota; class Gammaproteobacteria; order Enterobacterales; family Alteromonadaceae; genus Catenovulum; species Catenovulum maritimum. The sequence goes on along the minus strand of NZ_KQ130482.1, from coordinate 390,658 downwards.
GCTACCTGAATGAGCTATAATGCTGTATATCTCGCGCCGCGATCAAAAAGTGTTTAATAAGAACAAAATATGTACAGAAAACGTCAACACCCCCTAAGATACGAAAGTAAATAATTACACTTTTAAGAGATAGTTAGAGTAAAAATTTACACCTTATAAAATTAGAAATAAACGTTAACAATACAATAACTTATCGATAACACCAGGGTTGAATATGAAACAGTTTAAAAGCGTTTATCTTTACACCTATAGCTACGAATAAAGAACTAAGCAAAATATGCTTAGTTCTTATGTTCAGCTTTTTTCTGTTTTGAAAAATAGCCGATTTTATTCATTAATCAATCTGAATAGAATCTAATGCGTTCAAGTCAGTATTACATTGCGTTTTGTTGTTTAAATTTTTCAATATCAAACCAAAGCCGATCATCGTCTAATGGCGTTAATGGTGAAATTTCTTGATTTGACACTTTTAAAATAATCCGTTTATCTATCTGGCTTTTAGCTAAACCTTCTTTAATTAACGGGTGATTATAAAATTGCTTATCAAACTGTCCATCTTCTATCGCCTTCATAAAACCAGATAAAATGAGTTGATGGAGCGCTTTATTTTCTTTATTAACAAAAATATATGCGGGTAAGGGATAAACAATCATTAATGACTTTTCTACTTCTAAGTCTAGTTCTGGATAGTTCAGCATCTCGCTCCAAGGCGAATATAGACTTCTTGGGAAATAGTCAAATCTTTCACCATCCAACATATGGAACAAATTATTATATTTATTGGTACTGACTAAGTTGAGACCTGCTTTTTTCAGTATTCTAGCATCAGTCCAGCTAGTTACTTGCCCTGCTCTAAGCTTTGATAATGCAGCTAGGTTATCTATGTTGTCAAATTTGGCTTGGTTACCTTTTTTGATTAAGAATATTCTGTGGCCAAGTAAACCTTTAAATAATGGAATGCGGACAGGTAAACAAGATTCCTCATAATCAACCGAAGTACCGACCCAAGCAACATCAATTCTGCCGGATTCTAACTCTTTTAATAATTTAGTTTGATTGAGATATTGAGCTTGCTCTTGAAAAGTAAACTGCTTGTCACTATAGGAAAGTGCCAGTTTGAGCATTTTAAATTGATAATCTTCTTTGGCAGAGCTAATTTTATTGTGTCTAATTTGTTCATAACCATAACTTGTATTTAGCACTAGACAGCATACAAGCAAGAATAAAGACTTAAATCCAACCGACATAAAACACCTCAAGCATACATATTGTTTTACATAAAATAATATACAAATGAATGTAATCTTACTTATTGTAAATTTATCAAATATAAAAAAAGTATTAATTCATCGAGCATACATTTCAAACGACCACACTGGCATTGCTCGGTGCCTTGCCAAAATTAATTTTAGATCGTGACATTTTAGTCAACAAATCCAATTAATGACAAAAATTAAAACCATTTATTAACAACCAAAAAACTTTATACACAAAATAGCAAAGAATAATACATCAGGCAAGAAAAATGTAATACACAATGTAAAACAATTAAATAATAATGTTTTACATTCATTTTAAAAACAATGAATCTTGAATTGAAAAATTATATTGCTTGTATTTTTTTTGCTTAGCAGCTGAAAGCGACTTAAAGTCTAAATGGTCAAAAATTGCTTTAGATTTTAAGCTAACAAGTAATTTATCTACTTTAATTTTATCTTCTTGGGTCAACAACAATAAGGTTTGAGAAAAAGTGACTTGCTGCTCGGAGCTCGCTTTAGCAAAATCAAAACCTGATAAGTAATCATAAATTAATACCAGTGCAAATCCCCCGTGTAAAAAGTGCCCACCCACACTTGCATAAATATCCCCATTGGCAACGCCAGCTAAGCTTTCAAGATTCCAGTCTATCCCGCCAATAATCACATTGGTCTCATTACGTTTTTTCATCGCATCTGATACACCTAGGGCTAATTCATCGTTAGCACACCAAATTACCGATAAATTAGGGTATCGCTTAGTAATAGAACGGTATACACGCTCTCCTCGGCTTCGTTTCCACGAACCAAATAAATATTGTTTGAGGTCAACATTAAGTGTTTGTACTGAAGACATTAAGCCTAAATGACGGTCTATATTAGCAGAGTGGCCATATTCACCACCAATCGCAACCATAGCTGGGGTTTTGCCATTTATTTTACTCGCTTTGTCAATTAAGGCATTGGCGAGGATTTTACCTGAGGCAACATCGTCTGTAATAAATTGGCCTATCCAATACTTGTATGATTTACGCGGTATGAGTTGCTTGTTACTGTGATTAAAATGAGTAATAAAAGTAAAAACTGGGATGTTAGCTTTTTCAAAAATTTCTAAGACTTCATTACCTTTGTCTTGATAATTACCAAATAAAACAGCATCGAATGCTACCTTGCTTTCTGTAATCTGATTGGCTTTAGCCACCATCTCAAATCGATTTTTATCGTATAAAAAAATTTCAACTTGAATATCTAAATCTTTTGCAGCATCAATGATAAAGTCATGAGTCAACTGCCAAAATTGGTTTCCTTCATTAAAAACAACCTGTCCATTGGTGTCTGCTTTCATTGGTGCTAACCAGGCGACCCGCTTACTAGCTATTGCATGTTGACAACTCATTATTAATAACAAGATCACACAATATACTTTTCTCATGGCGCCTCCAAAAAAGCTCTTCCCTGAGCTTACACACACTACAGGAACTGTTAATCAGCCCGAAAAAATCGAGCTGATTTATAATGAGCTAAGTATAGTAGCTAGTTGAGATTTCTACCTCTTTTGATGACCCCATAATAACAGGTACTCTTTGGTGCAAAGTTTCTAACTCTAGATCTAAAATATCTGCAGTACCGTTAGAAGCCCTTCCGCCGGCATTTTCAACTAGCATTGCCATTGGATATGCTTCGTATAACAATCTTAATTTAGCTGGTTTATTCGGATCTCGATTATCACTAGGGTACATAAAAATACCACCACGAGATAGAACTCGGTGAATATCACCAACCATCGCGGCATTCCAGCGCATATTAAAACGTTTTTTGCGTACGCCAGTTTCACCTAAAAGCAAATCATCAATATAACGACTTGTAGGCTCATACCAAAACCTAGCGTTAGCCATATTAATTGAAAACTCTTGGGTTTCAGCCGGAACGCTCACTTGCTCATCTGTTAATAAAAAGCCGCCATGGGTTTTATCAAGTGTAAAACATCTAGTACCCTTACCTGTTGTTAGCATCAACATTGTTGATGGGCCATAAAGGACATAACCAGCAGCAAGTTGATTACGACCTTTTTGTTGGAACTGACGAGGATCATCCTGTGCCAGCCCTTCAACAGCAGGGAAAATAGTAAAAATAGTACCTATTTGACCATTAATATCTATATTAGAAGAACCATCTAAAGGATCAAAAGCTATGATGTATTTACCGTTTGCATTGCCTGCAACTATGTCATCTTCTTCTTCTGATGCAATTGCAGCGACATTACTCTCAGTCAACAACATATTTTTTATCAGTTGATTAGCAATAACATCGAGTTTTTTTTGGGTTTCACCTTGAATATTTTCATCTAAGGTTGAGCCTAAAACGTCACCTAACGCGCCTTGGCCAACTCTGAAAGCAATTTCTTTGCAGCTAGCAAGGACAGTTCTAATCACCATGATCAAGTCTAAATCGACTTGATCTTGTTTTAATGTATATATCAGTCTTTGCATATTAACCGTCCACCGAACAACGATTAACACAATTAAGATCCGCAAAAGTAGTGGCTAAACGCGCAGCCATTTGCTGTTCCATTTTTCTTAACCAAACTCTTGGATCATAATATTTTTTATTTGGCTTATCTTCACCTTCTGGATTACCGATTTGTGCCTGTAAGTAACCTTCATTTTCGATATAAAAATCTTTTACGCCTTGCCAGCTAGCCCACTGTGTATCGGTATCGACATTCATTTTTATCACACCGTAATCAATCGCATCACGTATATCTTGAATGTCAGAGCCTGAGCCACCGTGGAAAACAAAATCTAGACTATTGTGTGCTAAACCAAATTTTTCGCTAACGAATTGCTGAGAATTCTTTAATATCTCAGGTGTAAGTTTGACGTTACCCGGCTTGTAAACGCCATGCACATTTCCAAACGACGCAGCTATGGTGAATTTATGACTAATTTCACTCAAAGTTTTATACGCATATGCCACATCTTCAGGCTGAGTATATAAAGCTGAGCTATCTATACCAGTGTTATCAACGCCGTCTTCTTCACCGCCTGTACAACCTAATTCGATTTCTAAAGTCATATCGATTTTAGCCATACGTTTTAGGTATTCTGCGCAAATTTCAATATTTTCCTGCAAACTCTCTTCTGATAAATCTAACATATGAGAGCTAAACAAAGGTTTCCCCGTTTGCTGATAAAAAGCTTCACCTGCATCAAGTAAGCCATCTATCCAAGGTAATAATTTTTTCGCAGCGTGATCTGTATGTAAAATAACGGGTACGCCATAAACCTTAGCAGCATGATGCACATAATGAGCGCCAGCAATGGCCCCCTGAACAGCAGCATCAATTGAAGATAACTCAGAGCCTTTACCAATAACAAAACCTGCACCACCATTTGAAAATTGAATAATGACAGGTGAATTAGCTATTTTTGCAGCTTCTAATGTTGCATTAATAGAATTTGTACCTACTACATTAATAGCTGGTAAAGCGAACTTATTTTGTTTTGCATAGGCGAATAAAGCACTGACATCTTCGCCAGTCACAACTCCGCCTTCTGTTAATATTTTTGCAACTTGAGGATTTAAATTTGTAGTCATACTAATATCTCCAACTTAAGCTAATTGTGCTTCTGCTTGATTGGTCGCTTGCTGACAAATGTCAACAAAGTGTTCAGGGTCTAAGCTCGCGCCGCCTACCAATAAACCGTCTATATCATCTTGATTCAATAATTCTTTGGCGTTGGTTTTATTGACGCTACCGCCATAAAGTAAACGAATATTTTGACCCGCTTCTTCACCAAACATACTAATTAATTCATGGCGAATAAATTGGTGAATTTCTTGCGCCATTTGAGGTGTTGCGGCCTTGCCGGTGCCAATAGCCCAAATTGGCTCATAGGCAATACAAATATTCTGCTGCTGCACATCTATGCCTTCTAAACCTTCCGTTAGCTGGCGTATTAACACATCTTTAGTAATTTGATTCTCTTGCTCTTCTTGGTTTTCACCAATACACAGTACAGGCGTTAAGTTGTTTTCTAATGCTCTTTGCACTTTAATTCGGCAACTCGCATTGTTTTCTCTAAACATGGAGCGTCTTTCAGAATGACCTATTAAGCAATACTTACAGCCAGCTTCTTTCAGCATTTGCGCCGACGTTTCACCCGTATAAGCACCAGATTCAAATTTACTGACGTTTTGGCTACCAATTCGAATTTCGGAATACTGTAAAAAATTTAACATGTCACGAATATAAATATACGGTGGACAGACAACAATTTCAGCTTCGTAGTGTTTACGAATAAATGAGACAACTGAGCTACACATTAGATCAATGCCGCCATTCAATTTCCAATTGGCTATAATGATGGGCCTTCTTGTATGCATAAGTATTACCTATTAAGTATCCTCAAAATGAGTTTAAAGTGACTACCTTGTCACTTTGGGCGCTAGTAAATATGACACTCAATTTTAAGCTTGTTGAACAAACTCACATTCTTGAGTGATTTTTTGCCACTCTTGGTTTTTAACCCAAGATTTATCAGCCAACCAAGTTCCACCAACAGCAGCAACATTAGCTAGCTCTAAGAAGCTATCCACATTAGATCGGTTAACCCCACCCGTTGGGCAAAATTTCACTAAAGGAAATACACTACCAACGGCTTTCAAGAAATTAACACCGCCAGATAACACAGCAGGGAATAATTTCATTTCGCGGTAACCCGCTTCATACGCTAAAGCAACATCAGAAGTTGTAGAAACACCAGGGATTACAGGTACTGGACAGGTTTTTAACGCTGCTAATAATGTCGGCGTGATTGCTGGGGTAATAATAAAATCAGCCCCCATGCTTAGCGCCTTATCAAGCGTTTCTTTGTCTAAAATTGTGCCTGCACCAACAATCAAATCAGGTAAATTTAGTTTAATTTGTTTTAATGCTTCTAAAGAAGCTGGCGAACGTAAAACAAGTTCAACTACCTTTACACCACCAGCTTGCATAGCTTCTGCAACCTTGATTCCGTCTTCGACTGTATCAACTTGAATAATTGGTAAGACTTGCTGTTTCCCCATTAAATCAGAGAAGTTTTTCATGAAATTATCACCCTTGTATTAGGCTGCTGGCCTAGATAATGTAAAAGATTGTTTAGGAACAATCGCACCACTGTATTGAATTACGATAGCTGCCGCTTGTGCAGCTAATTTCACTGACTCTTCAATTGTCATTCCGGACAATCGAGCGCCTAAATAAACACCATTGAACGAATCACCGGCAGACGTTGTATCGACAACATGATTAACTGGTGTAATTTCTATGTTGTAAGTTTGTGATCCCTTAATGCAAGTTACCATTTGTGGGCCGTCTTTAATCACAACCTCGTCAATTGAATAACTTGCTAGAAATGCCTGTATTTGTTGTCCAGTCTCTAATTGATAAAGCTGCTTAAAATCATCAACACCCGGTAATAATAAATCGGATAGTTCAAATGATTGTTCAAAAGCTTGTTTGGCTTTTGCTGGTGTTTGCCACAGCCTAGCTCGATAATTTGGATCAAATACTATCTTGCAACCGGCCGATTTAAGCTTCGTCACTAATTCAAAAAAAGCACTTAAATCTTCTTCAGGCAAAATGGCAAGTGAAATACCGGAGAAGAAAAACATATCGACATCTTCTAAATTTTTAGCCTGAGCGTGAGTCATATTTTTCATCACTTGTCGCGCGGCAGAATTATCTCGCCAGTAAACAAAGGTTCTTTCACCTTCGTCATCTGTGTTGATTAAATACGCACCCGGTATCAAGTTATCTGATTGGTTGATAAGGCTATTATTTAGGCCTTCTGCATTAAATTGCTCAAGCATACTGTCACTGATTGAATCATGACCGACACAAGTAAATAACCCAGCATCTACAGAAGGAAATACCCGTTTTAAATACACAGCGGTATTATATACATCACCACCTATAGACTGCTTAAGTAAGCCATCTTTAACCGAGCTTAGTTCAAACATACACTCGCCCATTAATGCAATTTTATTCATCAAAATTAACCTTTTTTACGGCTTCAACAGACCCATCAACCAGACTGCCAATTACACAACGACTTATACTCAGAAAGGAGCCTTTCCTTCCTCACGCCAATACTATAGCGACGTCAACATCACGCTTATATCTATATGCTGACGCTGCTACATTCACTCACTAGAAGAGCTCAATATTTTTAGTGAGCGTATATTCTTGACCATCAATAACGAAAGATTGAGTGATTGCAGAACCTGTTTGGTAAGCTAATATCATATCTTCAGCACGCGCTCGTTTAATGATGACCAAATTAACAGAGCCCTGTTTTTGTTGCTCTATACTCGTAATCAAGCTTTCACTATCAAGTGTGTATTCTTTAGATGGATTGTACTCACCATGAGCTTCAATCACGCTGACAAATTGATGTTTACGTTTACCATCGACCCTTAAGATAAATGCATTATCATGACGTAAATTAAAGTCAGGATCATTCGCCCCTGTCGTCACAAATAAAACCTCTCCACCCTCTTCATTTAGAGTATTCAAGGTATAAAAACGTCCGTTATCATTAAGCCAAGTTAACTTTGCTAAGCCTTCTTTTGGCTGAGCTTGTGCTTTTAACCACAAGTGTTGATAGCCATTTGCTTGACCTAATGCAGTTAAGGATTCCAGCTCAGGCTGATATTTGAAATTAGCTTGAATGAAATGGCCTTCATAATGAAATGGCAAATCATATTGATGCTCAGATTTTGATTCAACATCAAAAATATCAAGGATTAAATCAGAGTCGCCATCCTTTATCAAAGCTATCGTTCTTGCTAATTTGACACCTTTATAAGCCGTACTGATTTCTGCTGAAACAATTGTTGCTTTGTCTGATTCAGCAAAAAATGTTACCTCGGGGTGGTTCATATTTCCGGTATCAGTATCAGCATCAAAATGGCTAATTTCATCAACAACCACAGTATTGTGAGCAACCGTTTGTTTCGCGTAAGTTTCATTTTCTGGTAAGTAACGACCACCAAACTTAGCTTCTACATTTAAGAATCTAGCTGCGCCATAATCAGATAATATTTCACGACCTTTGTCGTAAAAAGATAGATTTAGCTTATCAAAATGACCATGACCTAAACCCTGAGCCGTAGCTTTAAATGTCACAACGCTTGAGTCACTTTCGCTACCAGTTCTCAGAACGGCAAACGCACCATCTTTACCAGTGGCACCATCGCCAAATAATTGAGTTTTAAATTGATAAGGCTGAGCCAAATTAGCATCTAGTGCTTTGGCTACTTTTAAGCCGTCACCCGTTAAAATAATTTGATTTTGCTGTTGTGCTAAACCCAATAAACCAGCCTTTTTGGTAACACCATAAGCAATGGCAACACCATGAACTAATTCGATTGTATCTATACCTTTATCTTTGATGGCGTCATTAATTGGAAAAAACAAACCCGCATAGCTTAACTGAGCAGTTGCTTCTATCGCTTTTAATAAAACCTGACCTCTGTGTTCAAAAATTTTACGTTCTGGCTGATTATTTTCAATCGCCTTTGCAAAGGTAACAAACGGCATTAATGCATATCGCTGATAATAAGGCCCTTCATTATAATAGCCTTCTGGCGAAAACAACTCATCTAACTGGCGCATAAATCCGCCAGTTCCGGTCTTATCTAAACCATATAATGATTTTTCAACCCATTCATCTTCACCTAATACAAAACCTGTCATACCAACCGCGCAAGTAGCCCAAGTTCCGTGGTTATGCACTTTATTAAAAGTATTTGGTGACTCTTCTGATAAGAATAAGGCAACCGGTCTTAAAGCACCTTGCTCAATAACCTGGCGATCTTCTGCAGATAAAGCAGGTAACACAGCATCATAAGCTTGTATTGTATGAACTAACCAAACAGCTTCATTTAATCCCTGCCAGAATAACTTACCTGGATTTGAGCTTTTACGCTCAGGATGTAATGATAATTTTGGATATAACTCAGCATACTTAACTAAAACATCTCTGACAAAATCCGCATACTTCTGTTGCTTGGTTAACTGATAAATAATGCCAGCATCGTACATAAGTTTGTAATTATTCTTATGTACTTCGTGCGTGTAACCACCACCCGCGTCTTTTGGAAAAGGAACATTAATCGGTTCTAAAATAGCGATATCTAGAGCTGATTTAGTTGCTTCAAATGTCGCTTTAAATCGCCCTTCAACGTTCAATTGAGATCGCATAGCCTCAACATCAGAAAATGTATTGACCAGGTTAGGATGCGTGATTTGCTGAACGGTTTTATCTGCCAAGATTTGTCCCGCAACACTTGGGAAAGTCGTTAGAGTGAAACTACTTACCCCGAGTACACAACTCAAAACAATGCTTTTATTTAATTGGCTTAAGTTCATCAGTTAACCCTATCCTTATTGATACGTGTTGTTAGTGATTTTTGCAGTTGATGCTTGTTTAAACACCAACTCAACGGCTTCTGGTTTAGCTGTAGCAGTAAATTGATTGTTCTCGATCTCAGTGACAGGATCACCGACTGTATGTTCAACCTTTATCAGCTCACTTTGGGTAAATTGATTGCCAGAAACATAGCTTTGTTGCACACCGTGAAGTTTAATCGCGGCATTAATTTTATTGCGTTTGCTATGGCCAATATTATGTATCTTGTTACCTTTAACATAAGCATGAGGACCAAAAGTACTTTCATCCGTCCCGCCACGGTAAAGGTCAAGTAAAGCACCACCTATATTGTCGAACTCATTGTCTTTCAGTGTGACATACTCAGCATTATATATACCTAGGTCATCAGTCTCTTTGTTCAAACGTAAGAAGTCACCAGTAATATTTTTGAATACGCTATTCTTGATTGTGATGTGATCAGCAAAGCTACGAGAACCAGCATCAAAGAAATGATAAGAATGATTAATATCCAAATCAATGACTCTGCTATTTATCACAGTTAATTGATAGTTATAAAACATACCCCACTTTTGGGTTCTAATCAGTGTATTACCGCTTGAATCAGGTGCTTTTAAACCACTTATAGTCAATCCATCAATTTTTAGTGCGCCAAAATTTTGTATTTCAAACAATGTACTTCTTTCTGGATACACAACAACATTGGCATTATCTGCAGCTTTAATCGTTAAGACTTTATTCAACATTAAGATTTTACTAACAACATATTCACCAGATTCAAGTTCGATAATGTCACCTGAACTCGCCGCTGAAACTGCTTTTGAAAGTGCGCTATCCGCTGGCGAGACTTTGACTAATTTGCCACTATCAAATTGCTTAGCAAGATCAGATTTATCATACCAAGTTGGACCAGTTTTCGCTTTATCAATCACAAAATCTAATTGTGCACCATAGTTTTTAGAGTTCGCCACAAGCAAGCCATTCGCATCTTTGTTTAGCTCTATTGCTTTTTTGCTGACAAAACCACTATTAATTTTACTCAAGTTAAAGTTAGCTAGATTGTCACTAAACTTAATACCTGAGATATCATCAAAAATACTAAACGGTGTTTGCTTAGACTGATTTACCAGCAGGTTGCGCTTAAACACTGAATTAATTGGTGCCGCCGTGCGCTCAGAATCAGCACCCGCTGCCAAATGAATATTATCTATGTCAATAAAGGTGTTATTTTCAATTAATGCATTTTCTACTTGGTGATAACGATTAATTTTAGAATTAGGTACACCATTCATAATAGTAAAACCACTACCAAATCGGCTACCCGTTAAACCTGATAAATAGTTATTGCGGATAATTTGGTCTTTATTAATAACTCGAATACCACCTGTGTGATTAACCCCATTTCCAATAAATAGATTTGATTCAACTAAATTACCATTACCGTGACGAAGAGTTAACGTACCTTGAGATTCAAAAAATACGTTATTTCGTAATATATTCTTTCCAGATTTAACTGAAATAATTTCAACTTCACCATCACATCGATCAAAATAGTTATTCTCAACTAAAGTGTAAGAGTTAGATAATGAGTAATGGCTAGTACCTATGCGTAAAGTTTCGCCGCCATTAGAGCCAAATATTGGTCTCGGACCAAAATAATTATGATCGATTCTATGACGATTTTCTTGGCTCTCTTTGGTATTTAAACGAACAGCCATAGTCACACCTTTATTACGTTTACCACGTAAAAAAGAGTGATCAAATCTATTATTTTGGCCATACATGCCGACCCAATAGTCAGATTCAAAACGATCAGGATTACTATATTCGTCAATAACAACTTCAGTAACTCGGCTATTATGAGCTAATTCTTTACTGTTATATTTAAATGAAATAACCTCGTTTGTAGGTGTATATCCATCTTTAAAAACCAATCCCTTAACGATTAAGTATTCTCCAGCTATACGTAAATTAGACAAACCAGATAGAATGACTTTACCTTTAGTTTCAGCAGTTAAGGTTATAGGATTAGCTTTCGTTCCTTTACCTTTAAAAACAATTTCAAAATCTTTCCATACCCCATTTTTTAAAACTAGAACATCACCCGCTTTTAATTTTTTTGTAACTTGACGATATTCTTGTTGTGAGCCTACTAAATATTCAGCCGCAACTGAATTTTTGATTAAGGCTAAGCTTGTTAATACTAGAACTAAACAAGCTAAAATATTTTTAATAATTAATTTCATATTCCCAACCTCTTGGAAAAAAATAGAGCGCCCTAAATAAAACGGAGCGCTCCCGAAGGACAGACTTAATCGTTAAAATCTATTCCACTAAACACAATGACAAACAGCTGAACTCGTTATTGCGTTTTTCTTTGTAGTTATGTTTTTCATAATGCTTGAACCTTTATTTTGGTTACTTAGTATTCAATCAATAAATGACTGATAATTCATTCTAACCAAACACCCCTTAATATGTCAAACAAAATACAATAATTTGACTTACAATATTTTTTAGAATATAACCATTATGTATGATAAGTGTTTTTATTATTTTTGGTTTTACGACTGTCACCTATAAGCACTAACAAATAAGGGGATTGATGGGATAAAACTATGGTTATCAACCAATATCTTTAGAGAATAAATATGAAAAATAAAAGAATGTTTTGGCACATAGTTGAAAAAATTGAAGCGAGAATAGATTCTGGGGAATTTGCTCCAGGTTGCCGTTTGCCGCCTGAACGAGAATTTGTAGAAACTTACAAAGTCAGTCGTCCGACAATTAGAGAAGCAATCATTGCACTAGAAGTTAGAGGACGCGTTGAAGTAAAGACAGGTTCTGGTGTGTACGTGTTAAACAACCAACATGAAGCACCTAACAACCTAAAAATAAGTGCATTTGAATTAACCCAAACTCGTGCTTTATTCGAAGGTGAAGCAGCCGCCCTAGCAGCAGTGACAATTTCAGATGAAATAATACAATCCCTAGAAAAAACCATGTCGCAAATGGAATCCGGGGTAGAGGTCGACAAGGCAGATAAAGAATTTCATTTTCTAATTGCTAAAGCCACTAAAAATAATGCAGTACTAACTGCGATACAAGGGTTATGGAAAATAAGAAGCAGCAGAGCTGAAGTCGTCAATGCCTATAAAGACATATGTAATCAAGGGCATGACAAGCGCTTAGAAGAACATAGAGAAATACTTAAAGCACTAAAAACGCATAACTCATCAGCAGCCAGAACCGCTATGCATAAACACTTTGAGCGTTTGATAAATGCATTATTTGATGCCAGTGAAGCGAAGGCATTAGAGCAGGTTAAAAAGAAAACGACAGAGACTAGAGGCTTATATTCACTTGATCATGTCGTAGCAGGCAGAAACACTTAGCGATTCGGGATAACAACTTGCTTTCTTGAGGGCCTTTTTCCTGATAACAGCTTTAATTCGATTGTAAAGTCCGGCTGTTATAAGAAAAATGACATGCCTAAAATGAGAATAGTGTTAGATACAGTTAATTGGCTAATTTCTTATCTAGAACTCAAGTAGGGCACGGGGATAACACGTATCCCCTTGTAGGTTTTATGAGAAGAATAAACCTGCGTTAATATCTACGCAGTTACCTGTCATATAAGAAGATTCGTCAGACGCTAAAAACGCAGCTAACTTAGCCACTTCTTCAGATGTACCTTCTCGTTTTAATGCAGTTGCACCAGCAACATTTACACGAACTTCAGGCTTAGTAAAAGTGTCGTGGAAACCAGTGCTAATCATACCTGGGCACAAGCTGTTTACACGAATATCAGGACCTAACTCTTTAGCTAAACCGCGAGTAAATGTCATTATAGCGCCTTTACTAGTTGCATAAGCCACAGCACCAGGGCCACCACCATCACGCGCTGCTTGAGAAGCAAAAGTAACGATACTGCCGCCTTTATTGATGTGCGGGATACAAGCTCTTGTCATCATGAATAATGAAGTTAAGTTAACATCCATTACTCTATCCCAGTGACTATCACTCATTTCAGCAATTTTCACACGATCGATCAAACCACCAGAAACATGTAATAAACTATCTAGGCTACCAAAAGTTTCTACCGTTTTGCTAACAACATGTTCAACATCTTCTAATTTTGTTAAATCTGCTTTAATCGCAATGGCTTTAACACCTAATGCTTCAATTTCTTTGACAGCGTCTGCAGCAGAAGCATCACTTGAGTAATAAGTAATACATACATTAGCACCTCTTTTGGCTAATTCAATTGCGCATGCCTTACCAATATCACGACCACCACCAGAAACAAGTACAGTTTTACCCTTCATATTAGTTACCTTTTTATCTTGACCAAAGTTTTGTGTATTACACCACACGAAAACATGTATTACAATTCAATTGTAGTCACAACTTACAAATAATACAAAAGGTCAAACAATAAAAATAAATTTAATTCAGACAAAAAATAACAAGATTTGAATAACCAACTAATAATACTGGGAAAATAATCATCTACATCCTGCTTAACCAAGCGCCTCTCAACTTAATGAAAGTAATAAATTACGAAAGCGACTGTGTTCACTTCAACCGGGGAATTGGTTTTACAACCCAAGGTTCATCCGTAACAGGCTAATTAGATTTTTGGTTAGCGGTCCCAAAAGGTATGTGGACAGAAGGTAAAAACGCGGAAGAAGCCTGTAAATGCAATTTTTGATCGTCAAAAAACATATGCGGCTTTATCACTTCAAGGACTTTTAACTTTTCAACCCCGCCCATAAAGTAGGCTTGATTAACCATAATATCCCAAGCTTTCATCGTCTTAATCACCCGCTTATGTGAAGGTGCATTACGCGCCGTAACAATAGAAACATTTAAAATAGGTCGGTAACTGGCATCATTTTCTGACAAGGCGAGTTCTAACTTTTGAATGCGAGAGATTCGTTGTAAGAAGTTCTTTAAAGGACCAGGTTTATGAGGAACATCTTGGTGTTCAGCTTCGTAAGCATGAAAATCTGATATGGATTTCGAGTTCCTATATATTAATTCAGATTCATCATCTGCCAGCACACCATCAAAATCAAAAGCAATTCTAAGTTCAGTGTCTGCTATATCATCTAAAATATGACCAGATAAAATTTGACCAGCAGGGTAACCAGCCGCCACTGCCTGTTGAACGTCTTCAATATTTGCAGATAAAAATAACTCGATATTAAAAGCAGGTATGTATTTATAAGGCGATTTTCCTTGGAGAAAAACGGCTCTGCTAATACCTAGCTGATAATGCTCGATCGAATTCATGACCCTTAACCCAGTATCTGGATCATTTCGAGACAACAAAATAACTTCAACAAGCGGATCGTCCGGGGAACTTAATTTATTTAGACTCAGTAAACGCCGAATAAGTGGAAATGCAACGCCTTTATTGAGTGGCCGGTCTAAATTTTGTTGCTGGTATTGCCTGTATTCTGATTCGCCATGGTTACGATAAACGGTATCAGCTTCAGTTAAATCAAACAAAGCACTAGAAGATAACCCTATAACTAGGCGGGTTGTCAGATCATATGGCATTTTGCTTCCTATTCAGTGAAATTTAAGCAACCAACACATTCAGTAGGCATCATTTTAGATTATCGATTTATACAAGTTAAACTCTATAATAGCAATCTGCCTTTGCACCCAAAATTTTAATCGGTTATGCCCTACTGACCGAATGTAATACCAAGCGATGCGAGATTAGCGGATCTATTTTCAATTTTAATCGCTTCTGCTTCCACTATGTTGGCTTGTACCAAGTTATCCCGCGACGCGTCATTAATGTTAATGATATTTCGGCTAATCTCCTGAGATACCATATTTTGCTCTTCAGAGGCTGTTGATATTTGTGCGGTTAAATCAGCAATAATTGCTACATCATCATGTACCTTAAATACTAAACTTTGAGTTTCTTTTGTTTCTGCGACACATAAATCAGCAGACGCTTTACCTTCCAACATAGTCTCTGACCAATTTATCAAAGTTGACTGAATCTCATTAACTGAAGTTTGAATTTGTTCGGTTGCAGTATGTGTTCGACTAGACAAAGCCCTGACCTCATCCGCTACAACGGAGAAGCCTCTGCCATGTTCACCCGCCCTAGCAGCTTCAATCGCGGCATTTAAAGCGAGTAAATTGGTTTGATCAGCAATGCCTTGAATTTCATTCATCACTTCACCAATTCGCTCAGCTTCAGCGGCAAGTTCAGTCGCTGCACTCGCAGAGCGTGAAACATCCTCAGCCAATTTAGCAACTTTTTCCATCGTTGAACTCATAGATTCGGTAGCTGTTTGGCAATCTCTGTGTACCGATTCCACTTTTTGTGAAGTCTCGACCGTGCTTTTAACGACATCTGTGTTAGTTGCCACCATTTCTTCAATTGCAGTCGCAACTTGATTTAATTCACCGACCTCTTTCTCAACTCCCAATTTGGCTTTCTCCGAAGCTTGTAATAAAGATTCAGCGCCTTGTTCAAGTGTACTTGTGCTATCAATCACTCGACCTAAAATCGTTTTGATTTTACCTTGCTGCATCTTAAATAAAAAATCAGCAGGACTCGTCGCTGAATAGCCTGAATAAACCAATCTTGAAACGCTGTCATAATCGTTTTTTAACTGATTAAAATATAAGGGCGTTTTAAATAGCTCTAAATTAAAAAC
This sequence comes from Catenovulum maritimum, assembly GCF_001050375.1. Classification (GTDB taxonomy): domain Bacteria; phylum Pseudomonadota; class Gammaproteobacteria; order Enterobacterales; family Alteromonadaceae; genus Catenovulum; species Catenovulum maritimum. The sequence continues at coordinate 374,272 of NZ_KQ130482.1, read as the reverse complement.
TAAATAAGGTAAAACTAATAACGAGATAGCAAATAAAGGTGACAAATAACACAAACCAACAATGGCGGCCCCGATTGTACCAAAACAAAAGTTTTTAAATTGGCTGGAAGTATAAAAAGGCGCTTGAATGCGTTTTTGCGCGTTTATATCTAGATAAAGTTTAGTTGCCTGAGCCTTATATTCTGGCGCGAGCTTACGTCTAACAGACTGATATCCAACTAACTGTCCCTTATCAAAAATTGGGGTAACGAATGCATCCACCCAGTAATATCGGCCGTCTTTACAACGATTTTTAACTGCTCCACGCCAAGCTTTCTGTTCTTTTAGTTTATCCCATAAATCTGCAAATGCAGCCTTAGGCATGTCAGGATGCCGCACGATATTGTGATTTTTACCAACCAGTTCAGATAGCTCATATCCCGCTATATCGCAGAATGCTTTATTAGCATAAGTTATCACGCCGCGTAAATCCGTTGTCGAGACCAATTCCTGCTCTTCAGAAAAAGTGACTTCTTCATCAATTATTTGAGTGTTCCGTCTATTCATAATAGATTCCAATTTTGAGGGTGGCATTTGGGCAGACAACAATAAATATGAAAGCTAAGCAATCGATAGCTGATGATTTAATCCCATACTACTGTTATGGTTAATTATCCTCCCTAAAGTTATAAATTTCTAATTAAGTCACCCCAAAGTTTGATCTAAAACAACAAAAATATCCCCCCATAAATAACGGAATAATATTAGGGCAGCAAACAATTAATGACCTTCTTAAGCCTGCATACGTATGTATTGCAACATTCTATATACAAATAATTAATACAGATTATATTGAGCGATATTAAATGCTGTTAAAAGAGGACTTCACGTCATGAAACAACCTAAACTCAGTTTTTGGCAAATTTGGAATGTTAGCTTTGGCTTTTTAGGCGTACAAATTGGCTTTGCTTTACAAAACGCAAATATTAGCCGGGTACTTTCAGACTTAGGCGCAAACTTATATTCGCTTTCATACATGTGGTTACTAGCACCTATTATGGGGATCATAATCCAACCTCTTGTTGGCGCGTCTTCAGATAAAATTTGGACTCGATATGGCCGCCGAGGTCCATTTATACTTGCTGGAGCGATTATTGCCACTATTGCAATGATTTTAATGCCCCAAGCACCTGTGTTTGTCATGTTTGTCCAGCCGATTATTTTTGGTCTAATTATGCTCGCCATCATGGATGCAGCTTTTAATACTGCATTTCAACCGTTTAGAGCTTTAGTTTCAGACATGGTACCGGAAGAACAAAGAAATCAAGGCTACTCAATTCAATCCCTTCTGATTAACTTAGGTGCTGTCGTCGGTTCTATCGCACCATTTGTATTAACCAATGTATTGGCAATGAATAATAAAGCTGAATTAGGTGAAGTTGCCGAAACTGTTGCTTGGTCATTCTACTTAGGTGCAGCAATTATGTTGGCATCTGTGATTTGGACAGTTTACAAAACCAAAGAATACGATCCTAAGACTTACCGTGAATACAAAGGAATAACAGAAACGGAAGAGCAACCACGAACCACGCAACCTCAATTAAGTTTAATTGAAAGGCTAAAAGCATCGATTGGTATAATGCGTGAAATGCCAAGTGTGATGAAGCAACTCGCTATCGTTCAGTTTTTCTCTTGGACACCTATGTTTTTGATGTGGGTATACATATTTGCTGCCGTAACCCAAACCGCATGGGGCGTTGATCCAATATGGTTTGATCCTGACTATATTAAATCTGTTGATCAAGTTCCAGCTGAAGTGACGGCAGCCAGAGGTGCAGCTGGTGATTGGATCGGTATTCTATATGCGGTTATGTATATTTCAGCTGCTTTATTCTCAACCGTTATGGGTAAAATGGCTAATGTTATAGGTAGAAAACCAACTTATGCTTTTGGTCTTGCTGCTGGCGGCATTGGCTTCTTAACTATGGGGCAATTTACTAACCCTGAAATCGTAGATTTAAACTTACTAATTACTCAAGTCTCTGTTCCTATGGGTGCAGTTGGCATGTTAGTCCCTATGATGGGTGTCGGCATTGCATGGGCAGCGTTAATTGCGATGCCATATACCATTTTAGCGGGAGCAGTACCTGCTAGTAAAACTGGAATTTACATGGGGATCTTTAACTTTACGGTTGCTGGCCCACAAATAATTTGCGGGTTAATTGCAGGGCCAATCTTATTTTATGGTTTTGATAATCACGCCATTAGTATGATGAGTTTAGCGGGTGCAGCCTTAGTCATTGGTGCAATATCGGTTTATTTTGTCCAAAGTAAACCAGCAATATCGACAGCCGATAACTTAGATGCTCAAGCTACAGACGCATAATTCTAGACTAATTTTCAGCTTGTTTAACCGAAATAAACAAGCTGAAACGCCTGTTAACAGCGAACTCATTAAGCACTTATTCTAAAGCCTGCACGCCTTCAAAAAACCAACGCAAAAATTAATCTTAGCCGACTGCAAAATTTAATTGCGCAATTTAAATTTCAGATATATAAGCCAAGTATATTTTACTCGGTTCTAACTGAACCATTTTGCTGTTTTAAGATGAGTATCCGACATGGCTCAAACAACCCCAAGCATCTGTGATTTAAATTTACCACCCGCATTACTTGATTTGATCGCTCAACTCATTCGAAACCCAAGCGTAGTTGGGGCTGAACACTCTTTCTTTCGTGTTTTACAACGAGAATTAGAAGAACGAGGAGCAAAGGTGACTTGGTACCAAGGTATTCTCGTCGCCCAAGGCAGTGCGCCAAACAGTTTGTTTTTGTCGGCTCATATTGATAGACATGGTTTAATTTGTACTGGACCAAACGAATTCCAATATGCAGCCTTTATTGCGGGTAGCCGATCTGATTTGCTGGGTAATTCAGTTGATGAATTTTTAATGAAAAAAATCGTCACTCGCTTTCCTAAGCAAACCGTATACGCCTACGAACCATGGTCTGGCGCATATCGAGGTAATGGCCAAGTAAAATATGCTTCTATTTGCCCTAAACGACATAATCTAATTTTTGAATTAGAAGGCTTAGAGCACTTAGTTGCAGGTACGCCTATCGCCTTTACAGATAAACTATCGATTACTGATCAAGCGCTCGTTGGTCAACTAGATAATGTCTTAACGGCAGCTGTTTTAGTTTATCTATATGAACTTGGCTTTCAAGGAACTGCTTTTTTTACAGCAGAAGAAGAAGCTGGTAAAAGTTGGCGCTATTTACTAGAGTGGTTTTTACGTTTTGGGAATCAAACTAATCAATTAGTCGTAGTGGATACCAGCCCCTTCCCTAACTTTGAAATTGCAGCGGAGCAAGATCTAGTCCTAAGAAATTGCGATGCTAATGCCAGTTTTAATCAAAGTTTAACTGAGAAATTGCAAGCCTTATGTCACAAAAAGGGATATTCAACAACTTACAAAGATGAGTACACCGAAAAATTAAATGCAGAGCGCGCACTTACTGGGTTAGAGCCTTACTCCATAGGCTCAACTGAAATGGGACGAATAATTAAAGCTTCAGAAGGTATAGTAGATGGTACAACCTTACAAATCCCGACTTCCGGCTATCACACTATGTCAGAATCAGCACCAATAAAATCGGTTTCTGCATTTTTAGATGTGTTAATCGAGCTCGCAAATATCGAAAAAGAAGATGGATAAGTCACGATTTTTTACTGACTAAATGTATTAATTTAAGATTACCGTTTGATCTTTTTCCAAACGGTAATCTTAATCACTAAATGCATCAAAACGGGTCGGCGATTAACTTTCAAAAATAGTGTTAAAACCACCATAAATGAGTCTTTTTCCATCAAATGGCATAGGGTTATTTTCCGGCAACATTCTAGGATCAGCCATCACTGCGTCCCAAGCAGAGTCTCGAACCGCTTTAGAAGGCCATATAATCCAAGAAAATACGACACTTTCATCTGCTTTTGCTTTAACCGCCATAGGAAAAGAAGTCACCTTCCCTTCTGGTACATCATCAGCCCAATTTTCAACTAATTTTAACGCTCCGTATTCTTTAAATATTTCAGAACATAATTTGGCATGCACTAAATATTTTTCTTTATTTATTGTCGGCACTGCTGCCACAAAACCATCAACATAAGACATTATCTTTCCCTCATTAAATCTGTTATCAAAACAAGCTCTAGGTCGTGTTTATCTTAGTTTAGAAATTGAGTTGTGAGAAAAATAACGCAACAATTTCCCCTTTTATTATTCGGAACAAGCCAAGAAGACAAAGATTACACAGGCGCTATTTTGGATAAAAACCAATACAATATGGATGAAGAAGCCTACATTATTATTGATACCAAAGATCATTCTTGGCGCTCTGAAGCAGTCAATTTAGCAACAGACGCAGACTTAGCTGATGACAGTAAAAACAAAATGTATGTCGATTGGATACGTGTATATGAGCCGATTGATGATAACAGCTCCGGTGGCAACCCAACTACTGTGGTTCCGACAGGCATAACTAACCTACAAGCTAAACATAGTAACACATGTTTAGATGTTGCAAATGGTGCTATGTGGAACGGCAGCACATATCAGCAATGGGGCTGTAACACGGCAAATGCTAACCAACAATTCACTTTTACCCGTTTAGGTAACAGTGAATACACTATTCAATCAAACTGCAGTGGTTTATGTATTGAATTAAAAGATGGCAGTACAGAAAATGGTGCAACTGTGCATCAATGGGTATGTAATCATAGTGATGCCAAACAACGATGGGAGTTAATTGATCAAGGCGAAGGTTATTACAAATACGCTCAACTGTTAGCGATAAATGCTTAGACGTTGCGGGACAAGGCACAGCTAATGGTGCAGTATTTAATCAGTGGAATTGCTTTAATGGCAATAACCAAAGATTCAAGTTTATTAACTAAACCAAAGACCATTCTAATAAATGCCAACAACCAGCTGGCATTTGCAAACTAAAATATTTATCTAAAAAGTAAATATCCACGCCCAAAGGACGTGGTTTTAATTTCGCCCTAAAAGGGCGTATTAAGTAGTGGCTAACCTTTTCAAAAAATTAGCCATTACTATCGCTTTACAATTTCAAAATTTAAGTTTTAAATTTTGCTCTTTCTGGTTTTGGTATTTCACATACTTTCTAATCATCTCTGCGTCCACACCTACCGTATCAACACAATATCCTTGTGCCCAAAAATGATTCCCCCAATAGGGCTTTTCCTTTAAATATGAAAACTGCCTAAATACCTGTAATGCTGTTTTACCCTTTATCGTACCCATCAATGTTGAAATAGATACTTTTGGCGGAACCTTTACTAAAAGGTGTACATGATCACATTGGATATTTAATTCAACTACTTCACAGCCTAGTTTTTCCGCATGCATGTGAATACTTTTATTCAATTCAAAAGCAACCCTGCCCGTCAATATTTTATATCTGTATTTGGGAACCCAAACTATGTGATATTGGCAATGCCATAAAACATGCGATAATTTATTAAATCTACTCATTTGCTAATTCCTATTCTGTTGTTTGGCAATAACAGATATAGGGGGCATCTGAGTAGATTTTCAGGCAACAGCCAAATATTCTCGTCCACGCCCACAGGACGTGGTTTTGTTATTTAATAAAAACCACATAGTGCCTAAAGTATAATCGTCATCTAAGTGCATGTATGTGTTTAGATGCTGGTCGATCCACTGCCAATGGCATTGTCTTAACAGCAATTACCAAAGGTTCAAATTTGATAAAATACAAAATAATAGGATTTTAAAGCCTTAATTTTTTATCTCCATTTCAGATTAAAATAAAAAAACCCAGACAAGGTGAATGCTTTGTCTGGGCTTTATTCAACATCTAGATATTTTAGCTAGGCGTTTTACTTAGCCGTAATCACTAAATCATCAATTATCACTTCAACATTACTTTCACTACGTACTTGAATGAAAGAAGCCGCTGTACCTAAATCGGTATCAATCGTAATCGTTTGACCTATTTGTGGTGTTAATTCTGAAACCTTAGCGCTCCAAAATTTAGAGCTACCATCATGAATTGAGTTAGCACCACCTGAGGTGTTGTTATCTATGTAAAACATAAAGGATTTATCCGCTGAGGCATCTAAATTTTGCGCTGCAACAAGTTTAAAGCTAATTGTAACACCTGCTGATAAATCAAGTGTTCCATTAGGTTGAACAGCAGCCACAGTTGCATCACCTATGTCACCAATAGTGTAACGTCCACCACTAGAGCCACCTATCACTAACTCACCATTTACTGGGTCAACTCCACCACCGGTTCTAATGTAAAGCGGTAGTGATGTGTCATTTGCCAAAGATTTATAAGCCGCGCTAAAGAAAGTCGCTCTATCTGCTGCTGAGAAATCTTCAACTAAGCCATTTACTTTAGGTGTGATCACTAAGTCATCAATTATCACTTCGACATTACTTTCACTTCTCACTTGAATGAAAGAGGTCGCTGTACCTAAATCGGTATCAATCGTAATCGTTTGACCTAATTGTGGTGTTAATTCTGAAACCTTAGCGCTCCAAAATTTAGAGCTACCATCATGAATTGAGTTAGCACCACCTGAGGTGTTGTTATCTATGTAAAACATAAAGGATTTATCCGCTGAGGCATCTAAATTTTGCGCTGCAACGAGTTTAAAGCTAATTGTGACACCTGCAGATAAATCAAACGTTCCATTAGGTTGAAGACCCGCTCCAGTTGGATCACCTATGTCACCAATAGTGTAACGTCCACCACTAGAGCCACCTATCACTAACTCACCATTTACTGGGTCAACCCCACCACCGGTTCTAATGTAAAGCGGTAGCGAAGTGTCATTTGCCATAGATTTATAAGCCGCGCTAAAGAAAGTCGCTCTATCAGCCGCTGAGAAATCTTCTACAGTAGAGCCAGATGTAGCACCTGTTCCACCCGTGTTGCCTGAATTACCATTATCAACCACATCAGGAATTGTTAAGCCAGATTGGTCAATTTTACCAATACCCGCATTTACAACAACATAGTTTTTAACTTCACTTGGGTCCATTAAATGCGCTTGATAATCATATGGGACTTCATAAGTTGAAGTTGATTGCCCTTCAATTTCAAAAGTCGTTTCTTTAGTTAAATCCAAGTTGCTCGCAGGTGAATAGCTAATAGAACCAATAAATAAGTTGTTTCTGACGTTCCAATAGCCTACTTGCTCTGAAGCTAGCGAAACAATTGGATTTTTTACATCTTCAAAAACGTTATTTTCTACTAATATTTCAGCACCCATTCGAGAGTTAATTGCTGAGCCTGTAATATTATAAAAGTAGTTATTGTACATATGCGCATAACCGTATCGCAATAAAGGTACTCGTGACCCTATGTTCGCAAAATAGTTATGGTGGTATGTAATGAATCTATCACCGCTTTCATCTGCCGCATCGCTTGAACCATTTAACATAGTTTTTTGATGATCATGTATATAGTTATAAGAAACAGTGATATTTCGAGCACTGTATCGACTATCAATTAAGCCATCATAAGCATCTTTATCAACCGATAAAGAACCATATAACTCATTGTGATCTATCCAGATATGCGAAGTATCATCTTGTCCTTGATCACTTTGTATACCAATTGCATCACCAAAACTTGCAGGTACTTCATGAATCTTCAAGTTTTGAATAATCACATTTTTAGCCCGCTCTATCTGCAGACCAATACCATCAAACTCACCACGGTCAGCAACCCCGATAATAGAAACATTGTGCATATCTTTAATGGCAATACTACGGTTAGCATTATCTGTGTTTGCTGCGGTAATCTTACCATCAATATAAATAGTCACAGGGGTATTAGCGTTTTTAGCATCGTCTAATGCTTTCACTAAATCGACACCATTGCTTACTGTAACACTGGTACCATTTGCACCGCCTGTAATAGTATCGCCATAGCTAGCGAATCCACCGTCTCCCGTCGCTTGCACAGGGTCAACAATAACAGGTGCACTCAATGGCTGAGGGTTCCAACCAGAATCATTATTATAGCTAGCAAAAACCTCGGCTCGCGTTGTGTAAGGTGCGTTAGCTAAATCAGCTTCAGCAGTTGCATTGCTCACACGTCCCGAAATATCTAATGGATTACCTTGTAAATCCATGCTGCCGTACTCACGCCAGCCAGAAGTGGCATCAGCCGTAACCGGGTTAGGTAAAGGATCAAGTTTCCAGCCAGAACTGATCATATGCGGTCCTAATTTATTATTAATTAGCACTATGTTGTCATATACAGAAGAGTCTCCAGCGCTTCGAGCTATGTAGGTAGAATTATCATTTACCGTATTGCCTAAAGGACCAGGGCCACTGGTGAATTCATTATTCATGAATACAAATCCAGGGTAATTCGCATCTTGTACACGAGCCTGTAGAATATAACCGCCATCTGATGCGCTTGGCGCATTTTTAGAGTCGCCTAAAGTTCTAATTTCACTATTTTCAAATAAAGTAGCAACACTATAACCCCAGATAAAATCAACATTACCTGCAACCAAACAGTTATAGAACCAGTTATAACCTTTCATCAATAAAGTATCTTGCTCACTGATAAAGTTCATATTATTGGCAATTAATCTGTATGGACTATTAAAGTAAATCGTCTCAGCTTGATCACCTGATCCTGTTCTAACGTGTGTATTTTTCAGGGTAAAGTTATTCAATACAAGGTTATCTGCCGATTCAACTAAAAATACTGGACGACCACTTGAACCACCATTAAAGCCTTCATAGTTATCATACTGAACAATAGTTTTATCACGACTTTCACCTTGAATAGTCAAGTTGTTCTTATTACGTAAGAATAATATTTCTTCGTAAATACCATCTTTAATCGTAATTGTCATAGCTGTATTTTTATCTTCCATAGCGTAGTTTAGCGCGCCTTGTAAAGTTCTAAAATCAGCAAATCCATCATCGTCAACCGTAATATCAGTACCAGTTGGGGCTGCATCACGAGTTTGGAAAGACCATGAAACACCCGGCCCAATGCCATCGAAATCAACCCCATTTAATTGGGTATTCACCACAACGTCATTACCAATGACAACATAATATTCTTTACCATACTCAAGCACACTATTATGCGGCTTAACGATAAGTTTATTACCTTCTATTTTAAATGGACGATATTTAACATTACGTGTCTTACCAATAATGCTTGAAACACTTTTAGCGATTTCATCTTCCTCGCCAGCCACTTTTATTTCATCCACTAAGGAGTCATCTGCTGAATTGAAAATACGAACTACACCAGAAGTGCCTAAAGTCGGAGCTGAATCAAATTCAATCTCTAAACTAGAGTCAATATATTGAGCTTGGCTCATAGGTGCTGGCGAAATCTTACTAGATAAATCACCGTAATTTGTTTGTGATTCATTAAATGCTGGGCCGACTTCCACATTTAAGGTTCTGACAACAGAAGCATCCGAATTAGAAGTTAAATAAATCGTTGCATTACCTTGAGTCAGAGGTGTAATCGTGACTTGATTTCCATTAACAGTGACAGAAGCTATGCTGTCATCTGAAGATTCAACTTTGAAAGTATCCGCTGTTGTACCGTCTGATTGAACCGCTGTTATATTAAGTGTTAATGCATCACCGGTTGCATTGCCTGTCCAAACTGAATCAGGAAAATCAGTTGCAAGTAGAACAGGTTTAACACTTGGATCGCCAATTTTTAAATCATCTACTTCGAACGATCTATTATTGGTATACAAGCCGACTAAACCTTTAGCAGTCAGTGTTGAATCCTGGTGTGTCCCTATTTTTTCACCGTCTACATATAAAGTAATGTCTGATCCTATGACTTCGTATCTTACCGTATACCATACACCATCTTCAGTGGCGCCTTTTTCGCCTAGAGCAAATTGTTTTTTCTGCTGCACAGGGCGAGATAAAGACGCAGCTAAATTAGTTGCTACTTCAGCTTGAGTCGAAGTAATCGCATTTTGCATATTTAAACCCGCGCCATACCAGTTATCTTTATCCTGATAACGGCCAAGAACGTATAAATGCTTGCTTGCCGTGGTACTGTTTTGTCGTGGGCGAATTTTCATTTCAACAAAATAATCGGCAGAAGGTACATTAGCGAGTGCTGAATCTTTTAAAGTCGCTAGTACTAAGCCTGAACCACCCGCAGTATAGCGCATGACCTTATTGCCATTTGCCAGCTCTAAAATATCAAACGTGCCATCAGATGTACCGTTTGGATTGATATCCCAGTCATCTAAATTATCGCCAGAAAAATCATCACAGTAATAAATTTCACTCGTTGCGTCTGCACAGTTAAAAATTGGTGGCTCAAAGCTATTTTGATATTCAATACGTAAATTGTTTATTTCAATAACTGAGTCTCCTTCGGCTCTTAACTGAATGAAAGAGTATGCAGAACCAACATCACCTGGAATTGTTAATGTGCCAGTTGGAACGCTCATCATATCAACATTATAGATTCTAGAAGAACCACCATGCTTAGACTTAGAGCTCGCAGAAGTATTATTATCCACATAAACTTGGAAGTTTTTACCTGCTGTTGGCTGCTGTGTCTGGATAACATCCATGACTATATTGTAAGGTTTAGTTAAGTTGAAAACACCCGTATCGACTGTAGTATCCGCAGCCGTTTCATATAAAGTTTCAGTGTTACCCAGTGTAAAACGACCACCCGTTATTTTTAAACCTGAAGATGTTATCGCAACTGTGCCGCCTGTTTTAGTGAACATAGGAATTTCGGCTGCCGTTGGATCAACTTGGCCGTCAACACCCAGAGTTGCCGAACTGAATAAATCTCCCGAAATTGTCGTGAAATCAGTCGAAAATGGTAAGTTAACTCGAGTTGTTGAGTCTTGAGGTCCAGTTGGTGCTGGCGTATCCGGTACGTCATCTTGCTCAACCGACTGTGCAATAGTATCTATTTTTAGATTATCTATCGTAATATTAGTGCCACCAGCGGCTCTTAGTTGAATAAAAGAGCGCTTAGTCTCATCAAAAGCATCGCCTGTATATGAATAAGTAACACGTTTGCCAACTTCTAATTTTGGCATATTGTTTTCTGGCGTACAGAGAGAGTCTGCATTTTGAACAAAGCACAGGCCACCTTCTGTCGTTTCACCTGTCGCTAAGTCGACTTGTATTAACTTAGAAATACCATTTTCATGGATTGAGTTTGACTGAGATGCTGTGTTGTTATCAGCATAAATATAGAATTTACCTTCACTATCAGCAGAAATTACGTCAAAAGATATTTCAAAACCCTGACTTAAATTGTAAATACCTTGCCCAATAATATCAGCCGCAGTCGTCGCAGTTGATGTGGTTTTACCAATGGTAATTCTATCGCCACTAAAACTAAACGCGCCATCTACAATTTCAGGAGAACCACTAGCAATAGCATATAAAGCACCACTGCTTAAATCTTGCGATAAACGCTTATGTCCTGTGGTAAAAAAGTTGTCTGTCGTCGTATTAAAATCTTCGACTAATTCAATAGATAAGCTTAAAGCCGCTTCTTCTAAAGCATCAATTTCAGTTTGAGAAAATGCCGCAAATGAAAGTTTATTAATATTGCGTTGATTAAGCGTATCGCACTTAGAAACAACCGAAGCCACTCCCATAGAATCAGAAGCACTACAAACACTATAAACATCATCTTGAGTATCATAAGCAAGTGAGACTAAATACTTAGTTTTACTTTCGTCGCCTTCCATATAACTCATAGCTAATACACGACGACCAAAAGTAAACTCATAAGATCCGGTTTCTATTTCAGTATCAGCTTCAACAATACGGTAGGTACCAGATGTGTTATTTGAATCGCTAGGCGTGAAAGTCACTTCTTGCTGAGCAACACTTGCTCCCGAGACAAAGGCATTATGGACTACACCAGTAAATTTACTCACATCAAATCCATTGGTCGCGGTTTGCGCTAAATTGGTTTCTAAACTTTTAACAAAATGAGCCACAGCAGCGTCATAAGAAACTAAACCAGTTAAATTTGTGTTCTCTGGCACAGCTGTCTGTAACCAAGGCTCGATTGCTGCTGCAAATTCAGTCTCTGAACGATTAAAAAATTCAGCGACTGTTTCAACCACATTACCTGAGCTATCTGTCTTAAGCGGCATTTTTGCAAAAGCGGCGGCTTGGCTGCTAATGCTTATACCATTGTCAGGGTTACCATCTGTATCTAAAGATTGTAACAATCTCGCTAAATTAGCGACTTGTGGTGCAACAGGGTTATCTGTTGTAAAGAAGTTAAGCGGTGTAATAGTCGGTTTTGGCGATATTTCAGGTAGCTTTAGTTCACCCACACTAAAAACAACTCTATCACCACGGTAATATTCAAAAAAACCGTTTTCATCTGTTTTACCTGTAGAGACTTCACCGTTTATATTTGTAATTTGGTAGTCAATGCCACTAACAGGGCTATCAATAAATTGAGCCATTAGCTTAGGTGGTAATGGCTCAACCACATTTTTCTCAACATCAAATCCGCAGCCAGTGAGTACCGAAGCACCAATCACACTGCTTAATATTGATAATTTAAATTTCATAATTTTTTCCTCTAGCTAAGCCCTAGTTAAAACTAGGGCAAAAAACTGCTTCAACACGTGTGATTAATAGAATTTGTAATTAACGCCTAGCTGTACCGTGCGGCCATACTCTTCATTTTGATACATCACATTACCGCCACTTGCCGAGTTACCTTCAAAGTAACGTAAGTCTTGGTTGTCAGTTAAATTGATTGCATCTAAGTAAACAGATAAGCCACCGCCAAGGTTATATTTTGCTTTAAAATCTATGGTTTTAAGTGAACCTTGATAGCGATCTGACCAGGTTTTACAAAAATCAATCGCATCAGGGTCAAAGCTTGCATCAGCGAGTTGGGTTGCTGTAGCGGCAGGACAAGAGCCAATTGCATCTAAAATTGACGATCTGTGATTAGCGATTACACGCACGTTTAGTTTGTCGTTTTCCCAACCTAAAGTTAAATTAGCTGTACTATCCGCTTGATCTGGTAAAGCCACAGAGCCTCTTCGAATACTAGGATCTAAGTTAGCTTCACTAGTTTGAATTGTGGCATTACTTTGAATAAAGAAACCCGATTCAAAGAAGTGGTTGTAGCTCAACTCAATACCAAACACAGTTGCTTTTTCACCATTTATGGTGAAATTAACATTCGTTAATGCTTGCTCTTGAGGAATAATAAATTCTTCAACTTGATTAATTGGTAAAGTTAAAGGTAAGTCATCAAAAGACTTAGTTGCCCCTCTTACATCAACAATAAAATTAGAAATATCTTTATAGAAAATAGCAGCTTCAACGAACAAGTCTTCTGAATGATACCAACTGACAGATGCATCATAATTAACCGCTGTCATTGGAATTAAGTTGGGGTTACCTATGTTTAAAGTATTGCTTGCCCCTAGAGTATAATTTTCAAGTTCGAGCGTTGAGAAGTTTTCAAAATCTTCAGGATCGGTTGCGCAGTCTTGGCTACCATCACTTTTAGGGCTAGGTGCGCAAAGCTCAATGCGGCTATCAAACTGAGCAAATGCACGGCTTTGTTTAAAAGTTGGACGAGTATAACTAGTCCAAACTGCGCCCCTAATCAGTACACTATCACTTGGCTCATATCTTAAATGAACACTTGGGAAAAACTCACTGTACTTAATAGACGCATCAGGTAACGCTTTAAAAATATCAATGCCGTACCCTGCACTATCATTAAAGATAAATTGGTCATTACGTAAAGTCATATAACCGGTAGAGGCGTATTCAGTTGCAACATATCGTACACCCGTAATCATGGTTAAGCGTTCCGCTAGCTCCACTTCCCCCATAACATAAGCTTCTTTTGTATCTTCTGTCAGAGAGTAATCACTACCAAGACTAACGTAACTTTCGTCGCCTTCTGTTAATAGATCTTTAGTTGGCTCAACTTGATCCACTAAATATTCTAAAGCGGCTTGACTAACAAATGGATAGTTAAAATCACTGTTTTCAGGTATCGCCAACTCAAAACCTAACGCTTCAACACCTGCATGGCTAATCCCAACAGCATCCTCACACAACACATCGCCATTACAAGCCGTTGCATCTGGAATAAAGCTCCATCTATTTTTATCTATTTCATTTTCACGAGAACTCGTTGAAATTCCCGCTTTGATGTAATAAAGCCAATCTGAGTCTAAAAAATCATACTTAACATTAAAATTAAAAGTATCGATTTTGTCGGTACGTTTACTATCTTCTAAAAATAAATTATCGAAAACGAGCTGACTTGGATCATTGATATTGCCGCCACCTTGATTCGCAGGTATACCGTAAGTTGGCAGTTGTTCTGTATCTGGATCATCATCATAAACGGTTAAATCTGTTAAATCCGTTCTGTATTGACCCAAATCGGACTCAGATAAGATTTTCACGTCGATACGATTAGCATGCGCCTGACCATAAGTGATTAAGTCACGTTCACGAAATTGAACACGTCTGTCACCAGAGCCGTCTTCAACTGATTTAGAGCTTGTGTAATCATAATCAATCGTCCACGCATCACCAACTAAATGCTCGCCACCAAAATTGAAAGTTGTGGTTTCATTTTTAGCCGTCTGGATAAAATACTGGTGCTGCATATCGGTATCCGACAAGATGAACTCTTTAGTTTCATCATTAACATAAAGCACTTCAGTGTCGCCTGTACCAGAACCAAAACGATAAAATTCACGGCGAGCGACATCTTCATCCGTGTAAGACACATAGTTACCAGTTACAAAAAAGCTAGACGTTTCATTCGGCTTAAATTCAATATTTAAAGCCGCCGTGTTTCTTTCTCTGTCTGCTAACTCTTGTCTAATTTCAAATTCTTGCGGAATAATAATTTCAGGATTAGCAGCAACAGTCGCTTGATGTAGCGCTTTTCCTTCATCTGTATCTGTATTAATTTGAGTGAAATTTTGCCTAACGCTTTCCATTTCATTTGTACTGTGATGACGGTTTTCGTTGACAACCGAGCTACGCTTTTCAGATGAAACAACAAAACCTAAACCCACTTTTTTATCAAACAAAAACTGAGTGCCATCCAGGCTAAATTTAGGTGATACCTCCTCTCGTAAATCAGAATATGCAGCTTGAGCTTTCAACTTAAGCGTATTTTTGCCACGCTCATAAGCTGAAATCGCTTTTACATTAACTGCACCACCTATTGAATTTAAGTTCATATCGGGCGTTAAGGTTTTAACCACCTCAATTGAGCCTAACGCATCGCCAGCAAGTGCATCTAAACCGACTTTACGCTCGTCGCCACCACCAGCCATTTGGGCGCCATTCATATTTACCGAGACAAACTGAGGTCCTAAGCCACGAACCGAAATAAACTTACCTTCACCTTCTTGGCGTTGTAATGTAACTCCAGGTAAACGTCTTAAAGATTCGGCCACATTTTGGTCGACAAAATTACCTATATCATCGGTGGATACAACAGAGCTAAATTGTTTTTTATCACGTTCGATTAAACGTGCTTTTTGATCGCTATATTGCACACCTGTTACTGAAATAACTTCCATTGGGTCATCTGTTTCAGCATTCGATCGTTTAGAAGCCTCTACTTCCACAACCTCTTCATCAGCTTCAGCTGCGTATATGGGTGAAGCTAGCGCGACGCCAATTGCGACAGCTAAAGATTTCAATTGCCAGTTCTTCATGCCTAGAGCCTCCCGGGGCATTAATTACGTTTGAATTAACCTTAGTTTAAAAACTTGTTAATAAAAATATTCAAACTCATTCTGCCACCGGTAGCAAATAAAATCAACAGCACGGATTAACTTTTTGTCTACCGGTGGCAAATAGGGAAGTTCAAAAAGATGGAATAAAACTCAAAACATTGATTAATAATGAATTTTATTGATTTAGGTAGTAAATTAGTAAAACAAAACAAGCTAAAGATTTATTGATAGATCATAATATTTAACATCCACTTATTAATTAAAACAAGTTTAATTTTGGTAAATAATTATGAAACAATATAATTTAAGGAGCTGACTAGAAACGCGGATAAGAGCAAAAAACTTGGGCTAACTAACCCAAGTTTTTACAACAATTTAAAAAAGTTAAACTGGCGGTCACAGATTGTAATCTGGATAAACGGTCAGTTTAAATCTGAGCTGATAAACAATACCATAGAGCAATACATATAAGCTCACACATATAAACTAATAGAATTGACTAAATCCAACCTGCAATACTTAATATCGCAATAACGCTTAATATAAATAAAAATGCACGTTTGGCTAGTTTCAACATAGTAAACGGCTCTGTCATATAATCGCACTCTGGACAATCAACCGTTTCAGCGGCAACAGCGATACTCGTTAAATACTCACGCGCATCTGCACAAGGCTTAACCAAGCCTGCTAACCAAATAGGTAGCGCGCGCGAAAAATGGCCGACAAACAAAATCGCAAAGCCAGTTATACGCGCAGGTAACCAATTTAAAATATGGTGTAAACGCTTAGCCACATTTTGTATATCGGTTAATCTAGCTTCTTGCGAATCTAACTTGGACATTGCTCGGGTAAACACATATAACACAGCCCCAGGCGCGCCGAGTAGAATAAACCAAAAAATCACGGCAAAATAATGGCTAAAGTTCAACCAAACTAAAGTTTGACCTAAGGTTTCGCATTCACTCGCTTTTGCTTCGGATGCATCTTCATTTGGTTCAACAGCGACAGTCTCTATATCTTTCTGCTCAGCGGCAATAACAGAGGCTTCAACAATTGAAGGCGTTTCTTGCTTAACCTCTTCTACTTCGTCACTGAGATCAGCTTTTGGTTGAATTTGATCATCGTCTTTGCTCGAAAACCCTTGGCTGAGTTGCTCTGCATACTTGAGACAAGCTTGTTTATCATCGCGACTCGCCGCAGCTAAATATTGCTTGTAAGCCTGACGATGTGCAGGGCAGCCAAAGCACAAATACAAAATAGCAATATTAAATAACCAACCTAGCGTACTACCAGAAAGCATCATAGCCACCAGCACAACCAGTAATACAGGTATCGCAACCCAAACCAACAAGTACTGCTCTGCTTGCCAGTTTTTATTAAAACCGATCTTTTGCTGGAATAATTTCTGATAATGGGCGAAGTAAAACTTGTAATGGAAGTATTGGTTTAGGCTAAAAGTTCGCTCAATCAATACCACTAATATGATACTAATAAGTGTCATAATCATTCCTTTTCTAGGGCTGTACCCTTAATTTTAAAGTTAACTGCTTGTTAATCTATCAGGGAAAAATAGTGTTCCCAGTCAAAAGCCTTGCCTGGATCCGTTTTTCGCCCTGGGGCAATATCACTATGACCCACAATTCTTTGTTGTGTAATGTCAGGATACCTTATTTGAATTTCTTTGGTTAGCTCTGCCAACGTTTTATATTGTATATCTTCGTAAGCTAAATTGTCACACCCTTCTAACTCTATACCAATTGAAAAATCATTACAGTTTGGCACACCATTAAATTCAGATACCCCAGCATGCCATGCCCTTTTATCAAAAGGCACATATTGAATGACTTGGCCGTCACGCCTAATCAGTATATGCGCAGAAACTTCCAAACCAGCTAAATCTTTAAAGTCGGGATGAGCATTGCAATTAATGCAGCCTAAAAATAAATCGTCTATGTGATTTAAACCGAATTGACCTTCAGGCAAAGAAATACAATGGATAACCAATAAACTTATCGCTATTTTCTCTGGTCTTTGGTTAAAATGAGGAGAATGACGATAAACGGCATTTTGATAAATATGCTGATGATTAATTAATGAATTTAGATACTTAGCCATGAATGAGCCTGATTTGAACCAAAAAACTGGACGCGCAATGAGTTATGTCGCATGGATTCTTGCTGTCGGTTTACTTACTTATTTTTTTCAAGGCTATCTTAACAGGAAAGAAAACCCGAACCAAAACCCTGATAGCGAATTTTATCAAGGCGCAATCGAAGTAAAGTTAAAGCGTAACGCCAGCGGCCATTATGTAACCAACGGCTATATCAACCAAAAACAAGTTAAGTTTTTACTCGATACTGGTGCAACTAGCGTATCTATTCCTGAAACTATCGCGCAAGAAATTGGTCTGCCATATGGACCTAAACATATAGCATCAACTGCAAACGGTAATATTGAAGTGTATCAAACCCGAATCGATTTACTCGAAATTGGCGATATCAAACTCAGAAACGTCTCTGCCAGCATCAACCCTTATATGGAAAACACCATATTGCTAGGTATGAGCGCACTAAAAAGAATTGAGTTTAGCCAAAGAGGGAATACACTAACTTTACGGAAATATTAAACTATTTAACCCTATAAACGGACAATAAACGTTATGGCTTAGCCTCAGTTGAAGATTTAAACAATCTTTAACTGACACGCCAAATAAATAATAAAATGGAATAAATGAATGATTCAATTTCGCACTTTTAAAACTAGCTTAGTCTTATTTACCGCGCTCATTACAACAGCCTGTGTCTCAACATCAAATCAAACATCTCCTAATAATTGGAATAAAACTGTAAAAAGAGTATCCAATGGCGTTGTCTCGATACAAATGGATGTGCCCGTTAGCTTTGATGGAAAATGGAATAGTAGCAGCACAGCAACGGGTTTTGTGGTTGATAAGGCTAAAGGTCTTATATTGACTAACCGCCATGTGGTTACGCCAGGTCCAGTGACAGCTAAGGCTATTTTTATCAATAATGAAGAAGTTGAATTAACCCCTGTTTATATAGATCCTGTGCATGATTTTGGCTTTTACCAATACAAACCTGAACAACTTAAACATATTCAACCACATGAATTTAGCTTAAACCCTAACAGCGCTCATGTCGGCCAAGAAATCAGAATTATAGGCAACGACGCAGGGCAAAAAGTAGCCATTTTGGATGGTACTATCTCAAGATTAGACAGAGACGCCCCCAATTATGGCCTAGGCAGATATAACGACTTTAATACCTTTTACATTCAAGCGGCAACCGCTTCAACCGGTGGGTCGTCAGGTTCACCTGTGATTAATATAAAAGGCGAAGC
This sequence comes from Catenovulum maritimum, assembly GCF_001050375.1. Taxonomy (GTDB): domain Bacteria; phylum Pseudomonadota; class Gammaproteobacteria; order Enterobacterales; family Alteromonadaceae; genus Catenovulum; species Catenovulum maritimum. The sequence continues at coordinate 355,122 of NZ_KQ130482.1, read as the reverse complement.
AGTTGCTTTAAATGCTGGTAGCCAATCTAAATCAGCCAATGCCTTTTATTTACCTTTATACCAAGTGCAAAGAGCACTAGAAAAATTACAACAAGGCCAAGCTATCAGCCGAGGGACAATTCAAACCACCTTTGAATTGTCTGCGTTTAGCGAGTTAAAACGACTAGGCTTATCCAGTGAGCAAGAAACCCAGTACCGACAAATAGATACAGCAGCTAAAGGCCTACTGGTGATAAAATCAATAATTCCAGCCAGCTCAGCGGCAAACAATTTAGCGGTTGGCGATATTTTATTAAAAATAAACGACCAAGCCATTCTCAACTTTATCCAACTTGAATCTTTCTTCAACGATAATATTGGCCAATCGATCAGCATGACAGTGCAAAGACAAAGCGAGTTAGTAACAGTCGATGTTAAAGTAGACGATCTTGAGCAGCTGTTACCTAAATCTTATTTAAAGATGTCGAATAACATTTTTCACGACTTATCATATCAACAAGCAAGACACTTTAATTTACCTGTCGCTGGGGTTTATTTAGCCCAAAATGCCGGCGATTTTAAACAAGCAGGCATACCTAGCTATAGTTTAATCACCGAGCTTAACGACATAAAAATCAATAACCTAGAACAATTTAAAACGGAAATAAACAAAATAGCAGATGGCGAAAAAGTCCACTTACGCTACACCAGTTTACAAAACCCAACCGTTTCTAATTATGCTCTGGTCGAAATTAATCGGAACTGGTTTGAATATAGCTATTGCAAACAAAATATCGAGCTAGGTTATTGGCCGTGTGCTAATTTAACCGCAGTAACCAATAGCAAAAAAAGCATTAAAGAGAAGCTAGTTACAAATTCAAAAGCGCAACAGAACACAGATTTACTGACCCAAATTCAGTCATCCTTAGTGCAAGTTAAATTCTCTAGCCCATACTCAATTCAAGGACGCCGCAATAATGTCGGAAGATATGGAACAGGTTTAGTGGTCGATGCGAAAAAAGGCTGGGTGATAGTGGATAAATCTGTAGTATTTAGCCACTTAGGCGATGCAAAAATCATTTTTAATAACCAAGTAGAACTAGACGCTAAGATTGAATATTTACACCCAATTCATAACCTAGCGCTTATTTCTTATCAGCCAGAACAAATCGAAAATGCACGTATAACCCCAGCAAAAATCAGTAAAAAGACTCTAAAACGTGACGATCCTGTTATTCAAGTTGGTTTAAATTATGATGGCGAATTAGAGTACCGCAGTACTCAAGTGGATCTGGTTCAACAAATGCTTTTACGCGAATTTAGAGTCCCTCAACATATTCAACAAAACTTAGAGGTAGTTCACCTAGTTAACCCAAACAATGTGATAGACGGCGTTTTATTAAATCAACAAGGCGAAGTCGCTGCGCTTTGGTCTACTTTTGAAGAAAGCGGTCAAAACGGCTCAGATCTTGTAGAGCTTTCAGCCGGTATTTTGGCAGAATTCATCCATGAAATAATCGACTTAGCTCAACATAGCAAACCCGTTTATTCACTGGAACTAAGCCTAAATCAAATCCCACCTATATATGCAGTTAAGCGTGGTTTACCAAAAGATTGGCTGAGTAAAATTTTAGCGAGTAATCCAGAATCGCAAAAGCTGCTAGCTATCTATAACATTGCAGCAGACACACCTAGCAGCGAGTTATTAAAACGTGGCGATATTTTACTCGCGATTGATGGCAACCCCGTTTCCAGCTTCAGACAAGTTGAAAAACTAACTCAAAAACAGGAAGTAGAGGTGACTTATTTTAGAGCCGGCAAAGTCGACACTAAGCAGATCAAAACCACAGCCCTTAATGGTGTCGATATTGAACAGGTTTTATATTGGTCCGGCATGTATTTACATACGCCACACAGAGCCGCGCAACTTCAAGCGCATGTTGGTACTAAAGGCTTGTACATAGCCAGTTACAACTATGGTTCACCTGCCACCCGCTACAGCATTTATGCGATGAGACGAATTATAGAAATTGATGGTAAAACCATTGATAATACAGAAGATTTTATTCAAGCAGTGAAACACAAGCAGCATCAAGATTCAGTATTAATCAAAACTATCGACTTTAGCAATAACATTGCAGTGCAAACACTAAAACTCGACAATCACTACTGGCCGTTTACCGAAGTTAAATTTGAAAATAACGATTGGAAAATGATTCAACATAATTAAAACGAAATAACGGCATTTAAACTAACTTTAAATGCCGCCTATTCAGCCCTAATTAACAAGGATAGTTAAATGACAAACCCAAGAAAATTTCCTCATTTAAAAGCAGCCAGTAAATCCATTGGCGTTTTATTAATTGCATTAGTCATCATTACTGGTTTTTCTTTAAGCTGGAAATACCAAGCAATGTTTAGCGACAACGCACCTAACAGAGGGGCCGAAATTTTATCCGAAAGCCAATTTGGCGACGGTTTTACTCTAGTTTACCCAAGTGAAAACTTTAGCGATTGGGATTCACAAAACACTGCTACAGGGCAGAAATGGCAAGGCTGGTCAACCGAGCAAAGCATGTGGTACTACAATGCAACCCAAGGCTCTGCCCTACTTCCGTATGACTTTTTTATTCATATAGAACAAGCAAGTAGCGAACAACTATTCCGCGCTAACGCCAATATGGACAAGTATCGTTACATTCCTCAGCAAGCAAGTAAATTAAATCCAGATGCGCTGCCTTTGGGCATGGTAAAAGACACATATCAAGATAAAACTTATTTAGGCTTCACCTGCGCCGCCTGTCACACCAACCAAATTGTATATAACAAAACTGCGATCCGAGTTGATGGTGCACCTGCTATGGCCAATATGGATCAATTCATGATAGAGCTAGAAGCTGCGCTCACCACAACCCTGAATCAACCGAGTAAAAAAGCGCGCTTTATCGAGCGTATTTTGTTAGCAAACCAAGAAAAAAGCATACTAGAAACCAGCCAGTACGACACCTCAGAACAAGTAGAAGAAGATCTTAAAAAATACGCAACTCAAGTCAGCTTATACAATTTTGTTAACCGCAGCGCGACTCAATACGGCTATGCTAGATTAGATGCCTTTGGCCGTATATTTAACAGAGTATTACAGCATACACTCAACAAAAAACACCTAACCAAAGCCATTAATAACGCCCTGCCCGAGCAAGATGCAGAGCAAGTTTTAGCGAAACTCGACAACGGCATAGTCAACTCAAATGAAATCACCCATTTGCTAGAAACCTTTGTGGCTGATTTAAACTTAAATGCTCCAACAACCGACAGCGAATCACAAAAACAACAATTAGCGAGTTTGAACCAACTGAGACAATTAAAAGACGAACTGTTTAACCCAGCAAATGCGCCTGTCTCATACCCCTTTTTATGGGATATAGCGCAACACGACTATGTACAATGGAATGGTATTGCTGCTAACGCAGGTGTCGGTGCGGTTGGGCGTAACACAGGCGAAGTCATGGGCGTTTTCGCAATTCTAGATTGGAAAGAGCGCCAAGGCTGGAATTTTTCTACGCTTTTGGGCAACCAAGTAAAAAACGAAAACGGAGCCTATACTGATTTTACTTCGTCTGTCGACGTAAATAATTTAAGACTGATAGAGTCCCAATTAAAATCGCTGCAATCCCCTATTTGGCCTGAAGCTGTATTGCCTAAAATAGACAAAACAAAAGCTAAACTCGGTAAAAAACTCTTCGTTCAACATTGCCAAAGTTGCCATTTAGGAATTGAAAGAGATAACCCAAATCGCAAAGTAGTCGCGCAAATGAGTCAGTTAAGTGAAATACAAACGGATAGCCAAATGGCCAAAAATAGCACAAGTTATACCGGCTACTCTGGCATAGTCGAAGGCATTTACTTACCCACAGAAGTTGGCAATATTTTATTAGAAGAAAAAACAGCAGTTGCCAGCATACTAACCAGTGCAACTAAAAACGTAGTCGCAACACCAGATCCAGATAAAGGGCTAGTCAATAAATGGTTAGACTGGGTATACAACCTAGGTGCAACATTTTTTGATAACGACATCAAAGAAAGCATTAAGCGCGGTAACTACCAAGCAGATACAACTGCCGATCCTTTTGCATCTCTTAATGCATACAAAGCAAGACCGCTTAATGGCATTTGGGCAACAGCGCCTTATTTACACAATGGCTCGGTGCCCAGTTTATACCAATTACTGCTACCAAAATGCAGCCCAGCTAAATTTCAGCAAGAAACATGTCGACCTGAACAGTTTATTGTCGGTAGCCGAAAATTTGATCCAGTCAAAGTCGGCTTTGTTAGCCAAGGTTATGAAGGCTTTGTATTTGATACAAGTAAAGTCGCCAACAGCAACGCTGGACACGAGTACGGCACACAAGATATTACACTCAGTGATGGTAATATTTTACCTGCACTAACAGATGATGAGAGATGGTTACTCGTAGAGTATATGAAGAGTCTTTAACCTAAGGCGAGTTTATCTGTATATTATTTTTGAACTGGGATAAACCAAGAAAAGCAAAAGTGATATGGCAATTAACCATATCACTTTTAAATGATTAGCTACGAGTAACAACAGACTCGAATAAATCAAAATAAGTCGGGAAAGTTTTACGCGTACATTTTGGATCGTTAATAATCATAGGGTTTTTACCCATAGCCGCTAACGAAAAACACATAGCAATACGGTGATCATCATAAGTATCAATCGCAGCTGTTGTAATTTCAGCTGGCGGCACAATAACAATGTAATCTTCACCTTCTTCAACTGTCGCACCTACTTTACGTAGCTCAGTTGCCATCGCATATAAGCGATCCGTTTCTTTTACGCGCCAGTTATAAATATTACGAATCGCAGTTGTGCCTTCAGCAAACAAAGCCGCTGTGGCAATTGTCATTGCCGCATCTGGGATGTGATTTAAATCAACATCAACCGCTTTAAGCTGACCTGTGCCAGTTACTGTAATAGACTCATCAGCCCACTCAACCTTTGCACCCATCATTTCAAGTACTTCAGCAAATCTTGCATCGCCTTGCACGCTCTTATTACCGACGCCATTTACTTTAATTGTACCGCCTTTAATTGCAGCAGCTGCTAAAAAGTATGAAGCAGAAGACGCATCGCCTTCCACTAAAATACGGCCCGGAGCTTGATAAGTTTGGTTACCTTTAACACGGAAAGTTTGGAAATTATCATTTTCCACCTCAATGCCAAATTGCTGCATTAAATGCAAAGTAATTTCGATATAAGGCTTAGAAACTAATTCATCAATAACCACAATTTCCATATCACCCGTTGCTAATGGCGCAGCCATCAATAACGCAGTTAAAAATTGACTCGAAATACTACCTTGAATCTCAACTCGGCCACCCGTTAAGCCTTTAGCATTAATTTTAAGTGGTGGGAAACCTTCGTCTTTCAAATACTGAATATCAGCACCAACTTGATTTAGTGCATCGACTAAATGCCCGATTGGACGTTCAAACATTCTTGGCTCACCAGTTAAAGTGAACTCACCATTACCAAGACATAAAGCAGCAGCAAGTGGACGCATAGCCGTACCTGCATTACCTAAGAATAACTCTGCCGCACCATCAAAATTTAACGCACCCGCAACGCCTGTTACAGTACATTCTGATTTATCTTCAGATAATTTATAATCCACACCCAAAATTTTAAGTGCATTTAACATATGACGAATATCATCACTGTCTAATAAATTGGTAATGTGCGTTTCGCCTTGGGCTAACGCCGCTAATAATAAAATACGGTTGGATAAACTTTTTGAACCTGGAATGGTCACCTCGCCACTAACGTGGGAGATTGGCTGAATGGTTAAACTTTCCATTATCTCGCTCTATGCTAAATTCGTGATGAAAAAATATGGGTCGATTATACCCAAAAGATTCACAATTGCGAGTTACTAACCCCATAGATATCTAGCATATTGCTGCAATATTAAGCGATCGAACCATAAACGAATAATAAGCCTTGATAAATTAAGTACATTATGGATAATGCACTCGTCCACATTATGGTGACCTTATTGGTTCCCTCGCAATGATAGTTTGTGAACTTGGTCAGGCCCGGAAGGGAGCAGCCACAGCAGATGACTCATGTGCCGAGGTGTAGCTGGTAAGGTTACCACCCAAATTTTTTAATATTTTGTTGATACAACCATAAGCTGACAAATCACAACCATAACTTGAAAAAGCCTATTTTTTGAACAATTCTTACGTAAGTTTATTACATTTTGGTTAAAATGCAAATGTACGAACGTGTTATACAAAAATCGACTTGTAAGAATATCAATAAATTTTCAAGCCAAAAATGCAACCGGATTATGCGAGTTGAATCCTGTCTGGAATATGACGCATGCTTTCATTTCGAATTTGCTAGCCAGATAACTGCATTTAAAGAACAGCCTCTGGGTTTCAAATACGAGTTAAATGGCAAATCCCATAGTTATACCCCTGACTTTATAGTTAGAATACGTACTGGAGAAGAAATCTTTTATGAAGTAAAACCATACGGTTTAACTATCTCTGATGAATTTCGACTAAAATTCCAGGCAATGCAGGCCGCATCACTCACTTTAGGGAAAAAATTAGAACTAATAACTGATAAACAAATTAGGCAAGCGCCTCTCCTCAATAATTTAAAATTACTTCACAGATACCAAAGAATTCACAACTATCTAAGTCAATTTCAAAAGCAGCTATTAAAACTCATAACAGCTGCTGAAAAGTTCAAATTATCTGATCTTATTGAAAAAACAAACACTTCTTTTTCAGAGATCATCCCTTCAATTGCAGACCTATTGGCAAAAGATATCTTGCAATCAAACCTGTTAAAACCTTTAGCATTGGATAGTGAGCTCGTTTACAATGGCCAGCTCATTTGATTCTTTTTTCACTGGAAGTAATAACCCCTCATCGGATGAAGAGAAGATACAAGAAGCTACGGTAGAAATTTCAAAGCTTGGCAATGATATAGAGTTTACTGACATCACCGCATTTTCGGAGGAAGCACAGCAAATTGCAATTTACAGACACTCTTGGTTAAAAGAATTATATCATCTCAATATCCATACTTTCTCGCAAAAATCACTAGATGCTCCTCTATCAAAAATCCATTTAAGTTTGGGAGGTGAAAAGCCAAACTGGCGTACCATAGCTAGATGGCACGACGCTTTTCAAAAGTCGGGGCGAAAAATAGTTGCGCTTATACCTCGTAAAAAAACAGGTAACAGCTCTGCTAAAGTGCCTGAGTTAACAGAAGAATTCATTCAAAAGGCTCTAAAGAGGCTGCTGTGCGCTGAACGTCCTTCGATAGCAAGCGGACATAGGTATCTAGAAGAGGTAATTTTTCTGTATAATAAAAATACAGGGGCTAAACTGTTAACCCCCTCTTATGAAACGCTAAGAAAACGATTTAATGCTGTTTCTCCATATGACAAGATGGCCGCAATAAAAGGAAAAAGAAAAGCCGATCAAGAATTTCAAAAAGTCGGCATGATAATCAAGAGTACAAGAGTACTCGAACATGTTGAGATCGACCATACACCTTTAGACCTATTTATTATTGATGATGAATATATGCTTCCAATAGGTAGACCCTATTTGACTGCGTTATATGATAACTGCACAAAATCGATAATTGGGTATTACATTGGCTTTGAACCCCCTAGCTTAGTATCTGTTGCCTACGCGTTAAAAAATGCAATCCTCCCTAAAACCTGGCTAAAAAAAACTTATCCTCAAATCAAAAATGAGTGGCTGTGCTCTGGCATCCCTGAACAAATAGTGGTGGACAATGCTACTGAATTCTGGAGCCCTATTTTTGATAACATATGTTTTGAATTAAATATAGATATAAAACATCACGGAAAATCGAAACCTTGGCGTAAGCCTAATATTGAACGATATTTTGGCACTCTAAATCGTGAGATATTTACAGAGATACCAGGTAAGTCATTTTCAAATATTTTTGAACGTGAAGACTATAACTCTCAAAATTTTTCAGTTTTAACATTGTCTGCTTTGAAAGAAATCGTTGCTACATGGGTTGTGGATGTTTATCTAAATTCACCCAATAGCAGGAATACCAATATACCATCTGTTTCTTGGAGAAAGGCAGTCACTAAATTTCCGCCTATGGAGTTTGAAGGCTCCGAGCAAGAGTTAGACTTCCATCTCGGCCACATCAAATCAGGTCGATTACGTAAAGAAGGTATTACATTCAATTACTTGCGATACCATAGTGATGAATTAGCACTAATGAGAGCTACTCACGGAGATCATTCTGTACAGATAAAATATAACCCCGAGGATCTTAGTTTCATCTATGTTTTAGACCAATCAAAAGAAATATATATTATAGTGCCCGCTGTCGATACTGAATACACAAATGGTTTATCTTTATGGTCTCATAAACTACATGTCAAATATTTACGTAAGCACGTAAAAGAGAATTTCGATATCAATGACTTGATTGAAGCCCGTATTAAAATACGAAGCATAATTGAGGAATCTATCTCCAGTAAAAAAACAAAAATAACAGGTAAAAAGCGCGCCAGCAGGTATATTGAAAAAGATAATAATGTGGCACTAGTCAAAAACTCAGAGAAAGCTGCAACCCCAACAGAATCTGATGATGACTGGAGTTTTGATGATAATTGGACCTCGGTAATAGAAGATGGTTAACCTAACTTCTAACAGCCAATCAATGCAACCTAATAACATTGCAGTGAATTTAAAATCCATCTTTGTACTGACTCCCAAGCTCAAAGAAATACTAGAACTAATGGATGATTGCTGTCAGGACAGTAAGGTAACAAACGACCCATTGTGTATGTTAGTTACAGGCGATACTGGTGCAGGTAAAACGACTTTAATTGAGCATTATATTAAACAAATACCTCCTGTTGAAACTATCAACTCATCGAAAATCCCTCTTCTTTCAACGACTTTACCAGAAAACGCGACGCCAGTGTCAGCCGCTCAACAATTACTATACGATCTTGGAGACCCTTTTTACTCTAAAACTAACAATATTATCGAATTAACAGCGAAACTTTGTATACTGATTAAAAACTGTGGCGTTGAAATGATTATAATTGACGAATTTCAGCATATGATTGAATTTAAATCTAAAAAAGTATTATTTCGCGTCGCGGATTGGTTAAAGATGCTAATAATAAGAGTGAAAATCCCAATCATTTTATTCGGGTTACCATATTCAGAGCTTATCCTCCAAGCCAATAAACAATTGTCGGGTAGATTTTTATTACGCCAATGTTTGGAGCCGTTCAGAATCAAATCGAAAAAGAATCGTGAATATTATTTAAGCTTTATTAACGCAATTGATAAAGCGCTTCCCTTCGATAAAATATCCAGCTTAGCAAGTGACCCAAATATTGCAAAAGCGATTTATGTTGCATCGAAAGGAAATTTGCGTCAAATAATGCTATTGATTAATTATGCAGTTAAAAAATCACTTAAAGCAAATGAACATCAACTCAGTATAAAATCACTACAATATGCAGCTGAACTGCTGAAATTAGGAAAAGAAAACCCATTTTCTCTTTCACACATTGATTTAAACGACATAATTGAACCCGATCAAAATGCTGGTTGGGAAACAATTCTTGACCAAAGAAAAGTTAACTCTAAGGATAAAAAAATTACCATAGATGATCTTTTTTAATTCTAGGTTCGAGTTTAATAAAATCTGTCCGACAAATAACTTTTGAATAAATTGGAAGATAGCTCTGCTTTGTGCCAATAGCGGTCTATCAACTTTGATTATAGCTAAGGCTCAAATGGTCGAAAGCAGACTCTCGCACTGACTCATTTTTGGACAGAAACAATTTAGAGCCGAAGGACGGCTCTATGCCAAAAGCAGACCTTAAGATTTATTGCAGCAACTGCTTCCTTCTTGAATAGGTGGGCATTTAACGGTCCCGTAAGAGCAATAAACGCAACAATCACCTTTTAATGGCTTGAGTAACGCTTTGCACCCTTCACATTCGTAATACCACTGGCAGGCATTTGTTGGCATGGCCTCGACCTTACTATATCCGCATTCGGGACAAGTAATCTTAGATTCGAATTCTATATATTGCATACGGGTTCCTTAACTGGCTTAATGATATCCAACACTGACATAAATGCCATCCATGTGATCCCAAAGTAAAATAAGTAAGTGCTCCAGTCGTATTGCCACAACGGAAAAAGAGTCAGCAATACTGCAATTGGCCCAATAACACTTAATATGCCTCTTACCACTTGCTTATGTTGATACCAGTTATACGAGTTGATAAATAAAGCGAGCGCAGCAAATAATGGTAATAAGGTATTAACCGCTATTCCTTCAAAATGAGACAGGAAACCAAGCCCTAGAGCTGATGCTAGTGAACCGAGTGCTGGAAAACATGCTGTGCAGCTAAGTGCGGCTAGCCAAATGCCACCTGAGCCTACTTTATCTAGAATTTTATTAATCATAATTACCTCTACTTTTGAGGTAGTTTAAACTCTGTACATAGGTACGGAGTCAACAGCTAATTGAGCGAATTTATTATTGGACAGGAATTAGGGTCTTGGTTGGCTTTACAAGAGTTTGTCATATCTTGAATCACATGTTCTAGCCGCTGCAAGTCAGCAATTTTATCTCGTATTAATTTAAGTTTTTGTAAACCCATTGATTCTACATCAGCACAGTTTCCACTCATCGACATAAGCGAAGCGACTTCATCAAGTGTAAAGCCTAAAGCTTTAGCTTTTAATATGAATTTAAGTTGGCTGACATGGGTGTTGTCATACATGCGGTAACCACTATCAGGTTTTGGTGGCTGTTCGATTAGCCCTTTACGTTCATAGAATCGGACTGTTTCTACGTTTATGTCTAGTTCTTTAGCCAGCTTTCCTATGGTTTTCATAAGCAGATTCTCTTATTCAATTAGCATCATTTTACCATTATTAGGCAAAAGCTGAACTTCCGTTAATCGCTCTTTTGAGGCATTTGCCAAAACGAGTTACTCAAAAACTCATATTGCATTTTGGTATACGACTATTCAAACAAGTCCTAAAGCAGAGTTCGGCTTACACAATGGTATACGTTGGATTATTGCCGACTTTCCAAGAAATCACGTTTCTTCTCAGACTCAATATACTTTAATTTATACTCTATGCGTTTTTCGATATTTGAACGATGTTCTAATAAATCAACAGAATTTAACAAAGGTAATAGCGTGATAAGGTAATTCTTTTCTTTTTCCAATGTGGGGACTAGGCTTCCTGACCAGCTTCTGCTCGTTGGCTCATACTCAAGCTTTTTAAAGTCATCAATTTTTTTATTGTGTTGTAGGAAGATACCTAACAACTCACGCCTAAAGCTCTGTCCCATAAAATTTGCTGCTTTGAATATAAAACAAATATAACCAATATCGTCAATGTTATTTCGAACTGTATGTTTTATAAAATCCTGCTTTTTGACCATTAATTCGTCAGGCTCGGCTCTTCCTTTTTCCTTTGAAAATAATTTAGTAAATATATTACTCCCAAAGCTGTAAGAGTCTTGCTCTTTGATGTATACATATTTACCATATCGCTCCACTGCATCTAAGTAATTATCTCTTTCCCATAAAAAAGTTAACTCAGGCATGCTTGTGTGCTTATCAGGGTAGCGTTCATTTTCATAAATATAGTCAACTATTTTATTCATGAAACTTGGATCTTCTTCGGTAAGTAAAGCCAAAGCTTCACCATTATAGTCACAATATCTCTCATTTTTGAATGCTGCTAAATACGCAGAAAACACAAGTTGGGGATCTGATTTAAAAACTTCAAACCATTTGCCAAATAACTCGCAATCTTTATTAAATAACTGGCGTAATGAGAAGGCGTAATTGTTGTCTACGTTTGATTTTTCAACTAACAAACGTACAACTTTTAAATAAATTTCTTTATCTATAGATTGGTACTTAGATAAATAATCAAGCCAAGTTGGAAGTTCATTGCTAGGTGTATCGTTTAGATGAATTAGTAGCGAATGCGTTTCATCTTCATTAATGTCATCTTGTGGTAACATTGAAAAATAAAATGAACGCCAATATTTCTTCCAACGGTATGACTTGCAGTTTATTAATTCCCATACTTCAGAACTGCTTAACGTTTTGAATAGGTTAAATATTAATGAGCCAGGGTGTATATTGAATGTATCGTCGTAGTCAATATATGTAGATACAATCTCATTGATTTGGTCATGATGGTTTTCGGCTATTGCTTTTAAACTCATTTCAATGCCAACGTTGAGTGAATAATCCCGTTCCCTGCCAGAAAGTGAGTTCTGTAAGGAAACGCACTGACTCATAAATTCAATAAATTTTTCAACTGTTATATCTGAAAAGTAATCAACAAAACATTGGTGTCGATACTGTTTATATTCTTCGTAACCCATATCTAGCTTACGCATTTCATGCCTGTCTTGTAGAAGCAAATTCGACAACTCAATGGTTGAATTATTGAACTCAGACTGCCATTTGGAAGGGTACTTAATCTCAAGAGCATCTAAATGCTCACAAACGTCTTGCATGATCAGGCAATGTGACGTGTTTTTGGGGTCTAAATTGGAAATAAAGAACTCAGTAATAAATGGCAAGTCTGCTTCTGCCATTTCCTTCCCTTCAAACCTTAGTCGACTTATTAATTCTTGAAAAATATCCTGAATTAATTGTTCATAGTCGGGTAAACACATCAGTATTGCTAAGTTTTTAAATATCTTCTGCCTAATTGGAGTTAGATATTCGTCGGGGGCCAGTCTATATGTAATCATAGTTATTGTGTCACCGCGTCCCCACTTATGTTCGGTGTGCTCTACCTGTAAAAAAGACTTGGCTAACACAATAAATATCCTTGAAAATAGATGATTAGCACCATTTTCAATTCGTTCAACTAACGTATCAACAACATGAGCCTGAACATAGTACCCATAGAGCATATCATCAGGCTTAAAGTTATATCTATCTGTAAGTGTTTTGATTACAAAACCAAGAGATTCTTTGCTTTTTGAAAGGTATTGCAATAGCAAATCAAAAGACATTTTAAACTCATCAACACCATAATTCCTGAAACTGCTTAGTAAGGACACTACAGAGTATTCGTTTTCATCTGTTTTAGCCTCTTCAAAGGCTTCATCTTCCCAAGACTCAACAACTATTGGCATCTCAGATATCAGTGTATTGGCAAAAATTAAGGTCTCTGTCGGGAGGGCAAACCAAAATGAATTTAAAAACTCAATTGAACTTTTTAAATCACCAGAGTTTGATATTTCTTTAAATATCCCTTCGATTTCCGATCTAATTTCAGTGACTATTTTCTTGTGATCAAAAGCGCTAATAACAGGGTTTAAGGCATCAACTATGGTTCTGTTAAAACCTGGATAAAAATGATGGACTATCAACGAAAATGATATGACTTTTCTCTCGAATACAGCTAAGTAAAAAAAGTAGGTAGATAGCACTTGGTCTGAAATTTTAACTACTTCATATTCATACAAGTCTACTAGTTCTTTTTTATGAAGAATTTCTACATACCCCCAAAATTCTTCTGGTGAAATTCCAAATGAATTTTGCAGCCACTCCATATGCGACTCATTTAACTTGTCTATCTTTCTAAAGAATGAAATTGCACAAGCAGCAGTCATTAGTTTGTCATCTTCAACTACTTCTCTGATGTTTTCATTTTGACTAAAATAATCGTCGTATAGTGATGCAACATTCTGTATAGATTGAATTTGATTCGTCTCAACAGCAACTTTAGCAGCCATCATTGCCAATCTAGAGTTCCCACCTGATATTTCTTGAATTCTTTGTTGATACTCGCTGTTTTTAATGTCGAATAACTCAACTACTAATTCTTTGATTTGTTCATCTGTCAAAGGTTGAATTGTTTGTTCTTGAACCTCGGTGAATTTACTGGCTTGGGTAATTACTGAGTGACGAGCGTAATCTCTAACTGTTGCAACAATACGAAATGTTCTGTTTTCATCATTCTCGTTTAAATAATGCAATATGTAGTCAAGCCGGCTATCCAAACGGTTAGCATCATCGACAAATATTAAGTAGTCACCGGGTTCACTAAAATGTGCAGTAATATCTCTTATTAAATCGGCACCTTTGTCAAATAAGCAATACACTTTTAAAGCTGGGTTATTTTTTTGCATTGCCGATGCAAGATTGACAGAAAATAGTGTTTTACCAACTCCTGCTGCCCCTGAAACGAGTAGTAATCTCCAATGACGTAACTGTTCTAAACCTTTGTCAATAGCATCACTTTGGAACAGTATCTTATTGTCTATAGGCGTTGTGAGATTGTTTTTTCCATACCTAGTGACGAAGTCATTTATGGAAAGCAGTTGCCCTGTATCAAGCGCTAATCCTAAATATTGTTCTGATAAAACGGGGTAGCAATTTTGGATGCTTAAAGATATTGAATCGAGCCCATTTAAGCAAACTCTTACGTGTCTTTTCTGACATAAACTTTTTAAATGGTTGATTTCTTTGGTTGTTAAATTTCCTAAATAGCAAATTATAATTTCGCTTATTTGCTCACTTTTAATACCTGTTTTTTGTTCGTCGAAACACTTGTTAATGTCATCTTCAAGCTTTGCAGCAAGGCGATTTTGTTGGACTGTGTATTCTGAAAAAACGTAATACCCATCAGGCTGAATAAATAAACAGTCAGGAGTACCTTTAGTTACTCTATCTGTTGTATTCATCATCCCTATAGAGTTGATGTTTTCATAACCTTTACGATGCAGCCAGTCGTCACATAATCTTTGAAAAACACCTCCTTCCAACTCAAGTAACTTGCTTCTTATTTGATTTGCTATAGTCACTAGATATCCTTACACATAGGTTTTTATATTTTATTGCTTCAATAATGCATTTTTTCGACAAGAATGGGAATTAAATCGCATGTAGTTCAAGGAACAAATTTAGTTAGGTATTTGTTTAAAGTAATTAGCGACCATCGTTTGGATAATTTTTAATACTGGTTCTAAAACACTTTTGTCCAAACCCTAATCAGCAATACATCCGCTATCCTCATAGTGACTTTAAACAGGAGGTTACTATGAAACCAGAACTAAACCACAATGCTACAGGCGTGAAACGTCCTTTCAAACTTGAAGAGATTTGGCGTATCCGCACTCGAATTGAAATTCAAAACAACTTGATGCAATTAGCCTTACTTAATTTGGCTATAGATTGCAAACTAAGATCATGTGATTTACTGTATTTAAAAGTTCGAGATGTCGCTACTCACGATCAAGTATTTGAAAGGGTTCAATTAACGCAGAAAAAAACAGGAATGGAAGTTCAATTTGAAATAACACCGCGAACGCAACAGAGTATAAGCCGTTGGACTCAAGGAGTCGCATTACAATCTAGCGATTATTTATTTCCGAGTTTGCGCCGAGCCAATCAACCAATAAGCTATTCATATTATAGGTCTATCATTAGATGCTGGGCAGATGCAGTTGGGTCTCGATTCTGGCCTATACGGAACTCATTCAATGAGAAGAACGAAAGCGACTTTGGTTTATGCTCGAACCAAAAATATTAGAGCCATCCAGTTGTTACTTGGCCATACAAAAATTGATAACACAATAAGATACCTCGGAATTGAAATTGAAGATGCAATTAAGATATCCAGAGAAATAGATTGTTGACTTAACATAGGCAGCAAACTCAAGCTACCTTTGCCCCAAGATCATTCGGCATTCAATTCCTGAATACGTTCCTAAGTCAGTTCTTGACCTACTTTTCCTAATGGCAGACTATGAGTCTAGTTGAGCATTCAAGACTATACAGACATGTTCTGCAATTTGTGAGTGCTAGGATTATAAAGATAGTCATAGCAGTATGTTACTGCTATGGTGTATATATTTGATAAAAATATCATATAGATAATGTCTTCTAAAAAGACACTGTTATATTTTTAATTGGAGTTCAGATGTTATCAAAGATAAAAACAATTGATGAACTATATTCAAAAGGAATCATAAAAAATCAGCTTGAATATTTTAAGATCAATAACTTTAGGCAGTTTGGTGAAAATTCAAATGTAAGTTTTGATCATCCGTTAGCTATTTTGGTCGGAAAAAATGGTTCTGGAAAATCGACCTTACTTAAGCTGATCATGTCTATGGCTAAAGAGCGAACTCCAAATGACTACTTTTTTGAGACTGAGTGGGATAAATTTAAAGGTCAAGGATCGTCAGAGTTTGGCTATAAGCTAGATGGTGTTTCATATAAAGAAATTAATACGCAACACTTTAGTTGGGTTCCTTTTAAATCGGATGAAGTTGTTTCTACAAATAAAGAAATAAAAAATTATTTATCAAACAACACTAATGTTAAAACATTCACTAAAATTGTGTATATACAATTCAAATCTCTAATCGGCTCATTTGAAAAGAACACATTTTTTGATAACCAAACATCAAAGTTGGATCTAAAATCAAAAGTAGAGTATGCAAAAAAGGTTACTAAGAAAGTTCAACAATCAATTAGCACCAAGAATAATAATGGTAAAAAAGCTAAACTGAAAGAAATAAGTAGAGAAAATGTTAATGTTATAAATGAGATTTTAGGTAAAAACTATGGTGAAATAAAAATAATTGAGCATCGGTTTTTTAGTGGGACTTGGGGAACAAGTATAATATTCAATTCAGGTGAGGTATATTCTGAAGCAAACTCTGGCAGTGGTGAGTTTATAGTTGCAAATATTGTAAATAAGTTATCATCTATTCAATCTGGAACTATTTTATTACTAGATGAACCTGAGTTGTCTTTACATGTAGGTGCTCAAAAAAGATTGCTGTCTTATTTCCTTGATTTAATAATTAAGAAAAAAATTCAAATTATCATCTCTACACATTCTCAGGCATTTATAGAACATATACCGAGTGTATGTGTTAAAAATTTTGTTACTGACCAAGCTGGTAAAACGTTTATTGAGCAAGGTGCGACATATCTTAATGCTTTAGAGAACTTAGAAATAGATTTTGAACGTGTGAACGTTATTGTTGAAGATGATCTGGCAAAGAAAATTTTAGAGAGAGTAGCACAAAATGAAAAAATAAATAATCAGTTGGATATTGATTTTTTCTCTGGAGGTGCATCTAGCATTAAAACGTCTTTAATTACAGCATTTTCTAAAGTTGGTGATGCTAATAGATTTATTGTTTTTGATGGAGATATGTTTAAATCTTCAGTCGTAAACTTGTCATCAGTTCCAGAAAAAGAAAAAAATGAATCATATCTTGAAGGCCAGATAAAATTAATAACAGATATAAATATTGATAAATTTCCTTTCCATGTAGATGGTAGTAAAAAAGTTTCAAATACAAAACAAAAATTAGAATTTTATAAAAAGTATATTAATTACTATAAATCAAATGTTCTATTTTTACCCAGAAAAATTCCAGAAGATATTATTTATGATCGTTCTTACGTTTTAAGTGCTTTTTCGTTTGTAGACGTAAGTAAGGTTGATGAAATCAATAATAGTAAAGATAAATTCAAAGAATTATCTGAGCAAACCTCTATCCCTGTTGGTTCGTTGTATGACTTGTTTATTGGGTACTTTCTTTCACAAAGGACTCAGTGCTCAGATTATTTAGAAATAGTTTCTTTGTTACATGACATATTGTCTAAAAGTAAAGGTGTAAAATAAAAATATAACAAACAAACAATCAAGGAATCAACATACTTTTCCTAACCTGGCAGAAACGCTTTAGAGCATCAGTCCTAACTCGTTTTTGTCCAGAAATGATTTAGAGCGACTGCCCGCACCTCGCTCAAAGCAGAAATATAGGCTTTGTGCCACAGTGAACTTAATTTGTCAGCGGCAAACTTAATGCAATTCAGTGGTGACCGTAAATGTCATTTGGTGGCTGTGTTGAATGATAATGACTGGCAAATTTAATGTGATTTTCCATCCATGTTATTTTCCAAGGTAGAAAGGTGGATATAAATATTCAGTTAACTTATGGGTACCATTTTAGTGAATGAAAGGAGTACAAAAATTAAGCCTCAAATCCCCTTTGCTTGATATCAAACTTAGTGGGGAACTTTTATTTCCAATAATGCGAAAACTCTTTCTGAAATTCAGTGGGCAGTTCGCTGGGAGATTGAAATATTCTAACAGAGCAGTCTTTAAAACTTATACCAGGAACTAGCTCTGTTACCATCAACCATTTTAGTGAGCTATCGAATTCTGCGTTCTTAAAGTCTAATTGAGAACCATTTTTTCTGTGAGCGTTTTTTTTGTTTGCTTAATGAGAGTTGATTTCTTAAGGATAACCACAATGACAGACAAAGTTCATTTCTTTTACTATCTCGTATCGTTCTTGTGAGTTTTTGTTTATTTAGTTTTATACAGCGCCTTTTCATCGTATATTTCCTATTAATCAGGTTTTAAACTACGTAAGTCTCAATCCACTTAGCCCTAGCTCTATTGTTTCTTGCTTAAACCGACCAAATATATTGACCATTTTTTCATAAGAAGTTGTTAAATAGTGATCATCAGCAACAACACTATTTTCACCGAAATCTATATTGCTAAATTCACTCTCAAAGCCATTAACCCTAAGTTTAACATTCGGCTTTAAAGGCTCCCTCTTGTCGAAACCGACGTCTGTTTTTTCACTTCTCTCTAAGCCGGCCTTAACTTCAGCTTTCATCTTGTCAAACTTCACCACATCAGCCTCAAATGGAACATCTTGCTTAACACGATAAGCATATTCCAATAGCTTAGGCTCCGCAGGCATATACAGAATAGCTTCTTGGTTCTTTGAGCCTGTTACTCTGAGTATTCGCCCCAAAATCTGCCTAAAGTGCATCTCAGTCTTTATGTTCGTTAGGTGGCAACAAACCTGTAATCTAGGAATATTAGTTCCTTCACTGATCATACCAACTGAAATAATCCATTTCGCTTGGCTATGCCTAAAGCGCTGAATAATACCTGTAGGCTCACTTTCTCGATATGTCACTACGACACTATCCTCGTTAAAACGTGTTTTCATCAACGAAGATATCTGACTTGCATGCTCAACAGATGAGGCAACAATTAACCCTGCAGCATCAGGGTTAACTCGGCTAATTTTAGAAAGTTTCTTATGCGCAGAAGATATTACGTACTTAATAACAGCTTCATCCTCGATAATTTCTTGATAAGGAATTACCGATTGTGAAAGTAAACACTTAAAACTAGTAAATGTTTTGGTTTCCTTGTCATTCACCACTGAAATATTGTTATTATCTATCGCAACAATCTGTGGTACACGGCAAACATCATCTGTAATAGCCTCAGAAAGCCCATAAACGTAATCGCAGGATATTTTATTGATGGGGTGACTATAATTAGAAAGAACAATAGGGGCGGCATCTGAGCGCCAAGGAGTACCTGTTAACGCTAAAGTGTATTTAGCCTTGTCTTGAATATTCAGTATTATCTGTTCACCCCACATATTGGCATTATCAACATTTGATCCCGCACAATGGTGAATCTCATCAAATATCACAAATACACGGTACCGTGTAAATAAACGCCAAAAGTCGCCATTAAGAAACTGAAGGTTTTGATAAGTTAACGTCCTTCCCTTAGCACCTATCAACCCATCAAAGCGCTCTTGCGTTTTTAGCTGTAAGCTTTCACTAAAGTCTTGAGAAACAATGGAAGAAGGTGAAAAGCAAATAACTAAATCAACCAAGTCCTTTCTTAACAGCTGATTAGCTAACTCCGAAGCCATTAACGTTTTACCTGCGCCTGGTGTAGCTAAAGTTAAAAAGTGGCTATGTCCACCCAAATACTGCTTTAACGCTAACTCGATACATTCAGATTGCCATTGTCGTAATTTCATATGTTCTCAGGTAATTTATCTTGGTTAAGTAAGCCCTCAATGGCCCTGATCTTCCCTAGTAGCTTAGTATTGTTATCTCTAGCCTTATTGTACTTAGGCTGTATTTCATCAACCAATTCAGGTAATTCTGAATATAAATCTTTATACGCCTCAGATTCCCCAATATTAAGTAGCAATTCCGCTTTATAATGATTTAACTTAGCAAGTAACTTATCTTGTTTATTAACCTCGGTACTTGCTGGTTCTGCGATTTCCGTAGCCAATAACGATATTTCTTTACCATTAAAAAGCTCAGTTTTATGAAACCGCGTATTACCTTTTTTATTAGAAGCCAATTTATTCAACCAACCTTTTTTCACAAGCTTCAATAGCTCTGCATAGATAAAGCGCCTAACATTTGTTGCATCAAGAGATAGGTCATTTTTCAAAACAAAATATGCTGATCGGACATCACTCGTTGTGAAGTGGTCAAAGTTGGTAGTGGAAATAATTTGAGCGACAAAAGGATCTAATTTCAAAGTAATACTCACTAACATTAAATTATAAAATGGGTATTATAGGGCGTGGTTCCTTAACCCTCAATATGAAAATCTAATCATTTTACCCCAAGGAAAATTCTGGTGAGTAATTTGGTTAAAGAGTTTGGTGAATTATTACGGCTAAAGCGCAAAGAAGCGGGCTATTCTCAAGAGAACTTTGCTGCCTATGTAGGCATTGAAAGAGGCAACTACGGCAAGATGGAACGAGGTTTAGTAAACATAAAACTAGAAACCTTATACAAACTAGCAAACGCCTTAGATTGCGAGTTTTCAGACATCATGCCTTCAAGGTTCAAGCATAAAATTATCTTAGATTAACTTAAACGTATTTAAATACACTTATTTGTACATTAGTGATAGTTTAAATAAAACAAATACAATAATTAAGGTATATTAACCTTAATTATTAGTTAAATAGCAACACACTATTGTAACGGTCAACTAAAATATGTTGACGGTTTTAGTGAAAGGCTAGGCGCTTCTGCTCTTGGCCTTTTTTATGCCCTTGATTCGGCGTTTTTAACCCTAAACTAGAGTACGGTCTCATTTCATTATATATAAATACAGACTCTTGAACGAGCTCTTTTAATTCACTTAAAGAGTTGCACTTATACAATAAGAACTCCTGTTTTAATATACCATTGGCCCGTTCTGCTAATGCATTTTGAGAACAGCCCGTGTAGGGAGCGATTTTTTTGCTCGAATCTCAGGGCACTATATTGGTCGTCTATTTCACTTTAACGTTCAATTCTTTGTTAAATATCTGGAAACACAAAAATATAATGCTCAGATTCATGGAAGATGAATCTGAGCATTAAAAAAGTGATTTCTAAGGAACTCCTATTTAAGATAACGCTCCTTAATAGATAGACACATAAGCCCAGTTGCTTCTTAAAAGAACTTACTTATTGTATCGGCTAGATTGAGGAGGAACTTTGTGACAACTCCACGGCTTATGCTCAGCGTTGTCCTTTACGTTTTGATCAACAAATTTGTAATAGCCTTCTTTGGTGTGTGTCCACCAATCATCATGAACATCAGCACCATGCTTGCGAATAACCTCCTCAATACCATCAAGGTTGATATTTACGGCATCATAAGCAAGATGTATTTCACCTTCTTTGATGTTGTAACTGACTTCATCTATACCAAAAAGCTGATCTATTTCTTTTACTAACTCGTCACAGCTTTCTTCTGTGACATTGCTAAGCTTTAGATTTCGAACAACTAAATTTTGCTCTCTAACGCCAACTCTATGATCTAAATCGCTCATAATTTTTCTCCTAATGTTTGTGTGAATGCTGTTGATTGCTATCTTTCATTTCTTCCATTTTCCGGTTCATCTGCGGCATCATGTTTTCCATCATTTCCAGATGATGTTCAGCCATCTGGATTTGTTGATGCATTGGCATTCCTTCCATGTTTTTGTGCATGGATTGCATCATCTTCATCATTGAGCGATGATGTTCAACCATCATCTGCTTTTGCTTTTCAGGATTATTTTCAGTTTTAATGGCATGAATTTCTTTTTTCATTTCCATCATTTTTTTATGCATTTTTCCCATGCTCTCATGCGACATTGCCATGCCTTGATGCATATCAGGTTTTTCCACGCCTTCATGTTTATGCTCATTGTTTTGGGCAAATAAACTTGTGGCCACCAATAGTGAGCTAACAAATAAAATTGATTTACCTAACGTTTTCATGATTTTTACCTTCTATGTTCTTATTAAAATTTGGAATCCAACTTGGTGTCGATTCCATATACCTGTTGTACTCAGAGCCAAATTCAGTAATCGCTTGTGCTTCTTCGCGTTTCGCTAGCTTGACGTAAACAACGACCAAGATTGGAAACATCACCAGTGTTGGGATGGTCGGCCACTGCAATAAAAAGCCGAACATGATTAGAATGAAAGCTACATACTGTGGGTGGCGACACCTTGCATACCATCCAGTTGTAGCCAATTGATGATGTTTTTGCGCGTGATGTAATACATTCCATGCTGAAGACAACATAAAGAAACCTGCAACAATAAACACCATACTCGCTATATGAAATGGGTCCCAATGGGCATCACCTTCAAAACCAAAGAAAGTATGCAATAAGTGCCCATTTTCATGCGCAAAGAAGTTTACTTCGGGATAGGTCTCCGTCAGCCATCCCGATAGAAAATAGATAGTTAAAGGAAAGCCATACATTTCAGTAAATAGGGCTACAATAAAGGCGGAAAACGCTCCAAGGCTTCGCCAATCAGTAGAAGTTTTTGGTTTGACAAAACTAAATGCAAAAAAGATAAAAATTGCTGAGTTCAGTATCACCATTGACCATAAACCGTAATCATATGTCTCATTCATCACTGTTCTCCTTTTTATGTGATTCCTTGCGTCCTTCCTCTAAACCTTGTATGTAGCCATCGCGATAGGCTGCATTTTTATCCGTGAGTTCTTGAAAGCTTTCTTCCTTTTTCTCATCAGGACCATGTGAATGATCGTGACCATGTTTGCCATGACTGCCATGCATAAATACGTGCATCAAAGGACATAACAGCAAAATCAAATAGGGAAGAAATTGCAGAACATGTTGTCCATGTTCAAAGATTAAAAAATAGGTGGCGGCGGCAATAAGTACCAATGCAGCCCAACCTGTGGGTGTTGACCAAAATTTAGGGTGTTGATTTTTCATGTTAGCCTCCTAAACGACCTTTAACACACCGCGATACATTTGCATCTGACAATGAAACTCATACTCTCCCGGTGACAAGTTCAATAAGGTAATTTGAGTAATTTCATTCAATTTAAGCTGTTCGCTTATATCCAATGAAGGAATAAGCATTGTTTCAGCGCAGGGTGATTGATCTTTACGCATAAACTTCAAGGTGACAGGTTGGCTAGCAGACACTTGAATTGAAGATGGGGAATACACGCCATCTTTCACCTCAATTAGCACTTCACTGTTTTGCACAATTGTTTTGTTAGGTTTGTATAGCCAAAACCACCAAACAATCAGCGCGATTAACATTAAGCCTAATAAGTTAATTATCATCATTGTGATTCTCCTTAATGCTTACTTTCTATGAATTTTGGGCTTTAAAAAATCGAAGTCGATTTGCATTTGACACCACAGTCAATGACGAAAACGCCATTGCAGCACCAGCAATTACAGGGCTAAGCAGAATGCCAAAGAAGGGATATAGAATCCCCGCAGCAAAAGGAATCCCGGCTACGTTATAGACAAACGCGCCAAACAAGTTTTGTTTGATATTTCGTAAAGTAGCTTTGCTTACCGCTATGGCATCAGCAAGGCCATGAAGTGAACCACGCATTAGGGTAATGTCAGCACTTTCAATCGCTACGTCTGTCCCTGTGCCTATTGCGAAACCAACATCAGCTAACGCTAGTGCCGGAGCATCGTTGATGCCATCACCTGTCATACCAACGATTTCGCCACTGCCTTGTAGCTCTTTCACCTTGTTAGCTTTATCTTCAGGTAGTACTTCAGCAAGAAACTCACTAATACCCGCTTTTTTGGCAACAGCGGCAGCGGTTTCCTTGTTATCCCCGGTTAGCATGATGACGCGTATACCATTTCCCTGAAGACGTTTAATAGCGGAGATTGAGTCAGACTTGATTGGATCTGCAACAGCAATAATTGCGGCCAGCTCACCATCAACTGCAAAATACATAGGCGTTTTGGCTTCTTTTGCTAAAGACTGCGCTTGTTCAACAAAGCCAGTAAGGTCAATGCCTTTAATTTTCATTAGTTTATCGTTTCCGAAAAGCAGGGCTTTATTGTTGCAGTTTGCTTCTACACCAAAACCCGTAATGGCGTTAAACGATTCAATTTTTAGTAACTCAATATCCTTATCTAACGCGCTTTCAACAATCGCTTGCGCTAAAGGGTGCTCTGAGCAGCTTTCTAAACTTGCTGCAAGCTGTAGAACGTCTTTTTCATCAGTGGCTTTTGCTAAAATAATATCGGTTACCTTAGGTGCCCCTTCAGTAATAGTGCCCGTTTTATCTAAAATCATGGCAGTGATTTTAGAGGCGGTTTGCAGTGCTTCACCGTTTCGAATAAGCACTCCGGCCTCTGCTGCTTTTCCTACTCCGACCATGACAGACATGGGAGTTGCCAAGCCCAAAGCACATGGGCAGGCAATAATGAGTACGGTAGTTGCTGATACGATGGCAAAAGCAATGGCTGGCTCAGGTCCAAAGTTAAGCCATGCAAGCGCACTTAACACAGAGATGATCATGACGACAGGCACGAAAAAAGCTGAAATAACATCGGCCAAGCGGCCAATCGGCGGTTTTGAATTTTGTGCTCGTTTCACCATATTGATAATTTGCGCAAGCGCCGTATCTTTACCAACGCGTGTGGCTCTGAATAAAATCATGCCTGATTTGTTCAAAGTACCAGCGACAACCTCATCTTCTTCGGCTTTTTCAACAGGCATAGGTTCGCCTGTCAGCATGGACTCATCAATAGAAGTGTGCCCTTCCAATACCACACCATCGACGGGAATTTTTTCACCCGGTTTTACCTTCACAATATCGTTAAGTAAAACCTGTTCAATACCAATCTGAACTTCTTTGTTGTCACGAACCACGGTTGCTGTTTTGGCTTGCAAGCCGATAAGACGTTTAATGGCCTCAGAGGTTTTACCTCTGGCTTTTATTTCTAATGCTAGACCTAAATCAATTAAGCCAATGATCATGGCGGTAGCTTCAAAATAAACATGCCGTGCCATCAATGGAACGGCGTCAGGTGCAAACACGACAACCATCGAATACACCCAAGCTGTACCTGTTCCTAAAGCTATTAGAGTGTCCATATTAGCGGAGTGGTTTTTAAAGCTTTTCCAAGCACCAACGTAAAAATGCTTACCTGAAAAATACATAACACCAAAAGTTAAAATGCCTACAACCAGCCAAGACATACGTTCAAGGTTGGTTTCAACCGTCATTTCTCCAACCACAATGCTGTAGATCATCAAAGGAACGCCGAGTGAAAGGGCAATAAACGTATCGCGCATTAGCTTTTTGTAATATGCCCAATCCGCCGCCTCTTTCTCGTCAAGCGCATCTGTTGCTGAGCTATCATCAATTGGCTTCGCGTTATACCCCACAGACTCAACAGCTTTGATCAATTCTTCTGTCTTAGCTGTCCCAGAAACTGTTACAGTCCTATCAGCAAAATTCATTTCCGCACTGACGACTCCAAGAGTTGCCTTTAACGCCCCTTCAATTTTGCCTACACAGCTAGCACACCCAGCTCCTTCAATGATGAGCTGTTGGTTATGTGATACTTTATCCAACGTATTCTCCTTACTTTTACACGAAGAGGATTGAGATTTTGCCTGACAGCAACAGCCTGATTTGGTTTCTATATTTGTATTAGTAGTCACCATTTTTCCTCCTATGCCTTTTTAATTTTTTCAAAGTTTTCGATGAGATGACAAACCATATTTGCAGTCGGTGCTTTGTCTTCCATTTCTTCCCATTGAGAAAGAGCTGAAGACATTTTTCCTCGAAGTGCCAACATTGCTTGAAACTGTTTTTCTGTTTCTTCAAGCCGCTCTTTGATCAGGCTTCTGACTAATGGGCACGCACTTTTACCATCTTCAGATTCATTAAGAATTTGCTTGATATCAGCAACGGAAAAACCAAGGTTTCTGGCACTCAAAATGAATTTAAGTCTCGATACGTCTTTATTCGAGTACGACTTGTAGCCGTTCACTGACTTAGCAGGTTTTAACAGTCCCAATCGCGTGTAATAACGAACCGTATCAGCAGTCGTCCCAAGGCTTTTTGCCAGCTCTGTAACTTTCATATTTACTCCTTAGTTTTTCACCTAAGTTTGTACTCTCACCTACAGCTTAGACCTGTGTCTTAGACACAGGTCAAGCGCTTTTATTTGTGATTTAAAATACAAAAGCAAAAAACTATTTTTTGGTGAAATGAGGGAGTCTCGGCCAAAATAGACAGTATTAACTACTGTAAATGGCAATAATTTGAGCATGTTCATCATGCCTCCCAAAGATATTGTGCTAATTGTTCAAAACAGTTGGTTATTTAAACCAATCAGTAAATCGTTCTATTTTTGATGGGACTGGCGAAAAAAGACGCACTGATCCCGTGATTAGCCAATAATTGGGGGACGATAAGGTAAGAGATGGATGCCAGAGGCTGGCGGGGGTATCCGTTGAATAATTAAGTCTAAGTTAATATTGCTGCTGCTTTCTTCTTCCTCTTGCACAAGATAGGCATTTAAATGAAAGCTTGCACAAAAGCCACCTTCGCAGCAAAGACAATCACCAGCTTTACATTTTTCACACTCTTCATCGGCATGATCGTGTTTGGTATCTTGCAAATTTTCAGTGTGATGATGAGTATTCTCATGCATTGTTTGATGATGCATATTTTTGCTTTGTTGCATAATATGCGTATCGGAAGAGTCCTTATGATGTTCTTCACAATTCATTGGTTTAGCAATAGCAAAGCCATGCTGCGTAAGCAACACGGTAATCACCACTATTTTAAACCACCTGAAAAGTCTAAACATTTTAATTCCTTCTATAGCACTGTTAACACTAACAGCTTATGAAAACATTTCCATGATGCAGATCAATATTTGTACCGGCTGCTATATATTTAGTCATTTAAAGTTCTCCGTTATTTGACCAAAAAATTAATGTGACCAATGAATGTGCTTGATGTTCAAGTGTTTCGCTCTTCATGGCTGCTAAATATTTCATATCCGATAGCATATGGTGATGGGCGTATTCATCAGCACTTCTTTCAACACGGTCTCCCTCGTAGATGGTCACATCATCAGCCAACTGCTCTCTAGCCTGTTTCTGATTGCCAGTTTCAAGTGCTTGGTGAAATGCCAAAACAACTTTTGCGGCTGGTGAACCTACACCTTTAAACAATCCTTTATCTTTATTCTTATCACCATGAGCATTTGCTGCGAAACTAAACGTCATTAATAAAACGAGTAGTATATTTATTGTTTTCATTTTCTCTTTTAGGTTTTAATTTGCAGTACCAACAACACTGGTAAGTCCTGAAGTAATGAATAAAATAACAAAAGCGACTACCATTTCTATCGAGATAGATTTAGATAACGCCTCTCTGCCTTGACTATTTTTAAGTTGTGGGACGAGTTTTAATTTATGCTTAGCTGCGATGCCCAATATCGAAGTCACGAGAGCTAATTTAAGTAACAGTGTTTGCCCATAGCTTGAACTAAACAGTTCTTCAACACTTCCGACTAATTGAATCACGAGCCAGAGACCTGCTAGCAACAATAAGCTCACTGCAAAACTTGCTTGTTTACCAAAGCTTTCCATCAGTAAATGAAGTTCTGTATAACTTAGTTGTGAGCAAGCTCGTTTTAGTGGCCATAACGCTCCAAACCACCACGCCATAACTAGCACGTGAAACATCAGAAAGCCTTTTTCAATTACGCCTAACTCAGAAACATGGCCCAGCACAGTGAAGGAATAAGCTAGGATAGTTAAACTAAACACTAAAACACTTTGCTTTAAGCATTTGTAGCGTTGAATTAGTTTGAAAGCTAAAGCGATTATTGCGATAACTAACCCAAGTCCACGAAGCAAAGCACCAGTGCCGACAGATGAGTCCCACATAATAGCCAACATATCAGCGTCTAGCGCTCCTTGAATACCTTCTTCTGCCATCGCACCAGTACTGGCAAAGAACCAAATAATATTAGCGATCAAAGCCATAACTATATAAGTTCTTGTCCACGTTAAGTTCGCTATTACAGCATTATTATGAGGTTCAATATGCTCAAAAATTTGCCTGAAAAATGTATACCCAGCAATACAGGCAAAGCCGACGTAAAATACAATTTTTGACAGTACAATAACTGTATTCCAGATATACATTTCCATAACAATCACTCCGTTAGATTAGTGGACCATAAAGCTGAAGCTATCTTTCATTTTATGCCCATCTTTACCTAAGAAGGTCACATCAACGACATAGTTTGCAGGAGCTAACTTAGGTAGTTTCCATGTAAATTCACTGGAGGCTTCTTTTGATGGCTTGAACCCAAATTTAACCTTTTCACCTTTTTTGCTTTGCAAAGTAACTTTGACTACGCGTACCTCTTTACTAAAGGTCAATGCTAATTTCTCTGGAGTCTTCATCAGCATGGCATTATCAGCAGGTACACTTTTTTCAAGATGCACATGCGCAAATACCGCACTACTAAAAACGACACTGATTACGGTCAAAAATTTAATTAATTTTTTCATATTTACCTCTATTTTAGTTTATTGAAATTGCTATTTATGATTTTCTTAACTTCGCTAAGCATTACTTTTTAGCTCCGCCTTAGAAAGCTCCTTGTTAAAGGCGTTTAATTCTGGCTTTTTAACGATTGAGTAAATTACTGGGAGCACAATAAGAGTGAGTAGCACAGCACTTGTCATGCCTCCTACCATTGGTGCAGCAATACGACTCATTACCTCAGAGCCTGTACCTGTACCATATAAAATAGGCATTAAACCGATAATGATTGTGGCTACCGTCATCATTACTGGACGGACACGTAAGCCAGCACCGTTCAATAATGCATCTTGATATGCATCATCTGAGATGGGTTCAGCTCGCTCTTCGGCTTTTTCCTTCAGCTCAGCAAGTGCTTGATTGAGATAAACCAGCATTATCACGCCAATCTCAACAGCAACACCAGCCAGCGCAATAAAGCCCACGCCAACAGCCACAGAGAAGTTAAATCCTTCTAGATACATCAACCATAAGCCACCAATCATTGCCATCGGCAAAGTCACGATGATGATAGCCACTTCGCTAAACGCTCTGAAGTTCAAGTAAAGTAGAATAACAATAATGGCGAGTGTTAAAGGCAATACATAGGTGAGCTTTTCTTTCGCTCTTTCCATATATTCGTATTGCCCAGCCCAAGTAATTGAATAACCTGCTGGTAGTTTTAGATTATTAGCCAAGTGTATTTTTGCACTTTCAACATAAGTACCTACGTCAACACCGTCTATATCGATAAACGTCCAGCCATTTAATCGAGCATTTTCACTCTTAATCCCCGGCGGACCATTTTCTACTCGGATATCTGCGACATCACCTAATGCAATGCGTTGTCCATTTGGTGTTACAACTGGCAACCTTGCAAGCTGCTCTGGAGAATCACGATAATCCTGCGGATAACGTAAGTTAACAGGGTAACGCTCTTGACCTTCTACCGTTTGGGTAACGTTCATACCACCAATCGCTGTAGAAACCACTTGTTGAACATCTTCGATATTTAACCCAAAGCGACTTGCCTTATCGCGTGAAATATCAACCTTGATATATCGGCCACCTGCAACTCGCTCAGAGTAAACTGATGCTGTGCCTGTAACTTTGGGTAAAATTTGCTCTATTTGTTGGCCGATTTCCTGAATCACATCAAGCTCTGGTCCGGCGACTTTAATACCCACAGGCGTTTTTATGCCTGTAGCTAACATGTCGATTCGGGTCTTGATTGGCATAACCCAAGCATTTGTTAAGCCCGGAAACTTAACTAATTTATCAAACTCAGCTTTTAACGATTCAGTAGTCACACCTTCTCGCCACTGCTCTTGTGGCTTCAATTGAATAAAGGTTTCAATCATGGTTAAAGGTGCAGGATCGGTTGCAGTTTCAGCTCTTCCTACTTTACCAAATACAGTTTCAACTTCTGGCACAGTGCGAATAAGCTTGTCTGTTTGCTGTAATAACTCTCTTGCTTTACCAATTGAAATACCGGGATAAGTAGTAGGCATATACATGAGATCGCCTTCATCCAACGGTGGAATAAATTCACTACCGATTTTATCGACAGGCCAAAAGCCAACGATAGTCACTAATACTGCTGCTACTATTGTCGATTTTGGAAACCTCATTACTTGCTTTAAAACAGGCATGTAGATAGCAATCAATAATCGGTTTAACGGGTTTTTCTTTTCAGAAACAACTTTGCCTCGAATAAAGTAGCCCATCAAAACAGGCACCAATGTGATCGCCAAGCCTGCTGATGCCGCCATTGCATAGGTTTTTGTATAGGCGAGCGGTGAAAACATTCTGCCTTCTTGCGCTTCTAAGATAAACACAGGTAAGAATGAGACAGTTATGATCAGCAAGCTAAAAAATAATGCAGGGCCTACCTCACTCGCAGCCTTAGCTACAATTTGCCAGCGGTTTTCATCTGTTAGTGGTATTCCCTTTTTATTAAGAGCCTCCATATGTTTATGCATATTTTCAATCATCACTATTGCGCCATCAGTCATCGCACCGATCGCAATAGCGATACCACCTAAAGACATAATATTGGCATTGATGCCTTGCATATACATGATGATGAACGACACCAAGATACCTAATGGCAGAGTGACAACAGCTACAATTGATGAGCGAAGATGAAATAGGAAAGCAACACAGACAATAGCAACGACTGCAAGCTCCTCTAGCAACTTGCTCCAAAGATTATCAACAGCACGATCTATTAACTTCGATCTGTCATAGACAGGGACAATCTCCACCCCCTCTGGTAGAGAAGATTTAAGCGACTCAAGTTTTTCTTTTACACCGTTTATGGTTTGTTGGGCATTTTCACCAAAGCGCATAACGACAACACCGCCTACAACTTCGCCTTCACCATTAAGCTCTGCTATACCACGGCGCATTTGAGGCCCTAAATTAACGGTAGCAACATCACCAATACGCAATGGCGTGCCTTGCTCGTTAATACCAAGTGGAATTTTCTCTATGTCTCCAACTGATTGAATATATCCCGTAGCAGTAACCATATATTCAGCTTCCGCCATTTCCACAACAGATGCGCCAGTTTCTTTATTGCCTCGTTTAAGTGCCATTTGGATATGACTTAACGGCACGTTATAAGCTCTGAGCTTGTCGGGATCGACTTGTACCTGATATTGCTTAACCATACCGCCAACGGCGGAAACCTCAGACACGCCCGGAACAGTTTGTAGTTCATACTTTAAAAACCAGTCTTGAATACTTCTTAATTGGCTTAGATCATGGTTTCCAGACTTATCTGTTAAAGCGTAGATGTATACCCAACCCACACCTGTCGCATCAGGTCCTAATTGTGGTTTTGCCGAATCAGGCAGGCTTGATGCTACTTGACTTAAGTACTCAAGTACTCTGCTTCTAGCCCAATACAAATCAGTATCATCATCAAAAATGATATAGACGTAGGAGTCACCAAAAAATGAGTAACCACGAACAGTTTGCGCTCCCGGCACTGACAACATCGCTGTAGTAAGGGGAAACGTCACTTGATCTTGCACTACTTGTGGTGCCTGTCCCGGATAGCTCGTCTTAATTATCACCTGCACATCAGAAAGATCTGGGAGTGCATCTACTGGCGTTTTTTGTAATGAGTACAAACCACCAAACGCGACAATTAAGGTAATCAACAAAACAAAGAAACGATTGCCGATAGACCATCTAATAATTGATTCAATCATTATTTTTCTCCCACTTAATGATTCGAGTGATCAACTACAGGCTTATTTTCCTTGCCGTGTTGTTCATCTGATTCAAGAGAGATTTCAGTGATAACCAAATCCTCTCTCACCTCAAAAGTGAAAGTGACGTTATCACCAACATTGAAATCAAGTATTTCTATATTGTCCGCGACGAAAAAGTCCATCGTCGCAGCAGTTCTATCCCATTTCTCTATTGGGCCTCGGCTAATATTTAGAATACGCGTATCAACATTAATCGCATTAATTAGACCTGATACTGTTGCAAAAGATACTTCTTCACTCATATCACCAGACTCACTCATGATATGAATACCAGTGATTTCATATCCACCGTCTTCGGTTTTACTCACTTCAAAGTGCAGAGATTGACCTGACTTTAATGAGTCAAAATCGACTTTTTCAGCCACAGTAAAATCCATAACCATTTCAGGCCAATCCCAAGCTTCAGCAGGGCCATGTGAAATATTAACCATGCGGTGCCCAGCCATTACACTATTAACATCCCCTTGCATCCAAACAGAGTTAGGCACTTCATCATGAGTCATTCGTTTGAAGTCTGACGATTTACTCGATTCGGAATCTATTAAGAATTGCGCAGAGGTGACAACAACATCATCTTCACTAAGACCGTCTAAGATTTCGATACTTTCGATATCAACTCGGCCAATCGTCACTTCGATAGACTTAAATTGCCCATCCCCCAACGCAAGTACAACTCTGTCTTGTTTACCTGTGCGAATGACGGCTTCTTTAGGCACGAGTATCGTGCTATCAGCTTGATTAGCGTGAATAGATACTTGTGCAAACATGTTTGGTTTTAGCTGGTAATCTGGGTTGTCGAATTTCAATCGCAGTCTTAAGGTGCGCGTTTTGCTATTCAATGTGGGGTAGACATAATCAACAAATCCGGTCCAATCCTCTCCCGGTAAATAATCGAGTGTCATTGAAACGGGGAGGCCCTCTTTAATTAGTGCGGCATCACGTTCAAAAACTTCTGCTTCAACCCAAACTTGATCAAGTTTGCCAATACTAAGCAAAGTATTGCCCGGCTTAACGTAAGATCCTTCTCGAATTTTTAAACCATCAATCACACCAGCTTGAGGGGAATAAAAAGTAATGTTTTGTTGTACTTTTTGTTTTTCTTCTAACTCTTTGATAAACCGCGATGATAATTGTAACGCTTTCAAACGATCCTTTGATGCGCTAATTAACGAACTGTTGTTGCGCCTTAAAGCAATCAGCAGTTCTTCTTGTGCATTAACAAGTTGTGGAGAATATAGGGTGTATAACGGTTGTCCTTTTTCTACAATGTTACCCGCTGCTTTTACATAGAGTTTTTCAATCCAACCGTCCACACGAGGATGGATATGAATTAGCCTATCTTCATCATATTGAACGTAACCTACCGTTGAGATTTCGGTATGCATATTTTTCAGCTCCACAGGAGCAGTCCGAACCCCAAGGTTATTCACTACATGAGGCGCAATTTTTACTGCTCCGGGGCCAAAGTCATCACCAGATGATTCTTCCTCATACACGGGAATTAAATCCATCCCCATAGGCGACTTCCCGGGCTTGTCCCGGCGGTAATTAGCATCCATCGGTGCAACCCAATACAGCGGTTTTTTCTCTGCTGATGTAGCTTCATTGCCATTACCGCTTGAACCTGTACCTTGATATAAACTTAATGCTCCAGCACCTAGTGCTGCCCCAATAATGATGGCGGCTACTAGTTTCAAATTTGGTGTTTTAGTATTCGTTGACATTATTTTTCTCCAAATTGCGGACTGGATAAGTGCTGATTCATTTTGTGCGAAGTGTGCATCGACTTATGTTCAGCAATTGAGTTTGATTGAGAATGCGCAAAGAAATAGTTGATGCGAGCAACTGTTTTAAGTGCGTCAACATCAATTCTTAAGGCTGATATTCTGGCATTTAATTCTGCGATTCTTGCTCGAACAACTTCGGAAAAATCGCCATCATCATTTGTGTAAGCCGTCAATGACGCTTCCGCTTGGTCATGAGTTTGTTTAAGGAGTTGTTCTTGATAGATAGATTGTCTATCTGATAAGCGTTTAAACTGTCTAAGCTCTTTTTCTACCGCACTGATCATTTGCTTTGTCAGCAAGAGTTTCTCTGTTTTAATAGCCTCTGACTCAGCAATAGAAGCTGCAACTTGCTTATCTTGTCTATTCTCAGTGAACAACGGCAAATCAAACGTTACGCCAACAGAAAATAGGTCAGATCTGCTATCACCAGAAGGCATATTGTCACGATAGGCATAACTTGCATTAACACCCCATTGCGGCTCATATTGCTGTTTGGCTAACTCAATTCCTTTTTCTGAAGCTTTGCGTTTTACATCAATTGCAAGTATGGCTGGATGATTCGCAAGTTCCTGAGCCAATAGATTTCTTGAGTAATTAGATACTTTTAGGACTGCTGGATTATTCAGAGTAATTGCTGGCAATTTTTTTGAAACCCTAAACTCTAATGGTTGCGCATCAAAGTTGAATGATTCATTCAAGCGGTCTGCATCGTAAATATGAAGCCACTCATTGAGGCGAGCGATTGACGTTTCCAGTTTCTGTTTTTGCGAAGTTAATCTGTCATCTAACTGCACGATTTCCAACTGAGCACGAATAACATCTTGCTGTCTGGTTTTACCAACAACGTTTGAGTAGCTAGCTTTAGCCACTTCCGCTATCTGCTCAAATAGCGACCAATCTTCTTCTATCAATTTAATAGTCTGTTGGGCTAAGTAAGCATCTAGCCAAAGCTGTGACACTTGGCTTTTTAACTTGGCTTTACGATCATCACGTAACAGAGGAAATTTCGTTGACTCAATTTTTAACTGGCTTTGTTTAATCTCTAGGCTATCGCCTCTCGGAAACATTTGAGAGACGCCAACCTTTAGCTGAGTCATTCCTTCCTGATCTAAATCCCAAGTATCTGTTGGTAAATTCATTATCCCTAGCGATACTCTCGGATCAGGCAAAGTACCTGAAGCAATACTTCTATTTTCAACCGCACTTTGTTTCAATCGGCTACCATGAAGCCAAGGATCATTTTGCTGAGCTAAGGTGATAGCTTGTTCAAGTGACACTACTTTCTCAGCTTGAACAGAGAATACAGATAAGCCGAGCAGTAGCGCAGTTGAAAGTGACGTAAGGTTTGAAGCGTTCAATTTCATTAGAATTGCTCCTCGTATTTCTTAATTTTTGCGTACACTTTGCTCGTTCCATCTTTAAATAGAATTAACACGTTGTATGGCATAAAGCGGTCACCGACTTCCATACCGGGAGAGCCAACTGGCATTGCTGGAACTGAAAGCCCAATCGCATTCGGGTGCTCTTCTGATAAGAACTGCTGAATAAATTTAGCAGGCACGTGACCTTCAAAGGCAAATCCGTTTCTACTCACTGCCGTGTGGCAGGAGCGATAATTAGGCTTGATACCATACTTAGTTTTGATATTGCTGATGTTTCGAAAATCTTTGGAGTGCGCAACAATCCCTTCGTCTTCAATATGAGTTATCCATTTTTTACAACACCCACAAGTAGGGGTTTTATAAACGATTAACTCCAAAGGTGTTACGTCGTGATTGTCTGCATGGTTATGTTCATTAGCGTTTGCAAACGCAGGTGAAAGCAGCATTACAACTGCTATTTTTAAATACTTATTGATCATTTTTGCCCCCAGACATCGCTGGAAAATATCTATAGCGCTACGACGCTATATTGAATAACAGAAAAATTAATTACATGTGCGCAAAATTTGGGCGCACTAATCCTGTATTAGGCAAAAATCGGTGGACGATAAAGGGAAGTTGAAATTGAATGAGGCTGTTTAGATTTAAGTGTTGCTACAGATTCACTTAGCACCTGAATGTACGTTAAGTCAACACTAGAAATTAACATTGTCTTAGAAGTACAAGCGTTTGCCGGACAAACGCATTCTAAAGTACAACAATCTTCAGTTTGAGCATTGCTGCTTTTTGTCATTTCACCATGATTCATTCCTTCATGATGACCCATATTAGAATGTTCCATATTCATATGTGACTCGTGAGAACCAGGTGGCATTTCACAAGACATAGCAGAATACGCAAATGTTTGCCCAACAAAGGCAACCATAATAAGCGTTATTACTAAGACTTTTGAAAATGCTTTAGACATAAAATTCTCTTACAAACATACAGTGAGTATGATAATTTAATTTTTTGAATAAGTAAATCGATATCAAATATGTATTTATGATTATTTGATATCGATTTTTTCAGCGAGGTAAATGTAAATTATCGCTTAGTCGATAACTAAACTACACAACGATTAAATCAGAAATAAACTTATTATTACAATCACCACAAACTATGTTGAGATGTATTTTTCTATAAAATTTTGTTTCTCAATAGGAGCAAATGTAACAGTACAGGTTTGTTTCTTTGTCTACTGCGTGCCAAAAGCGAAAAATCAAACACAATGCGCTTTTTGATTTTACTGAACTGTTAATCCGATGTTCGCTTCAAAAGTGAGTTGATTTTCGGTTCTTCATTATAGCAATTTTCAATTGAGTTAACTCTGCTTACATGGCTTACTCAAAGAGTGTGTAATTTTATACTAGATTATCCGATAAAAGGATAATTATCTTATTATTGATATTTAAAGTTAGTCGAAAAGGAAAATGTCAATTCTGAACGAAACGCTTGCAGATATTAAACGGTGCAAGTTGCTGTAAGTCAAAGAGGAAGAAGATAAATAACTTCAAGGTAATAACTCTTTCGCGTGACAACCCAACACTTTTGCAAGTGCATAAAGCTTCTCTTTTGTAATATTCATCTGACCTCTTTCAATTCGGCCGATATAGCTTCTATCCATGTCGGCGAATTCTGCTAACTTATCTTGAGCCAAACCTATCTCTTTTCTTTTTTCACGAATATTGGCACCTAATCGTTGAGCTAAATCTTTCATTTTAAGAATCTCAGTGTTTTAATCAGAATCTGGCTTATATGGATATACTGGGTAATTTTCGTCAGCAGCTTATTGCTGCTTTTCAATCACCATTTTGATCACCAATAAAATTTAAGGAACTTCATATGTTAAAAATAAAACGTCCAAAGTCACTCCCTAAAAACTTTAAACCGTCAATTGTCACTTTTGAATCAAGTTTGTTTTTTACAGTTGATATAGAAACAGATGAAAATGGTGACTATATTTTACCCTTGCCAGATAGTTTATTAGCAGATATGGGATGGCAGTTAGACGATGTTTTAAACATTGAACGAGTCAAAAACCAACAAGCCCTTCAAATTAATAATTTAAGCTACCTTAAAATGAAGCCCAGTGTGTTCAAACGAAATTTAACGAGCATCATGAGGAATATTTCAAATAATAATCATCCTCTTAAACGTGTAAAAATCGAAAGCAAAACACCTTGGATTTTCATTTTAGCTAACGAGTACAATGCGCTAACTAAAGACAATACTCATTATATAAATGACTAAAATGTACATATTTTTTAGTCATATGACTTAGATGGATTAAATTACTAAGTCAAATGTTATGGTTAAAGTTTGGAATGGATCCTGTAACGCACTAATCCAACTTAGTTAAGTTAGACAATATTCCGCAATCTTTAATTTTGCGGTTTGAAGAGCATGAATTTACCATTTGCTTTAAGCTTTTCTTAAGGGCAATAAGCTCCTCAATTTTGACAGTAATCTGTTGCAAATGCTCATCGATAATTGCATTAACACTGTCACAGCTTTCTTCTGGCATTTCCTTATTTGCTAACAACAATGATATTTCCTGAATGGACATATCATGCGCTCGACATTGTTTTATAAAGGTTAACCTTTCTATAGCGTTTTGATCATATAAACGATAATTCGCATCGGTTCGAGTAGGTTCTGGTAGTAATTTTTTTCGCTCATAAAATCGTATTGTCTGAATGCTACAACCTGTTATTTCTGCTATGTCGCCTATTTTCATAATTATTTAACCCTGCCCTTGACCCTATACCAAGTATAGACTTTATAGTTAAAGAATAAAGCTAAATATAAAGGGGTCAATTATGAGTGGATGTGGCTGTGAAGTTGAGTTAAAAGATACTCAGCAAAAACATGTACTTTATTGGTTGCTTGGAATCAATGTGGTCATGTTCTTGGTTGAGATTTCAGTGGGTTTGATTGCCAATTCAACGGCGCTGATAGCCGATTCAATAGATATGTTAGCTGATGCCATAGTCTATATCATCGCCCTATATGCAGTAAGTCGTTCATTAATTCATAAAGCAAATGCTGCTCTTATTAGTGGCTATTTTCAATTAGCGCTCGGGTTACTAATTACCTTTGACATAATTCGAAGATTATTTGGCTCTGCAGAGCCAAGTTCATGGTTTATGATCGGTATGGGGTTCATAGCATTAGTTGCCAATATTATTTGTTTAGTTTTAATTAGAAAACACAATAACGGTGAGGTCCATATGCGAGCAAGCTGGATATTTTCAGCTAATGATGTGATTGCCAATTTAGGCGTAATTGCTGCAGGTATATTAGTGATGTGGCTTGAATCACGTTGGCCTGATATTTTAATTGGTAGCCTAATTGCGATTTTAATAATAAGAGGGTCATATTTAATTATTACTGACGCTAAAAAGACTAAAAATAGTTGCGGTGCTAATCGATCAGAATCATGTTCGTAAAGGCTATTCAAATGAACCCAAATTACTTATCAGCCACAAAAATATTAGATTTTAAAAATAACAATATCCAATCATTGATTTTACTGCGCAACTGGAAACTCCTCGATGATTACAACAAAATAGGGGCCGTTTATACTTTTGTAAAAGACGAAGTCAAGTTCGGCTACAACCAAAGTGATGATATTGCTGCCAGTGAGGTTTTATTAGATGGCTACGGGCAGTGTAATACCAAAGGAAACCTATTAGTGGCCCTTTTAAGAGCACTTGGTATTCAATGTCGTTTCCATGGATTCACGATAGACCAGCAACTACAAAAAGGCGCTATTCCAAGTTATGTTTTTTGGCTAGCACCTAAATACATTATCCATAGTTGGGTTGAAGTGTATTTTGAAGATAAGTGGATAAATTTAGAAGGGTTTATTCTTGACGGACCTTACCTGAATTCAATCCAATCTAAATTTAGTCAAACAAAAGAAAGTTTTTGCGGGTACGGTATCGCAACAAAATGCTTAGAAAAGCCAGAAACAGATTGGACCGGTAAGGATACCTATATTCAAAAAGAAGGAATACATGACGACTTTGGAATTTATGATTCACCTGATGCATTTTACGCTGAGCGAGGAACAAACTTATCGGGTATCCGACGTTGGGCATATCAAAAAATGATCAGGCATATTATTAATTGGAATGTGCGAAGACTCAGGGCAAAAGCAATAATTGCAGAGGTACAGCATGCATAACCACACTCACAATCATACTCATCTACACCATGATGAGGCATCCAAGCGCATAGGCTGGGCTTTTTTTCTGAACTTGACTTTTACTATAATTGAGTTTATTGGGGGTTGGCTGACTAATAGCACTGCAATTATGGCTGACGCTATCCATGATTTAGGCGATAGTTTTTCAATCGGTGCCGCATGGGGATTAAATAAACTGAGTAACAAACCTGCGACTAACCGGTTTTCATACGGTTACAAGCGGTTTTCTTTACTTGGTGCGTTAATTAATGGTCTAGTTTTATCAGTTGGTTCCATTTTTATCTTAATAGAGGCTATACCTAGATTGGCAGAGCCAGAAATGCCACATGTCGAAGGTATGTTTTTACTCGCGATTTTTGGTATGACAGTAAATGGGTACGCTGCGTATAAACTAAGCCATGGAAAATCACTTAATGAGAGAGTGTTAAACTGGCATTTGTTAGAAGATGTTTTAGGTTGGATAGCAATTTTTATTGTTTCAATTGTATTGATGTTTGTTGATTGGCCTATCCTCGATCCTATTCTATCAATTTGCTTCACTTTATTTATTTTGTTTAATGTTGCGCGGACATTAAAATCAACAATATTACTATTTTTGCAAGCAGCGCCCGACCTTGAACTGATTGAAAACATTAAAATAAAAATATTATCGAAAGATATTGTAGGTGAAGTACATCATTTGCATATTTGGTCGTTAGATGGTGAAAATAACGTGTTAACTGCACATATTGCTCTAAATACAGATGTATCAAACCAACAATTAAAAGTGTACAAGAAGGAATTATCAGACGAACTTGAAGGGTTTGAGTTCGCTCATACTACGATAGAGATAGAGTTTTTAGATGAACAATGCCGTGACGCAAACTAAACAAAATAGTGTTAGTATAAATTAAGCAAAGAGATATAATAAAAAAATGAATATTAACCGATTTTCTAAATACATAATGATAGTGCTGATTTTACTTCAGTCGCTTTCTGCTGTGGCAAAATCAGTCGATTTTCATATGCTTGATCCAGAGCATCTTCAAACTACCCACGTCCACGCTCTAGATGATAACCAAAGCTCATACGAAATAGCAGAGGATGGATTGCATAACCCAGCAGATTGCCACCATTGCGGTCATTGTAATGGCTCACATGTGCAAGGTGCGCCACATGCTTATTTGCATCAATTATTTGTTTTTAAACATACTCACTCATTCATTTACCAAAATTCAGTAATCGAAAGTCCCTCTAGCAAGCTGCTTCGTCCCCCTAAAAAATAATCCTTTTATTTACTTGGCGCGCTTGGTTATTAAGCCTGCGCTCATTTCATAAAATAAACAGGATAAAATATGAATTGGTCTTATTTTAAGGCTTCCGTCTGTGTTTTGAAGAAAACGACACGGTTGCTTACGTTGTCATTAATGGTGACAACCACCACCGCATTAGCTAATGAATTATCAATTGATACAATTTCATTATCAAATGCAATACAAAGAACACTTGCCAATAACCCACAGTTAAGTGTTTTTGATTATAAATATAAAAGTTTAGAAGGTGAGTTAATTACCGCAGGGTTGAAACCTGAATACAGTGTAGGGGCTGAATTAGAAAACTTTGCTGGCACAGGTGAGGTATCTGGACTTAGTAATTCAGAGATGACATTAACAATCTCATCAGTAATAGAATTTGGTGATAAAGTTAATAGTAGGAAACGCTTGGTTAATTCACAAAAACAGGCTTTGACTGTCGACAAAAAGATACAAACATTAGGAATATTAGGTGAAGTAACTAAAAGATATATCGATGTTTTAACTTTGCAGCAGATTATGCTTGTCAATAAAAATGCTGAAAAATTAGCCCAACAAACTTATCAAACGGTCTCAAAAAGAGTTAGGGTAGGCTCTACTCCGTCTTCGGAACTAAAAAGAGCTGAAGCTGCTCTTGCGCTTGCTAGGTTAGAAACTTTAACAATTACTAAGCAGTTTAAAGCAAGCCTGCGTAAATTAGCCATTATGTGGGGCGAACAATCACCGCGATTTTCTCGCGTATCCGGAGATTTGTTTGCATTCCCGAAAGTAAATTCTCTCGACTACATCATGGAGCAGCTATCTCAAAGCCCGCATATTATGGCTTATGCAGAACAATCTAGAATTCAGCAAGCTCAACTGCAGCAAAGTAAGACCCAAAACTACGCTGATATTTCTTGGAGTGCCGGTATAAAACGGTTTGAAGGAAGCAATGACACTGCATTAGTAGCAGGATTTAGTATGCCCCTCTTCACAGAGAATAGAAATAAAGGGAGCTATCAATCACAAAAAGCCAAGCTAGACGAGATTGAGCAACAAAAACAATCCAGTATTCGAGCGATTTATAGTCAGCTCACAAGTCTATTTTCAGCTCAGGAAGAAGCCCAACTCAGGGTTGAGTCTTTACGGTCCTACATTATTCCTCCACAAGAAAAGGCGTTGGAGTTAGTACAGCAAGGCTATTCAGAGGGGCGCTTCAGCTATCTTGAATTAATCTCTTCGCAAGAAGAACTCATAGAGATGCAATACGCACTTATTTTTTCAGCAAGTGAAATTCATAAGCAAATTGCATCAATTGAAGCACTATCTGGCATTCCTTTAATTTCCTCTTATTTTCCAAGTAAGGCTGATGCCCAACTTTCCAATATTATCGAGAATTACTAATGAAAAAGAATAAAATTTTTGAGCTCCCAACGAGCCTATTTAACTTAGCGCTAATTGTGATGATGGGCTTTACTTCAGTTACGATTTCCGCTGAAGAAGGCCATGAACATATTCATGATTCTAATCAAAGTGAGCAATATCAAGATGGTCACGAAGATGGTCACGAAGATGGTCACGAAGATGGTCACGAAGATGGTCACGAAGATGGTCACGAAGATGGTCACGAAGATGGTCACGAAGACGAGTTTGTATCTTTGTCAGTTGAAATAGCAAATAAAAATGGTATCAAAACAATCACTGCCACTGGTGGTGATATTCGAGAAGAGGCAATTTTATACGGAAAAATTGTAGCAGACCCGTCCTCCATTTCAGAAGTCCAAGCACGCTTTAATGGCGTTATTAAGGAGATACATGCGAATATCGGAGATGAAGTTAAAAAAGGTGAAACGCTTATAGTGGTTGAGTCCAATGAAAGCTTAAATCATTATTCTGTTAAAGCGCCATACTCTGGACGAGTTATTGCAAGACAAGCCAATGTTGGTGAGCTTACGAATGGTCAAAGCTTACTTACAATCGCCAACTTTGACTTAGTATGGGCTAGATTAGCAGTGTTCCCAAGTCAGATGGATATGATTACCCCAAAGCAAAAGGTCGTTATTCATACCACAGAAGTTGAACAACAAGCCCAAATTAGCTATTTAACCCCATCTTTAGAGAATAAACCCTATTCACTCGCATTTTCGAAAATTGTCAACAAATCTAATAAATGGCCTATTGGTGCTGCCGTGCAAGCCCGCGTTACTACCAATTTAGTTTCTTCAAAAATCATAGTACCAAAAGAAGCTATTCAAGAATTTGAGGGTAATACAGTGGTCTTCATCAAAGAGCAAAACCAATACCATCCACGAACCATTACAACTGGCGCATCAGACTCTACCAATGTCGAAGTTATCGATGGATTAAGCGCTGGTGAAACAGTTGTTAGTCAAAACAGTTATTTACTTGTTGCCGACTTAAAAAAATCGGAGGCTGGACATGATCATTAATTCTTTTTCCAAGTATTTTATTGTTGACCTACTTGAGGTGTGCGTATGATCACCTGGATTTTAGATTTATCCATCCGTAGACGCGGAACAATGCTATTAATGGCACTGATAATTATTGCTTTGGGGATGTGGAATTATCAAAAGCTACCTATTGATGCTGTACCGGATATTACGAATGTACAAGTTCAAATAAACACGCAAGCGCAAGGTTACTCTCCATTAGAAACAGAGCAAAGAATTACCTTTTTAGTCGAAACAGGTTTATCTGGTTTACCCAAGCTTGCTTACACT
The DNA here is from genome assembly GCF_001050375.1 of Catenovulum maritimum. GTDB lineage: Bacteria > Pseudomonadota > Gammaproteobacteria > Enterobacterales > Alteromonadaceae > Catenovulum > Catenovulum maritimum. The sequence continues at coordinate 311,629 of NZ_KQ130482.1, read as the reverse complement.
CGCTCACTATCTCGTTACGGGCTTTCTCAAGTTACGGTTGTTTTTGAAGAAGGTACAGATCTGTATTTTGCGAGAAACCTGATAAATGAGCGGCTTGGCTCGATTAAAGAACAATTACCTTCTGGTATTGAACCCGAAATGGGCCCCATTGCGACAGGGCTTGGTGAAATATACATGTATAGTGTTAGTGCCGATGAAAATGCAAAACAGAAAAATGGATTACCATACGATGCAATGGCATTAAGGGAGATCCATGATTGGGTCGTAAAACCGCAACTTGCATTAGTTAAAGGAATAACAGAGATCAACGCGATTGGTGGTTACAAGAAACAATACCACATCAACCCCGATCCATTAAAGATGTTGCATTATGGCGTAACCAATAAAGCACTCTCTAATGCAGTAATGCGAAACAATGCAAATCAAGGAGCGGGCTTTGTTGAAAACAATGGGCAGCAAATACTTGTTCGTTCTCAAGCTCAATTAGAAACGATTGAAGACATTCAGAACGTCATTGTAAGGACCGATGACGGAGCAATTGTCAAAGTTAAAGATGTAGCTGAAGTTGCCATAGGTAAAGAGTTGAGAACAGGTGCAGCGTCTCAGGAAGGCAACGAAAGCGTGATTGGTACAGCAATGATGCTCGTGGGCGAAAACTCTCGCTCTGTTGCGTTAGCCGTTGGGGATAAAATTAGAGATATCCAACCTAGCTTACCTGAGGGTGTGTCAATAGTTTCGTTATACGACAGGACGACATTAGTGGATAAAGCCATAAATACGGTACAGAAAAACCTGATAGAAGGTGCTTTACTGGTCATTTTTGTCCTGTTTGCCCTTCTCGGAAACATAAGGGCGGCCTTAATCACAGCAGCAGTCATCCCTCTTGCCATGTTGGCAACCATTACTGGTATGGTTCAAACCAAAGTCTCTGCAAACTTAATGAGTTTAGGCGCGTTAGATTTTGGCTTAATTGTTGATGGCGCAGTCATCATAGTTGAAAATTGCATTCGACGCTTAGCAGAAAATCAAAAGCGCAATGGAAATAAAATATCGATTAAAGAACGTTTAGATATTGTTTATTCAGCCAGTAATGAAGTCATACGTCCTAGTGTTTTTGGCGTATTAATCATCACTATCGTCTATGTGCCTTTATTCACCTTAACTGGTGTGGAAGGGAAGATGTTTCACCCAATGGCTGCAACTGTCATCATCGCTCTATTATCTGCAATGGTATTTACCTTCACGCTCGTACCCGCGGCTGTTGCTTTGTTCTTGAAAGGTAAAATCAGCGAAAAAGAAAGTCCGATTATCATTGGTGCTAAAACAGTATATCGCCCCGTGTTGAAGTGGGCTTTAAAACTACGCTGGCTCGTTGTAAGTAGTGCAGTAATACTTGTTGGCTTTAGTTTTTTTCTGGGGAGCAAATTAGGCTCGGAATTTGTTCCGCAACTTAATGAAGGAGATATTGCGCTTCATGCGATGCGTATTCCGGGTACCGGTATTGATCAAGCCATGGAAATGCAGAAAGTTCTAGAACAGAAAATAATGGAGTATGAGGAAGTTCTGACTGTATTTTCAAAAACTGGAACCGCTGAAGTAGCTACAGATGCGATGCCCCCCAATGTGACCGATACGTTTTTAATATTAAAACCAAGAGACCAGTGGCCGGATCCTAGTTCAACTAAAGCTGATTTTGTCGAAAAACTGGAAAAGGGATTAAGTTTAATCCCAGGTAATAATTATGAATTTACACAACCGATCCAGATGCGGTTTAACGAGCTAATTAGTGGCGTAAGAGCTGATGTAGGCATTAAGTTGTATGGAGATGATTTAGACCAATTAGTCACTTCGGCTCAAGAGGTTCTAAGTACGCTCAATACCATATCAGGAGTTGCTGACGCGCGATTAGAGCAAGTTGATGATATTCCTATCTTTACTGTCAACCCTAAACCGGAAGCATTAGCCCTATATGGGTTAGATGTTTCGGATCTGCAATATTGGTTGAAAACTGTAATGTCAGGTGAAAATACAGGCCTCATTTTTGAAGGAGATCGTCGGTTTGAGATTATTATTAGGTATCCAGAACTAATTAGAACTGAATTAGCCCAACTTGGAAAATTGCCAATAACCACTCCAAATGGAGAGTTTGTTCCTGTTGAAGAAGTAGCAACTCTTAGCTATACAACAGTTCCAAGCCAGATAAGCCGTGAAAATGGTAAGCGCCGAATCGTTGTTACTGCAAATGTTAGGGAGCGAGACTTAGGTTCATTTGTACAAGAGGCCCAACAAAAAATTCAACAAAATGTTAATTTACCCGCAGGCTACTGGCTTGAATATGGTGGTACGTTTGAACAACTTGAAAGTGCGACGCAACGCTTGACGATCGTAGTTCCCGTAACATTATTTGTAATCTTGACGTTACTGGTTGTCGCATTTAGCTCAGTGAAAGATGCTCTCATCATTTTTAGCGGTGTGCCTTTAGCATTGACAGGCGGAATTCTGGCATTGTGGTTTAGAGATATGCCACTATCAATTTCAGCGGCAGTTGGTTTTATCGCCCTTTCAGGAATTGCAGTATTAAATGGGCTTGTCATGTTGTCATTTATAAAACAGCGACTCCAAGAAACAGGAGAATTGATAAACTCAATTGTTGAAGGGGCAACGGTGAGATTAAGGCCTGTATTAATGACAGCTCTAGTGGCAAGTTTGGGCTTTATTCCAATGGCACTAAATGTAGGAACTGGTGCAGAAGTACAACGACCATTAGCTACGGTAGTTATTGGTGGTATTATATCTTCAACACTACTTACATTAGTTGTTTTACCTGTGCTTTATAAGATTGTTTATAGCCACTTTAAGCTAGTTGATAGTAAAACTAACAATTAAGATAACCCTGCAACCTATTTGGTTGATAGCCGATAGGCTTCCCAATTTTGAATGACTTTTGAACACATTTTTTTAAAGGGTCATTCAATTGGGAAAGTGTAAATTACCCTACCGATAAGAGATTTAAAGCATCTAAGTTATTAACTGAGCAAGCTCTTTGTGAGCTTGCTTATTTTCCCAGCTTGCACCCGGAGGAGCTTTGTGACAACTCCACGGCTTATGAGCAGCGTTGTCTTTGACATTCTGATCAACAAATTTGTAGTGAAATAGAGCTTAAAATCGATATAAGCTAAGCGTTGTTTTTATGCAAAACTAAATTCGTCCATGTTAGAAAATTGATTCAGCTACTTACTATATTCAAATATGATTTAGTATGTATCATTATTAGTTGGACATAAAATAAATTTTAATCTCTCATTTAATAAACTATAACTTAACTGATTTGCTCGATTTTCAAGCAGTTAAGCAGTATCGAAAAAAAACCTCTTAATTTAAAGTTTTTTCATTTTAATTTGTAAATACTTAATTAAATCAACTAACTTTATATTTATTTCAAACAGATTAATTAGTGTGCTGTTAATTCGAACTATTCCTTACATAGATGAGTCTCTCGAAAGCTATTTAATGCGACTGGCACAAGATAATGGCTACATTAAAGCTAGTAGCTTTTGGTCAGCGATTAGGCGAACGCTAGACAAACCAGAATTACGCTATCTAAATATTCCTAATAAACTCGAAAAAATAAACCCATATCTTGCAAATCATTCCAGTGGTTTACGAGTAAAAGCACTTACGTACCTCAGTAAATTGACTAATCAAGAATCACTTCCTTTAATCTCACTATCCATTTTTCGCAGCCCAAGCCATTACTGTGGTAAGAATACAGCCATAATTAGAAATGGTATGACTTTACCCAGAATGTTCGTTAAAACCGAACCGGGTGTTTGCCCTGAGTGCCTGAAAGAATCAAATTATATTCGACAAACTTGGGCGTTTTGGCCTTATAACACATGTCATAAGCATAAAATAAAACTTATCGAGAATTGCTGTTGTGGCGAAATAATTTCCGCTTTTTCAGATCATAAATTAGGTGTTTGTCAGTGTTGTGGCCATGAATATAAAAATTTGGAAGGCGTTAAGGAAAACCATAACGATTTTGAGCTTAGTCATTGGTTAGCTGGCACTCATAAAAATTTACCAAATGTTAAGGACAGTCATAAATTTGGTTTGATTCTATGGTGGTTAAAATTACACCAACTTACGCTTGCTGAATTTGAATCTGAAGTATTTATAAATTTTTTTACTGAGTGGCCCAGCAGCTTTCAAAAGTATTTGAAAAATCAATGGGAGCATTATTCAGAATATGGACTAAAACCCATATCGGATGCATCGTTCAGTGATGTATTTGGAAAGCTATTATCCAATAGCGCAAAACTACCTTCTGCAAGGTTAAGTGAAAACATAGTATTAACCGAAATTTACAAATATTTTGATGACAATTTAATATCAGAAAATAATGAATTTCTTAAGCTTAAAATTAATAGTATTGAAGCAGCTTTGTTGCTAAATACGTCAACAGAGCAAATAGCCGCTTTGGTTGAACAAGGGGAGCTTAGCTCGGGCATTCGGATTAAATCAGGAGGATTTTTAAATATAAACCAACCTGCTTTTGAGTTGGGTGATCTCTATTGCCTATGGCAGGCTGGTTATCAAACTGAATATTCAAATTTTTCAATTATAACGTCGAGGTGGTGATGAACAGCTTTGATGAGATAGCTAAAATTAAAGATATTCAAGATAGAAATAGAGCATTTAAACGTGCTTTTTCAGCCGTTACTCCATTTGTAGATATAACAAATAGCCCAGATTTAGCTTGTTGCGCGCTGATTAATTTAACCGAACGATTGGACTTAGTTGATAATGTACTAGACAAAGAGCAGGCACTGGCTAAACTTTCAAACGACAAGTTTATTAAACGCAGCCTGAACACGTTCAAATATAGACACTCTCACAATCTTAAATTTCCAGATTATAGAGCACACGGTACCTTAAGATTAAAACCATTAAAGTATCAATTTAGCCAAGAACCATATCAGAATCGTCAAGGTTATGCTCAAACCGCCTCAGACGTTAATGCTTCAATATTTTTGTGTGCTGAATTTTTAATTCAAGGTCATTTGACCTGTATTGGTAAAGCATTAATTGATAGAAATACAATAATAGAAAATCAATTATTAGAATTGGGCTTATCTCAATGTAATTTAGATTTAATGAAGAATGAGCTTGATGGGATAACGAATAATCAAACGATTGATGATCTTGAAGCTAATTTTTTCCCACAGCTTAGGTTTCCAAATGGGCAAAATCAATATATCAGTTTAACCCCTGTAATATCGCATTTTATTCAGTCTCAAGTTCATAAATATTGCATATCAAACTATAAATCGTCTATGAATTACAGTATGGAGCGTTCTGCTAATGTTGGATCGTTAGCAGCAAGTACAGGCGGAAAAGTTAAACTATTTAAGTCATTACCATCAAAGCTTAACTTTAAACATACAAATAAAACAACCAAGTGGAACAGATTTGAATTCAATGAAATTATGCACAGTTACCGTAATTTGAACGATGGTTTAGTTACTCCAAATACTCGTGTCCAGCTGAATAAGAAAATGATGGAAAGTCTCACAGTTAATTTAACACAATGGTTAAAAACTAAATGTCGCAGGCTAGATAATGAGCCGACAACCCATGAGTTAGTCAGGTTATTTAACCTAGACCTCAGCTATCACAATAAATTGTCTCAATATGCATACAATCCCTACTTTACTAAACTTTTTACCAGAGCTTTTAACAACACTGCCAATCTCAGTTCAAATATAGGTAAAACATCCCAGAACAACTCTAAAAACCAAAATTTTCTTCTACTTCCCAATTTACAGATAAATGATGCGAATGCTCTAAATTCTGGGTATGCCGTTGGTTTTCCATCCTTAACAGGTATTTCCGGTTTTATTCATAAGCTTCAGTTGAATATTAATAATTTACATAACCTCAAAGTCCAACTCAGTGATTTTGCCATTTGCATACACAAATATTGTTTAGCCAACAGATCATACACAAAAGAACTTGAACTCACATCTAACAATAAACTAGTATCACCTGGATTAGTTGATTCTGTTGAATGTGATCTGAGCATCAGTGTAGTCATCAAAATGAACAACAGCGAAAATCTACCCTCTGATATATTAATTAATAGTTTGCCGACCCATTTTTGCGGTGGTTCAGTGCATATTAACCTTGACGATTTGTCTCTTCTCCAGCAAATAAATAATTTTGAAAAAATAGTTGAGGCTATACCTGATAAAAATGGTCAATGGCTTTCGCCTTATCAAATTGAAAAAACAACGATAGAAGACTTATTAAACGCTGCTAATTTTTCCCGTAATTTAATTTTGATTAATTCAGGATATTTATTTTTAGAAGTTCCGACCAATAAACTTGGCGTTATTGATAACTTAAAGCATGCTTTTGCCGAAAATGTTTTAAGTATTGCAAACCTAACTAGTTTTAATTATGGCACTAATTATTCGAGGTTATTTTGGTCACTTCACGTATCAGAATATGAAATTAATCTATTACATAAACTGGAGAACATGCATCATGAGACTACCTAATAAATTAGCTTATACTCGCTCGTTGTCACCAAGTATTGCCATATTTTTAGCCGTGGATGCTGAAGGCAATAAAACACCATTATCTATTTCAACGGTCAAATTAATCGGACAAAAATCAAGCGCGTCAGAAGCATTTAATAAAGATACTTCAATAAAGCCAACGGCCAATGTGGCAAAACTGGTTGAAGGGAACCCGCATACTGTTGAATATTGTAATGTTCCTTATGACTGTGAAACTTTATTGTGTAAATTTTCATTACGCATAAATGCGAATTCAATAACCCCATCAAACTGTAATGATGATGATGTCGCCAAAGCACTCAAGCAATTCTCAATTCAATATGAGAATGCAGGCGGATACCGCTACTTAGCAAAGCGATATATCGAAAACTTACTAAATGGTGCTTGGCTTTGGAGAAATATTGATGCGCCAAGTATTGATATAAAAATAACATCACATATAGGTGTATCAGTTATCGTTGAAAATGTTAATTTACACAAGTTTGATGATAATTTTCCAAATAATATTGATGGGTATGAAGAACTTTTAACAATTACCTCAGAAGCACTCATAAATCCCCAAAAATGTATATTTTTAGAGGTAGAGGCGAAGATAAAACCATCGTTACTTCAGGAAATACACCCAAGTCAAGCGTTTACAGACAAAGGCAATCCCATTGGACGGGTGTATCAAGACACAGTTATTGGCGGTAATAGAACCCCGATTTTAGGTTCGTATAAAATAGGCGCGGCCTTAGCGATGATAGATGATTGGTACCTAAACGCAGAAAATAGAATCAGGGTTGGCGCCTTTGGGGTAATCAAAGAACGAAACACGAGTGTTCGCCATCCAGAAACAGGAAGTGACATCTATACAATACTGATGCGTACAGAAAAAATCACACAGCAATTGGGTAAAGAAAATCTTGAAACACAGTATGATGCCCATTTTCTTGCTGCTAATTTAGTCAAAGGCGGACTTTTTCAATTAGGAAGATAAATAATGCAAAGATATTTTTTTATAATCTCGTTTATTGGTAGTGATATTAATGAAAGCTTTTTAATCGGAAGGTGTCTCAAAATATTGCACGGTTTTTATCACCACAACGAAATACATGACATTGGTGTTTCATTTCCTCAATGGAGCAATGAATCAATTGGTAGGAGTTTGGCTTTTATATCTGCTAACGCTAGTTCACTTAAATTTTTGGCTAATCAAAAATATTTTAGAGATATGCAGCAGTTAAAATACTTTGAAATCAGTCAAATTCAAGTTTGTGAGCTAACTAAAGAAAACTCAGTATTATTTTTTAGAAATCAACAACTTGATAAAATCACTCCAACAGCTCAAAAACGTAAGTTAAAGAGATTTTTAAGCCGAGCTGAAAAACGAGGGGAACTATACACTCCCAAAATTCGGCAAACTCAGTTACGCGAATTTGAACTTTCCCATAAAATACCAATGACAAGCAAAGGGAACCAAAACAATTACGCAATTCATATTCAGAAAAAAACATTTTCTGAAAGCAATACAGACAAATTCAATTCGTATGGACTCTCCACCAATCAACAAATAGCAAACCCAGTACCTAAAAATTTCCCTAGTATTCAAGCCTCTGAATCTAAGAGTAAATAATTTCCGTCAAATATTTTGGTTAATTACGAATTATTAGCCTAAACTATTAATACCACTAGAATTAAAAACATTCAATTCTAGTGTCCTGCCGCATAGGCAGCTAATAAGATAGATAACCAACATACATAGAGTGATTTGAAGTGTCCTGCCGCATAGGCAGCTGATAAGTGTTCTGAGCATCTAAATCAGGACACTTTTTAGGACTACCCGTTGAGGTTAATAGAGATTAACACCAACGGGTAGTGGCTTTTTAGAAGCGTTCTGCAGATTCACCGAAGTTATCATTAAGTTTTTAAAGCTGATTTTCCTTCAGAATAATTCTTTATTGGTCACTATCAGATGAGTGTATCTAAGACAAGTTAGCGCTTGCCTTAGATACTATTTATTAAATATATTTCTTATATCTAGATCAAGCAGAGTCTTTTCTGCTCACTTGCTGCTTGTTATTCAGTTGGGTGGTGTCTAGTAGTTGTTAACTTATCAAGGAGTTATGATGTATGTGTGGAAGGCTATACTCAGGTGTAGAGTCCATTGAAATTAGCATACTATCCAAACTAAACCAGAATAGATCCGATCAAAATTAGCAGTCAAAGAATAGACTTAATAAATAAGCAATTAGTGACACCGACTTGAAAGACTCCGTTTTTGACATTCAAGCAATGTTTTACCAAGAAAAATAGTAATTACTAAAATTCATAGTAATTACTAGTAAAGTGTTAAGGTCAACTTCCGCTTATGGCTACTAGTTGACGTAAGGATCAACAAAAATTCAACGTCCGCTTTGTCGGAATACCCGTCGTTAGCTTAGCCAAAATAGGCTAAGCGTAAATTGAACTAAATTTAGTTTTCGTTAATTTTCCTATGCAAATGTTTGAGGGAGCTCCAACGCTAGCGCATCGGCTGATGATTAGGCTAGTGGATAGTGCTTTACAATCCTTGGTAGCCGAGAAAGATGGTTGGGTGTTTGATGACAGCAAGCAGACTTGCGTACGTATTCGAATTTCAGCAGCTAACGTCCCTATGGACGCTATCCCAGAAGATAAATTTGTTGAAATTAAAGAGTGTAAACAAGGGTAATAATCACAATATTACCTAGTATTTACTGCATACCAGAAGTAGTTTTATATAATCTTGTTCAACCAACTAAGCTAATTGTCTCACAACAAAAAGGGGACTATAATCACCATAACTGTCGAATAGACAGCTAATAAAAGGCCTGGAAGTAATCAGCCACAACTAATAACAATCTGCCGCATAGGTAGCTTCACTGTTTAAACCTTTTGTAATTTAATTACAAAAGGTTTTTTATTACATAAAAATTGTCAGCTTATGCTTGTATTTTTATTTGTCATCTTATGGTTGTAATTTTTTAATGCATTGAAATAATGGATATTATAAATATATAATTTGTCAGTATTTGGTTGTATCAACATAATATTTTTTCTGTTTCAAGCATAGCTTGACAAAATCAGTTTAAAATAGCCTTTAAATATCAATAACTTAAACAGAAATTCCACACACAGTAAAAGCATTTTTTGAACCATTACGCATCAACATACAATCTTTATATTCAAGAATAGATATTTGCTAATGCATCAGCCAAATGAAGACTGCGATATTATTTAGGTTTTAACGTCATGACATACCGGCTTGTTTATCGTTTGGATTCGGGATAATTTACAGAGGCACTAGTCAAGCCCATTATTTATATTGAGTAGCCCAAAAAAGTAAGGCCTGATTTATTGATAAAATCAGGCTTTATTTCAATAACCTTTTTCGAGAAATCTAACCTTTACCGCTTTTGGCTTCACGCTCAAATAGAGAAGCAGGAAGCTGAGTGTAAGTAGTACTCATCTAACTAGTCTCTAGATATTATATTATTCAATCTCAAAAACGTTAATGACATCAAAAGGTATAGGAAGTAACCAAATGCACCACCAGAAGATGACTCAGGCTTTTTATCAATCGTTACACTTACTTGGTAATTATTGGTGTCTAACTTAGCCTTGCCAGCCTCTTGGATTTCAATTTTCGCACTTCCGCCCTCTGAATTTGGCAAGAATGATACGGTAACGCTGTTTTGACCATCTTGCAGCGTTGCGTTTTTAGTTGCTGATTCAACACCTGTACCGCTTGCTTTTACGACTACGGTTACATCACCTGTTGTGCCCTCAGTACGCTCCAAAGTCGCAACAATCGTTTTGTAATCGTCTGTAAGCTTAGCCGTTCTGAGCATAACCACACCGTACTTATCGTCATCAAGAGACGTTAATTTTGCAGTGGAATCATTGGATATTACACCATTTGAAACACCATCAATTTCGATCTCTCCAACAACATCATTTTCATGCTCATTGTCAGTAGCAGTAATTACAACGGTTTTACTATATTCATCAATACCAAAGTCGATTGTTTGTGTATTAACCGTAAATTCACCATTTACTGTTAACTTGACAGTCACGGGTGCATCTGCCCCATTTTCTCTAACAATCAATAGCTCTGATTGCTCACCTTCCGCAATTTCAATATCAGTTGCAGCAAACTTAAAAGAACCGTAGTTAGGCAATTCATCTTCTTCAATAACTGTAGTCGTTAAATTATTATCCTGAGATACTTTTAACCATTTAGGGTATTGGGCTTGAACGAATACTTTTCTTTCTACACGACTGTAAACATTGTCATTATTAAAATTAAATGTTTTCTCTACGTGTGTTGCACCAGCAGGAATTACAACTTGTACAAATTGAGTGTTAAGCAAAGATTCATCGATAGCATATACTTTCAACTCAACACTTGTGTCTGTATCCGCCGCTTCTGATAAAGATACATCAACTACAAACTTGCCTTGTGACTCATTTACAATCGCACCCGCTGAAATTTCAACTGTTGCTTTTTCTGGCATATCTTCAGCAGTCCATCGATGAAGAAGTGGATATTTATAACTAAAACTTTGTCTATGGACACCGTATCCTCGGCTTAGCTCATAATCGCTATATTTTGAGTGTTCATGTAAGGCATCTTTGATATACCCAACAAAATCAGCTTCACCATTTACACCACAGCTTTGACCACTCACAACTAAATCGGCATTAGAAAAATATCCATTCGGGTACTTAGCTCGCTTCGGATTATCTACCGCCATTATTGTTGTCGCACCACCACATACATGAGGATGAACAACATCTGAAAAATAAGCTGTAGCATCGTCATGATGTCCTCCTATACTATGTCCAACTTCGTGAGCAACTAAATAGTCTCGGCTAAGTGTAGCGTCACTTAAAAAATAAGTGCTACCATCATTTAATCCATTAGAGAAACCCACTCGATTACTTTTGTTTGGATCTTGATTGGTCACAAGCAAAACCATGTCGATTCTATATGGGTTTTTAGAATGAGAGACAAGATTTTTAAATCCAGAACCGACATAGTAGGCATACTGAATATCATCTTGAATCTCTCTTACCAAAGTAACATTGTTCGAAGTATCAACCTTTTGATCATAAGTAAAGAAACTAGATATTTGAAATGTTAACTCATTTATACCTGATTTTTTTAAAGCATGATTCAACTGAAGCACCTGAGTTTCTCCCCAACTTCTTAGCGTCTCCTCACCATGCTTTTCAATAGCATCCTTCGTTAGCCACATCCCAATATTAACCACTTCGGCATTTACCGCACATGAAAACATTAACGCGCCAGCAGCAACATAATTTTTAATACAATTCACAATTTACTCCTTAACATCCACTCATTGACAAGATTAACCAGTCAAAATAAAGAGTGATTACAGCTCCACATATAATTCGACACTGTTGCAGGCCGACCTACCATCCCCAAACGATACTGAATTACTTCCTAGCATTCTTGCTACGACTGTTCAAAAACAAACAATTAGAGATACACACTATGTTTATATTTTATTTCAATTAACCATTACATGACAGGCATTATTATGCAAAATATTCTCGAATACTTTGATTTACGCCTTGAGCAAGCAACCTTAATTTACCTATACGATAGATTTTTTTAGACTGAGATTCGTGAGCATAGCGAATTAAAGCAAAATCGTTATTACATAAATCTAAAATTGGTTCAATTTCTTCTTTTGTACATTCTTTGAATGCCTTTTTTAGCAATTCTTTGGAGTCGTGTGGTAATTGACTAAAAATATTAGCGAGCTTATGGCCACGAATGTTAGTTTCAATTTCGGTAGACGGTAATAAACCAGCACTAGGACCACCAACATTTTGATAATTAACATCCAGAGATTTAAGCATAAGCTCAACAGAAAAGGCATAATTTGCAACTATAGCAGGAACCAACTCCTCAATTATTTCATCAGAATCATATACTAAATCTGCAATTTTCAAGAAACTACACTCGTTTGAAAAAACATAGCCTGAAACTTCCTTCATAAAATGAATATCCCTTTTGCATAACATTATATTAAACGGCCAAACCTACTCTAATCCGTCCGCTCTTGTGAAATTAGAATAATACTAATTTTAAAACTCTATTAATACCATCCACTTATTTGCAGCTTAGAATGTGAAGTAACAAAGTAGCGGCGACGGCTACGCTGTTTGATTAGAGCGGACCAAACTCAAAAACTGAGGCTTAACTTAAGTTTAATAGGTTGAATTTCTGACGTTCGGCAATTTAGGAAGCAGCCAATATAGTTGCTGTTTTAGGCGATGCTTTTAGCGCTACATAATAAACCTTAAGACAGTTAAGGTTTATTTTTCAGCTTAAGAGAATCCATCACACTGTCTGATGTTAATTTAAAGGTTGGGGAGATATCCATGCCAAAGCTTTGCAAGCCTTTAGCCGTCCATTTATTACAAGTATTCAATAAATGATAATCTCCAATAGCTTTGTAAAATTGACTATCACCGTAAATGCCAGCTTTAGTTGGTATTAAGGCATTGTTTTCCTTAGCCAAACTACCAGATATAAACTGAATTAATGACTCTAACTCTTTGTCGGTTAGCAATAGTTTTTCAATCTCACTATTTGAAAAATAGACAAACACATCGTCTTTAATCCCGACAGCATGAACAACAGATTCAGTTGGAATAAATATGGCTTGAAGTGTTAAGCCAGTGGTTATTTCTTTAGCCTGATAAAACCCTTTATCTCCCCAGCCAAATTCAATATATGTACTATGTCTAAACCTTTCTTTTAAACTCGGGATGCCTGCAAATACATGTTTCGAGGGCACCACAATACCTGTATGCCAACCGTGACTAACTACATAAACTGAATGCTCTCCAGTGCCTGAATAGTCCGCTGTATATTCAATAACATTAGGCCGATGTGAGCACGCCGAAATACATACAATTAAAAATAAAACTTTCAAATACATCATGGGTAAATTGCCAAAAAAAGAGGAACCTCACCTAAACATGACTTAAGTTTAATCTGTCGTTTATTGAAAAGGAACATTGAGTTAACTCGCCTGATTTCTTCTAAAAACCATCGTTGTCGGAAGTAGAGGGTTAAGTACTGCAGCTTTCTTGTCGTTAAGGAAATAAATCCCTATGAATTAAAGGCAATCAGGTCAACCAAGCGTTCGATAAATTGGAGTGGCTTTAATTTTCAATAAGCAAATTTTTAAAATTAATATTCTATATTTGAGAGTTTGTATATGAACTTTTTACTATGGCCTGTAACATTTTGGTTAATTAGCTGTTAAATATTTCTCTAGTGTAAATGATGGAGTTAAGTTAATCGCTAATAGGTTTAGAGTATTTTTGTCTTAAATAAAATACCGAGGCTAGCATATTACAACACGTAAACTCCCTGCCCAATTAAATAATGAATAAATGGGAATTACACAATGTGCAGAGTAATCAGCTCACTCGGTAAACATAAAAGGTGTTTCATGAAAAATTTATTTATTGCTATATTTTTACTGACATTAGTTAGCTGCGCTGGCGTACGGGAAATAGAAAATTATCAAAATTTGAAATCCAATGAGCTCCCAGCTTTAATTATTGCGTCTAGACACTTTAGTCCATATGGGACGTCTCTAATAACAAGAGTTGACGATAAGAAAAAAACACTTACGAATTCGACTCATGGTGGCAATATGGCTGTAAGAGTATCTCCGGGCACACACCTAATAGATATTGCATATGCAAATCATGGCTCTGGTACTAAATATAGTACAGCTATAATTGAAAATATTTCTATTGATACCAAATCTGGCCACGTATACGAAGCTCAATACACAGTAAAGACCTTAGATACCAATCAATTTATTGAAGTGACATTTAAAGATTTAGGCTTTAATAAATTACTGGTATTACAAAAAGTGATTGAGTAGTTGCAATGGGCACCACAATATAGGTACACCAACGCGCCTTACGACATGAACTGGATTTGCTCCAGTTCATGAGTGGCCTGGCAACTAAAATGATTAGCTAAGTAGATTATTTTGCTGATTAACTTGGATTCGACAACCGAAAAATTGCCGAATAAATCACTATTACCAATTGACCAACCAGAGGCTCATATGTATTAGCTTACTTTGCTGGCTGAGGTAGCTTTTTCCCTCGAAGAAGGTTATGACAAATAACCCAAAAATTTACTTTTTTCACTTTACCCAAACTTTCCTGCAGTGGATATGCACTCTCTATATGGAATCTCATTTTACCTCGCTCTTTCCAGACACGATAAACGACTTGATAAAAAATATCAGATCCATCTTCTTGAGATATTTTACAGCTACAGTAACGGCTATAGCCTCCGTGATAGCAAAATTGATTAGGTAACGTTTGAACTATGTCAGGTAAGTGCTTAGATAATTTAAAGCGATTCGCATCAAACGCTCTCTCATCTGATGGATAAGGATAAATTTTTGCAGGATCTACGTTTTCATTCTCTTTTATACTTCGTGTAAATACATGATGTGAGAAAGTGAAGTATAGAGTGTAGTTCTCATTACGTTCAGGATGAGTAAATAAGTGCTTACATGAATTTAAATGATGAAAATGGTATTCATTAATACCATCATTGAAGCTTTTCCATTGTTGAACTTCATTATCAGGTAGATTAAATAAATTCTTTTTTGCCACTTATCTATATTTTCCTTGTGCCAAAAATAACAAAGGCTCCATCTAGGGAGCCTTCGCCAAGATATTATCTTGGATTCAGAACGTCATTACCGGACACTGCCTCGACCTCTTAGAGGTTACGTGATGTCATGTAAAGAACATGTCTGCTACATCAATAATCTAAGTATACTAAAGTAAACACAAACGTCAACAATAAGGGTCTCTAAAACTATATAACCTATCCAAAGTCGACAGTATCGTAGATGAGCACCGCAGTAAGCTAAAATTACATTAAACGACCAGACCAACTCTAATCCGTCCGCTATTTTAAAATTCGAATAATACTAATTTAAAAACCCGATGAATGCCTATTACTTAATTTACATATAAAAGCCAAGTAAAAAAATAACGGCAGCGCCTTGCGATTTGATTAGAGCCGACAACACTCAAAAACTGAGAATTAATTTGGGTTTAATAGGTTGAAATTTTTGACCTACACCAAAACTAGTCCCAACACGATTAAGCCTTAAGGCTCATATATTTCGGTCAAACCTAATTAAGTTTATTATTTTTTTAATTTACCCATTGCTTTTATATTTTGAGTCTCAATATCTATTTTGATGATGGGTTAATGCAAAGATTGTTTTGTATATTTAGACTGAGTTTATGTTGTAAGAAGATAAGGGAAATAAATGAGATTGCTCTCTAAATATCTATTTTTTATTTGTTTTTCGCTTATCGTTTTGGGCGATGTGCAAGCCCAAACTTATAATGAAAAGTTTCAGAGCTTGGTCAGTGACACTAAATCCGCTCCGATAATTGATTGGAATATCGAAGACGAAGATCAAGATAAGAAATATTTACCTCAAAAAATATATTTATATTTCATTACCTCGCAAAACCGAGCAACTAACCTTTATCGTTTTGACTCAACTTTAACAATATTTTTAGGAAACTTAATCCGAGCACCACCAATTTCTTCATTTGCCTGAATACAGGGGTTTATCCCAAATTTTAATTATTAAATAAAGGTAAGAAGAAATGACTACATTATCATTATTAGCATGCAATGAAATATCCAAAATTGAGTGGCCTAACCAAGCGTCTGAAATATCACTTCATTCTAAAGCGACAGACATTGCCACTGACTTTAAAATAAATAGACCACTCGTTATCGACTCAAATACCAAAGCGGTCGAAGCCGAATACTTAATGAAAAAAGCTCATGTAAAATTAAAGCTTGTTCTAGATAAAGCGGACAATTTTATTGGGACATTAAGTTTTAACGATTTAAATGATCAAGAGATTATCAAAAAAGCTGCGATTGGCGTTGATAGATCTGAGCTGATAGTGACCGATTTTATGCGTATGAAAGCAACTTTAAAATCGATTGACTGGTCTGCTTTAGAGCATATTTCAATTAAAACGCTTGTACATTTTTTAAAAGACCGTACAGAACAACACATTTTAATCACAGATGAAAAAGGTAATACCCTACGCGGTCTAATTTCTGCTTCGGACATAGCAAGAAGACTGCAATTGGATGTTAATTTAAATTTACCAATTAACTTTAAATTAATCAGTCAGGCAATTACCAAAGGAATAGAGGATTAACCTAACTTTAAAAATAAATTATTAGCCCAAGGCGAGACTAGCTTTGGGTTATGCTTTTAGCGCTCCACAAATATCCCCAAAAAACGTATTCCAAGCGGTACTATCGTTCATCTGGGCTTGAAGGAATATGCCAACCTCGCATGACTCCTTTGATGAAGCCATGCGAGGTCAACCTTTCTCTATCGGTGCGCTCAAGCATTTTCGAGTGCACAGCAATAATGCCGCTATCTTGCAATAGCTTTAATTGTTCTAGAGAATGTGCAAGCTTTTAATGTGGCTTAGATGACATTTACAATATGATAACCTACAACAGCAACGTATTGATTTTCTATGTAATTTTCTCTGGTGTTAACCAATATTTAATTGAAAAATAAGATAACAAGTATTATCTCACATACATATGGCTTCAGCTTAAACTGTAACAGATTAAAACTAATATTGAGCTAGCTGATTTAATTGCTTCTATTTCAACTCATATTTGTTAAATCATAATACCAAAACATGATTTTTTGATTTTGCTTTCAACATTTTTTAGCCCATAATTTATGAATTTATCATACGGTAAGCCCATGTCATTAAGCTTAGTTCATCCAATTTTAAGGTTTCGACAATGCAGATAAGCTGGCATTTATTTTCTGTAGGTGTTGTCACCTTTTCTGCTGCTATTATCTTTGCCATGGTGCTCACTTATTTTACTTTAGTACGCTCACGCATTGGTCTGTCTTATCGCTATTACAGCTTATTTTTTGGTACTGTGATATTTTATTTATCTGGACCTATTCTCAGTATGTTACCTTTCGAACAAGGTAAAATATTGCTCCACATTAGCTGTAATTTTTTACTGTTTTCACTAGGCGTTCCAGCTTTAACTCAAGCCTTGTTTATACAATCTGGTTATCATTTAAAGCATTGGCAAACATCATTACCTTACATTTTGGGCTCTATCTGGTCGTGCTTTCATGCATTAACTTTTGAGATTACTTACCCTAAAACTTACTTTGATATAAGTCCTATTTTTCATTGGGAATCACAGCTCGGTTTAACCGCTAACCATATTTATTACAGCCATATATTGTTAGTTAGTTTAATTTTAACCCTGCCTTGTATCTATTTATTGAAACGAAACCAAACTAACAATAAAGCCAATATATACATTTATGGTGCGTTTAATTTTTGCTTTTTTCTTTGTTTAGGCATTTTATTAAAGGCATGGGCTTTATATTACGCAGGTATGAGTTTAACTGCGCTTATTTGGGCTTGGGCTATCTTTAGTGATATTCAAAAAACTCACCATCAATTACAACATAGTTATGCTTACGAAAAACAATTAGCCGCTGTGCAATATGCAGCATCAGGCAATGGTTTATCGGTTACAGAACTGTACCCTGAAACCGTAAGTGAAAATTATCCTTTTCGACAACAAAGTGAATTGCTGGATCAAGTTAAAAATGCAAGTGTTGGCTTGATTGCCGATACCACCTCCATTTTTGTCGAAGAGCTGAATAAGTTTGCGAATCAGCAACCCGATTTACTTAAAGCTCGGGTTCGTGAAATGCTATTTTTATTATATGACATGGTTATTTTACATCACGGCAATGCGAAGAAGCTGATTGAACAATTAGAACATAAAGGCAAAGATATCGACAAATGCCAGTCTACAGAACAATTAAACACTGTATTACGTGAGGAAGCACTTAGACTTGCGAGTATTTGTAAACAAAATACCAGTATTGAGCTAACCAACCCACTTGTAGAAAGCACGAAGAAATATATTTTAGCGCACTACCACCAAGCATTATCAATTAGCTCAATTGCAGAATCACTCAATGTTAGCCATTCGTATTTAATGGCGACCTTTAAAAAAGAAACTCAGCAAACTATAAATCAGTATTTAATCGATGTAAGAATTAATAAAGCGAAGCAGTTGTTATTAAACTCATCAATAACACAAACGGCGTATGATGTCGGTTTCAATAATTCAAATTATTTTTCTACCGTGTTTAAAAAGCAAACCGGTTTAACGCCAAAATCTTATCAGCAAAAAGCTAAAGCAGATAGTTAAAGCTAATTGCGTCTATATTTTATATCGCTAACCCTTTGCTCACTGCACAGGGTTAGCGACGATAATTAACCCAAGCGATTTACCCCTATATTTTCTTCTTGATGAATAGTAACTGGCCAACCATCAAACTGATTAACCGGGCTATCAATATTGATATCAATTAAATATCGATACGCGTCAAGGGTGTAGGTTAATTTATCAGTATCAAAAGTAATAAAACCAAAGCCACTGCCTTTTTCATGGGCTTTAACATAGCGATTTTTAGACTGTCCTACTTCAGGTACGCCTACCGCATATACATAAACTTTGTTGCCAAAAGCATCGATAAATTCACCAGTTTGCGCTAAACCATGCTGTGGGCGATTTTTATGTGGCATAGCAACTTGGTCTGGCAGCCACCAACGCGGCCAGCCAGCAGATATCGCAGGGGTACAAAATGACCAATTACTGTCTCGCTGTTTCTCTACACCATATTGAGCTAATGAAGCTAAATGCGTATCTCCACAAATGTGTAATGCTTTAGATTTTCGCATAATAGAAACGGCTTGATCACGCGCAGGTCCAGGCCAGCCACTGCTATCAAAATCGTACTTTAAATAACGCTCTGGCGATGGTTGATGCGTTGAAATGCCCGCAAATACGGTTTGGCTAAGTACAGCTTTTAATTTATGCCCCCGCCAATCATTGCCCCACTGGGCCAAAAAAGCTTCTTGCCGTTGACCTAGCAACACTGGATTTTTAGGGTTAATTTCTGGATTAATAAAGTTAGGATCTTCCCCAACCCCGGTTTCCCCAACTACAACACCAGCTTGTTCAGGCCCAGATTTCCATTGTCGATCGGCCAAAATAGCAAAACCAACATCACCATAAACCATGTCGCTATAGTAGCAGCTAATGCCGCTTGGATTAGAGGTTGGATCATAAGGATCTGGATGATGACTCACACAAGTTCGATGCACAGCATTAACAAACCGCACCGGCTCAATGTATCCGCCAAGAAACGAAGCCGTAGGATCTAATTCAGGGTGCTTCTTAGGTAAGCCACCTTCACCCCATAAATTTCCTTGAAATACGTCATGATCATCCGGCAAACAAATAGTGGGCTGATCTCGCATAACATCGCGAAACGCCCAGCCAAATTGATAAAATTTCCTTAAGTAGTTATGAATAGCAGGCTCAAATGGTTCGCGAATAATGCCAAACCCGCCATGACTTTCATAAATTTGGTCGCCAGAAAAAAACACTAAATCAGGGTTTAGCTTTTTAACATTCTCAGCGACTGGGGCGTAAGGAAAACTGTAATCATTTTGGCAAGTTAATGCCGCCATTCGAAGTGGTCGGCCAACAGGGTTTGCTTTAATTAAACCACTATATATATCAGGTACTTCACTGCCGTCTCGCCGCTTTTCATTGTAAATAACTCGAAAAGCTTGCTCTGATTTTTCATTCCAGTTGGTTACTCTAAAATTAGCTACCCAAGCGTCTGTGTCTAATGGTTGTGTTCCTAACGATACCCAGCGCCCAGAGCGTTTAACTTGTAATTCAATGTGTTGATTATCATGTTTTCCCATTGGGCCGGTATAAGCGCTTAACTTCATAACAAAGCCATCTGGCCCCCGCGAGTCACTAAGCGAGTACATGGTCCATAAAATAGGGCCAAATTTTCGTTCGGGTGATACTTCAAACGCATCACCAGATAACAGCCAATGAGAAAAACGATAACGTCCGCCTTGCTGGCCTGCTTTTGATTTAAGCTTAAAGTTGCTCACAACAGCAAGATTACCCACAACTTCATTGGCTGGCACCAAATGAGTAAGTTGCCCGATAAGCTGGCCTGTCTCACACAAGCTAGCTTTCACTGTTAATAGCACCGCGCCATATTGTGGCTGAGCTGACAGGTCGAGCCGTACTGCTTGTTTATTTACTACAAGGTTGAAAGGTGTTTTTTTATTTGCTATCACAAGGTGGTTGTCAATAATACCAACATCTAAACCACGCTGTACAAAACAGCTACTGCGGTATTCATTTATTTCGTTATTAATACCTAAGCGAATACCTGCTCCGCCATCGTTTTTATTCTCAACCGTTTTTTCAACATTAACAGAAACATTAAACGCTTTTTTAGCGTCGATTAACCTATGTGTTAATGAATGAATACTGCGGTTACCATCTGTACTTTTGCATTCAGCCCAGCCATTTACAATGCACCAATCTTCCATTGGATTAGCCCAATATTCACCACCAAGCCAAGTTCTATCGTGCGTGTTTCCCCATTTATCTCGCATCGGTGTTGATAATTTTTCAGACGATGGTGAGGTTAAGGTATCTGGCGTATTTTTACAGCCTATACTTGTTGCAACCATGCCTGCTGCTGCAAATTTCAGCGCACTTCGTCTCGATATTTCTCTAGTCATATAAAGCCTCATGTGTTTTTGTAAACTTAATGTATAAAGTGAATTGGGATATTTAGTCGACCGAAATAACAGATGGATTGCCTGATGTTCGATGTTCAAGGTATAAATTAAATAAAGTTTGAATCCGCGATACTTGCTTTGGATCCGCAATTAGATTGCCTGACTCGTTTTCTGTGATGTTCTCTTTTAGGTTATACAAAGCATAGGGTTGCAAATCCTTTAAATTATTAACACTGGAGGTTTTCATAATTAACTTCCAGCTGCCTTGTCTAATAGCGAAATAAGGGCCGCTTTTAGATTGGTGCGATATATATAATCGTTGTTCACTTGCCTGTGTATTGGTAAATATAGGTAATAAATTCAAGGAATCTTTTGTGAGTGAAGGATCTATTTTTTGCCCAGATAGCGCAGCAATTGTCGCCACCATATCCAGCCCAACAATTAATGCCTTTGATTCGCTGTTAGCTGGTATTTTATCTGGCCAAGCAGCAATAAAAGGAACGCGATGACCCCCTTCATAAACAGCGCCTTTATTACCTCTTAAATTCAAATTTGAAGCATGACCTAACTGCATTAACTCTTTCGCATATTTATTAGGTAAGCCACCATTATCTGATGTGAAAACAAACAAGGTATTCTCGTACAGACCTTGCTTTTTAAGCGCTTTGATTAACATACCGACTTGCACGTCTAACTCAAGGATCATATCGCCAAACGAACTAGGTGTTGCTCCTTTAATTTTTACGCCATCGAGTTCAATTGGTGGTGTATGCGGTATATGTACTGCTTGAGTGCTGTAATAAATAAAAAACGGTTTAGTTTTATTTTGCTGTTCAATATAACGCACGGCACTGTTAGCAATAATAGGGCCTGCTAGCATAGGGTTCCAATATGAATCACCTAACATTTTAGCAGCTAACGTACGCCCTCCTTTACCGGTAAATTGAGTTTGCTTTAGCGGAATCTCTGTTATTTGGGAAGCTAAATTAATCGGCATAAATTGTTGCTGAAGATAAAAAGCTAAAGGGCTATTTTGAATACCGTCAGGCAACTCAAGCGCAAAATCGAAACCAAAATATAAGGCACCGCGATCTAATTTTTGATAATCATATTTTTGCTTTAACCATGATTCACCCAAACCCCATTTACCAAAAAAGGCGGTGTTATAGCCACCCGCTTTAGCGATACGTGCGATTGTGGTTGCATTGGGTTCTATACCGCTTTTTGCGTGAGGCGTCCAAACACCATTAATTTTTCCGCTCCGAAAAGGATAATTGCCCGTTAACATAGAATAACGCGATGGGGCACATAAGGATGCAGGCGAATGTGCATCAGAAAAACGCATACCCGTTTTTACCAATTCATCTATATTAGGCGTTGCAACAACAGGTTGCTTTCCTGTAGATAATTGATGATAAAAACCAATATCTCCTAAACCAATGTCATCCGCCATCACTAACACAAGATTAGGTTTGGTTGGCTCTTTAGCAATCGCAGCACTTTGATTACCAAATAACGCCAGGAGAAAAACAGCAAAAACGTATTTCATTATAGAGAAAAGCATACACAGCTCATTATAGTTATTAGATTTATAAAGACTCTAACTTGCCGCAGCTTATTAACCTTTAAAATACAACTTTTAATGCTTTAAAATATGACTTTCAGTGCTTAAAAATCGATTAACTACATACAATAACTAGATTTATTACCTAAAAATTCCATATGAGCTAATTTAAAAAAACCTCTACCAACACATAAACGAGGCGAAGGAAACCTTAGCTTATACCCATGTTTCAGCTAAAACACACTAGTGAAATAATCAACAGCACTAATACCTACATACCTAAACTAATTTACTTTAGATAGTTAAATGAATAACGGTCATATTTAATTTAAAGATTAAACACCGTTGTAATATCACTCTGATAGCAGCCTAACTAATGGTTGCGTATTTCCTATTCGTAAACCATAATTTTATCAAAGGTAATCTTAGTGTCTTATGCCGTTTTTTGCGGATACTTATCGACCCTAGGCACTAATATTCAGCTCTCAGCTATCTAAATTTTTGCGAGATTAGCTAGGCTAAATTTTGACCTAGTGCATTAATGTATTTAGCTAGAACAAATTATTACAACTAGCGACAATGCTCACCGGTTTAATTGAACGAGGTTAATTGTGCGATTTCATTTAATGTTTTGGCTGTTCAGTTTAACTTTAGCATTTAATCTTAGGCTAGGCGTTGCGCAAGAAATTTTACTCGCTGTAGATACTAAGCAAGAAAAAAACTACAACCTATGGCTTAAAGGCCGTGATTGCATGTCGGTAGATATATATCAGGGACATAATGCATCAAGGTTAAGTATCGAATTGGTATTAATTTGCAAAGCATTGCGCTTAGGCGGTTTAAATAGTCCAATATTGTTTAAACCTTCGGCTAACTACACCCGCTCTATCGTATCGGCTGAAAAGGGATATGCGGCCTTGTCTAGTACTTCAGTTTGGCGGGATGAAATTGATACTGATCTGTTTTACATGTCTCCGCCTATTTTTAAACCTGGGCAGTTTGTAAAAGCTTTTTTTACCACAGAAGAAAAGAGAGTTGGCATAGAACAAGACATTGCTGAGGCGCTCGCACAGGGCAAATCGCCTTTAACCGTATTGTCTAAGTTTTCGATACTCACTTCGAAAAAATGGAAGCATGATTGGGCAATAGCGACCAAGTTAGGCATACCTAAAAATGACGCATCAGAAAGCGCTAACCGATGTAAAATGTTAGCCAATGAGCGCGGCGATCTTTATTTAGGAGAGCTTGCTATGGTCGGTCGCTTTAATTTAGCTATCCCCTGCCTTAATAAAGTGACTTTATACCCAATTAGAGGTGTCAAAATTACGTTTGATACAGCACGACATTTTATCATTTCGAAAAAATACCCAAACGCAAAACAAATTTCAGAAGCGCTAAATAAAGGTTTAACTTTATTAAAAGCATCGGGCGAATTAGACCGAGCCCTATACCCATTTCCTGATTTAAAACGAGACATAGACGATTGGGTAGAGCTAAATCCTAAGTTTGTGAAAAACTAGTAATGTTGTTTAACAGCGAAAAACTGAATGGTATATCAACTTAAGACCAAAATTTTAGTTCAACCCAAGTGCTTAACATGACTCCGAAAGCTTACCAAGAAACAAAGGAATATGAGATTCAAGCGTTTGTTGCAGATGCTTTCGACATGCCCTTATCCTTGCTGTATGTCTTAAATCTACATGATTAAGTATCCATATTCCCCAGTTTGATCTTGGCACGGCAATTGGCATTCTTTCAATGTCAGCATCCCCCACCATATCAGGCATAAAACATGGCATTCGCGCCACGCCAAAACCCGCTTTAACGGCTTGGTACATGGAGTTTAAGTGATCTACGCGCATAATAATCTCTGGCGACTTTAAATCATTTGCCCAAGCAGGTAATGAATCATCTCGCTCCCACACTATCAAAGGGGTGGATGAACCCACCTCTAGATCTTTATGTTTATAAAATCCGTGTTGAATATGACTAACGCAAGTCCCAACCAAGTATTCTGGTGGTGAAGCCGTAATACGAACCGCAATATCAGCTTCACGATTAGCCATATTTCTTACACCTCTAGAAACCTGTAAATTTAGCCGGATATCTGGATATATGCGATTAAAATTTTGCAGCGGTTTAGCTAATAAATAGTCAAATAACTCATGTGGCATAGTCAAATTTATCTCACCCGACAAGCGAGCATCTTGACCCAATAAGACGCGAGATGCACCTAAGTTTGCTTGCTGCATCGCCTCAACTAAATCCAATACAGATGCCCCAGCATCTGTCATTTGATAACCTTTTTGAGTTCGCTCCAATAGCTTTACACCATGGCTTGACTCTAAAGCTTGTATTCGTCTCGATACCGTAGAGTGATTAACCCCAAGCTCAATGGCAGATTGTGAAAAACTCCCCGTTTTAACAACCGACAAAAAATATCTAAAGTCATCCCAATTGTGCATTTTTGCAGATCCAGTTTGTATTTTTTGAGAATTTATCACTAGTCCTTTCGTTTGTACACTGCCCAACAAGATGCATTCAACAAGCAATCAACTACTTTAAGGAAAGCAAAGTGACATTTAACACTAACCGCAAAGACCAAGCAGCAATCAGCAAATTAATCGAGTTGTACTTTGATGCCTTGTACTACAGTGATGTTGAACGCTTAAAGCAGATCTTCCATAGCCAAGCCAGATATACCACTTCAAGTTCTGGTCAGTTAACCAATTTAAACATGCAAGAATACTTCGCACTGGTCTCTAATAGAGCTTCACCGGCTAGCCTCAAACAAAGTCGCACAGATGAGATTTTATTTATCGACTACACCAGTGAAACCACCGCCTCCATTAAAGTTAAATGCAGCATAGCACCGAAAAACTTCATCGATCTATTAACTGTGATCAAGCTCAATAATCGCTGGTTGATTATCAGCAAAGTTTTTGATTACACAATCCAGGAAGAAACCTCATGCCAATCGTGACCATCCAAATTACAGATGAAAATGTATCTGAAAAACAAAAACTATCTTTAATTTCAGAATGTACCGACGTTTTAACAAGAGTGCTCAACAAAGACCCCAACACAACTTTTGTTGTAATAGATGAGGTCCCAATGAGTAATTGGGGCATTGGCGGTACAGATGTAAAGACATACCGAAAATCTAACTAGGAGAAAAAATGTACACTTTATATACTTTATCTGGCAGCTGTTCTACAGCAATACATGCCTTACTCAACAAACTAGATCAAACTGTTGAAATTATTCATTTCAGCGATGTTGAAAACTATCACCTACTTGTTCCGACAAGGCAAGTTCCAGCTTTGCAAGACGGTGAAAAACGACTGACAGAAGGAGGCGCAATTGTTCTGTATTTGCTGAAAAAACACAATATTCCAATTAGCACTTGGGGTGACGAAGATGAGTTTCATTATTGGTTGTTATTTTGTTATGCCACCCTCCACCCTGCCTACGGTAAGTTATTTTCAGGATTGAAATTCATGCAAGATGGAGAAGTGAAAGATAAGTACTACCAAGCTTTAGCTAAGCAATTAAGCGAACTATGGAAAATTGTCGATACTAAATTAGAATCGAGCGACTTTATCTTAGGAGACAAGGTTTCTGTCATTGATTACTTAGTCACCATATATGCCAGTTGGGGCAATGTATTTCCCGAACTAGAGATTAAGCTAGGATCTAACGTCAAAAACCTAGCCCAAAAAGTCTCTAACTTGCCTGAATTTCAACAAGCTTACATGAAAGAAGGCGCTGAGCATTCCCTTCCAAAAAATTCATAACTAAATTTAACCTGATTGAATCAACCCTTTAATTTAGGGTTGGTTCCTACATTCTAATATTTTTAGGTAAAGACTGAAATTAAACGAATAAAGTATTGATTTAATCAATTAGCCTACTATTTTTTAGATAACAAGCTTGCTATATTGAGTTAAAATATCAATAAATTTACCCACATACATGCAGCCCAAAATACTAATCGTAGAAGATGAACCTAGCATTGCAGATAACTTAGTTTATATTCTGAAAAATGAACGTTTCGAGGTTAAATGGGTAAGTTTAGGGCGACAAGCTATTGAGTGCACTTTACAGCAGCAATTCGACTTAGTTATTTTAGATGTGGGTTTACCTGACATCAGTGGTTTTGAAGTCTGTAAAGAAATCCGAAAATCATCTGATGTGCCCATTTTATTTTTAACCGCTCGCGGTGACGAAATAGATCGAGTAGTCGGTCTAGAAATAGGTGGTGATGATTACGTTGTAAAACCTTTTAGCCCGCGTGAAGTAGCGGCAAGAATTAAAGTAATCATTCGACGAAATCGACTAGATATATCCGACACACTAGACAAGCAAAAAGCAGAAAATCGCGAAACTTTATTTATCCTAGATCCAGAAAAACGTCAAATAAAGTACCAATCAGTCATACTGGACTTAACCTTATACGAGTACGGCATTCTAGCTCTGCTAATACAGTCTCCAGAAAGAGTGTTCACCCGTGAGCAACTAATGCTATCCGTTTGGAATATGCCAGAAGAAAGCTATGATCGAGCAGTTGATACTCATATCAAAACAATTAGAGCTAAACTTAAAGCTATTAATCCAAATGATGATCCAGTTATGACACACCGCGGCGTTGGTTACAGTTTAAAGCCATTAGGAAAAGATCTTGAGTCTTAATTTCCGGATATTTTTTGCCTATTTTGTTGTTTTAGCATTAGCCATATATTTGCTGTTTAATGCATTTATGTCTGAAATAAAGCCAGGCTACAGGCAATCAACAGAAGATGCACTCATTGATATGGCAAACCTTGTAGCCGAGCTGATCACCGATGATTTTGTAGCGAATAATAAGCTAAGGATTAGCCCAAGTATTCAAGCATCAATTGCAAGGTTAGAAAACAGAGCTTATCAAGCTAACATTTTTAATACACAAAAAACGTATAGTAAATTAAGAATTTACGTAACAGATAACCAAGGCATAGTTAGGTATGACTCAACTGGTGTGGATCTGGGTGCCGATTACTCAAAATGGAATGATGTTTATTTAACTCTGCTTGGACGCTATGGAGCAAGAAGTACTAAAGCAGATCCAAGCGACGATTTAAGTTCTATTATGCATGTCGCAGCACCCATTATAATCAAAGATGAAATAATCGGCGTTGTCACTGTGGCTAAACCCAATATTTCAGTACAGCCTTTTATCGACAAAGTAAGAAAAAAACTAAAAAACCAAGGCATATGGTTAATTCTAAGTTCTTTCGTTATCACTTTGGCGCTTGCTTACGGCTTAACTCATTCAATTAGAAAATTAGCTAAATACGCAAATGAAGTTGCCCAAGGTAAAAGAAGCTCTCCACCTCAGCTAGCAGAAAAAGAGCTATCTCGGCTAGCAAAGGCAATGGAAAATATGCGTAAGCAACTAGCAGGCAAAGAATATGTTGAAAACTATGTCCATACTTTAACGCATGAATTGAAAAGCCCAATATCTGCAATTAAAGGCGCAAGTGAGTTAATTAGTGCAGACATGTCTAAAGAAGACTTAAATCATTTTGTCCAAAATATTCAAACAGAAACCAATAGAATCAATAATTTAGTCAATAAATTATTAGAACTGGCTGCTCTTGAGAAACAGCATAAATTAACTGAGCTCACCCAAATAGATTTAAACCAAGTGGTCGATCAAGTCGTAAAAAGCAAAATATTCATACTTAATACTAAATCAATCGAGCTATCCGTTGAGTATTCACCGCAACCAAATATGCAAGCAGATGCCTTGCTAATAGCTCAAGCTATCGACAATTTACTGCAAAACGCAATTGACTTTAGTCCAGAACATTCAAGCATTAAGATTCAGCTATGCTCCCTCTCCGACTCTCAAATTGTAGTTAAAGTTGAAGATCAAGGTGCCGGCATACCAGATTATGCGCTAGATAAAGTTCTCTCTCGTTTTTACTCACTTCCCCGACCTGCAACTGGCAAAAAAAGTTCAGGGTTAGGCTTATGTTTTGTGGAGCAAATAGCTGAGCTACATAAAGGGAGTTTTGTCATCAAAAACAAAGCGCCGAATGGCGTTTGCGCGCAACTAACCTTAGCCAGAAAATTAAATTAGCGGCACACACAAAACACACATAAACCACATATGTAAACCATATTGCATTGCTAACTTATGCCCTATCAATAAATGATGGAGCAGATAATGAAGCAAATACAAAAAAACTTAACAACCAAAATTGTCATTATAATTTTTATCAGTTTGGTCTTATTAATTCCTCTGGCTATGGTGAGTGATCAAATCAGAGATAGACAAAGGTTTTTAGCTGAAGCAACCCAAAGTGTCGCTCAGAGTTGGACTGGCCGACAACAAGTAGTCGCCCCCATTTTGGTTATACCGTACGAAATGATAGGGACTAAATTTGTATATGACTCAAAAGCAGAGAAAATGGTTGAAAAACCTTACCGCATCCAGAAAAGCTATTTTTTAAAACCCAAGACGACACAAATTACTGTCGATACTCTGGATTCGGCAAGACAAAAAGGTATTTATTCAATCCCAGTATATACTTCTAAAATTCAGATTAAAGCTGAGTTAGCCAGCGAACAAATTAAACAAATTTTATCTACTCAAACGCTAACTGACGGTGCAAAGGTGAAATTCGAGCCAGCTTACATTTCTGTCATGGTTTCGGATCCCCGCGGTATCAACAGAGTACCAAATCTTAAATTGGCAAATCAAACATTTGAGTTTTATCCGGGAAGCAAGCTAGAGAAGTATCAAAACGGATTACACGCTCAAATAGGTGACCTAAAGAAACTTGATTTAACCAATTTAACTTTAGAATTCGAATTTGATCTCAGGGGCATGGAGCAACTAGCTTTTGTCCCAGTCGGGAATAATGTATCTATAACAGCTAAATCAAACTGGCCTCACCCTCAATTTACAGGTCAATTTTTACCGACCAAGCTTTCCATTTCTGACGCTGGATATCAAGCCCAGTGGCAAGTCACTTCATTTGCGAGCAATATACAAAATAAGCTGGATGACTGCGCGAATGGAGAATGTAAAGCACTGTTGAATAGTGCCTTGGGCATAAAGCATATTGAGGCTGTTGATGTTTACCTACAATCTGAACGCTCTACAAAGTATGGCATTTTATTTATTGGTCTAACCTTTATTGCTTTCTTTATTTTTGAAGTGGTTAAACAGTTAAGAATTCACCCTATTCAATACACTTTAGTCGGACTAAGTATTTCCATTTTTTATCTACTCCTGCTTTCATTGTCTGAACATATTGCCTTTATAACAGCCTACGCTATCGCTAGTTTTGCCTGCGTCAGCTTGCTAATGTTTTATTTGTACTTTGTATTAAAGAGTTTGATAAGAGCTAGTCTATGTGCGCTTGCTATTGGTATTTTGTATGCTGTGCTATATGTCATTATTAGCGCTGAAGATTTTGCCCTTGCGATGGGATCAGCTTTAGTTTTTATCGTCCTCACCATTATTATGATAGTCACTCGTAATATTGACTGGTATCAAGTGAGTGACAATTTGGCAAGCTTAGCGCCAAAACAAGTCCCAAATGAGAAACCAAACAATGTGGACTAGAGCTTTAAGTATTAGTTTTATTGGCTTCATTGTTTGGGTGATTTCAGCAGCAAACAATGGAGCTGAATTAATGCTTTTTAAATTTGTAGCTGCTATTCCTTTTGGCGACAAAATAGGTCACTTTCTCATTTTTTTACTGATAACAATTTGCACAAATATTGGAATTAACGCTAAACAGGTTTTTATTTATGGCAAACATTATTCGTTAGCTTTTTTGTTAATCGGCTTATTAGCTACTAGTGAAGAATTTAGTCAAATCTTTATCGCTTCGCGATCTTTTGATTGGATAGATTTAACCGCGAGCTTAGGTGGTGTTTGGTGTGGCGCTAAGCTTAAGAGTGCCCAAAAACAGGAAAATTTATAAATTAGCGGTTTCAGATAATAAAACCAACCAAGTTATTAACTGAATTGAAAAGTCTTAAATCAAATAAGCTACATAGACAATACAAATGTAGCTTATTTAAGCATAACTCCAGATAAGAAATTAACTAATTTAACTCTGTTATCAGGAAAAATGCCTCTAGGAAGCAAGTTGCTATCCCGAATGAAGGTTAATTATTTTTTACCCAAATATATCAAGCCTACTACGCCTGCACATACGCTGAGTTGTGTAAAAGTCAGCGCTTCGCCAATTAAAACGGCCGCACCGAGTAAAGTACCAAATGGTTGTAACAATTGTAATTGGCTCATTTTAGTAATGCCGCCTTGGGCTAGCCCTTTGTTCCAAAAAACGAACCCGAGTAACTGACTAAATAAAGCAAGATATAAAATCGAAACAACTGTCGGTAAGCTAATTTGCCATAAATTATCCGGCATTAAATACAGAGTTAATATAGCACTAACAGGTGAGCTGATCGCGAGTATCCAGCAAATCACCAAAGTAGACGGCATACTTTGCGCTAATCGCCCTCCCATAGCATAACCAAAAGCGCCTAATGGCAAAGCCAAAAATAACCATATATCACCTGTGTTTAGACTTGATAATGTGCTGATATGACTTAATTCAAAATTAAAACTCAACAAGATTACCAAGGATGCAGCCATGCCACTGCAAAGCCAAAATTTGATCTTAGCTTTTTCTTTAGTGATCAAACTAGCCACAATAGCTGTCGCAAGTGGCAGCAAGGCAGAAATAATACCTGCGTGGCTCACACTCGTCGTTTTAATCCCAATAGAGGCTAATATCGGAAAACCAAAAACAATGCCGAGCGCGGTTAAACTAAGCTGAATAGCTTGCTGGCTGGTTGGTCGTCTCGCTTTATGAATGACTAAATAGCCAATCGCAAATAGGCTCGCAATAAAAGCCCGCATAACAGTTATAAAAACCGGATCTAATTCGGCCATCGCAAACTTGGTTACAGGAAAGGTAAAAGCAAAACAACTTATACCTAATAACGCCCATAAATATGGCAATTTATTTGCCCAGTTAGAATATGGAAGATTTAAATGTCCGAAGAAATGACTGAGAAATGTATTTTGCATCCACTTTGCCTTTAATGTTTTTAATCTGGTTGCCAGCATAAATTTGTTTTACCAAGCAAAACAGATACAATAAAATTAAAATAATGCAGTACAGATTTTTATTCTGGCTTTGAAGCGAAATAATTTACAACGCAAAATGGCAAGCCTCTATGGTGAACATCTGAGGTAAATAACTGTGGTAAATCAATATGGCATTTAAATACGAAACCTTGGCCTATCAAATTGCAAGTGATATCCGTCAGCACAAGCTATTGGCAGGTAGTCTATTGTTGTCGTTACGTAAATTTGCGCATCATCATAATATTAGTTTAAGCACAGCGACTAAAACCTATAATTTGCTTGAACAGCAAGGCTTAATTGGTGTTAAACCTAAGTCTGGTTATTTTGTTCGTGATTTTTTGTGTGTAGATGAGACGAGTAACACTAATAAAAAGATAACAGATAAGCCAACCGCAGAGTTAGTTACTCATGATACCTCGGATGTTATGTTTGAAGTTCTCAAAAACGCCATGCGCCCTAACATGATTAATTTGGGTGCTGGTTTTTTACCGGGATCATTATTACCCATCAAAGAGCTTCAGCGCTCGTTGCACAGAGCAAATCGCCGTTTACCTGCTGCGGCATATAGTTACGGCAATGAACAAGGTTTTTTAAGTTTACGCCAAGCCATTAGTGAAAGATTATTACAACGTAATTGCCATATTAAAGCCGAACAATTATTAATAACCAATGGTTGCTTAGAAGCGGTGAACTTAGCCATTTTGGAGCTGACTAAACCCGGTGATGTGGTCGCCATATTAACACCTTGTTACAGCGGTTTATTAATGGCAATTCAGCACTCTGGGCGTCAAATTTTAGAAATTCCATGTACCAGTCAAGGGCCAGATTTAAAGTATTTAGAGCAACTCATGCAGCAAAATTGCTTTCAAGCCTTTATTTTTAGTTCGGTTGGATATAACCCACTTGGCTTTAATTTATCGGTAAAAGTAAAACAGAAACTAGCCGATTTAATTCAACACTATCAAATCCCCAGTATTGAAGATGATGCTTTTGGTGAATTAGGATTTATCGGCGAGCAAACCAGTCCGGTCTATAGCTATGTATCGAGTTCGCCTAATTATATCGTTTATACAGGCTCTTTTTCTAAACCTTTAGCATCGGGCTATCGTGTTGGCTGGCTGTCTAGCGAATTAAAATTTGATGCTATGATTAAACGTAAATTAAATCAAAACCTGACAGTGTCTTTACCACCTCAAGTCGGGTTAGCTGATTATTTATTTAGCGAAGGTTATCAGGCGCACATCAAACGATTAAAAGTTGCGATTGAACAAAGGTTAAACCATCTGGCTCAATTAATTCGCCGCTATTTTGATCCATCAATTCAATTTACTTTACCAAAAGGCGGACTGTTTTTATGGTTAGAAGGGCCTGAACATTTTAACGCAATCACATTTTATCACTCTGCATTGGCGCAAGGTATTTCGGTCGCCCCTGGCGATATATTTTCGATGAACGGGACCTATAAAAATTGCGTACGCTTAACCATAGCCGAAACTGATTTGGGCAAAACTGAACAAGCTATTTTAGTACTGGCAAAGACTTACGCTGACTGCTTAAAAAACACCAAAAACCGGACTGATAAAGGCTGACCCTTATATGAATTGAGTGCTAGCGGATCACCAAAAAGTGATCCCTAAGAATTGTTTATAAACCGTAAGTGAGTATGTTATCGATACAATGATGGCTTGTTTTTATATCTTCTTTTTGCGCTTGTGTGAGAACTAAGTTGTCCAAGGCTTCTAAATTATCTAATTTCGCCCATAACTTAATTAAATCAGCAAAATCTATGTCACCTGAGCGTTCGAATTTTTTGATAGCCTTTTCCGAAACATGACTGGATAAAGATAATGCTTCTTTAGATAAATTAGCCTGTTTGCGCAACTGTTTTAAATAGCGTGCAAAATATAACTTTGTTTCATCTGTACTTAATTGGGCATTATTTTCCATTGAGATTACCTAGTTGCTAAAAATTAAGAATAACGCTCATTATATCGACAATTTGACTAAATGACAGTTAAATTAATATAACCTTAATATTCATATGATGAATTATTTCGCTTTAGTTTAAAATGTAAATAAGGATATTAAAGGCCAATATAAAACACGGCGTTAAATTAAGGCTTGATCTCCAACACCGCCCAACCTACCCCATCCATGGGGTTGTTTAGCTTGAGTTCAAAACTATATGACAATAAACATTGTTCTTTGGGCTGAAATTTCAACTATAAACAAAGGCAAGTACGCCGATAGGTCAAAGTCTTATTTCTGTTCAATATATTTTCGCCAGCTCCCAAACTGACTAATATTGACACCACTTTGCGCTATACTTTCTGCAATAAAACCGCTGACAAAACGGCCATCTTTCATCTCAACCTTGCCTATCCCTAAAGGTGCAGCAATCCCTTGAACAAAAGAAGCAAAATGTTCAGTCGGCATGCGCCACACTTCCACTTCAAATGATTGGGTTTCACCGGATGAACGTATTAATGCTGGACGCTCTACTTGCCCAGGTACGGCATACATTTGATAAGCACTAGCTGTGGTTGTGGTTTCGATTAACTGGGCGTCACGTTCAATTAACTGCCAGTTAAGCGCCATGTTAGATAAATGCGCGCCACACACAGCGAGATCAATAAAACCAGGATTATCATCTGAATTTATATTTTCAGTTATAAATGGCCAATCAGTTGCACCTAAAGTGAGTTGATTGTACTGCATAATTTTATCAGCATAAGCTAATAAGGTTTGATCTTGCATTGCCTGACCGAATAGGGTTATCCCAAATGGCATATTGTTATCAGTAAAACTGGTTGGCACTGCAATGGCCGAGAAATCTAATAGGTTCATAAAGTTGGTGTAGTAACCTAAATTAGAATTAAAGCCAATTGGATTTTCGCGAATTTCTTCACGACTGTAGTGCCTGCCCGCAGTAGGACTCACTAAAAAATCAACCTGTTCAACAATTAAATCGGCTTGTTTTTTTAGTGCTTGTAACTGATAAAGCGCAGCAAAACAATCCGTTGCTAATGGTTTATTCCCTGAGCTAATAATAGTTCGGGTGACATCCAACATGGCTTGTGATTGGTTTTCAATAATATGTTGAGTTGCTATATAGCGCTCTGCAACCCAAGGGCCTTCGTACAATAATTTAGCTGCCTGTAACATAGGTGAAAAATCGAGCTGCTTTTTATGGCCGCCTATCGCCTCGAGCCCTGCAACTGCTTTTTCAAATTCAGCTTGATAAGCATGATCACCAAAAAAAGTTAATTGTTCATCGAAAGGGACAGCAAAAGTAAAATTAGCTTTCGCTAAAACCGGCGCTTGATTCGCCGCGGGGTTACTACGCGAAAAGCTATCTTGGCTATCGTACTGCGCAGCGATTTGAAATACTTGATTTGCATCATGCGCGGTTAAAGCAAAAATACTGACACAATCTAAACTGCGACAAGCCGGAACCACACCCGATGTTGATAACAAGCCTTTGCTCGGTTTTAACCCAACCAAATTATTAAAACAAGCAGGTACTCGGCCAGATCCAGCTGTGTCAGTGCCTAATGAAAAGCTCACTGTGCCCAAGGCTAGTGAAACGGCCGATCCTGAGCTAGACCCACCCGAAATGTAATCTGGATTAAATGCATTTGGTGTTTCGCCATAAGGTGAACGAGTACCAACCAAGCCAGTGGCGAATTGGTCTAAATTCGTTTTACCGATTGGAATGGCACCTGCAGCTATCAATTGCTCAACCACAAAAGCCGATTTTTCTGGGATATAGCTAAACTCAGCACAAGCTGCTGTGGTAGGCACACCCGCTAAATCAATATTATCTTTAATCGCAAATGGCACACCATATAGTGCATGTGTTTGAGGTGACTTAGTTTTTAAGCCTGCTAAATAAGGTTGCAGCTCATCCTCATTTAATAAGTGGATCCAAACGGCTTGCTGTTTTTTTGCCTGTGAAATAAGTTCAGGAATAAGCACTGCTGGTGATAAAGTGCCACTTGTATAAGCTTTATTTAATTCACTGATAGTTAAGTTTATTTTATTCATAATTAAGCTTCCTCCAATACCATTAATGCTTGACCTGCATGAACTTGCTGACCTTCTTTTACTAATACCTTAACAACTTTTGCAGATTCAGTAGCCGCGATATCAATTTCCATTTTCATAGATTCGAGCACTATCATAGATTCACCCGATTGTATTTGTTGCTCAGCCTGACAACTTACTTTCCAAACACTGCCTGCAGCGGTTGCCTCCATTAAATACTGATTTTCAGCTAGTTGAATGCTTTCTGTTTGTTGCTCTGCATCGGCTTCAAATGAATAATTAAGCTGCCCTGTTCGTTTCCATTCAGCCATTTCGCTAGCAAAGGCTTGTTCGCGCTGTTTTGTGAAGCGATCAATATTGTCAGCGTTATCTTTCCATTGCTGGATAAGTTCTGGCATAGACACGGTAGCTGCTTCAACTTTTGGCTGCCATTTACCTAATGGAAAATCTTCACGAATTTGCATTAACTCTTCATGGCTGACTGGGTAATACTTAACTTGATCAAAAAATCGTAACAGCCAAGGTTGGTTGAATACTTCATTACTGCGGTAACGGTTCCACATTTGCACAGTTCGGCCAACAAACTGGTAACCACCAGGACCTTCCATGCCATAAATGCACATATAGGCTCCACCAATGCCCACCGAATTTTCAGCAGTCCAGGTTCGCGCGGGGTTATATTTAGTCGTCACTAATCGGTGACATTTATCCAACGGGGTTGCAACTGGTGCGCCTAGGTAGACGTCACCTAAGCCTAATACAAGGTAATTTGCGTTAAAGACAATCTCTTTCACTTGATCTATGTTATCTAAGCCATTTATGCGCTTAATAAATTCAAGGTTAGATGGACACCAAGGGGCATCTTTTCTGACTGATTGCACATATTTATCAATTGCTTCCTGACAGGCTTTATCATTCCAACTAAGTGGTAGATGAACAACTCTTGACTCAAAACTGAGCTGGCGGGTATCACCTAAACCTAAATCAATTTGCTTTATGGTTTCAATTAAGTCTTTAACATCTAACACTAGGTTTTCATAATGAATTTGCAACGAGCGAATGCCTGGGGTTAACTCTAACACGCCGTTGAGATTTTTAGCTTGAAGCCCTTCTAATAATGCCTGAACGCGAGCTCGCAAGGTTAAATCTAAAACCAGCTCACCATATTCTGCCAATAAAAATTTATCACCGGCTTGGCGAAAAACTAAACCCGGTTCGCCATCGTCAGTTTCTAATGTATCTAGAATTGGCGTTGAAATAGCTGCGGTTTGGTAATCGCATGAGATTGTTTCTAATTGATTGACTTGTTGATTTTGCGCGATTTCAATTTGCTTAGCACTTGCTAAATCAACCACTTCAAATTTTAAATTGTCACCCGCTTTTAACTGACCTAGCTTCCATAAGTCAGCACTGATTACGGTAAATGGACAAACAAAACCACCTAAACTTGGTCCATCTGGCCCTAAAATAACGGGCATATCGCCAGTAAAATCGACTGTGCCAAAAGCGTAGGCATTATCATGAATATTAGACGGATGCAGACCCGCTTCGCCACCAGTTTCACGAGCCCACTCAGGTTTAGGTCCAATTAAACGTATGCCTGTGCGACTTGAGTTATAATGGATTTTCCAAGTATGAAATTGAATTTGATCAATATCATCTTCAGTAAAAAAGTCTGGCGCGCCATGTGGACCATATATAACTCTTACTGTCCAATCCTTGGTTACAGGTGCGATAACCTTTCTTGGGATTTGATTAACAGGCAATATCTCAGACGATTTAGCAATAGACAGAAAGTCCCCCATGCGTAGAGCACGGCCACAATGTCCGCCAAACTGACCTAACGTAAAGGTACTTTTGCTGCCTAAATAGTCTGGGCATTGAATACCACCACTGACAGCTAAATAAGCGCGAGCACCTGCGGCGAGCACTTTACCGATTTTTAAAGTTTGTCCTGCTTTGATTGAAATAATTTGGTGATTGTTTTGTACTTGGTCATCTAAGTTAATTTCAATTTCAGCGCCTGTTACCACAACTTGGCAATCCTGATAAAACTTAAGGCTGGGGCCTTGTAAGGTAATTTCTAAACCGGCTGCATCTTCTGAGTTATTTAATAAACGATTCGCTAAGCGAAACGAATAAAAATCGAATGGACCAGATGGCGGCACGCCTATATCCCAATAACCTGTACGTGCCGGATAATCTTGAATTGTGGTCATAGTGCCGGCTTTTAATACTTCAAATCCAGCAAAGCTGGCTTGAAAATCATTTAAGCTACGGGTAAATATTTTGCCTTGTTTAAAGCTATCGTCAGCTAAAATTTGCTGAACATAATCTACATTGGTAATCACCCCATAAATATTCGAGTCGGTTAAGGCTTTATCCAGTTTGGCAATGGCCGCATCACGATTATCTGAATGCACTATCACTTTAGCCAACATAGGATCAAAAAATGGAGAAACCGTTAATCCTGCTTCAACCCAGTGATCAACTCTTACATCTTGTAGCGGCCATTCCACTTGAGTTAAAAGCCCTGCAGACGGTTGGAAATTTTTTACCGGATTTTCAGCATAAATCCGTGCTTGAATTGCATGGCCTTGCGGTTTCATTGCGTCTAATTCTGTTAAATCTAATGCCTGTTTTTGCACATGCTCGCTATAAGCGACTTTTAACATCCACTCCACTAAATCAAGCTGATAACACATTTCAGTGACACCATGTTCAACCTGCAAGCGAGTGTTGACTTCTAAAAAATAAAATGTGTCTTGATCCTGGTCATAAATAAATTCAACTGTACCCGCATTTAAATATTGAATTGAAGCCATTAAATTTTTAGCTGTCGCTAGCATGGCGCTGCGAGTTTTAGCCGGTAAGTTAGGCGCTGGTGTTTCTTCAATTACTTTTTGGTTGCGGCGCTGACTAGAGCAATCACGCTCACCTAAAGTGACCACCTGACCAAATCCATTCCCTATAACTTGAACTTCAATATGGCGAGCTTTCTCTACAAATTTTTCAACAAATACACCGTCGTTGGCAAAGTTTTGGGCACCTAAATGTTTTACATTAATAAACGCTTTTTCGAGTTCAGTTACTGTATCGCATCTTTGCATCCCAATACCACCACCACCTGCAGTGCTTTTAAGCATGACAGGAAAACCCACGTTTTCGGCATATTGAGTTAATTCTTCAACGTCTGAAATTAAGCCACTGCCAGGCACTAAAGGTACATTTGCTTTTTCAGCAATATCTCTAGCTTGATGTTTTAATCCAAAGTCGATCATTTGCTGGGCCCGCGGGCCAATAAAACCTATGTTTTCTTGTTTTAATTTTTCGGAAAAACTCGCGTTTTCGCTTAAAAAGCCATAGCCAGGATGAATGGCTTGTGCGCCAGTTTGATTGGCAATCTCAATGATTTTATCTTGATTTAAATATGTGGTCGCGGCTGCACCTTCGCCTAAGCTGTATGCTTCATCGGCTTGAGTAACATGCAAAGATTCTTTGTCGGCTTGTGAGTAAACGGCAATACTTTTAATGCCAAGTTTTTTTAATGTGCGAATGATACGACAGGCAATAGCGCCTCGATTTGCGATTAGGACAGTGTTAAACATAATATTTCACTCGTCTTTGCGGGTCGTCCCGCATCAAACTTTAGTAGCCGGGCCGTCCCGGTTACAGCGCGTAGTGGCTGCTTTTTATACAAAGCTTCATTAATTTGAAGCGTTTTTTCATGTTGAAAAAACATTTTGCTTTTAGAGCCAAAATTATAATTGATTGACTAGTTGACCTTATTGCCAAATTAATACTTCAATCGGAGTTGGGTTATAAGCATTACAAGGGTTGTTAAGCTGTGGGCAGTTTGAAATTAACACAACAACATCCATTAGCGCTTCAAGTTCAACATACTTACCTGCGCCACTAATACCGTCAGCAAAAGTAAGTTTACCATCGGCAGTGACAGGCACATTCATGAAAAAATTAATATTGTGAGTAATATCTTTTTTAGTCAGCCCTAACGTTTCATTTTCGGCAATCGCTAATAGCCAGCTATCGCGGCATGCATGCATGCATTTTTTTTCAAGTGCATAACGCACTGTATTACTTTCTGTGGCACAAGCACCGCCGACTGTGTCGTGTCTGCCGCAAGTATCCGCTACAATTTTAAGCATAGGCTGGCATTCATTCGACATTAGTACACTACCTGAGGTTAAATATAAATTACCTTGTTCTCGAATGGTGTCGGTTGCACTGTAGCGTTCACTAATATCATTAGCGTTATAAAACAAGGTATCTGCAGCTTGATTGCCTTCTAAATCTAAAATTCTGAAGGTTTGGCCTTTTTTAACTACTTTTAGATAGTAATCACCCGCCTCAACAACTTCACGGCTAAATGCTTGTTCTGCTTGCAATAAACTTTCAATAATCATAAAACTGCTCCTTATAGACCTAAGTGATATAAACGGTTATTTTCATAACCTCGCTGGTTTTCTTCGCAAGCGTTTTTACACAAATCGTCTTCAGCCAGTGGCGCTGATTTTATAATTTGATATTCAAGCTCAAATTCGGGATATTGTGCTGCTTCATTTAAGGGGTGTGGGCAAGTATGAAGCAATACGAGCGTATCCATTTCAAACCTGAGTTCAATAAAATCACCAGCTTTCGATTGCTGCGTCGCATAAGTTAAATCGCCATCATTGTTAGGCACAACCTTGCTAAATAGATTTAGATTGGCGGCTAAATCTTGTTTATTTAGGCCATATTTGGTGGCTTCAACTAAAAATGCATCATTGCCATTTTGCTTCCAGTCGTTTCTGTGAGTTTGGTAATCTCGTTTGCCCCACTTTTTTTCAACCATAGCGGCATTGGTATTACCACACACAGTGTCATGCCAGCCAAAACTATCTTCTGTTATAGCGCAGAAGATACGCCCCATATCAGAGTATAAACAGTGGCCTTGAGTCAACTTAAAAGTGTGCTGACATTTTAAGGTATCCGGCGCGTTATAACGCTCTAGTAAGTTTTCAGAGTTGTAAAATAATACTCCTAGATTAGCGCCACCGGTTTTATCAATTAAACGTAAACTGGTGCCTCGTCGCATTCGCAATGACCAGTGTTTGCCTGATGTCAAAGTATCTTTATATAAAATCATATGTTAACAACCTTTCGGGTATATTTTTCAGCAATAGCATGACCAGCTTCTTGCTGCACTTTATTAGTCAGAGGTAAGTCATAAGTGATTTGTGCACCATAAGCAGTTGGTGCTTGAGGATCTTGGCGTGGCTTGTCAAATACCCAAAGTCGTGACCCAAGCTCAAATCCTTCCTGAATATCATGCGTTACCATAAAAATGGTCAGCTTATTTTCTTTCCAAATTTTGCGAATAAGCTGGTGCATATCTTTTCGAATGCCAGGATCAAGTGCCCCAAATGGCTCGTCCAATAATAAAATTTTGGGCGATTTCATTAACGCTTGCGCAATAGCTAATCGCTGCTGCATACCACCGGATAATTGATGAGGATATTTGTTTAGTGCATGAGCCAAGCCAACGGCTTGGATAAAGTCAGTAGCTTTTTCAATAATTAGCCGCTTTTGTTTACCAAATGTACGACCTAAAAAGCTAGATGCCGAAAACTCATCTGCAATCATCACATTTTGTAAAACCGTTAAATGCGGAAATACTGAATATTTTTGAAAGACAATGCCCCTAGCTTCGTTAGGCTCGGGTGGTATTGGATTGTCTTCCAACAATATCTTGCCTTTGCTGACCTGTTCACTGCCTAAAATCATTTTTAATAACGTGGTTTTACCGCAGCCAGATGCCCCAACCATAGAAACAAATTCACCTTGTTCTACTTCAAGGTTTAATTGCTCTAAAATTTGTACGTCACCGTACGATTTCCAGACATTGCTAATTTTTAATAAACTCATTTGCCAGCCTCCTGATGGTGATACCAAGGGAAACACAGCTCAGACAGTTTACGTAGGCTAAAATCCATTGCAAAAGCTAAGGTCGTTATCCAAATCACATAAGGTAAAATCACATCCATTGACATATAGCGGCGCACTAAAAAAATTCTATACCCAAGGCCTTCTTGCGCGGCAATCGCTTCAGCAGCAATTAAAAATAACCATGCTGTACCTAAAGATAACCTCATTGCTGAAATCAAACGCGGCATAATTTGCGGCAACACCACCCGAATGGCCACTAACCAAGTGGACGCACCTAAGGTTTGTGCTTTAATTAAAATTTCAGAAGGCAGTTGACGCACATGAGACTGAACGTCACGAATAATCACAGGGGCGGTCCCAATAATAATTAAC
The DNA here is from genome assembly GCF_001050375.1 of Catenovulum maritimum. GTDB lineage: Bacteria > Pseudomonadota > Gammaproteobacteria > Enterobacterales > Alteromonadaceae > Catenovulum > Catenovulum maritimum. The sequence continues at coordinate 269,193 of NZ_KQ130482.1, read as the reverse complement.
ATAACTTTAGCCAGCTCGCCTAACCCAAAGCTAATAAAAAGAATCGGTAACACGGCCATAGGTGGAATTAAGGAAACAATAGTGATTAGTGGAGAAAACCCAGAGCGAACCAGAGGTAATAAGCCTGATAACATACCAAGTATTAACCCCAAGGCAGCACTGATACCAATACCGATACAGATCCGGTATAAGCTTGCGCTGGTGTCATCCCAAAATAGGTATTTTCCACTACGTTTATCTTCGGTAAAAGCCATGCGTTCAACTGCATCTGAGATTTGAGTAAAACTCGGCAACAGCTTGTCATAAGGGTTTTCAGCCAGTCTGTCATTTGATGCTGTCCAGTACAGCATCAAAATTAAGATGAATGGCATAATGGCAAGAAAACCTTTAAGAGAACGCGACGGCTCTAAATTCATCAATTTTTTCATATAGATAAACCAGACTTATAAATTGCCGTCAGCTGCCATTTGCATAAAGCTCGGATCAAATCTGAGTTTAATGTTATGTGGATTACCAATTATGGCTGCTGGCGTTTGTATACCAATAAAACCTGAATCTGGTGCTCCGTCGCCTAATAAACCATGGTCAAACGAAAAATCAGCAACATATTTCATGGTTTGAGCTAGCTTTACATTTTTTGTAAACTCAACAGCATTTTTAGCCTGATAAAACATTTCTGTGCTAGCCAATTGTGCTTTATATCCTGCTAAATCTGTACCGGATGCAGTGGCTAATTGCTCTAGTACTTTTTGATCACCCATTTTGGCCATAATTTCATACCAGGCGCCTACTAGAGCCTTGCCAAAATTAGGGTTTTGTTTGAGTGTGTCGGTATTAACAACCATTAAATCTATGATTTCACCTGGGATATCAGATGAATCAAAAACCTTGTTAGCACCCGGTTGTTTTTCAATTTCAGAGAGCAGAGGATTCCAAGTCACAACAGAAGTAACGTCTTTAGTTGAGTATGCAGCAACTAAATCAGCATCAGCTGTATTAACCACATTTACATCACGCTCAGATAAACCTATCGACTCTAAGCCTCGAGCTAATAGATAATGCGATACGCTTAATTCAACTAAATTAATTTGTTGGCCTTTAATGTCAGCCAGTTTGGTTTTGTTTTTTAGCACAACGCCGTCGTTACCATTAGAAAAATCGCCAACGATTAAAGCAGTGCTATCAACAAAACTAGCTGCTGGAATAGTTAGAGCATCCATATTGGTCATACTACAGGCATCAAACTGCCCTGCGGTATATTGGTTAATAGACTCTATGTAATCATTAATTTGCACTACATCGATTTCTATATCGTATTTGTCTGCCCATTTTTTTATAATGCCTGAACTGTCGCCATATTCCCATGGCATCCAACCCACATAAATTGACCAACAAATGGAAAACTTATCTTTAGCAAAAGCATTTGTACTACTGATTAAAACGAGGATTAAAGTGAGTATTTTTATCTTTTTCATGTCGCGTTCTCCAAAGTTTACACGGTTTTATGAGCGCAGGAAGCCTAATTAAATTGAACCTCCCGGGCTTTTATCCCGCCGTGTAACCCTTTGCTAACGCAAACATAAGAACACAAACACTAACGTTGTGATTGGTCATTATGCGGCTAGGTTGAAAACTCTCGGACCAGACATTGATTCATTATGATAAATCAACCGGAACCCTAGTTATCTGTTTAGCACTATGCTGGTTCAACTTAATTGAACCCCTGCAAGTTTAATAAAGCATAAACTTAGCCAATAATTAAAATTCATAACAATAATATTATAACCCATTGTTTTTAAAATTAAATTAAAAAATTCAGCGGAAAATATTAAAGAACAAATCAGAATAATGCTTGAACCCAAATATCGACTATTACTAGTTCAGATTGGTGCAGCGCACCATTTTCAACCAAAAAATACATATCTAATCCTATCGCGATTATCGATGATTTAGTCTAGAAATAGGGAGGAGACCATATTTGAGGTCAAGCTATTATCGGTCAAATCATGACTTCAATTTTAATGATAACAAGCATGCTGTAGCGACAAAAATGCTCGATATCCATAAGCAAGCTTCTAAACCATATAATTGATAAACCCAACCTGAAAGTACAGTTCCAATTAATCGTCCCATAGCGTTAGCCATATAGTAAAAACCGACATCGAGTGATACACCATCATTGCCCGCGTAGCTCACTATAAGGTAGCTATGTAATGATGAATTAACGGCAAACACAGCGCCAAAAATAAGCAAACCCAGAATAATTGACGTTTGTATGTAAAAGTCAAAATGCAAAGTTAGGGCAATAACCGCAGGGATTAAGGTTAAATATCCAGCCCATAAAAAAGCCGCTCTTCCTGTTGGGGTTTTACCTTGTTTTTTTCCGGTAAAATAAGGTGCAAAAGACTGGACTATGCCGTAGCCAATCACCCAGCTCGCCATAAACCCACCAACCCACCAGTGATTCCAATTAAATGTTGCGGCTAAAAATACTGGCAAGGCAACCACAAACCAAACATCTCTAGCGCCAAATAAAAACATACGGGCAGCAGAGAGAATATTAATGGATGGGCTTTTCGAAAAAATCTCATTAAATTTAGGCTTGTTTTTAGCTTTGCCTAAATCTTGTTTTAAAGCGATTAAGCTAAACAACCAAACTAAAGCCAATGCCGCAGCCATCAATATGACAGCCCCTTTAAAACCAACTAATGTCAGTAATAATCCGCCTAAAAAGAAACCCACACCTTTAAGCGCATTTTTAGACCCAGTTAGTATGGCCACCCATTGATAAAGCTTGCCCTCAGCACCTGCTGGCACAAGTAGTTTTATCGAGCTTTTAGCACTCATTTTATTAAGATCTTTAGCAATGCCTGATAATGCTTGAGCAATCATCACATAAAGTACAGTCAGCATTTCAGTTGGTACAGCTAACATAGCCAGCGCAATGATTTGCATGGCTAAACCTATATTCATGGTTTTATTTAAACCTAGCCTTGCACCTAGCCAACCGCCCACTAGGTTAGTGATTACACCAAAGATTTCATAAAATAAAAACAGCATGGCAATATTGAGCGGGCTGTAGCCTAGCTGATGAAAATACAGCACCACCAGCATTCTAAGTGCGCCATCTGTCAGCGTAAATGCCCAGTAATTGCCAGTCACCACCAAGTATTGTTTAATCGCAGGTGATAAACTGTTGAGTGATAAAAGCGCCATAACAATTAACCTTTGTCTGCTAAACCAACCATACGTGCAAGCTCGGCAGTTCTGTTCGAATATCCCCACTCGTTGTCATACCAAGCATATATTTTCAATTGTGTATCATTTACCACCAGCGTAGATAATGCATCAATAATGCTTGAGCGAGGGTCAGTTTTATAATCAATAGACACTAACGGGCGTTCTTCGTAGCCTAATATGCCTTTTAATTCGCTCTCAGCAGCTTCTTTTAGTAATTGGTTTACTTCTTCACTTGTCGTGCTACGTGCAACTTCAAACACACAGTCAGTAATAGATGCATTTGTTAACGGGACTCGAATCGCGTGGCCATTTAGCTTGCCTTTAAGCTCAGGGAAAATATGTGTAATAGCCGTTGCAGATCCGGTTGTCGTTGGAATTAAGCTTGTGCCACATGAACGCGCTCGGCGTAGATCTTTATGTGCCGAGTCAATAATAGTTTGGGTGTTGGTAATATTATGAATGGTTGTCATTGAGCCATGTTTAATCCCAATTTTTTCATGGATTACCTTCACGACAGGCGCTAAACAGTTAGTTGTACAGGATGCTGCTGTCACTATCGGGTGAATTGTTTTATCGTATAAGTGCTCATTAACCCCCATAACAATGTTTAGTACACCTTCTTCTTTCACTGGTGCTGTCACCACAACCCTTTTAACACCTTGCTCTAAATAAGCTTGTAGTAAAGCTTTGGTTTTAATTTTGCCTGACGCTTCAATTACGACATCGCACTTAGACCAATCTGTATCTTGAATCGCTTTATTTTGCGTGCAAGGGATATGCTCGCCATTAATGACAATCTCATCGCCAGTATGCGTCACATCATGATGCCAGCGGCCATGTACTGAATCAAACGCTAATAAATGCGCAAGTGTTTCTGCATTACCAGCCGGATCGTTAATGTGCACAATTTCAATATCATCCCAATCATATGCAGCCCGCATTGATAGCCTGCCCATACGGCCAAAGCCGTTAATACCAATTTTAATTGTCATAAATGTGTCCTAAATTTTTAATTGTCTGTATCTGCTTTGAACTGTGTATTAAAGTTTATAAATATGAATTAAAGTAATCGAGCTGAGCTTGATTTTTAAGCGAATTAGGGCGTATTTTCTGAACTGAATTTATCGCCTGTTCGCCCGTGTAACCTAAAGCTAACAGTATGAGTCCTATCACTAAACCAGTCCTACCCGAGCCGCCTTTACAATGAACGGCAATCGTGCCCTGATTATTGATTACCGCGAGTATATTTTGCTTTTGAGCTAGCCAGCTGTCCTCAAAAGCTTGATTAGGAGCAGCATCGTCTAAAATAGGTAATTGCAGCCATTCAATGTTTTGTTTTTCGCATTCCTGCGGTAAAGATGTGGCTTTATTTTTAGCCATTTCTTCATCAAACATCAGAGTAAGTAGCATGTTAGTGCCGGCTTGTTTAAGTGCCTCAATGGATTCAGTTAAACTTGCTTCCTTGGTACCTGGGCAAGGGGTAAAAATCAGCTTAGCGCCATTATCAAGCGGTAAAGTATCAAAAGGATGTGACATTATTTTTTCCGTTAATTTGTTCATTAAAAAGTTAAGCTTGGGTTCGAAACCAGTGTCCGGTCCGGTTGACTAGGTAAACTAGAGACAACATCACTGGCACTTCAACTAGCACGCCAACGACGGTTGCTAGCGCCGCACCTGAATTTAAGCCAAAAAGCGAAATAGCCACGGCAACTGCGAGTTCAAAAAAGTTAGAAGTGCCGATTAAACAGGCTGGTGCTGCAATCTTATGTGGCAGTTGCAACCATTTAGCCGCTAAATAAGCAATGATGAAAATGCCATAAGTTTGGATGATCAATGGGATCGCAATTAAACCTATGGTTTCAGGTTGCGAGATAATCGTATTGGCTTGAAAGCCAAACAATAAAACAACTGTGGCTAATAAACCAACCACAGACCAAGGTTTCAACTTGGTCAAAAATTGATTAATTACCTGTGTTTGCTTGCCGTTATTCAGTATTTTTCGAGTCAAGATACCCGCAATTAATGGGAGTAAAACATAAAGTAAAACTGAAATAAGCAAGGTTTCCCATGGCACTTGAATATCACTCACCCCGAGTAAAAACGCAGAAAGCGGTGCAAAAGCAAATATCATAATGACATCGTTCACCGAGACCTGAATCAAGGTATAATTGGGATCACCTTTGGTCAGCTGTGACCATACAAAAACCATAGCGGTACAGGGAGCAACACCCAATAAAATCATGCCGGCGATATATTCTTGCGCTGAGGCGGGATCAACCCAATCGGCAAAGAATATAGTAAAAAATAACCAACCTAGACCAGCCATAGTAAAAGGCTTAACCAACCAATTGATGATAATGGTTAGCATCAAACCCTTAGGATTTTTACCTACATCTTTAATTGCAGAAAAATCAATTTGAACCATCATGGGATAAATCATTACCCAAATAAATACGGCAACCACTAGATTTACTTTTGCAATTTCTAACCCAGCAATGGTTTGGAAAACACTTGGCTGCCATAGGCCTAACCCCACACCTAGCGCAATACTCAAACCAACCCAGAGTGATAAATATCGCTCAAAAATACCCATGATGAGATCCTTTATTACTGCTTCTAAACTTATTTACTGCAAAAACTGGCTTTATCCGGCCTATTTTGCATCCGGGATAAACGTTCAAGCTCTGAACTAATCAGCGGAATATTATTTTCTGTTGTTTGAGCAATCACGGCTTTGGCCCACAAAGGGAGTGCAGGATTAATACGATAAAATACCCACTGCCCATGTTTTCTATCGGTTATTACTTGAGCTTTTTTCAATACAGCTAAGTTACGTGACACTTTTGGCTGGCTATCTTCCGCCATTGCAGCCATTAACTCGCATACACATAACTCACCGTGATAATGAGCGAGCATCAAGGTTTTCAAGCGTATTTCATCTGTTAAACATTTATAAAAATCGATTGGTTGAAAACTTAAAGTGAGTTCATTGCCATTACTAGCCGGCATCTGTGGGCTATCAATATTCTGCTTGGCATTATTTCCTTCCACAGACACAAACATTGCTAAACGATCATTCAATTCACCTAGCGTAGTCGAAAATGGATTATGTCCACCTCGAGCTTTAGGATCGGGAAAATCCCAAGCTAACTGTGTCGACGCATTGGGGAAACTTCTGCATTCATTACTCGCTTTATCACACAGGGTAATCACATAATCAAACGACTGACCTTCAAACTTAGACAGGTGTTTGGCGACTAAATTTTTTGTCGCAACGCCAAATGTTTCTAAAGCTTGAATCGCACGCGGATCAACGCTCTCAGGTTCAGTGCCTGCACTATAAACCTCGTACATATCAGCCGCTTTATGTCTGAGTAAAGCTTCCGCCATTTGCGATCTAGCCGAATTACCCGTACAGAGAAAAAGGACACTTTGCTTTTTAAGATTCTTCATTTTAAACACCCTAAACAACATATGAAATATTTTATATACAAAAAATCATATATACAATAGTTAAATCTAAAGTAGTTTGGGTATAAAGATGTACAGTTCGGAACTAATTCGACTTATTTATAGTTTGAGCTGAAAGAAGTAATACGGCTAGGAGAAGAAATAAACGATAAAAATATTAATCTCTATGTATCCAATGCTTAAATTCATTCCCCGTTAAAAAAGATTCAGCATCAGTTCCCTGAAGCATAGCTAAAGTTGCAACCATACCCGCTTTTATACATGAGTGACTTGCAACGGTAACCGACCTTGGGGAATTTTCAATGGGCCAACCCGTTTTGACATTTAAAATGTGGCCATATCGTTTACCATTTTTTATTAAAAAACGATTTGTATCTCCACTTGTCGCTATTCCCCCTTGGTAGAATGAAATAACAGTACTGCTTTTATTTTTAAACGCAGGGTGTTCTATACCAACACACCAAGGTTTTTTGTTATTACGGGGCTTAGTCGCGAGTAAATCTCCACCAAAATTTATTAAGGCTGGTTGTTTGGTTTGCGTTTTTATCAATTCAGCAATTTTATCAACTGCATATTCTTTACCTATGCCACCAAAATCGATTTCCATTTTGCTAGGCAATTCAATGCTTTTGTCATCAAAACGAACCTTTTGCCAATTAACCAAAGGTAAAAGTTCATCAACTTGCTGCTTGGATGGCAGATTATCTGATTTATCAAAATGCCATGCTTTTCTTAATATCCCCGAAGTGATATCAAACATGCCATCACTAATGAGATAACATTGATCAGCAAAAGTAAGTAACGCGGACGTTTCCTCATCAATAGATATACTTTTTCCGCCACTATTATTAATTTTGGAACATAAACTTAACGGATTGTAACGACTGTATTTGTCTTCTATACGCCATACTTCTTTGGTAATTAGCTTTGCAAGTAAATGCAACTCTAACTCATTGATTTCGTCAAATATGACCTCGCAGGGACTAGCCATAGCATCAAAAACAATACTATGGCAATGAGGAGTAGAATTAATTTTAAAACTTCTATCTATCATATTTTAAAATGAATAATTGATTTGGAAAATGACTGCATCAATACTTTCATAAAGCTCTAAATTAGCCAATATTCCAGGTTTTTCATAGCCGGGGTTAGTCGGCGTTTGTTTAAACAACTCAAATCGAAATGACACTTCCGTATTATTTTCTAACGGCATTCCATATTTTACGCCTAAGGTTAAACCATCCATTTCACCAATTCGATAGTCCGCACTTGCAAAATCTAGCGCCTCATTTTCCATCATAAAAGGTCGATAAAACTCGGCTGCGCTTTGTATATAATAACGAACATGCGGTTCGAAATAACTTCCGCTTAAAGGGATATTATATCTTAAATCAAAAGTATGAGAACTTATATCCCAATCATCCCACATATAACGATAAGAAAAATCGATCACTGAATCTGTTAAATGATATTTAGTTTGCCAAAAAACACTCTGTTTTGTGCGTGAATCTGGGCGATTTTCATATAAATGGGTTAAAGCTTCGCCATTATCATTAACAACACTAACCACCTTAAAAGGATCAGATAAATAACCATCCACTTGTGAGTAAGAATAATTCAGCTGCATCAACATCCGTCGGTTAATAATCTGTGTTACACCAAATAACATATCTATAGTTGTTTTATTTTCACTGCCAGACAAGCGATTAGGCTCAGTGCCTTTATGTAACATAGGCGTAAATGCGATAGGTACACCACCTTCAGGATCAATAGAATCGTAAGAGTAAGCAACACCTAAAGATAATGTTGTATTCTTTTGATTAAGCTCACGAGCAATATTGCCATTAAAACCAAGTGATAAATAATCATACTCTTTAGAAAAATGCACACCTGCACTGCCAAGGTAATTTTCTGCTAATGGCTGTGTCCATTGTGCGTTTAACTGTACCCGAGTATCCTGAAAAGTATCATCTAGTGGTGTTTGTCCGGCACCAATATCATATGATCCCTTGCCTGAAGGGCGAGTAAAAGTCTGAACTTTATCCTGAGGCACAGCCCCATTAGCTGAAGCGCCTGTAAGTGTATCTAAAGTTAATTTAAGATTTAGAAAGTGTCCATCTGAATACTCTTTAGTGCCAGATATAATACCCTCAACAGCACTAACGCGGTCAGTTTCACCGTAATACATTAAAGCTGTATCAAAAGACCAAGCATTTGATTCTTCCGCACTTGCAGCACTGCCTAATAAACTACATGTCGCTACAGTCAATAATTGCTGTATATTTTTTGTTTTTAATTGCATCCGCAACCTCCTCCAGCAAAACTACGCCCGCCACTAGATGCTTCTTTCGAAAAATAAATATGCTCGTCTAAAGCAGCATCAATGGGAGACGAATTAAGTGACATTTCTTTTTTGGCCAGTAAATCTCTTTCCCAAGGCTTCACACCTAATGACGAGCAAGCGGTTGTGGAAAGAAGAACAAAACTAACAACGAAAAGTTGAACATATTTATTCATAATTACACTCCTATTTTGTACCTTGGTTTATTAATATTCATTTTTAAAAATTAATGAGGTTAATTCTTTTTCATAACTTACCGTTTTATCGTTAAAAAATCCGACATGGCTTCTAACTATTTGTCCAGATTTATCAAAAATAAAACTGCTTGGCATTCCTTTAAGCTTAAACTCTTTTGCTAATTCTCCATTAGGATCAAATACCACAGGAAAATCATTTTCATTTTTCGACAAGAATTCATCTGCTAACTTCCTATCTTGATCTAAATTAACACTAATGACAGTGAAATTATTATCTTGATATTTTTGTTGAATTTGATTCATCCAAGGGAAGGATTTACGACAAGGTAGACACCACGAAGCCCAAAAATCCAAATAAATTACCTTAGATTGATGCTTTTCAAGAAGTGCTGCTAATTCCTTTTTTGAATCGGCCATATCTTCTGCTTGTAACGAAGAGCTTGTTAAGATAAAACACAGTATATATTTTAAAATTCGACAGTTATGGAGCATAAAATTAAACTCGCTAATTCATATTAATAATCAATATATTTAATAAACCTTAAGGAAGACTTAATCTTTATTAAATAAAATAAAAGATAGAGATACCGAATTATCTATGACTTATTATGAATCTGTGATTAGGCTCATAATTTTTATGCGTAAAACATCGGAATATACAATTATCCCAAATAGACATAATAAAAAATAAACCTTTTATATAAGTTGAGTAAAAATGAGAATTTTATTAGTTGAAGATGACTTCCATTTGGCAAATGGATTAAAGGCATCATTAAAGCATGGAGGATACACTATAGATCTCGCTGAAACTGGTGAACTCGCACTTTCAGCAGCTAAATTCAATCCATATGACTGTATTATTCTGGATTTAGGGCTGCCTGATTTAGATGGCTTGTATGTGTTAAAACAGCTTAAACGTCAAAAATACTCAACTGCTGTACTTATTTTAACTGCTAGAGATGGTGTTGAACACAAAGTAGCAGGGTTAGATTTAGGCGCAGATGATTACCTTTCAAAACCATTTAATATGGAAGAGTTACTCGCTCGACTCAGAGTAATAGAACGCAGATTAGGTACTCATTCATCTTTCATGATTTGCCATAAAGAGGTGACGTTAGATACTAGATCACACACTATTGAAGTGAACCAACAACCTATTAGCTTATCGCGCAGAGAATACATGATTATTAAATCTCTAATGGAAAATATAGGTCGAATATTATCTAAGGAACAATTGGAAAACAAACTATATGAATGGGGTGAGGAAATCGCATCAAATACAATTGAAGTACACATTAGCAATATTCGAAAAAAGCTTCCAATTAATTTTATTAAAACTGTTCGAGGTGTTGGCTACGTGGTGAGTAAAAACTAGATGTCGATTCAACGATACTTGCTAACTGTAATCTTATCTGTTGTGATTTTGGCGACATTTAGTGCGGCTTTACAAGGATTTAAAGCAAGTAATAAAAGATTAAACAAGGTATTTGATGATGAAATGTTATCAATCGCTACCACTCTAAAAAACAGCCCGATAAAGCCATCAAATATTCAGGTTGATACCCGTACTTCATTTGCGTTTCAAATATGGAAAAATAATAAACTCATACTCAAAAGTAAAAATGCTCCACAGCAAGCTATTGCCAATGCAGTCACTGGTTTCGGCTACACAAGCTTTCTGGAAGACAGGTGGCGATTTTATTCAATCCTAGAAGCAGAAATTCAAGTTATTGTCGCACAACCTGTTAGTCAGCGCATAGAATCAATTGAGGCTGTATTACTTGAAGCGATTCTACCTATAGTATTTGTAATCCCAATTATCGGTATAATTGTTACATTATCGATAAATAAAAGTTTATTTCCAATCAAAGAACTATCAGAAAATTTAAAGCACAAAGATGGATCAGACTTAACCACTATCAAACTAAAAAATAGATCTAAAGAATTAGAGCCAATAACTGAGACTATCAATGGATTATTGACACGCTTAGCCGCTGCATTTGATAGAGAACAGACGATGGCGAGTAATGCAGCACATGAGCTAAGAACGCCTATTAGTGTACTAAAACTCAATGCTCACAATCTTAAAACTGCTTTCAAACTAAATTCAGTTGAACAAAATCACATAGATGAATTAGAAGCTAATACAGATAGAATGGCACATGTTATAGAGCAAGTAATCACGTTAAATAGGACTTCACCAGAAAATTTTATAGCTACCAAAGTTGACTTTAAATTGACCTCTTTACTACAAGAAGTGATTGCCAACAACTATGACCAAATAGAAATTAATCAACAATCAATCTCTCTTAATACCTCAAATATTATGATTAATGCTGATGAATTTTCGCTAGAAACCATGCTAGACAATTTGTTAAAAAATGCGATCAAATACAGTGGAGTAGCTTCTCAAATACAAGTATCCGCAAGTAAACAAAATAAAGAAATAATCCTAGTAATAGAAGATTCAGGCCCTGGTATTGACGATTCTCAGTTGACTAATGCACTACAAAGGTTTTATCGAATAAAGCAACATACTGAAACGGGTAGTGGTTTAGGGCTTTCAATTGTAGGCCATATAGTTGAACTTCATGGCGGTAAATTCGAATTGATGCGCTCATCTTTAGGTGGCTTAAAAGTATTAATTACTTTCCCGCAAATGGCTTTGGAGAAATCCGATGCTACTTAAAACTATAAATTTATTTGCCTTAATATTAATGCTTATTATAACCCATAAAACAAAGGCGGCGACACAAGAATTCCGTCTAACGCTGAAGAATCATATTTTTACCCCATCAGAAATTATCATCCCAGCTAACACTAAGGTGAAATTACTTATCATCAATCAAGATAATACCATAGAAGAGTTTGACAGCTTTGATTTAAACCGCGAAAAAGTACTTTTTCCAAAAAAGATAGGAAGAGTTTTTATTGGCCCACTACTCCCAGGGCGATACGAATATTTTGGAGAATACTTTCCCCATACAGCAAGAGGCATTGTCATTGTGGAGGCAAAGCATGTTGATTAACACTGTTATATTATTTATTAAAGAAATTTTACCTGTGTTTATTTTACTATGCTTTGTTAGTGCGTTTGTCTCGTCTCATTTTGTAAACCGCGCCAATCTCACTCGTCTATTGATTATATCTATCACATTTATAAGCTTAATTTTTACAAATTTAGAGAATATAAGTGGCTGGTATGATGGCGACGGTATCGAAATTTTAGCCAGTGTTATACATTTTAGTCTTTACTTCATATTACTCGCTTCTAGCTGCCTTATCATGACAAAAAAATCGCTAAACTTACCACTAGGTTTAGCTCTATTTGCATCAGTGTCTATGTTCGCCACTCTTCATTTAAGTGAGTTTTTTTTATATTTTTTCACAATAATTATTAATCAACAATCACTTGCAACAACAATAACTGGCACTGTATTTGGTTTAGGTATTTGTATTAGTTTTAGTACATTGTTAGCTTTACTGTTTAAAGGCACAGTCAATAAACTAGAATGGTTAAGCTATACCTTTTGGGCTTCATATTTAGCTGGTATAGCCACTCAAGGCCTAACTAAATTACAACAAATTGGCTTAGTGGATACTAGACAGACGCTTTGGGATACATCGTTTATCATTTCAGATTCATCTGAATATGGTTATCTACTTAATACACTCATAGGATATGTATCTGCTCCAACTCGCGAATATTTTTTGGTTTATACGATAAGCCTTTTTACTTCAATCATTACTTATTGTTTAGTTTTCAAAGTGGCGCGGAAAAAAATGAGCTGTAGCTTAGGAGATTTGAAATGAAGTTTATAGGCATATTACTAATCGTATTTAGTTCAGTTGTGAGCGCTGACGGTATTGTGGTAGATAAAGTGTATCAACCTTATGTACTTCCGAATGAAATAGAGTTCGAGTGGCGTTTACTATCCCGTCAAACAGAGAAAGGAAACGTATTAGGCCAACGAATAGCATTTGGTAAGGCACTCAATGAACAACTAATGGCTGAAATATACTTAGTTGGAGAAGAAACTAATGTAGAAAGCTTTGCCTTACAAGCCTATGAAATAGAACTTCGTTGGATGCTAACTGAACAGGGAGAAATGTGGGCTGATTGGGGAATGTTATTTGAACTTGAAAAAAGGCACAGATCTGAAGATTGGGAGTTTACGACCGGCCTTTTATTTGAAAAAGAATTAGGGGCAACTAGCCTAACACTCAATGCTTTTACTGTGTATGAATGGGGAAAAAACCAAAAAAATGAGTTAGAAGCAGAATTTAGATTAAAGTATCGTTATCGCTTAATGGCAGAACTTCAACCTGCAATAGAAATTTATACTGGCGAATCATTTATCGGTGTAGGGCCTGCTTTCATGGGGATTATTCGAATCGATCGTAATAGGCAATTTAAATGGGAAGCAGGCTTTATAACTGAAATTAAAAACCCAGTTAAAGATCATAGTTTTAGGCTAGCGCTAGAATATGAGTTTTAAGCCGGTCACCATTGATAAGCCTTAATTATTATGGGGTCGGAGCATGAGATTCCATTCAGACAAAATTTATGATCAAATACTCAAAAAATCACTTTGAGTATTTTCATGTTATCTAAATTAGTAGAGAACTTATCACCTTTAGCAATTTGAATATCAAGTTCTTCAATAGCAAAACCAGCGACAGCAATTGTAATAGTATAGCAATTCTCAGCTAAAGCTTCGCGATATTGTAAGGCGGATAGCCATCAGAAGTTGCTTCCGCTGTTAACGAGCTATCAATCAATGAACCTAAGCGGTCAAAGCCAACACTACTGCGGTATAGTGGGGTTAAATCAACTGAGTTCATAATATATCCTTCATTAGAAGCAACATAAAATAAATACAATTTTTGTAAGTAAAACTCAAAAAAAGACGAATCACTTACACTATTTTAGATAATGATATATCAAGTCATTTTGTAGAACTTTTTTGTAATACAAAAAATAAACATTGCTTTCGTAGGGCCGATCCAGCTACAATGGAGTTCGGGCTTAAGAGAAAGCCGTGTTTGTTTGTCTATACCTCGTCGTTTTAGTTTTAATTCTTCGCGTTATCCTCAGTTAAATATTCGTTTTCTTACCGCTTAATCACCTTATTACAAGGTAAATTTATTAATTTCTAGGATATCTATTATGTCTAATACAACAACTGGTGTAGTTAAATGGTTCAATGAAGAAAAAGGTTTTGGTTTTATTGAACAAAAATCTGGACCAGACGTTTTCGCTCATTACAGCGCAATCGCAAGCGAAGGTTTCAAAACTCTAGCTGAAGGTCAAAACGTACAATTTACTGTTACTCAAGGTCAAAAAGGCCCACAAGCAGAAAACATTGTATGTATCTAAATAATTAATACAGAAATTGTTTTCTGTATTAATATTAAGCTCGCTTTACTACTATAAGCGAGCTATTTAATCCCTCGTAGTAATCTCCCCACAATATTTTTAATTATCTCAGCTTTTGCCATACCGCTTTCATCATATTCAAATATATATCTACTCAGTCTAAATAATCTTATACACAAAACCATTTATTAAAGTTTCTCTAGTCAAATAAACTCACTCTTTTACTTTAAACCACCTAACATCAATTTAAATAACCAATACCGGCCACCTTCCATTAGAGCTTGTTGATCATAATGTTATTTTTTCATCTACAAACATACTATCCGAGTGTACCTAGCTTGATTTGAGTTCAAATTTCGCCCTGAATCCTCGTCGTCAATCAACAAAATCTAATGCGATTAAAGAGAAATAGTCATTTACCTTGATGGTGAGGCTAAAATTTTCTTAATTCTGCTTTGCCTGAAATAATTTATCTTTCAACTCAAATTATAAACAAAGATCAATAACTCCTAATCTGCGTATTAAAAACACAACAAAACTGACAAAACACATAAAAATGTATTACATTTTTGTAAATTAAAATATTGATTAATGTTTTACCTTTGTTATATTCACTTGTGGTGAGAATAAATTAACTCGCCTTTAGCGCTTTAACGTTACAAAAAAATTAAGCAAAAAAGGGTTAGGAAATATGACAAAGGGGAAAAAAGTGAACAAAAATCTAATAACATTAGCCATGCTATTGTCATTATCAGCTTGCGTAGATGTCGAACTAAAAGATGACGCTGAAAAACAAAATAATACTTCAAATACACCAGCTTCAATTTCGGGTTTAACTAAAATAATCGCTAATAATTTAACCGACGAAGTGGAAGGTGAAATATATATTCATGATTCCGATGATGATTCAGAAGAAGCGGCAGTACCTCAAAATGATATGATAACAAGCTATGGTACGTTTTCAATTAATGCCGAGGGCGAATGGACATACGAATTAGATACTTCAAACAATGCTGTTTCAGCCCTTTCATCTGCTAGTGAAACATTAATAGATACGATTAGCATCAGCTCTGTAGATGGTACTAGCGCAGATCTAGTTATTACTATCACAGGTGTTGATCCTGTTGTCGTGGATACAGGTCCAGTCTCTGGTGATGATAGTGTACCTAGCGTATATTGTACTCAAGTCGTTAATTCAATTTCAGCATTCGAAGATGCAGCCGAAGACCTAGTTGCCGGAGATACCTTGTGTATGGCTGATGGTACTTATACGGGTGATTTTGAATTACGCGTTGAAGGCCAAGGTACTAAAGACATGCCAATCACAGTGGCAGCTGAAAACCCAGGTAAAGCTATTATTACAGGTGGTGAAATATCAGCTCGCTTAGGCGGCCAGTACATTGTATTACAAGGTTTTGTATTTAGAGACGGTGAGTCAGGTAGTTCAATCATTAAATTTGAGAAAGAGTCTGAATGTAGTTATTGCCGTGTTACCGAAGTTGCCGTGATTGACATGGACGCCGGTGATTATAGCAGCTCAAAATGGGTTGAATTTTATGGCCACCATAACCGAGTGGATCATAGTTGGTTCTCAGGTAAAGAATCGCGCGGCGCATTAATGGTGTTCCCTCGCTGGACATCTGAGAGTGATTTCAATACAAATGGCTTCCCAGCTGACTATGGACAAATCGATCATAACTATTTTGGTGATCGTCCACCAGCATTTGGTCAAGCTTACGCTGGAAGTAGTGACAACGAGTACGAGGGTATTCGCTTAGGTTTAAGCACAACGCATTCTGCACCTTCTCATACTATTGTCGAAAATAATTACTTTGAGCGTATTCAAGGTGAGGCTGAAATTATTTCAAACAAATCAGCAAATAATATAATTCGCAATAATACGGTTCGAGATAGTAACGGTTCAATCGTGACACGCCATGGTGCAGAAGCCAATATTAGTAATAACTTTATCTTTGGTGATGATAACCCTTTTTCTGGTGGGATCCGCTTAGTTGATGACGGCCATATAGTCACCAATAATTATATTGAAGGTGCTCGTTTCCAAAGCTCTAACTGGAACGGTGGCATTGTACTAACAACAGGTGATGGTGCTGGAGATACAGATAATGGCTATCAAAATGTAGAGAATATCTTGGTTGCGCACAATACGATTGTTGATAGTGTAAACAGTTTAAATGTATACGGTGGTAATAACGACGAAGCTCCTAAAAACGTTTATTTTGTCAATAATATAATCTCAGATGCGATTGGTCCTGTGATTCGCACTAATGGTGAGAGTATGCCTGCCGGATCAACTTTTGATGGTAACTATGTTTATGGTCAGGCATTTTCAGATCAGGATAGTCTAACATCTGTTACAGGCTTTGCTGAATTAGATGCAGAATTGGAAAAAGCAAACGATGGCTTATATCGTCCAAGTACAAACAGCCCAAGCTTAACGGCAGCTGTCGTCAACACAGGTAGTTTCACCTTACCTACGATTGATATGGACGGACAAACGCGTTCAAGTGTTACTGCATCTGGTGCAGATGAAATCTTAGCTGATACAAACCTATTAGCACCGCTTACATCAGCTGACGTAGGACCTAAAAATTACCGTCCAACTCCGGGTAAAATCTACGTCGAGAAAGTTAATATTGCCAACCACGACTTTGATACCGGAGACTTTACCGGTTGGACAAATAATGGTGCAAGTATCACAACAGCAGCAGACGAAGTATTTTCACGCGGTAAAAGCTTAAAGCTGGATACTAATTCTGCCAATGTTACACAAACAGTTAGTTTGACAGCCAATACTAATTATACCCTATCTGCTTTTATGAGAGGCGCAGCTAAACTATCCATACTACTAAATGGGTTTACTTATGCCGCTGAAAGAAACTCAACTTCTTATGGCTTTGAGTCTGTTAGTTTTAACTCAGGAGATGCAACCTCTGCTGTCATCACAGCTTCGGTAGATGATTTCGTCAAGAATAAAGCCGGTCTAGTTAACCCTAATTTTGATGATGGGGATGACGGTTGGACTTCTGTTGAAGGTACAGGAATAGGCCAAGTGCAAGAGTCAAGTAACTCTGCAGGTGGTGCCGATGGCTCGATTAAATTTAAATGGAACGCTGGCGCTGATACAGGTACGCCTCACAACCCGTATATTGCTCAAACTGTATCCGTGGAACCAAACACTTATTACACTATGTCAATGTACAATCTTTACAAAGAAAGTGACGACGATTCATCAATTCATTTCGGCGTATCAACCAACACTGATATTTCAGTCACGTCCGATTGGCTTGCTAGTATCGAGTCTGTCTATTCCGCATTAAAATCTGCAGGCACAACAAAAGGTGATGATAGTTTTTATAAAGATGAATTTAGCTTTGATTCTGGCTCAAATACATCCTTAACTGTTTTTGCCCAATTCGATTCGACCAATGGTACTGAAATCCGAGTCGATCAATTTGAATTAAGCTTTCAAGGAGCTCCTACAGAGGGCACTGAGGCTTATTTTGATAATATACGCTTAGTCTCACATCCTTTATCACCGAGTGAGTCAGAAGCAGCAGCTGATTAAAAATTTAGCTACATTTCTAAAGGGTGAATAATAGAGCTAAATCTATATCGCCCTTTATCTTTCATTCCATTGTCTTAGTTAACCTTAACTCTAGATAAGAAATCACCTCTGTACTTATCCCCCATCATCACTAAAACAATCACTCTCAATAGCTAAGTTCTGTTGCTCTTTTGCGGACAATTTTAAACTGTTTGTTATTTGTAAAACGGCTATTTTGCTAATTTAAAAAGCGGACTGAATGAGAGGCTGATTTTGCCCCGCATTAGGTACAAACTTTGCTTTAAAGAAGGTTTAACAATACTTATTAACTTATCTCCCTATAACTTCCGATAACTAAAGGCAGGGCTAGTACTGAGCAAGCTGAACTGAACTTAATTTAACAAAAGCAAGATAAGTGTGAATTAAACGGATTTTAGTAAACTGTCAGAGCTGTCAGCAATATAAATTGGGGAAATATAGGCTTATATCAAAAGCTAAAAAACAAAAATAAAAGGTTTAAAACGAAAAAGCTGCATTCGTAAAAAATACAAATGCAGCTCCTTAGCTGATTATGAAAATATCTACTATTTACACAATTCGTACATTTTAACAATTTCGTCTTTTGTAATTGGACGAGGGCCGGCTGTGCTATCAGGAGCGCCACCAGGGAACATACGAACAACATCTTCAGCCATTTGCTCAAACTTGTCGTCTGGAATGCCTACATCGCTAAGCGTTAAGTATGAATCCATACGCTTGAACCATTCTCTAACTTTAACGTGTAATAACTGTGCTGCCGCCAAGTCATCAGACTCAGTAACACCAAAACAACGTCTCGCAAGTTTCGCAAATCTATGTGGTAAAGAAGCAGCCATATGCTCAAAATAAGCTGGGATAACCACTACCATACCTCTAGCGTGAGGTAAGTCATAGTGTGCACTCAACGGCATTTCAATTGAATGCATTGGGATACAACCTAAACGACCTAATGCTTGGAAGCCAGACCAACCAAAAATAGAACATAAAGCTAATTGGCCACGAACTTCAGTATCTTCGATATCGTCAACTATCTTCTCGAAGTTATCGATTAAGCATAAAATCATGCCTTCTGTCATACGATCAGCAAATTCTGATTCGTCATGGCTTGATAAATAATGTTCAACCAAGTGAGAGAATATATCGATACAGCTCTCTTTAGTTAAATGCAATGGTACAGATTTTAAGATTTCTGGATCAACGATTGCTTCTTTAGGAATACGATATGGTGAACGTGAGAAACTCTTTTCGTTTGTTTCAGCATTTTGAATAACACCACCAGCATTACATTCAGAACCAGCAGCTGAAATAGTTGGGATAGAGATAATTGGGAATGCGCCTGTATACTCTCTAGGTGTACGATCACCTAAAACAACATAATCCCATGATTTACCACCAGAAAATGCTGTTGCAGCGATATATTTAGAACCATCGATAACGCTACCACCACCTAATGCGATAACAAGATCACATTTTTCTTCTAAGAAAAGCTCTGTCGCTTTATCAATAGTTTGAGCGCGTGGGTTTGGCTCAATTCCAGTGAAAATAACCACTTCTAAACCAGCAGCTAAAAGCGCTGATTCAACTTGTTCTATTACTGGATCTAATGGACTACCTTTCGCGTAAGTCGCGATCATTGCTTTTTTACCATAGCCAGAAGCTATTTGACCTACTTCACTTAAACGACCTGGTCCATAAACCAGTTTTGTTGGGAAATTCCACTCAAATGGAGTCATCGTACACCTCATCAATTCTGTTAGAAAACTTAACAATTTAAACTAATCGTTAAATTGTCATGTGATAAGTATTATAAAAACCCTACAATTTGTCAAACAATATTTTTAATTTGGTAAGATAAAAAGGTTGTTAAAATTAATAAAAAACCAATAAAAATCTTAAATACAAAAACAATAAATTTGGTAATACAATCTAGCTGAAATTCAGTCAAAAATAAAAAATTTGATTGATAGCAACATTTAGTTTGTAGAAAGGAGAAAGACAATAAAGAGATTGTTATAAGAGGACAGACAAAAATGGTGTAAATGAGTATTTAAATTCACTTACACCATTAGAAGATTTTATTAAACCCGAACTCATTTAGGAGAGCTCAGGATTAATCAGCTTATCGTTTAGCCACAACAGCTTTAATTTTACCACCGAATAAAACGGATATGAAACACAGTGGAACAAATGTAGCCGCTAAGCCAAACACTACAGAGTAGTTACCATTAGCAGATAATACTGGAACCAACTGAGTAACAACGATAACACTTAACACCGCACTCGCACCAGAAAGACCAGCTAAAGAGCCAACCGTTTTACCTGAGAAATAATCACTAGGTAGTGTTTGAATATTACCAATTACCACCTGAAAGCCGAATAAAATAAAGGCAATCAAAGTAACAGCCATAGTTGGCGTTTCTGCATATATAGTTGCAAGTAAAGCAGGTAACATAATCAAACAGCCAGCACCAATGACAGTTTTCCGAGCTCGATTAACTGACCAACCAGACCCGATGAGGCGACCTGAAATCCAACCACCCAGCAATGCACCAAACATAGCACCAACATAAGGAACCCAAGAAAACGCACCAATTTGTTTTACATCAAAACCAAATCTTTCATTCAAATACAAAGGTAACCAAGCAACAAATAACCACCAAACAGGATCAATGAACAAACGAGCAGATACAACACTCCAAGCTTGTTTGTGGCCAAGCATTTCACGGTAAGTAGGTACGTACTCTTCAGCGTCAGAATCAGCATTATTTTGCTTTTGGCCGCTTAAAATATACTGACGTTCTGCTTCAGCGAGCATAGGGTGTTGACTCGGTGTGCCTTTATATAAATATAACCAAGGAATTAACCAAAACAAACCTACTCCACCAATAACGAAGAACGTTGCTTGCCAGCCAATAAAAGCATATAACGCAGCGATAAGCGGCGGAGCTATAATAGAACCAATAGAAGCACCAGCATTAAATATACCTTGAGCTAAAGCTCTTTCTTTAACCGGAAACCACTCAGCATTAACCTTAGTCGCACCAGGCCAGTTACCAGCTTCACTGAAACCAAGTAAGAAACGAAATATTGAAAATGAAGTTACAGTGGTTGCGATACCGTGCAAAATTGTCGCAATTGACCATGCACCGATAGAGATAGTAAAACCGATTCTAGCGCCTAACTTATCGAACAAGCCACCAAAAACACCTTGACCAATCGCATATGAAACCATGAAAACTGTCATGATATTCGCATAATCAGACTTATCTAAACCTAAATCTGATGCAATACTCGGCCACATTACCGCAAGTGCAGATCGATCAATGTAATTGATAACCGTTGCTAATGCGATAAGGGATACAACTGCCCATCTTAATCTATTTATAAACATATTTTGCCTCACAGAAAATCTTCACGAATCGGGCTGAATGTATCTATTAATACGCCTTCTTCAATACAAACCGCACCGTGCATCTCCTCTGGCGGAATAAAAAAAGCGTCACCTGCTGACAAACGCTTCACTTCTCCATTAACATGAACGTCAAACACACCACTTTCAATATAAGTTGATTGAGAATGAGGATGTTTGTGTAAATACCCTTCTGCGCCCTTATCAAACCATACTCTAACTAACATCAGCTCATGGTTGTAACCTAATAATTGGCGTTTTAACCCTTCACCTAAATCAACAATTTCATTGTCAGTTGATTTAATTAAACGTTCACTTTGTTGCATATTTATACCTCTTACTAAAATTTTGCCCATCTGGCTGATGCAGTGTGAATATGGCCTTCCTATACATAGCCATTAATAATTAATGGTTAAAAGGCCAAACTAAAAAAAGCGGAACATTTACAAAGTAGGTAAGTGAAATGTTCCGCTGAGGAGTTAATCAGTGTGATTAAAACTTAGCAGCGACAGATAAGAACACTTTAGTTCCTGTCGAAGACACTTCTGATATGCTTGAATCTACACCTCGAACTTGCACTTTCGGTTCATTTAATAAGTTCAACATTTTCAAGCTAACTGAAAATACTTTGTTGATCTTATATTTACCACTGAAATCGAAATACTCAGCATCATCTACATAACGGTTAGACCTTGTGTCAAACAAGTTACTAGGCTGATAGTATTTAGAACGATATTTATACAATAATCTTAATGACAACTTATCAAAGTCCCAATAAACAGACGCTGATGCAGTTTCTTTAGAGTTCCCCCACATATTTGAAGGCTCTAATAAACCAGAGAAATTTGGATCTTCTCTTTGATAATCTGAATCAGAATAGTTATAAGCTGCTTTTACACCTAAACCATCAAATGGTGCTGGTAATTCACTAAAGTGCTTCTGCGCTGAAAGCTCAAAACCTTGAATTACAGACGACTTATCTTCAACATCATTAATCAGAACTGGTAAGCTAAAAGTCGCTGTTGTGCCGTCAGGAATCGCAACATCAAAATTCTCATATATTTTAGAGCTTCTAAACACAGCATCAAACTCTTTCCAATAATAAGCAAAGCTTAAGTATGCATCTTGGCTTGGGTACCATTCTAAAGAAACATCACCATTCCATGACATCATAGGTGCGACATAAGGATTACCGCCTATGATGTCACCAGCCAAACTAGGGATTTCATTAATATTCTGTACTGTCTGACCTTCATTATCAGAATTATTAAAGTTAATCACACGACCAGAAGACATATCTTGTAGTGCAACGCGCGACATAGCTCTAAACGCACCTAAACGTAACATTAAGTCTTGGTTTAAGTGAAAAGTAATATTGGCGCTTGGCAAAAATCTCAAATTATCAGCTTCAGTGACAATCGGTGTAGAGTCGACTTCAGAAGCGACACCAACTGTATAAGAACCATCTTCACCGCGAGATAAGACCAAACCATTATTCCAACCTAAAGAAGTTGTTTCAGTTCTAACAGCTCGAACCCCAAAGTTACCTTCAATTGGTAAACTACCTAGCTCGCTGCGAAAATTTGCCATAGCATATGCTGCTAGTATATTTTCTTGGGCATCAACATCACCAGGGCTTTCGCGCTCAGCTAAATTGCCTATGTCACTGAAAGTTCTCTGCGTCGGATCTGCTTCATCTCTATCATAGATTTGCGCAATACCGCACTCAGCATCCATGATTAAGAAACCATTTACAGGATTACCGCCAGATACGTCACCAAAGTAATCTTTGTTATTAAACTCACTCAAGCAATTATTTTTAACGTCAGTTGCAAGCGCTTCTTCAAGATCATCAGCTAATCCAGCACTTGAATCAGTCGATTTAAATTCTTCAGGTTGTGTATCGGTTGGTACCAGAGCCTTGGCCCACTTAGCATCTTCATCAACCAACATAGTTTCTTCAGAATAACGAACACCAAATTTAACGCTATCAATAAATGAACCACCTACGTTGTAGTCTAAATCAAGACGAGCGGCATAAATCGTATCATCGCGTTCCTCAAGATCTCGATAGTAACGAATAGTATCAATAGTCGGATCTAACGAGTCTAAACTAGAAGGATCAAAAGCTGTTGCACTATCAAAACCTGCTTCCCAGTAAGCATTACCACTAGCATCATTAAAACTTAAGTTAGGTACTAAAGTATCTCGACGATCCCAAGTAAAAGTTTGTTGATTCTTAGTCTCATAACGTGCTAAATGGCGAATTCTTTCACGGTAAGAGTTTGAATAAGATAAATCTAAATCTACTTTTAAATCAGCATTAGGCGTGTAGCTGGCTTTTAAACCCCAGCCTGTATATTCATCATACTGGCTTCGTCTTTCGCCAACGAGCTGAGCTTTTGAAGAACCTTTAAAGTAAACCAGTGCATGCTCGTCATTCATTATATGATCTGTTTGACCGTATCGAACATCTGACAAAGCAAGCTCATGGCGTTGTTCTAAATATTCAAGTTCAGAATAAACCACATCTGCATTAAAATCCCAAAACTCATTAGGCGTATATTGAATCGCAGAAACTATGCTTTTTCTCTCGTCATCATCTTCAATCGTACGGTACGCAAAACTACTCGGCATCATAAATAAGCTAGTAGGGTCATACTGATTAATTGCAGCTGTCGATTCAGCTTTATCAAGCGTTTTATGAATAGAGTGCGCACTGCCACCTCGATTTGGATCCGAATCACAGTTAACCGTGCCGCCTATTTCAGTACCATCTGCATTACGTAAACCACACAAGTTCAAATTTGAACTAGTCGTATAAATTTCTTCAGGGTTAGCAGAATCAGAGTAAGTAACACCTAAGCTAAAACCTAAATCCCCCTCACCGACTTCAAAGCTATTTACCGTCGAGAATAAAAATTCTTTTCCGTATGGGCTTTCACCTTTGATATTGTTTGCACCATCGTTATAAACACCTGTTACTTCAACTATGGTTTGTTCTTTACCATAGGCAACTGGTTTTAACGAGCTAACATCGATTAAGCCTGATACAGCACCTTCTACCAAATCGGCTTGCTGTGTTTTATAAATAACAACTTTGTCGACTAATTCAGAAGGGAATTTTTTAAAGTTAACCGCACGATTTGGGCCAGCATTAGTAATAGAACGACCGTTAAAAGTTGCATAGCCTAAAAATGAACCTAAACCACGAAGTGAGATTTCATTTTGGCTACCTTTTTCTCTATGGCCAGAAGCACCTGGGATATTTTCAATTACGTCAGATAAAGATAACCCCGGTAAATCACCAAAGTCAGCTGCAGCAATTGCATCAACAACAGCGATTGTATTTTTCTTTTCATTTAATGAGCGATTCATAGTAGCTCGGTTGCCAGTGACTTGAATCACCTCAGGGGCTTCACCCGAATCATCTGTATTTTCTGCCGCATATGCACTTTGATTGGCAACAGACAACATGGCGATTGGCCCGCCATATATCAATACATTTCTAATCGCTTTTGCTATTTTATTTTTTGTTAGTACTTGTTTCATTATGAATCCTCTGACTGACCACAGTGTTTCACTTTAATCTAAATGCAACTAACACAATTGTCAAACACTTTATCTCAACAAATAGATTTAATTGTTTTACAAAGATAACAAATGTTTAAATTTGTAAATATTCGGTAACACCCTAAATACCTACCGCTGCTGATAAATATAGATTTTGTTTTACAATATTGCTAAGATAGATGTTAATAAAATAATATGTCGATTGAGAGAGGTATGCGTTGTGAAAAGTCGCCGTTTGTTTTGGAGCGTAGTAGAAAAAATTGAAGCAGGTATTAATAACGGCTCTTATTTACCTGGAACTCGATTACCATCTGAAAGAGAATTGTCAGAATTATTTAATGTTAGTCGTCCTACGCTTCGTGAAGCCATCATTGCATTAGAAGTTAGAGGCCGTGTAGAAGTAAGAACAAATGCCGGTGTTTATGTCATCAACCAAGATAAGGTTGATAAGAGCGAAGTAAGCAGCATTTCTGCATTTGAGCTGACACAGTGTCGGGCACTCGTTGAAGGTGAAGCCGCTGCGTTAGCTGCATCTTCAATTACAGAAGATGAATTAAACAAACTTGAAGATTTGGTAGAACAATTAGATGATGAAAAATTAAGTGAATCAGCAGACAGAGAGTTTCATTTAATGATTTGTAAAAGCACGCATAACAAAGCTTTGATTCACTCAATTAAAAATTTATGGGAACTACGTAACCAGCCCCATATTAAACAAGCACACAGCCATATTTGCCAACAAAGTAATGCACAAAGAAAAGAAGAACATAAGCAAATATATCAAGCACTTAAAGCTCGAAATCCAGAACAAGCAAGAAGTGCAATGCACCAACATTTTAATCGCTTAATCAACGCGCTGTTTGAAGCAAGTGAAATTCAAGCACTTGAGGAAATTAAGCAAAAGTCTCAAGCGACTCGACAGCTTTACTCACTTGAACACATTTTAAGTTGATATTAGGGTAAACGTCTTACTTTGATTTGCCGATTGTAAAAACAGTCGGCATTTATTCTTAGCCTACATTCGATTAACTTATTCTTGTAAAACACCTTTTGTTACGACAAAATTTGCAAAAGAAACCTTTTCCTCATCCGTTCTTAAACTCTCTGCCTCACTAATTGAGCGATAAATACCCCATTTAGGTCTGACAAAGTCATTGCTGTCATTAGCTCTCAATAAATCTATGCCGCTTTCTTCAATTGATAAAATTTTATTATTGTCTCTTAATCTTGTTATCTCTAAAACTAAATGACCATTTTCAGCATAAGTTGCCTGAACAAATATCTGCAACCACTCATCTGTTATACTGCCCCAGTTTAACTTCGCAAGATATACATCAGAAGTCATCACGCCTAAGGTGTCAGTCCCTTTACTATACCTAACTTGTAATTCATTTCCGCTGGCAGATTTCTCTACACCGCTAATGGTTACAATAGGTTGATCGTCATCACCATTGGCAAAACTATTAACTGCGTTTTTTGCTTTCAGTTGGAAAAAATGGCTGAATTTACTCGATAATTCTAATTCACTTGATACTTTAAACTTCCAAGAATACTGAAAAGTTTCTCCTTCATACCCTAATAAATTGGGGTTTGAATTGTCATACGCTTTGATTTCATTTCTTTGTCTATCTGATACAACACCTTTGTTATAATCTAAGTCTCTATGTGCTAAAAAATTAAAGTAATGCCCGACAACATCATCCGTTGCTTCAACTATATGCTCTACTTCAGTGTGGTCTTTACTATATAAGTCTGGTGATTCAATAGAGCCAACTCCAAATACTTGCCATATTAATTGATAGGCAGTTTTACCAAGGTTCGGACCATCTGAATCCAAAGTAAAGGTTTGTATTGGAATAAACTTCTGCGCATTTAGCCCAGAACCACCGCTACCCTGCTGACCATTACCTTGGTTGCCCGAACTGGAATCATCAAGGATTATGGCAGAATTAGATTCCGTAGAATTTCCCCCGCAACTACACAGCATTAATACAAAACAAGACAAAACCAATTGCTTTACAAATCTTATCATTAACATGACACAACACCTTTAAGTTTAAATATATAAAACCAGTGTAAATATAAAATATTTAAAACTGCGCATTGACTAACCTCAATGTATTACACCATAATAACAAATGTATTACACACCTGTAATCATAAAAACAGCATTTAATTAAAATAACCTAGACTAAAAAATGGTCTATATTTGTTAAATGGATTGAGTGTATCAATCAATTTAAACCAGCTAGGCTTGTGCTTGATTAAATTATTACAAGCTAGCAGCACTAAAAATCGAATAAGGCGAATCTTATGCGCGTACTAAAAATTGCAACTCCTATCTTTGTTATAGCCTCTGCTCTAGCGGCATGTACATCGACTCAAACTGAGACTGCTAGTCAGTCAAGAAGCGGTCTAGTTCCGGCTGAAAAATTTGATTTAAGTGAATGGAAAATTACCTTACCAATGGATGGCAATCGGGATGGTAAAATTGACGAAATAGATGTAAAACAAATTCAATCTTACTCACATCCAGATTATTTTTATGTGGATGAAAATGGCCATATGGTCTTTGCCGCACCAAATAAGGCGATCACCACAAGTGGTTCTTCTAATACCCGAAGTGAACTTAGACACATGTTACGGGGCACAAATACCAAAATAAAAACTAAGTACCCTCTTAACAATTTTGCGATTAAAGCGCACCCTTTGTCAGATAGATTTGCAAAAGTTGGTGGAATGTTAGAAGCATCTTTAAAAGTTGACCATGTTTCTAAACGAGCAGGATATCCTGATAAAAATCCAGCCTACTCAGTTGTTGTCGGCCAAATACATGCGGGTAAAGATAGTAATTTAATAAATCTAGGACTTGGCTTTGGTTGGGGTAATGAGCCGATTAAAATTTATTACAAAAAATTTCCTAACCATAACACGGGATCCGTGTTTTGGAACTATGAAAGAAACTTACCTAAAGAAGATCCAAACCGAACAGACATTGCTTACCCTGTATGGGGTTACACTTGGGAAAACCCTACAGACCCAGCTGAAAATGGCATTGCGCTAGGTGAAGAATTTAATTACGTCATTAATGTTCATGAAAATATTATGCATCTAGAATTCAGTGCTAAAGGAAAGCCTACCATCAAATATTCTATTGATTTGTCAAACAATATTGACGCTTATGGCAAAGTTGATGAACTCGATCACCCAGGTGGTTACATAGGTGATTGGCACTATTTTAAAGCAGGTGCATATAATCAATGTAGTACTAAAGATGCACCTGGTGGATGGTATACCGCTTGTCCTGGTACGGGTGATTGGAAAACAGACAAAGCAAATGGCGATTACGTGCAAGTAACATTCACTAAACTGAAAGTAGGCAGCAGTAAACCAGCTATGTAATACGGGTTATTAGAGCATACATTCAAATTTAGGATAACAGCTGCTCTCGAGCGGCTGTTTTTTTTACTCCATGAAAAGCCTAGCTTTAACTAATACGCTGACCTTTGATTATTTAATGACAAACACAGTGTATTACACAATTGTTTGTCATTAATGTAAGAAACAACTTGCTAAATGTTTAGGTTTTGTTGTATTTTATAATCATGGCTTTCAAATTTTGTTATGAAATTTGTATTAACCATCTCAATTTGGTGAGAGAAGTATTGGGGATCACAATACAAATTGAGAAAACAATCTGTTTTACAAATTGAATTTAAGTGTATGTCACCTAACATCACTAGCGGCACAATTAACGAGGATAAAACCCATGAAGACCAAAAACAATATGACTCTAATAGGCATGTTTCTTCTGCTTTCAGCATGTAGTTTAGATACTACTTCTGAACCTGATGTAGAGCCTGTAACCACTCCGGTGATTAATACACCTGCAATTTTATCTGGTGATTTAGATAAAAGTGTTCAATTTGATGACACAACCGACGTAACTGGTACTGTTATAATTACAGACCCTGATACTGCAGAAGACAGAGTTGATAGCCAAGTTTCACTTGCAACAACTTACGGCGTTTTCTCTATTCAAAACGATGGAAGCTGGGTATATACACTGACAACGAGTAATGCAGATGTAATGGCTTTAGATGGTACGTCAGATACATTGACTGACATGATTTCTGTAAAATCGGCTGATGGCGTAACAGCTCAAATCAATATTACGATTACAGGTAAAGCACCTGATCCAGTCGCAGCAACAACTAAAGTATTAAAAATTACTGATACAGATAGTTCAGATTCAGGTGAATTACGTCATAAATTAGCGAATCCTTTAGCTGCTGGCAAAATTACAGCTCGTTTCTTAAAAGAAGAAGTATTAACCGATGGTGGTTCGGCTAAAGAAGCTTATATTGCACTATGGGGTAGCTCTACTTCTACTAATAATGCGTTAGTCGATTTAAGAATTGGTAATGGTACATTCCAAATCCGTAATGCGAGCACTTCTGTTACTCAAACTTTCACACTTGAAGAATGGGTTGATGTTGAAATGACTTGGGATGCAACGGATACAACAGCAGCCCCATTAGTAACCGTTAAAATTAATGGTGTTGACTCAGGGTTAGGTACTTTCTCATCATTCAGTAATGATCTAAGTTCATTAGCATCTGGTGTTGAAAAATTAGTCTTCAAATTAAGCGATAATGGTTCAACTGTAAATGGTGCTGTTTATTATGATGATATTAAAGTTTATTCTGATACAGCAGGTACAGCATTAGAGTGGTCTGAAGATTTTGAAGGCTTCGATTCAGGTTATGATCTATCTGTTACTTACGACGACTCAGCAACAAATGAAGCATTCGTAGCTGAAGTTAGCACAGGCTTAGTAGATACTAATGCGCCAAGTAACGTACTTAGAATTACAGATACAGATAGCTCAGATTCAGGTGAGTTACGTCATAAATTAGCGAATCCTTTAGCGACAGGTACAATAACTGCTCGATTCTTAAAAGAAGAAGTATTAACTGATGGTGGTTCGGCTAAAGAAGCTTATATCGCATTATGGGGTAGCTCTACTTCAACAAACAATGCGCTAGTCGATTTAAGAATTGGTAATGGTACTTTCCAAATCCGTAATGCGAGCACCTCTGTTACTCAAACTTTCACTCTTGAAGAGTGGGTTAATGTTGAAATGACTTGGGACGCAACGGATACAACAGCGGCGCCATTAGTGACAGTAAAAATTAATGGTGTTGACTCTGGGTTAGGTACTTTCTCATCTTTCAGTAATGATCTAAGTTCAATCGCATCTGGTGTTGAGAAATTAGTCTTCAAATTAAGCGATAATGGCTCTACGGTAAACGGTGCTGTTTATTATGACGACATTAAAGTTTATTCAGACACAGCAGCGACTGCTTTAGAATGGTCTGAAGATTTTGAAGGCTTTGCTTCAGGTTATGATCTGTCTGTTACTTACAATGACTCAGCAACTAATGAAGCATTTGTTGCAGTAAAATAACTCATAGTCTAAGTTAAACATGTTAGATAAAGCCGCATTTTGAATGCGGCTTTTTTTTACCTTAATCCAAACTAACACAGATCTATTCTGGAATGTGCTTCACTCATTAAAAACGAGTATTAGTTAAACCTAGATAAACATACTAATAGCTCTTAACCTACTGTTTCTAAAACAGCACATTAGAACAATTTGCTTCTGTCGAACGGCTATTGAGATAATACAGCTTACCTGTTTTTACTTAACCTTAATTCTGGATAAGAAATTCGATAACTCTATAAAGTTATTGATGTTATTCAATTTTTACTTTTTGAGTGGTATATTTTCTTAGAAAATTAAACGCAGTTATCAGGAAAAAGTTTCTCAAGAAAGTAAGTTGTTATCCAGAGTAGAAGTTACCTAATTTATCGACAACAGAATTGATGAAAGTACCACAACGAGGTTTCAGCGAAAGCAAACAGGTGTGCTCCCTATCATTCTGTTCTATTACTGTATAAAAATTATTAATTAACAAATTAGTTCAAAGCTGCAGCTTCAACTTATACTGCCGGTTATATTGATTGTTGACGAGTTTTTAAGGCTTGTTCAAGGCTGGGCTATTTTGTGAATACTAGGGTAGTTGAACTTGGTACTTTTGTGAGTAATAGCAAAAATTCAGCTACAGCGTCAGTAGCTTTACGCATGAAATCCAACTATTTACCTGTTAGCCAGCTAACAGACAAATTTCTGTTTATTCAACTTTAACTCTGGATAAGAAATTGCTAATTCTATGAGTATTTTTAGTCAAAATATAATTCAAAACGATTTTGTAGCAGTATCTTTAAAATTTCAGCGCAGGCAGACTTAAGTTTAAACCTTTACTCATATATATATCGTCATACTTTAAACCACCATTACCATAAGCTTGTTTATGTGGACCTGTATTACAGGTAGCGAAAAAATAGATGAGCGCTTGCTCTCGTTTCATTCTAAATTTAGCACCTTTATATACTAAAGTTTGATTGGTAAACTCACCACCTTGCATATACACATCATAAGTTTGTCCACCTTCAGACACTAAAGCGTTGTTGACTACAAACCAAACTTGATACCAGGACCCGATTTGCAATGGCTTAGCAGACCGCTTAGCTTGATAATTTTGTACATTAGCATATTGCCTGTACTTGTCCTCACTATCTATCTTAACCATTAATGCGCCATCATTTTTATACCCGTTGGACTCTGCTTTATCTGTAACTCTTAACGTAGGCTCAAATGCATTGTAAGCCTGCTTTTTAATTTCTTCAGCAGCCAGGTTACTAATGCCAAAAGCATGATTATTTGGAAATGATTCAACATTAATTCGTAAATAAAAGGTATAAGTTTCCCCGACCTCAATTGCTTTTGGTAAAGGAGAAAATGTTAAAGCTTTACGATTACCGACAACACCATCTTGGGCTGGTTTTTTAATCAGATAATGATTTATTTGATTCTGCTGAGCCTCTTGGCGTATTTCAGTTATTTGTGGGTTTTCGATTTTAGGCTTAGTTTGATTTTGGGTATCGGCTTTTTGCCATTGTGTTAATTGATTGTGTTCAAAATTATCGAGCAGTAACCATGGTGATACTTGATCATCCGCTAAGCTGTGAACACTGAACAAAGTAAAAGCGAGTAACGAAAAGATTTTTTGCATTTTTAACCATCCAGTACAGTGGATTAAATTGATAGTGGCCGGAAACTAGCTGTTTAGAATAAAAATGGAGTTCCCATACGAAAAAATCCGATGAGTTTAGACTCATCGGATTTTAAGTTTGAAGTACTTATTATTAATCAATTAAAACTTAGCACGAACGCCCATAGTATATCTGCGATCTGCTTCACTATATTTCCAATCAGAGTTTAATTCATTTGAATAACTAATTGGTGAGCCTGTTAAGTTAACTGCATTAAGCACAAAAGTTACATTCTCGTTTAAGTCGTAGCTTGCAGAAAAATCAAACTGACCACGTGCATTTCTGTAATTATTACCCACTGTAGGATCAAAACCTGCCGCAGTTGGGTCGCCAGAGTTTTTAATACCTAAACCAAGAGCACCAACTGTTTCAACACGTTTCTCAACTTGAGTGTCTAAGAATTTATCTCTCCAGTTATAAGCTAAACGAAGTTGGAAACCATCATTTTCCCAGTAAACTTGGCCATTAAATGTATGGTTAGAAATATTTAATAATGGATTACCGTCTGGTTGAGAGCTATCTGCATAAGTGTAGTTTACGTTCACACCTAAACCAGGCACCATATCTAACTGTTGCTGGTAAGCTAACTCTAAACCTGTTACTTCGCCGCTACCACCGTTCACTTCTTTAGCAATCTGAATACCCGTTAAGCCGTCGTTACGCTTAGCGATAACAAAGTTTTCACCAGCAGTTGCATCTGAATTAGAGTGTGTAACGATTTCACCTTTATTAACACCTGCAGTGTCTAATAAACAAATTGTTGACCACTGAGTTGTGCCCTGACCTGTAATTGTTGATGAATCCGCAACACACGTTGTTCTGTTTTCAGTGAAAGAAGCAACATCTTTATAGAAGATAGCTGCAGACACTAAATTACCGTCACCAAAATAATGCTCTAAAGATAGATCATATTGAGTTACACGGTAAGGTTCTAACTCGTATGAACCACTTGTACCTGAAGTTTTCTCATTGTTAATGACCAAAGAAGGGCTTAAGTCATCGAAATCAGCACGTCTCATTACTTTCGCTGCAGCAAAACGAACTAAGGTTGAGTCAGTTAAGGTATATGTAGCATTCAAACTAGGTAAAAAGTCTTTATAGTCATTCATTTTTGTATCTAAAACTTTATTACCGTTTGCATCTACATAATCAACAATACTAGAAGTTAATTCAGTTTCAACATAACGACCACCCACAACTGCGTTTACATCACCAAATTCGACATGGAACTGAGTATATAAAGCACGTGTAGTCTCTTCGATCTCTTTATAAGAATTAATACTTTCTGTCATATTGTCAGCTAAAGAGCCTGTTAACGCACGATCAGAACCCGCTAAAATTTGCTGAACTTCAGCAAAAGTTTGCTCAACGTTATTACTCAAAATTGAAGCATCGTATACACGATAAGTCGACAAGCCATTTGCACCAGCGAAACCAGTTTGATCAAAAGTGTTGCTCTGATTAAACGTGGTGAAGCTATCGCTAATAATACTGCTGTCGATCCAAGTTGGCTTTAATACACCATTGTATTTAGCTTTTTTATGTGAATCTTTTAGGTTACTGCTACCGTTATATGTTAAATCAAAGCGTGAAGAGCTGTATTCAGTCTCAGTTGTACGAACACCCGCTTTAATTTTAGATAAGAAATCTAAACCTAAATCTGTCAATTCAACATCAAATCTAAACGCTGATTCTTGGTTATCTGTAGAGATTGTTTTATGGTACATCTCACGAAATACTAAATTATCAGCACCCGTTAGAATAGTTGAGTCATCATAAACAAGAGAAGGTACTTTGCTATCGGTGTGATTAACTGTCACTGTCGTTTTATGCTCAGCAACGCTACCATCTGCTTGATAACCAGAACGGCTAATAGGACGTAGGTTAAATTCTGAAGCGGTTTGTAGCTCTTCCGCTTTAGAAATTGAGTACTCACTCGAGATCTTAACCGTGTCAGTAATGTACCATTCACCACCAATTGCATTTGAAGATGCATCTGATGCGGTAAAGTCACTCCAAGTTTTTGGAATTACGAAAACATTTTCTAATTGGTAGTTTTGCAACATACCATTTGCATCATAAAAAGAATTACTAGTTGGCTTTACTGCACCAGCAACGTCAAGAATTGAATAAGCTTCTTGACCGCCGTCTAGCTCAGATTTGCTGATATCTAAATAAATATTAGCATCTGCACTTTCTGGCGCCCATTGGAGTGAAACGCCGAATGCCGTGCGCTCACGTTGCTCTTTCTTTTGTTCAAGGGTATTTTCTGTTCTTAATTGGAACTTACCGTTTGGACCACCAGATACATCAACCGAACCGTCACCGTCTAAGTCAATATCATCAACCATACTTACTTTGTTAAAAAATTCATCACGACGTAATTCGCGATCTTGGTAAGCAAAGTTTATGTTAGCACCAAATGTGCCCGCTCCACCTAACTCCCAGTTACGACCAAAAGCAGCACTAACTTTAGGACCTAAATTTTCTGTTTTATCCGCATATTCGCCGTCAATAGAAATAGCAGTTAATGGCTCTTTTAATTCTAGTGGACGAATCGTTGCCATATTAACAGTACCACCTAATGCACCTTCTAACATTTCAGGTGTTGGTGATTTTATAACTTCTACTTTTTTCAAAAAGCTTGACGGAAAATCATCTAAGCTTATGCCGCCACGATTTGGACCCGATGTAGAACGACCATTTAAAAGCACTAAATTTTGACTCACACCGCGAATCGTAACTGATTCACCGACACCAAAGTCAGATTTAATCGAAACACCTGTAATTCGTTGAAGTGCTTCTGCAATGTTGTTATCCGGTAATTTACCAATATCTTCTGCTACAACAGAATCTGAAATTGTCGGATTGAATCGTTTTAAACGAGCTGATTCGGCCAAGCTTCCAGCAATACCTGTAACTTGTATTTTTTCAATTTGTTCTTCATTTTCAGCGGCATAACCAAATGTTGATACGCTGCTTGCAGCCAATAAAGACAGCATAACTTTTGATAATTTTAATCGCATCCTAGTACCCCATACTTAACTTATAATTTTTATTTAACAACTACCGGCTCAATGTGACTAACAACACCAACCAATATGTATTACATTTATTGCACACAATAAAAACAACTTCAAGAAAAATGTTATACAAAGATTAAAATGTTTTAGCCTGGGATTATCATTTAGATACAGAATAAAACTAAAATTTATAACTATTTAAAGATATTCCATAATTCGTTTTTAATGAACCAATGAGTCAGGAAAACAAATAAAAGATTAAAAAACAATTAGTTAAATTAAAACCCATGGTATATAAGAGTATGGAGATATAATTAAAAATAAGTTTAAAACAAAAAACAAACAAATAAACTACATTTTTAATTGACCAATTATTAATTTGGTATAACAATATTGAATTACAAATGTTAGTAAGTTTCATTTTAGAGTGGTAATGAATTTGAAAATAAAAATGGTGAAAAATACATATTTAGTTGGCTTGATTGCCAGCTTGCTTATTTCGTGTAACTCAGTAGAAATGAATAACGAGCCTGATATATCAAATAACACTCCCACGCCTTCACTTCCTGATAATTTAGATTGTGATGAATTAATCAATTTATCGATAAGTACTGCAAATGATGACGGTACTAATGATGGTCATACGCCAGATTTAGCGATTGATAACAACTTAGGTGAAGCATCTCGTTGGTCATCCGATGGTGTTGGTAAAACCATCACTTTTGACTTAAATGAAATTGTCACCATTAAAGACATTCAATTAGTTTGGCATATGGGTAATAGTCGTGCTTCTTACTTCGACGTAGATACATCCAAAGATAGTTCAGATTGGAAATCTGTATTGGTGGGAGGTCAATCAAGTGGCTCTAACTCAGGTTATGAAACACAAGATTTAATAAAATCAGATGCTCGCTATCTGCGACTAACTGGACTAGGAAATTCGACGAATACTTGGAACAGTTTAATCGAAATAAAAATTAGAGGTTGTGGTCAAACTATCACTAACTTACCGCCTGTCCCACAAGATCTCGACCCTAGCCTAGCGCCATCTGGCAATTTTGATTTGTTAGATTGGACCTTAGGTGTGCCAGTAGACAATAATAACGACGGCAAGTCGGACACGATAAGTGAAAAAAACTTATCAGATAGCTATATTCACAATGATTGGTTTTACACCGCTAGCGACGGAGGTATGGTATTTAAAGCCCCTATTGACGCGCCAAAAACTTCAACCAATACAAGTTATACTCGATCTGAATTACGTGAAATGTTACGTCGGGGTAATACCAATATAAGTACTCAAGGCGTCAATAAGAACAACTGGGTATTTTCAAGCTATTCAGCATCTGATCAAGCTGCCGCTGGTGGTGTAGATGGCGAATTAACTGCAACTCTCAAAGTAGATAAAGTCACAACAACAGGTAGTGCATCTCAAGTAGGCCGTGTGATTGTAGGTCAAATACACGCAACTGATGACGAACCTGCACGCTTATATTACCGCTTACTTCCTGGTCATAACAAAGGCTCCATTTACTTAGCGCATGAGCCAGGCAATGGTAATTCTGAACAGTGGTACAACCTGATAGGTGACCGTTCTAGTTCTGCGTCTGAACCCTCTGACGGTATCGCCTTAGGCGAAGTATTTAGCTACTCAATTAAAGTAACGGCAAATATATTAACTGTTTCAATTTTTCGTGATGGTAAATCAGATGTAGTTCAAACCGTAGATATGAGCAACAGTGGTTACCACACCCTAGCAAACCAATATATGTATTTTAAAGCTGGGGTCTACAACCAAAATAACACAGGTGACGGTAACGATTATGTTCAAGCCACCTTCTATCGATTAAATAATAGCCACCAAGGTTATAGTCAATAATTCATGTATTCCAAACACACCGCAACTCAAGCTGCGGTTCATTAAACTAAAACAACAAAGGTAATAACATGCAAAAAAAACTAAAACTATCTGCGCTAAGTTTGGCATTATTGGGGATGTCTAACCTTGCGATTGCAGCAACGCCTACAGCAGTTACCGACAATGGTAACGATGGTAACGTAGCGGCAAATAGCATAGATGATGACCCAACGTTTAGTACACGTTGGTCAGCTAATGGCAACGATGGTAGTCAATGGTTACGTTACGACTTTGGTAGCTCAACGACTTTGTCAGGTTTAAAGATTGCTTTTTATAAAGGTGATCAAAGACAAACTTACTTTAAAATTCAAAGCTCTGACGACGGCTCGAGTTGGACAACTCAAGTAGATGCGAGCAGCAGTGGCAGCTCAGGCAGCACAACGTCACTCGAAATATTTGATTTTTCATCGAATGTAACGGCAAGATACTTTAGAATTCAAGGCTTTGGTAACACTTCTAATACTTGGAATAGTATCACTGACGTAGAATTTTCAGATGCGACAAGCCCTGGCGGTACAACCAATGTACCAGCAAAAATCCAAGCTGAAAATTATAGCGATTTTTATGATACAACTTCAGGTAATACAGGTGGGCAATACCGTGCAGATAATGTAGATATTCAGAATACATCTGATGCAGATGGTGGCTATAATGTCGGTTGGATAAAAGCTGGAGAATGGCTTGAATACCCTATCTTTGTATCAAGTGCAGGCGAATTTAAAGCAGATATTCGCTTAGCTTCTTTACGCTCAACAGGTCAATTTGATGTAATTGTAGATGGCAACAACTTGGGGAGCATTAGTGTAACTAATACAGGTGGTTGGCAAAACTGGACAACACAAAGCATCAGTTTAGGTAACCTATCTAAAGGTAATCATACAATCAGGCTTGAAGTCACAGGTAGTGACTTCAACTTAAATTGGCTTGATATAACTAAAGTATCAACGCCTACTACTGGGTTTGATTGGGATGGCTGGAAAGTCACTTTACCTGTAAACGGTGACACCTACTACGATGATGGTAATACCAGCTCTGCAGCTGAAATCTCACCAGCTAATTGTACTCAAGAAGTGTTTGATGAAGATTTATCGAATAGTTATTTCTGGTCTGATAGTGAAGGCTTACACTTTAAAGTGCCAATGAACTTAGACGGTAAAACGCCAAATACATCGTACATACGTTCAGAATTACGTGAACTGTATAACTGGACACCATGTGAAAGCACAAGTGGTGCGAATTGGTCTTACGGTGGTGATCACACTTTAAATGCGACTGTCCGAATCGATAACTATAACCCAAGCAGCCCTAAAGTCGTTATTGGTCAGATCCACGGTCACGACATTAGCTACGCAACAATCAAGTTGCATTGGGAAGGTGATAATAAACCTATCCGAGTTATTTATAATGAAACACCGTCAAGTTCAACACCACAAAGTGTTAACTTAGGTTATGTTGATTCTTCTGGTTTTTTTGATTACAGCATAAAAATGACGAATACGGGTATTGAATTATCTGCCGGCGGTGTAACAGAAACTATCACTTTTGGTAACGAATTGAGTAATGATTGGAAAGATGCTGATTTTTACTTTAAAGCCGGTTTATATCCGCAAGAAAAACCAAGCTCAAGTTCAACCAATGTCTACCAAGCAACGTTCTCAAAAGTTGAAGTAATTCACGACTAATTTTCATTAACAATATCTGTGCTTTAGGGCATGAAAACACAAAAGGCCATCATGGATATGATGGCCTTTTTTATTGGGTAAAGCTTATAAAGTATAACCAGTACCAAAGCGCTGGTTTAAGCTATTTAGAAGTTTCCATGTTCAATGGTTTAGTTTCAAAGTTTGACGTTTGACTTTCTGCCACGGATCCAGATTTCTCTTTTGAATTAGACTTCCCGGCTAAAAGATCTTCAATTTCTTCAATTGTTTTACCTTTAGTTTCAGGTGCAATTTTAGCCATAATCACAAAGCCGATTATGCAAAATACGGCATAAGCTAAGAAGGTATTAGTTGCACCTAAGTTCTCTAATTGCCAAGGGAAAAAGGTAGGTACAACGATTCCACCAAATATAGTTGCAACTAAAGCACTTGAAGTAATAGCAACCGCTCTTACTTTGGTTGGGAATATCTCTGAAAATAATATCCACAAAATAGGACCTAATGAGAAATTATATGCACAAACAAAAGTAATTATGCCAGCTAAAACCAGCATGCCTTGCATGTTAGTCGCCATGAGTAATAAATCATTTTCAACTTTAACAAAATCTGCTTGGCCAATAGCTGCAATGACAGCTTGTTTGAATTCAGTGTCTGTTTGATAAATAACACCTGCTAAAGGTTTTAATAAACTCGTATCAATAGTCGCAGACAACTGAGCTAAACCATCTAACGGGATGACATAAGTCGCATCATAAAAACCATAGGTTACCAACAACATACTAGCAGCACAGGTCACTAAGCCGCCTAATAAAATTTTGCGTCGGCCTAATTTATCAATTAACAACAAACCAAGAACAGTGAATAAAGCACCAATCGAACTTACCCAAATTGACTGTAGGAAAGCAGACTCACCACCACCGACCTGTTGGAAAATCATAGGCATAAATGCCAGGATAGCATTCATACCGGATAAAGCTTGAATCGCTGCCATTAATACACCAATCACAAGCGCCATACGCATGCTTTTACTAAACAGTGCCTTCATCTGTTCCATGTAACTTAAAGAATGCTCAGTGCTTTTGAGACTATCGACAATTTGTTTAAACTGTGATTCTACTTCTTTCGGCGGCACTAACTTGGCAATCACTGAATGAGCTTTCTCTTCGCTATGGTTCAACATTAACCAACGTGGACTTTCTGGAATTAAAAACAATAAACCAAACCATAAAATAGCCGGTAAGATTTCTAGACCTAGCATCCAACGCCAAACATTTTTATCGTCCATGCCAATCGAACTTGCGAGCGCTGAGCCAGTGCTAACTAAATCAACTAAATAGTAATTTAAGATGGTCGCTGCCAATATACCGATTACAATATTAAGCTGATTTAAACCAACTAGTTTACCGCGCATCTTAGGTGGCGCTATTTCACCTATATACATTGATGCTAAACTAAGAGAAGTAAACGCTAGACCGCCGATTAATCTCGCAGCAAATAACTCAAAATAGCTAGTTGCAAAAGCAGAACCGACTGCAGAAATAGTATACAAGGCGGCAATAATCATCAGCGTTTTCTTACGACCAAATTTATCGCAAAAATAGCCAGCCAAAAGCAATGCGACTAAAGCGCCATAGTTAGGTGCTGCTGCAATATTGCCTTTTTCTAATGCGGATAACCCAAATTCTATGCCTGTATATTGAAAGGTGCCAGAAATTAGCATTATATCTAGGCCAAAAATAAAGCCCCCGATAGAAACTATAAATGCATATAACAAAGCGTTACGATTAGATTGATACATATTTACTTCTCTAAATACTGTTGAACCATATTTTGGTCATAATTGATGTTTATCAATGAGTAGACATTTAAAACAACTCGTGCATTGTTAACAATATACCAAATGTGTGTATTAATCTAGCAAAAAGTAAATTTTATAAAATTAAGCATATTTATCACATATTATTCTAGTTACTCAAGTTTGCTTTATGAGATGTAAGTATTTAAACCGAGTTTTAGCAGTATCTTTGCTTACTGCTTCGGATAAAGATCGACCCAGCTATCTAGGATCACTTTTTGATGACTCAACGGATATAAGGCTTTCACTAACTCCCCTGACGACCTAAGTTTTTTGATGCCTATATTGAGCGCTTCGTATACTTTTTTACCATGTGGGTGAGTTTTAGATATGGCGTAATGGCGAGATTGAATAAAAGATAGCTTAATCCCTTCAATTGGTAGTAATTTGATATTATCACAAGGAAAGGCCCAATTATCGCGACCTATCATTACCATTTCACCCATATAAACTTGTGCCCGATTAGCCGCTAACATTCTGCATAAACTAAAATGACCTGACATACTCGCAACAGGTAACGACAAAGCGTTAATGACATGCCAATCGTACACCCAATGCTTAGCGGACAAAAAGGAATATTGCCTTAATGCATTAACAGGTGAAGTGCCGTGATTTAGCGCTTCGTGAACTTTAAATTCAATTTCATCTATTAATGCTGGAGTCGTGTAAAAACCTTTAACAAACTCTTTAGATTTAAATACAGCTTCACTTTTGTATAAATGGGCGTCATCTATATCAGCTTCCCAAGCTGTTGAAGCTGCCATAAGTGCATTACCTTTTTCAACCTCTAATAGTGAGCGGACATAATTAGGTACAAGTTGAAACTTAAAATTAACTTCAATTCCAGCGAGGTACAATGCTTTACATAAAACAACTAACTCAATTGAGTTTCTAAAACTTGAAGAATTGAGGTAAGAATTAATCTCATAACACTTTTTATTGCCAAGTACATCTAAATACTTTGCTTCTTGGTCTGGATTTACCGTCACAGATATATCTAACGGTTCAGAGTAAGACCTAATATTTATCAAAAAATATGTCAGAAGAACAAAAAATTTGAGTGTTTT
Source organism: Catenovulum maritimum (assembly GCF_001050375.1). Classification (GTDB taxonomy): domain Bacteria; phylum Pseudomonadota; class Gammaproteobacteria; order Enterobacterales; family Alteromonadaceae; genus Catenovulum; species Catenovulum maritimum. The sequence continues at coordinate 227,272 of NZ_KQ130482.1, read as the reverse complement.
CAATTCTCAATCCATTAGCAAATAATAAGGTTAATTCATTAGTTAAGTATGCGGGTAAATTGATATTTTTCCAGCTTAGTCTCTATCATTAATGATTTAACTAAGGTATTGATAATAGGTTTAAATTTAAAAGATTTAATTCTAAGGTGATGTTTTTGTTTTGAGTCAGATGAATTTGCAGAGGCAGTAGCTGGCAATGATTAGCACATTCAACGCCGATATCAAGAAAAAAGCCCTCAAAAAAGCAAGTTGTTATCCTGACTGATGTTAGTTAAACATGCCTGCCGCCTTTAACCACAAAGCAACCCCAGATAAAATTGTCATGACCTCAAAACATCGTTTTACTAATTTGTTGCCTTTAGCAATGATAAGACAAGCACCTAAATAACCACCGAGCAATGAGCCTAAGATAAGCGCTGGTAGCCAGTCCCATTGAACTTCAGACAGCAAAGCTAAAGTCACGGCTCCTGTGCCATTCCACAATATACCAACCATGATTAATGTATATGAAACTGCTTTGCCATAACTCATACCAAACCAATAAATAAGCCACATAGTCACAAACAAACCAGTACCAGAAGTGAGAGAGCCATTAAGGATACCAATAATAAATAAGCCAAAAGCGCCTATAAGATAACCTTTTAGGTGGTAGTTTTTTGCCACTTCGACTAAACCTAGATTTGGTTTAAATATTGAGTACATACCCAATGCAATCGTCAGGCCGCCCAAAGACCATAAAGCCAGATGAACAGGTATAGATAAAATGACATTCGCACCTATAACCACACCAGGTAGTGCACCTAAAGTCATGGCTAAAATTAAGGGGAGTTCAAATTGACCATGCTTTAAATGCTTAACAGAAGCACCCAGCCCTAAAGCGACAGATGCAATTTTGTGAGTAGCTAGCGCAATCGAAAAAGGTAAACCAAGAAAAATCAATGCGGGTAACTGCAATAACCCAGCCCCACCACCGGCTAAAGAGGATAAGGTATTGGCAACAAGACTAACAACAAACAATAATAATTGGTCAAAAATCATAGGGCGGGCTTAAATTTAATATTGAGCTAACTATTGTAGTGAATAAAAAAACGCCGCAAAAGCGGCGTTTAAAATGCGTGGAATAGAAACCTAAAACTAGTTTAAGTTATGGATTTCTAAACTTGAGCTCTGATCAGAAGAACCTTTCTTCGCAGAATCTTTACGCGAAAAATCTAACTGTTCTAAGTACTCTTGGCTAACATCATTGGTGATGTATTTTCCATTAAATACCGAAGTTTCAAAGCGCTCTATTGAAGGATTACCTTCTCTAACCGCTTCAATCAAATCTTCTAAATCTTGGAAAATCAAACCATCAGCTTTAATGAGTTCACTAATTTCTTCAACATCTCGGCCATATGCAATTAATTCACTGGCACTTGGCATATCAATACCATATACATTCGGGAAGCGAATTTCAGGTGCAGCAGAGGCAAAGTAAACCTTTTTGGCTCCAGCATCTCTAGCCATTTCGATAATTTGTTCTGATGTTGTCCCACGTACTACCGAGTCGTCAACTAACAAAACATTTTTACCTTCAAACTCAGAAGTGATCGCATTTAGCTTTCTACGTACCGACTTACGTCTTTCAGTTTGGCCTGGCATGATAAAAGTACGGCCGATATATCTATTTTTTACATAACCTTGGCGATAAGGTAGCTCTAGGGTATTTGCAATTTCTAATGCGACATCACAGCTTGTTTCTGGAATCGGAATAACAACATCGATTTCTAAATCTTCCCAAACACGTTTAATTTTTTCGCCTAGCTTTTTACCCATGCGCACACGAGAAGCATAAACAGAAACATCATCAATTTTTGAATCTGGACGAGCAAAATATACATATTCAAAGATACATGGCACAAGTTCAGCTTCATCAGAACATTGCTGAGTAAATAACTCGCCTTCTTTAGTGATGTAAACCGCTTCGCCAGGCGCAACGTCACGAATAAATTCAAATCCGACTGCGTCTAATGCGACACTTTCAGAAGCAACCATGTATTCCATGCCTTGCTCAGATTTACGGCTACCTAAAACAAGTGGGCGAATTCCGTGGATGTCACGAAATGCAACCAAGCCATAACCTATGATAGAAGCTACAACAGCATAAGCTCCGCGAGCCTGTTTATGTAAAGCCGTTACAGCTTGGAATACGCTCTCTGGTTTAACTTCCCAGTGTTCCGCTTCACACAATTCATGAGCAAATAAGTTCATCAAAAGCTCAGAATCAGAAGACGTATTTACATGACGTCTAGCTCCGCCTTTTAAGTTTTCAGCTAATTCAGCTGCATTCGTGATATTACCATTGTGAACAAAAGCAATACCGTAAGGTGAATTAGTATAAAAAGGTTGAGCTTCCGCTGAAGTTGAAGAACCAGCAGTCGGGTAACGAACATGACCTATGCCCCAGTTACCTGCTAAACGTTCCATGTGTTTTTGTTCGAAAACATCTCTGACTAATCCATTTGCACGTCTTAACTTAAACATGCCTTCATTGATAGTCATAATCCCCGCAGCATCTTGTCCTCTATGTTGGAGAACGGTTAACGCATCATACAATGATTGATTTACAGGGGAATGAGCAACTATGCCAACAACACCACACATGGATAATATACCTCTTAAACAGGTTTGATATCTTTAAGAAAACTCGAACTATGTTTCAAGTACTCAAAGAACCATTCAATAACAACAGAAAATTCTGGAATGAGTAATGAATTACTCCACCACTCCGCTTTTGAAGCTGGTGTAAATGCATCCATAAAGAATAGTACAGCAGCAACAATTAAGATACCTCGCAAGCCACCAAAGGCTAAACCTAGTACCCTGTCTGTGCCTGATAGCCCAGACTTTTGAACTAATTGACCTACAATATAATTAACTATAGATCCTAAAATAATACTACTAACAAACAGTATCGCGATAGCTGCGGCATTGCGTAACATAGGCTCTTCAATATTACCTAGGTGCGCGGCCAAATCTAAATAAAATTGGCTGGCAATAAAAAACGCAGTAGCCCAAACAACTAAAGACAATGCCTCTTTGACAAAACCTCTAACTAAACTAATTAAGGTGCTGATAGCGATCAAACCAATAATTGCGTAGTCAATCCAAACCATTGTCATTTCCATGCTAATTTTTGCCGGCGGATCTTAGCAGATTCAAGTATACAAATACCATTGCTAATTCTCTGTTGGGCGGTAAATTGTCAATTTACCGCTTAAATTAGTCAGACGTTTTAACTCTGGTAACATTTTTTCTAAACTTTGTTTATCTAATTCAGGGCCGACATAAACCTTAGTTAAAGGTCCGTTACGAGTTTGAATTGGTCGAGTAAAACAAACGTAGCCTTCTCGCTTTAACTTAGCGACTAAATTCTGAATATTTTTACCGTGTTTAAAACTGCCTAGTTGGATAACCCAAGCTGGTTTATTAAATGGCGATTCGCTATCTGCAGCTGAAGCTTGCTGCTGCTCAACTTGTTGTCTAGTTTGTTCAGCAGCTTCAGCTAGTGTTTCGTCATTAATAAAAATGACATCAAGATTCTGCTCATCCGTAATAGGCGCTTTAGCCGAATTCATTTTCGCTTCATATTCAGCTTCGGGCGCTTTTGGCATGGCCGGAATAGGTTTTATTTGGGGTGATGTCGGAATAGCTTTAACTTCGTCAATAAATTGATTTTTCTTACCACTAAGCAAATCAGGTAAAAAAATTACAATTAAAGCAATGAATACGATACTGCCAACAATACGATTATGGAAAGCAGTATTCATCGCTATAATTCCTTCTGCGAAATCGTTTCAAGTAAATCAGTTACCACCCAGAACGAACCAAAAGCAACTACTAGATCGTCACTACTTGATTCAGCTATCGCAGCAGATTTTGCTTGAGTAATAGAGCTAAAGCACTGTATTTTACCTGCATCAACTTTTAAATTATCAACTAAAACCGATTTTAACGTCTCAGCTTGAGCACCTCTAGGCTGATTAATGTCCGCTAAAAACCAACTATCAAACATAGCCGAAATTAATTCTAAACTGGCAAAGATATCTTTGTCTTTTAACATGCCAAGTACAGCGACCTTCTTTCTGCCTGTTACTGTATTTTCTAATTGTTTTTTTAAATACTTTACAGATTCAGGGTTGTGCGCAACATCTAAGAATAAATCAGGCTGACTATGTATTTTCTGCCAGCGCCCAGCTAATTGATAGTTTGATAAACAAGAAACTAACTTTTGCTCATCGATTGTAATTTCTAATTTTTCTAATGCAGCTAAAACCGTACTTGCATTCTGTAACGGCATATTCGGTTTAGGTAAGTTATCAAAGCTTAAGGTTTTACTGTGCCAATGCCATTTGTCTTCCACTACAGTGAAATTAAAGTCCACGAGCTGCCAGCTGATATCTAGCGCTAATGACTGGGCAATTTGTTGAAGTGACACTGGCGGATGGAAATCACCACAGATGGTTTTACCATGCGGGCGACAAATACCGGCTTTTTCTTTAGCGATGAGTTCTCGGGTATCACCTAACCAATCTTTGTGATCTATATCTATGGTGGTGATAATACTTAAATCTGGCTCGACTATATTAGTAGCATCTAATCGACCACCTAAGCCAACTTCCAATAAAATAAAATCAGGTTTAGCTTGAGCTAGCATAGTAATAGCAGCCAGAGTACCAAACTCAAAATAGGTTAAAGGAGTATCGCCTCGAGCAGCTTCAATTTGTGCAAAAACATCGCAATGCTGCTGCTCAGAAAACCACTTATTATCTAAGGTAACTCTTTCACGATAATCATGGATATGAGGAGAATTGTAGCAGCCGACTTGATAACCATGTTGGGTTAAAATTTGCTGTAATAAATGACAACTTGTGCCTTTGCCATTGGTGCCAGCAAGTAAGACAATTTTACTTGCTGAAAAATCCAAATTGAGCTGATTAAATACAAGTTTAACTCTATCTAAGCCGAGCTCAATATCTTTAGGATGTAGCGACTCTAAGTGAGTCAACCAAGCAGACAGTGAATTAAAACCTAGCCTGCCCGATTTGGACAGCTGTGACATTAATTCAATTCTGCTGCTGGTAGCTTCATAAACTTAGCGATAAGTCTTGAAACTGTATCTTTTAACTTATGGCGGTGAACAATAATATCTATCGCACCTTTTTGTTTTAAAAATTCACTACGTTGGAAACCTTCAGGTAGTTTTTCACGTACCGTCTGCTCAATAACGCGCGGACCTGCAAAACCAATTAGGGCTTTAGGCTCTGCAACATGAATATCACCTAACATAGCAAAACTAGCAGAAACACCACCCATAGTCGGGTCTGTTAAAACTGAAATATAAGGTAAACCTTTTTCGCTCATTTTAGCTAATGCCGCGCTCGTTTTAGCCATTTGCATTAACGACATAAGCGCTTCTTGCATACGAGCACCGCCAGACGCAGAAAAACAAACTAATGGTAAGTTATGTTTTAAGCATTCTTCTGCTGCACGTACAAATCGAGCACCAACAACTGAGCCCATTGACCCGCCCATAAAGCCAAATTCAAACGCAACAGCAACGACAGGAACACCGTTTGTCGTACCGCGCATAGCAACAAGCGCATCTTTTTCTGATGTGCTTTTTTGTGCTGCTGATATTCTATCTTTATAACGTTTAGAGTCTTTAAATTTTAATACATCTTCTGGTTCAAGCTCTGCACCCAACTCAACTCGACCATCTGTGTCTAAAAATGAATCTAATCTTAAACGCGCGCCTATTCTCATGTGGTGATCACACTTAGGGCAAACGTTTTGTAATTGGGCTAACTCTTCTTTATAAAGAATAGAGTTACATTCGGTACATTTTGCCCAAACGCCTTCTGGCACATTACTCTTCTTAGTTGAGTTTGTTTTTGGGAGTATTTTTTCTATCCAACTCATGGAGGCTCTCTGAAGAATTTAATCTAAAAATGTTAAGTTAGCTAAAATATAGCTGCGCATAATTGCCGCATATTAAAGCATAATAATTCGCTATTTTTAACAAAAAGATGATCTATAAAAAGATCAAATTACAAAAATTGACTCATTCGTTTAATTTTCGGGCAAAAATAGAGGTCCCATTGGCATTTGTGGTAAACCAAAATGCTCAGGATAAAAAACGCGTACTAAGTACAAACCATTAGGTTTTGCTGTCACACCCGCTTGTTTTCTATCTTTGGTTTTTAATAATTCCGCCATCCAAGTCTCTGCTTGTTCCCCTTTACCGATAGATATCAAGGAACCGACAATATTTCTAACCATGTGATGTAAAAACGCATTCGCCGCCACATCAACCACAATAAAGTCGCCAGTGCGCTCCACTGTGATATGAGTTAAATGACGAAATGGCGTGTTCGCTTGACAATGAGTTGCTCTAAAAGACGAAAAATCATGTTCACCAACTAGCGCTTGTGCTGCTCTGTGCATAGCATCTGCATCTAGTGGATCATGCACATGGGTAATGCCTTGTTGCATAATGGCAGGTCGAAAATTTGAGTTATAAATAACATATCTATAGCGTCTAGCCGTAGCAGAATATCTTGCATGAAACTCATCGCTCACAGGGTGAACCCATTTCACAGCAATATCGTGCGGTAACTTAGAATTTGTGCCTAAAATCCAAGCGATTAATTTTCGCTCTTTTGGTGGTTCAAAATGAACGATTTGGGTTGTTGCATGCACACCTGCATCTGTTCTTCCGGCACATGTAACCGTTATTTCTGCGTCAGCAACATACGATAAAGCTTCTTCTAATTTTTGTTGTACAGAAGGAACATTATCTTGTCTTTGCCACCCAGAATACTGGGCGCCATCATATTCAATACCAAGTGCGAGTTTCATAGCTACCAATGATTACGGCTAAGTCTAACCTGAAATCGCGCCATTATACTGAAATACCAAAACCATGCTAGTTCAAAATGCCTAGATCGCAATTATCACAATTAACTTCATCAGTTGTGTGATAAATAAAGCCAATGGCATAAAAATAAAGCATAATAGCCTGAATACATTAGCAAAATTATACTTCTGTACATAACAAGCAGAACATATATAATATTTATACTACATTTAGTATTTTTAAACATGAAACATAAGCCGACAGATAACAATTTACTTGGATTTTCACTTTCCCTATTTACTGCCATTTTATGGGGGCTGTTACCTGTCAGTCTAAAACTTGTTTTAGAAGTTTTAGACTCCACCAGCATTACTGCGGCTAGGTTTTTATTTTCGGGTTTTTTCGTTTTCTTATTCTTATTCGTAACTAAGCGACTACCAAAATTAAAAATAGAACCGAAAAAAATCATAGTATCAATTCTACTGGTTTCGTTAGGGTTAAGTGCTAATTATATATTTTACGTTAAAGGCTTAGCTCACTTAACACCAGAAGCTGCACAGGTTTTGATCCAAATTGCCCCTTTCATTTTCATGTTGTTGAGCTGTCTTATTTTTAAAGAAAAACTAACGCTTTATGAAATATTAGGTGCCTGCATTCTATTTGTCGGTTTAATTTTATTTTTCAACGACAGGATTGCTTTATTGATATCCGGTCAGGCCGGTGAAAATATTGGCATCTTATTTATTTTGTGTGCTTCATTAGGTTGGTCAATATACGCCCTTTTTCAAAAAGGGTTACTAAGTCATTTTTCTTCGCAACAAATTATGCTGTATGTGTACCTAATAGGCGCTTTAATTTACTTCCCTTTTAGTGAAGTATCAGATCTTGCCAAAATGAATAGCCTACAAATTTATGCGCTCATTTTCGCATGTGCTAATACACTTTTTGGATATGGTGCATTTGCAGAAGCCTTACAACATTGGCCTGCTTATAAAGTTGCAGCAGTAACCGCTTTAGCCCCTTTGTTTACATTTATTGGTATGATTTTCGCTGTCGAAATATGGCCAACTCACTTTGTCTCTTCTGATTTGAACCAATACGCATATTTGGGCGGTATTTTAGTGATTATCGGCTCATTGGCGGCTAGCTTAGGTAAATTAAAAAAAGCAGCCCCGCCAATTAAAACCGCAGAGGTTAGCTAGCTACAGCTGCTTTAACGCATCTAATATAAGATGATGAGAAGAAAAATATTTATCCGCTTTACTCAACTTTTCTGCAGGCGTGAAGTCATGCTGGATTGCAAAACACTTTAAGTTAGCGGCTTTGGCCGACTGTATACCACTAGCTGAGTCTTCTATCGCGACCGCTTGCTCAGCGTTAATTCCGAGTTCAGATAAAGCTTTCAGATAACAGTCCGGTGCTGGTTTGCTAACTTCGACATCACCACCCGCGACGACCACCTCTAACTGATTAAGCAAGTTATGGTGCTGTAAGCTCCTCACAACGCTCGCGCGCTCTGCCCCAGAGACAACGGCAAGCTTAATCTTATTTTCTTTCGCCCAATTAATTATGGTCTGGATACCAGGCATGAGTGGAAAGGCGTTAGTTTGCAAAAAGATATCGGTTTGCTCTTCTTTTACCTTAGCTAAAGCAGCAGGAGAAATCGGTAAACGATATTTTTCAACTAAATATGCTGAAGTTATTTCACCCGGAATCCCAATTCTTGGAATAAAATCACTAAATTGATAATCAACCCCATAGCCTTGCAATATACCTTGCCAAATTTGGAACTGGCAAGGCTCAGAGTTTACTAAGGTACCGTCGTGATCAAGCAATAAAGCTTTTATTGGCTGCGCCATTTTATATTCTCTGTAATAGTTAACCTCATATATGAGGTTAGTTAAAAACTAAACAAGATATAGGCTAGCAATTACTAATCACTAAATTAGCCGATCGGGTTTGATTTGGCGTTAAGTACCAACTATTTGCAAACGCATTGCCGCGCTCAACACAGATAAATTGGGTATAGTTTTCGCCACCTAAATCAGCCATACCATCGGCTTTAGCGAAAGCAGGATTCCAGACAATCGCACTATTACAATCATCGCTCGATAATTTGATTGAATCAGAAGTCTTGATAATTTGGCTATTCGCAACATTTAAATAAATACGATCAACTTCACCATCAAAAACAACAGGTCCTTGTTGTATTTTAGCTTGATAGTTTTGTAAGTTATCTAAATAAGTGGTCCAGTCTAAGCCTTCAACAGAAGTCGTTGATAAATCACTTACTGGATGATAACTATGTAGCGCAAAGCTAACTGGCATCACTTGATCAGATAAATTTGCCACCACTAAATCAAGCGACAAACTTTTGCCTAAAGTGACTTTATACTCTGCGTTAAATTGATATGGGTAAACTGCCAAAGTATCATCGCTTGAAGCAAAACTGAAGACGATTTCAACCTCACCAGCTTGATTCACTTGAGCAGAAACCAGATCCCATAATTGACTACGAACAAAGCCATGACTAGCTTGGCTTTTATCAAATTGATTTTCGCCAAACCAAGGAAAACAAATAGGCACTCCGCCTCTTATCGCTTTACCAGATTTATATTGGCTTTTAGGGCTGTTCCATAACAATGGCGCTTTGCCTGTTGCTTGAAACTCGATTACGTGAGCGCCTTGCAGCGCAATCACTGCATGACATAAATCCGATTTAATCACTAAAATAGGTAGAGCTTCATGCTCTTGACCATAATAAGTTTGGCTATCAGTTAATTTAATTTGCTTGATATCAGCGATTAATTCAGATAATTGTGCAGTCATAATGTCTTCTGGATATATTAAAATTAACTTATTTTAATATTAATCTCATATATACCCAAGCCCCTTATCATTATAAGGGGTATAAAAAGGGGGAATACGTTTACCTTATTTACTTACATAGACTATTTTTGAGTTAAATCTCTGACTGAGTTTCTTTCGATTAAAGTTGGCATAAACAAATGAGTTTTTTGCGCTAATTTTTTGTTTTCTTGAGCTAATTCAATTGATAACTCAGTTGCATAAGCTGCCATTTCTTCGATTGGATAACACATGGTTGTTAGCCTAGGTCGACAGGCATTGGCTATATCTAAGTTATCAAAACCAACCACAGAAACATCTTCTGGAACTCGAATACCTTGGTCTTGAAGTTCATTCATTAAACCAACCGCCATCAAATCATTGTAAGCAACAACAGCCGTGAACTTTTTACCCGACTCAATCAAGGCTCTTGCGGCCAGAGCGCCACCTTCCATATTAGAAGTAGATTGCGCGATTAGACTACTCGGTATTGTTATACCTTCATCTTCCAGTGCTTTCAGTAGTCCCTGCACCCTTAGATCAGGATCTCGGTTTTTATAAACACTCGTGACAACCGCAAACTCTTTGTGTCCTTTTTCGAGTAAGTATTGACCAATTTGTTGACCACCAGAAACATTATCTAGCCAAACACATCGATTCGCTAAACTAGGTAAAAAACGATTAATGACAACTAATCCAGGGATTTCTTTCGCTAATTTAGCGAGTGTTTTTTCATCAGAGTAATCACTATGTATGATAATAGATTTACAATTATGTTCTCGTAACGAATCAATCGCAGCTTGCTCTGTTTCTTTTTCATATAATGAGTTAGTCATTAACAATTTATAGTTTATTTCTCGTGCCGCTTTTTCAACACCCGAGGCTAAACTACCAAAAAAAGACATAGATAATTTGGGCGTGACTATACCAATCGTTTTGCTCGAGCGATTGACTAAAGCTTGCGCATTTGAGTTAGGGCGATAACCCATTTCCTCGATTATTTTTTTAACTCTTGCTCGGCATTCATCGCCAACATTTCCGCCGTTGTGCACTACCCTAGAAATTGTAGCGGTTGAAACACCAGCCGCTCTAGCAACATCTTTTATTGTAACCATTTAACTACCTACATTACCCTTAGAGTCGGTATTACTGACCTTGTGATAATACCCTAAAATGAGATATGCGAACAGAGCTGAAATTATAGTGCCAAACACGAGAATATATTTCATCCCGAGCAGGCTAGCCTCGGCTTGATAGACCCCCATCTCAGCATCAAATCCGAGCCAATTTAAGCTAAGTGCAGCAATAACCATAGCCAAAGCAATAAAAATTCCAATAGCCCAATTGTACACAGAAACGAAAACGCCTTTGCTGTCACGCGCCTCAGTTTGACTATTTTCGTCAGATATATCAGCTAAAATTGCAGGCATCACAATTGCCATAGCAGTCCAAACTGGGCTACAAAAAACAGCGTCAGCAAGCAATAACCAGCGGGAATCTGGTACAAAAATAAACCATTTTAAAATACCGCCAAGCGCCGTCAGTAAAAAAATAATTTTCAATGTCGATATTTGCCCAACTTGCCTAACTAAACGTGTCACTATAGGTATATAAACAATTCCCATAATGGCATACGATGTAGATAATACACCTTTCCATACTGAGCCGGCAGCAATGTCTCCCGCTAATAAACGATACACGATTAAGTAATAATCCATAGCCGCAGCATAACCACCCACTAACATTTGTAAGCCAAGCACAATGAGTAAAATTTTCATTTTATGATTAGCAAAAACTTTAGCCAAATTTTGTTTTAAATTACGATTAACGGCTTGCTTATTTTTATACCCTGACACTGTGTTATTTGATTCAGATTTTAAAATAATCGGCACTATGCTTGCAAACCAAATAAAAACAAGCGCAACAGTCCATCCAACGAACATGATACCTTGGTGATTTGTAGCAAAAAATTCAGATTGACTCAGCGGGAAAAGCCACTGATAAAAAATCGAGGCCGTATAAGTAAAATAAGAAGCGAAGCCGATAATTTGAGTCCGTTTGTAAGAGCTTGAGCTCGCTTCATAGGTAAAACACGTTAATGGTATAGAGACAAAATTGGCAGCTAAATAAAAACCTAGTGTACAACAGACAAAATATAATAATTGCTGCGAATGCGTCCAACTTGGTTCGACCATCCATAACAAGCCATATAATCCCGCGCTAATAATTGAAAATATAAAAATATATGGCTTTCTTCTGCCAAATCTAGAGTTTGTGTCATCAGATAATTTGCCGACCCAAGGTCCAACAAAAGAAGCCAAGATTAAAGGTAAAGTAATTGCCAAACTTAAATGAAATGGGTTAATTCCTAAAGTCATTTGGTAGTAAGGGACGGCAAAAATTTCGATTCCTTTACTTATAAAAAACAAAGCTAAAAAGCCAATTCCATACGGAAGGTAAGGCAAAAAATTTGTTATTTGGTCTTGGCTTTCTAACTTCACCATCAGCTTACTTCTTGATTAAATACATATACTCAAGTTCTACAGCGTGCCAACCTTTTAGTGCCTGTGACGAATATTTACTTGCGTCAAAAGAAACTTGGCTACCTTGTATCTGATTTAAATTTAATAAAACATCTGCTTGCTTTAAGCTAGGATATTCCGCTGGTAAAAACATAGGATAACCATTTGTCATCATAGTTTTTACCGACGTTAAATCAGCAATCGATATTTGATAAAATTGCCAATTTTGTCCCACTTGAATCGTCTTACCAAAGGCAAGACCATCTTGATTTAACACAGCTATATTTACAAATTCATCTGTATCGCCTATTGCTCTTGCTTTAATCGCGAGCGTGTTATAACCGGACAAGTTTTTCGCAGAAAAGTGATTATCTTCGGCTAACGTCGACCTCAATAACCAATTTGAGCCTGATTGTTCTAGGTCCATTATGCTTAACCTAAAAGCGGTACCCAGACCATTTTGACCAGCGACATAATCCCACCGAGTCTTGCCCCACTTAGGGTATAATCGAGTATTTTGATCTTTCTCGGCATCAAACAATACCAAGATGGCATTTTCAGGCTTTAACTTAGACTGATAATAACCTTGATCAACAAAGTCCCAATCGGTTGGCGAGCCTTGTACGCCTCCCGGAAAAGTATAAAACTGCCCATTCGTTTTAACGGTGAAGGCATATTCAAGGTCTCCTGTGAGTTTCCAACTATCCGATTTTGGCAAGCTCACCTGATACTGGTTTGCTTCAACGTGTTCCATAGTCATTGGTGTAAAATGCGAATGACCACGGTATCGAACCATTAACTCAACTTGATCCGCTTGCTCAATAGCCCCTATGTTTACTTTAAATTGAATATCATCACTCAAGGTCCATTCTCTTTGAGCTTGATGATCTAAGGTGATTTTTTCAGAAACCTTGGCTGGTAAGTAAAACTGATTGTCCTGATTTTGTGCTATCTGGGCCAATTCAGTTGAGCTCATAGATGACTTAGACAGTAAATACTTTCCAGGTAAAACAGAAAATTTACCTTGTTTGGCTTTCTGCTTAAATTGATTGTCCTGATTAAAGCCTTTTACGTAAAATTGTTTGCCTAAGTTATCAAGCTTAAGTTCAAACTCTCGCATTCCAGAATAAAGCCTTACAACTTCTCGGCGCAAGCTAGAGTTTTGATGAGGATCTTGGATTTTTTGTGCATCTGGATACACTTCTAATAACCAAACGCCATCACTCACCTTATCAAAAAAGTATGCGCCTGTACCTTGGTATTTAACCACTTCAGAGCTGCCAACCCCAGCAACTTGAGTTAGAGCTTGATTAGCTTTAGGTTTTGCCTGATTGGTTGCTGTATATATCAATTTTTTAGCTTGATTTAATATGCTTAAATTATCTTTATAGCTAATACTAAAATCCGAAAAGTGATTATTTTCAGGGTAATTACCCGCATTAAATCCCCTAGGTAATTGACGAAAAGCTTCGCCCGCAATCAGCATACTAATGGCCTTTCTTGGGGTATAGAGTAAATTTAAAAAGTGAGTATTATAGTCCGCGTTGGTATGAGCGATAGGTGCAGGATCATAGGCAAATTGAGTTGCCCATTGGAAGCCTTCTTGCCTAAAACTTCGCGCCATAGCTGGGTACATAACCGCTTGTGTCACATCCGCAGCATCAAACTCATAAATCATCTTAGCTTTATTGCCACAGGCATTAATCTGCTTAAACGGATTGGTATATTCGGCCACACTAGGTAACAAATTAGAGGCAAGCCTAGAGTATTTAATTAACCCAGTTGGATACCATTGATATGCCACACCATCAATACTCGTATTACATACAGTTTCCGCAAATTTTGGCCGATCGCCCTGCTCACTAGTATTATAAAATAGCGGCTTAGTCACACCAACCGATTTAATGGTCTGGATAAGAGACTCAATATATTCACCGCTTGCGGCGTTATCGCCTGGATGCTTAGGTTCATTAAAAATTTCGAACGCTAAAATATTTGGGTCTTCGCCATAGGCTATGCCTGTATATTTATTTTTATGTGCCATAAATTGGCGTAAATAATTTTGTTGTGCCTTAATCGCGGCTGGGTTTTGGTTCATCTCAGCTTTGGTGTATAACGCAGCAAACCCAGGTTCTTTCGGATCGGCTTCTGGATACCCAGATCCCCACCAAGCAATGGGGGTAATAATTGCTGTTATATTTCGTTCAGCTAAGCGCATTAATAAATAATCAAACAACTCCAAATGTTCATTATTTAATAAGTTACCTTGCTGATCGGTAATAACACGATCCCATATGTGGATCCGATACGCATCCATTCCCATACGCTCAATGTGATCAACATCCATATCTATCGTGTGTTTTGGATCTATATTCAGTTTTTTCAGTGCGCGATAACTAAATGCAAAGGGAGAACTGTAATTAACCCCAAATAACGCGACTTCTTGGCCATTTGGCCACTTTAAAACGCCATCCGATACATAAGCATCTTGCTGCATTGCTTGGAGGTTTAAACTAGTAAATAAGCTACTCGCTAAAAAAAGGGCTGTGCTAAGTGATTTCATTTTTAAATACCAACAAGGAAAAAAGAGAAAACGAGCATGCTAACTATCAGATGCTCGCAATTTTTAGTTAAAGCTCTGAGATATCTAACCAAGGGGTTGAAATATCCTTTTCCTTGTAATGCGCTCTAATTTTGGCTCCTTCAAGACTAGCACCAATTTTCAGTAAACCTGAGGCAATGCCTTTTTCTGATAAAGCAAAATCTTTTGCTATCAGTTGAACATCTCCTTGAGTTTCAAAATGAACCTTCTGCTCGTTGATAGGCACCACACGCCCATTAGCATCAGTTAAGTTGGCGTATACAAAAACAGCATCATTAACCCCTGTTGCAGGTAATTTGCCGCTTGTATCTATCTCAAGCTCAATCGAGCTCACCTGCCCTGGTGTTGCAACACTATGCTCAGCAACTAATTGCTTGTTTATGTAGGCTTTCGCGATTAATTCGCCTGCTTCAAATTTATCGAGTTCGAACTCAAAAGGAGGATGAGCTAAGTTACTCGACAAATCATTGACTAGCGGCTTGTTACGACTGATTAGCTGACCATTTAGCCACAGCTCCACTTCATCTGCATTACTAAATACTCTGACATTTAAACTAGACTCAGCTTGCCATTCACTCGCAATAAAGACCATAGGACCAGACTGATAATCTGAAGATACTATATCTGCCGAACGCTGACTTTGGTAAAAATAATAGCTATATTTAGGCGAACGGAAAATACTCATAATGCCAGACGCTTCTAAATCGTCTGCATAGCCTCGGTTATAATCAAACATTACCCAATATCCATCCGCAAATGCAGGTGTATTCAAGTTATCGTTATGCGCTTCTTGTATATTTCGAGCTTGCTGTAACAAACGTTTTTCGCCTGTCGAAAGTAATTGACGGCTAGTTCTTTCTTCGGCTTTTAAATCAGCCCAAGAATCCTGACTTAAGCCCGCATTTTGCGCATAGTATTCCCAATCGCCGTATTCAGATACATTGTATGGCTGAGTAGGTTTTGAATAATGTTCAAGCCTATGCTGACGAGCTTGTAAATAAAGATCGAAACCCGTCTGCCAACCTGCTGAATAAGAACCTGGATATTCAGAGTGAACCGCTGTATTTAAGCTAGTTAAGAAGTAATCTGGCATCCAAGATTCATTTAATGAACACTCCCAAGCGATCACACTTGCATGGTTTCTGTCGCGACGGATTAAATCACGACAAGTTTGAAGAATTTGCTCTCTGAACTCTTTAAATGGCGAGTAATACTGCCAGCCTAAAATGGCATCAATTAACACTAAGCCAAGTTCATCTGCTGCAGCCATGAAGGCTTTTGAATGTGGATAATGCGACAGTCGAACATAATCAAAACCAGCTGATTTTATCTTGTACGCATCACGGTAATCCGCTTCGGCAGAAATAGCATAACCTAAATGTGGGTATTCCTGATGGCGATTTACGCCACGCAAAAAGAACTTTTCACCATTTATGTATAATTGATGTTTGTCATCAAATTTAAACTCACGGATACCAATTCGAGTCTCGGTTGTTTCCTGCAATACATTGCTTGCATATAACTGAGTTTCAAGCTGATATAAATTAGGGTGATTTGGATGCCACAATTCAGGGTTTATCACATCCAATGTTTGGCTGACTTGCTTAGCCGATTGCTTGTCTAATTGATAACTAGCTTGTGCTTGAGCAACCACTTTTCCATCTTTTTTAAGTAACTGGACTAACTTAATATCTTGATTAACTAAGTCTGAATTTTGGACATGCGTTTTAATTTCGACTCTTGCTTTGTCTTTTGAGACCATAGGATAAGTCACGAAAATACCGCCTGAAGCTTCTTCTGCCGCTAAAATTTCATCAGTAATATGAAGCTTATTTTTAACCAATAAGTTAGCGTCTCGGTATAACCCACCATAAGTATTGAAATCTAAAAACTCTAACGGCTTAGGCCCTGTAATATAGCTATCATTATTATCAAGTTTTACTAACAAGTGATTTGCTTGGCCAAAATTTAAATGCTCAGTTAGATCAACAACAAAAGGTAAGTACCCTCCAACATGCTGGCCGATATGTTCCCCATTTAGCCATAAGTCAGCAATATTCATTGCAGCTTCAAACCGAACTAAGATAACTTTGTCTTGCCACTGAGTTGGTAAATTTATACTCTTTTTATACCAGCTAAACCCCTGGAACTGGTCATTCACAACGATAGGTTCAATTTTAGGTGTATGGGGTAAAGATACTTGCTGCCAAGTGTCAGCAGCCAAATTTGTCACATCAATATCAGTTTTGGATTTAACAAACTGCCAATCTTGATTAATATTTATGACTTGGGCTTGTTCAGAAAGAGGGAATTGAGAAATATCGCTCGATTTATTATTCTCGCTAGATTGCTGATTGTTACAGCCAGCTAATAAAAAGGGGATAGAAAATAAAAAGGTGCGGACGAAAGCATTCATGTGTCATTTACCTGGGTTAAAATTACTAAATTTACTCAGCCTGTAGCACTATTTACAGGCTGAGCTTTAAACTTTAAAAATTAATGTTTGCCTTACATTGAATATTGGAAACCGATTAAGTAACGACGACCCCATTCAACATTATATGCAGGCTTAGCGTAGTCATTATCCCAATAATTAACGGATGATTCGTTGGTTAGGTTTTGAGCTTGTAAAGTAACTTTTAACTGCTCAGTGATAAAGTAACCAAGACTCGCATCAGCTGTTGTTTCAGATGAATTTAAATTCACTTTTGATGGGATCCAGCTATTTACACCCGTATATTCACTGCGATAATTCACAGAAATTCGCGCATCAAAACCGTCTTTGTCGTACCACAAAGTAAAGCTGGCGATATCTTTTGATAAACCACCTAAATTATATGGATTATTTTCCGGTTTAAATTCCATCACATCACTGTCTGTATAAGAATAGTTTGCGTAAATACCTAAACCATCAAAAGGTGCAGGTAACATATCTAAAGACTGTTGATATAAAATTTCAAAACCTTGAATAACGCCGCCATCACCATTGAGTGTTCGAGTGATATCGTATTCGTCGTTGTTGTAGCTAATAACGCTGTCTTCAAGACCTATGTGTGATTTTAAGTCTTTATAGAAATAGTTAATTGAAGCTGCTGAACTTTCTCCCCAATAATATTCATAACCTAAATCGAATTGATCTGCTATGTATGGGTCTAATGTCGGATTACCGCCACTTGCAGTGTACGGAAAGCTAGATTTATCAAAACTAAAGCCTGTTCTCATTTCTAATAATGGTGGGCGAGACATAGTACGCGCAGCGCCTAAACGAATTTGAGAGTCATTTGTGATATTAAAAACCATATTAAGTGAAGGTAAAACTTCATCGTACTCATGACTGACTTGAGTTGGTGTAATTATGGTTGGCTGCTGCCAATTACCCGGAGACACTTCTGTCCAATCACCAAGTTCACTGGTATGGCCTGTCGAAGTCACTTCTGTTTTAGCATAACGCACACCCAAATTACCAGTAAAAGGAATCCCGGCCAAATCGCCTGTAATATCAAGCTGCACATAGGCTGCCGTATTTTTTTCGGTTAACTCCCAAGACGCGAGTAAATTCTTATCATCTCGATTGCCAGCAGGATTTTTCGCACCACCAAAGGCTTTTTCAGCGACCATATCCCAATCTTTAAAGGTATAAATATGCGGCACTAAATCTGCATCTGTGATGTTAAATTCAGCCACTAAATCATCCCATTGTGCAGCTTGATCAGCAAAGACACTTTTATCAAACGCATACTCATTACCAATTGTATATATTTCGCCAAAATCAGTTAAACCATGATCTAAATTTGCCGTACGAGTCCAATCATTTAGTTCATCATTAACTTTCGTTCTGTCTGTTACACGGGCACCAAATGATAACTTACTGAAAATGCTAAAATCTAAATCGCGTTCAAAATCCAAATTTATATTAGCCATTTCATCTGTGAGCTCTCGATCGCCCACACCTGTCATAGTTGCTGGAACCTGAACTTCAACCCAAGTACCTGAACCAGCTGGTATTTCTTGCCATTCTAAACCAGCTAAGCCATAGCTGTTCGCATCATTAACAGACCCTATACCTAAAGGTTGAGCACCGCCATTTTCAACAGCATTAAAGCCAACTAAATAATCACCACCGCTAAAATTAGGCGTAATATTCGCCCAAACTGAGTTAATACTTGCTTCTGATAAGCCTATGTCTAGCCTTGTTGTCCAAACATCGCCAATATATTCTAAATTAACTCCTGCACTTAACATTTCATTAGTTTGGAACCAAGTAGGCACTGAGACATATGTGCCACCCCCCCTTTGAATCCCAGCTTGTAAACGTTCGCTATTAGCATCCTGCCCATCAACAATAACAGGTACCAAGCCAGACGAATGGTAAGCATCATAACCCCAACCTCTTGGTCCGCTTCCGTCGTCCGCCCAGTTACCTAAATCGCCAGCCCCCATTTGATCATCGCGTTCTTGAATATCAAATTGCGAATAAAATAAGTCACCTTTAATAGTCAAACTATCGCTTGGCTTGTATTCTAAAATTAATAATCCAGCTGTTCTTTCGTTATTGCCTCGTTTACTCTTGGCGACAACACCCCAAGGCGCATCTTCCACTTTGCCATTTTCATTCAAATCTCCACGGTTAGCCGCATTGTTATAGTCCCAGGATTCAATACCTTTTTCTAACGAAGGCTGATCTTGATAAGTTAAACCAAAGGCATAGCCAAAAGTTTCAGATACTTGGTCAACAATACTAAAATTTGCTTTATAGCCTTTACCATCTGTGCCTGGTAAATCATTACCTAACTCGTTATACATATAGCTCGCACCAAAATTAATCAGGCGCTTATCTTTTGATAACGGACTAACAAAATTCATATTCACTAAACCAGAAATACCACCTTCAGCTTTACTTGCCAGCGGACTTTTATAAACTTCTACCGAATCAATCAATTCCGCAGGAAATTGCTCAAAGCGAACATCTCGGCTTGGTTCAGCTGAAACAATTTCACGATTGTTCATAGTTGCAACATTGAGTCTTGGTCCCATACCACGAATAGAGATCCGACTCGCATTTCCTCTATCTCGAGAAGCCGCAATACCCGGTAAACGAACGAGAGAGTCCGTAATACTAACATCCGGTAAAGTACCTAAATCATCTGAAGAAATAATTTCAACAACGCTTGGTGAAAAACGTTTTTCTCTTAATGCCTTACCTAAACTTGAACCAAATCCTTTTACCGAAATCACTTCGATCTCATCTTCTGTTTCAACATTTTCAGCAGCGAAAACAGCTGGTTGATATAAGAGCTGAGAAATCGCTAAGGTTAGTGCAGTTTTTTTAAGGTTAAATTTCATTTGTGCCTCGGGTATTTCTATATTTATGTAATGTTAAATGTATTGTTTGGTTTGAATATGAACAGTTCATTTGTTTATTTATACATCAAGTTAATCGTTTACCAAAGCTTTTTTATAAAAAAAATCACACAAAAAACAACAAAAACAACCCAAAAAACAAAAAAACAATTCAAATTCAACCACTTAAATAAAAAACCAATTTAATATTGTTTTTAACAAATAGTACACACAATAGTAATAAAACCAAAACAACTCAAAATAAAAAGTAAAAGATTGAGTAAACGATTACCTAATGTCATAATTAATATGAGATGTACATGGCACGAGTTAAAATGAGGGTGACAAAATGAAGTTTGCAAGAAAAATAAGATTAAAAACTTGGGTAAATTGGTTGGCGTCTAAATTCATCATTTATATTTTTACTTGTTTTACTGCCCAAGCCTCTGTTGAAAACATACAACAAGAAATAAATGAGAACTGGTATTTTCATAAAGGCGACTTAAAATTATTAGCGGCAACCAGTAGCGAAAATCAGGAAAAATTGTGGAGAAAAATTAATATCCCACACGACTGGTCGATTGAAAATTTAGCAGCTAGCCAGAGTCCTTTTACGCCAAATTCAATTGATGCATATGACACTGGCTACGTAGTTGGTGGTATTGGCTGGTACAAAAAAAATATCCCCTTAAATGAGCTAGCTAAGTTTGAGAGCGTTATGCTCCACTTTGGCGGTGTTTACTTAAACTCAGAAGTGTATTTAAACGGCCAGTTAATTGGCGGCCAGCATAATGGATATACCGCCTTTGAGATCAATATTGAGCCGTATTTAAATTACCAAGGCGACAACACGCTAGCAGTTAAGGTCAATAATAATCATCTAAATAGTCGCTGGTATTCTGGCTCAGGCATATATCGTCCCATAAGCATTCATTTCCACCAATCAAGCTATCAAAAAACAGACTCTCCCTTTATCACAACTGAAGTGTTCGACAATTCAGCTAAAGTAAACTTGTTATCCGAAGTGATAGTCTCACAGCGCAAAGTTAATTCCCGCATCCTAAAAACTGAAATTTTTGATACTGAAAGTAACCTAGTCAGTTTTCAACAGCAAAAACTAAAAGCGCAAGTTAAACAACAAAATCTAAAAATAGAATTAATTATCAACCAAGCTAAACTTTGGCAACCCGGTAAGCCTTACTTATATCTAGCGAAGCAATCAATAATTGAAGATGGTCAAATTATTCATAGCCAAACTCGTCATTTTGGTATCCGCACATTAAATTTTGACCCTGAGCAAGGGCTTTTAATCAACAACAATCCCATTAAACTAAAAGGCATGAATCTGCACCATGATAATTATCTTCTTGGTGCTGCCGCATACCAAGCCGCAGAAGAGCGTAAGGTTCGTATAATTCTAGATGCTGGCTTTAATGCGGTTAGAACTTCACACAACCCGCCCTCTAAAGCTTTTTTAAATGCCGCTGATCAGCAAGGGTTACTAGTAATAAGTGAAGCTTTCGACGCTTGGAACCAACAAAAATGGGATCACAAGAATGATTATTCATCTCGTTTTATTCAAGATTGGCAAACCGATTTGACTAATTTTATAAAACGAGATCGTAGCCATCCGAGCATTATTATGTGGAGCATAGGCAATGAGATCCCAGAGCAAACCAGTGATTTAGGCGCAAAAACAGCAAAAAAATTGATTCAGGTCGTTAATAAATTAGACCCAAGCCGACCCGCTACTATAGGTGCAAATACCTCTGACACTTGGTCTGACAAATTGCTGTCACAGTTTTCCGTTGTAGGTTACAACTACCAAGAATTTAATTACTTAAAAGACAGAGAACGTTTCCCTAACCGATTAATGTACGGCTCAGAAACATACTCAAACCGAGCCTTTGAATATTGGCAATATGTTGAAAAATACCCTTTCATCATAGGCGACTTTGTCTGGACAGGTTGGGACTATATTGGTGAAGCGTCAATTGGCTGGACTGGCTATGCGCCAGAGTGGAAAGGTTTAGCCCCTTTTCCTTGGACACTTGCCTACTGTGGCGAGTTAGACGTCTTAGGTAATAAACGACCTTCGGCATATTATCGAGATGTATTATGGAAAACAGGTAAGAATAAAATATCAGCTTTTATAGAAAGTCCCTTTCCGTCGCTCCAACCTGCCCAAAATCCAGATTGGTATTTACATTGGGTTCAACCAGATTTGCATCCAAGTTGGACTTGGCCAGGCCAAGAGAATAAAGCGTTAAACGTCTTGGTTTATTCAGCTTACCCTGAGGTTGAGCTGTTTTTAAATGGTCAGAGTTTAGGAAAAAAAGCCACCTCAAAAGCCACAGAGTACAAAACGAGCTATTCAGTGCCCTACCAAGCAGGATTACTAGAGGCAATCGGTTATGATTCAGCAGGTAATACGCAAGGTAGGTGGCAGCTTAAAACTAGTCAGCAAGCCAAGAAAATTAGTTTATCAGCAGAAAAACTAAATTTAACACCAGATGGCAGAGATTTAGTTTATATTACGGCGCAATTGCTAGATGAAAATGATCACACTGTTTACTACTGGGATTATGATCTTGAGTTAAACTTATCAGTCTCGGGGGCTGGGGAGCTAATCGCACTGGGCAATGCCAATCCGGCTTCCGTTGAAGGGTTTCAAGTCAATCAAAGAAATACTTTTCGGGGTAAACTTGTAGCGGTAGTAAAAAGCCTTAAAAATCAAATTGGTCAAGTGACAGTATCCGCTACAGCTAAAGGATTAAAGCCTGCAGAAGTCATACTCACTTCATTTCAGCAAGAGTAAAATTGTATTTAGTATAGTCAGTCGCTAAGCTTGAAATACTTGAATTTTTTAACTCAATAACTCGTCGAGATTTTAAATTTAATTGTTTCAAGCTACTACCAAAGTGACTTTGCCACAAGGCCATAAAAGAACCATCTTCAAAAGCTCGGTTTAAACCGACTTCTATCCGCTTAGCTGCATTTAGATTCGATTTAGAAGTAATAAAAAATCTTGGTAATGGGTAATGGAATATAAAATGCGGCTCTACTGATAAATTAGGGTATTTAGTGATAAAGTTATCTAACTCATATGAAATTTCATTTGCGCCTCGAAGCAGAATATCCGCTCTCGAAAGTGAAATCATACGAAACAAGCTATCGTAATTAGAAATACCAAAAACATTATAGCCATTTTGTTTTAATATTTGTGTATCTAACCAGCCATCACCTTGAATTATGCTTAATCTTTTAAGCTCATCAAGTGACATATTTTTATTAAATTTGTCGAGCCTTTCAGGGTTAATTATCCCAACACGATAGCCAACTATGCCTCTTTCAATTGGAATTTCTACTGCTTTAAACTTAGTTAAAATATCATCATCAATTGAAGTTTGGATAAAAAAGTTAGTGTAAAAGTTTTGTTCGAGGAGTTTTAAATTTCTTTTGTAATTACTGCCACGTTTAGTTGGCTGTAATACATAGTCACCAAAATCAGCTTTGGTGGCTTCTAAAGCCAATACCAGTAATTTTTTATCATATCTATTTCTATCATCGTCTTCGGTTTCACCTTGATTATAAGTAAATACCTCAGCCGCATATACAGTGATGCTAAAAATGAAAATCAAACTAATGATAAAGCTGTTAATAAAGATTTTTTTAGTCACATCAATCAGAATAGTTAACAATATCTAATTAACAGCATAGCTTATCTAGCAGAAAATACCTAGACTGGAATTTCGATCCCCATTTCTCGCATCTTAGCAATCTTGTATCTTAAAGTACGTGGGCTGATACCTAGCTTATCTGCAACACGATTTCGTTTGCCATGACAAGCCAACAAAGTATCTAGAATAATCTGATGCTCTTGTTGTCTTAACTCTTTACCCAGAGATTCCTCTTGACTCACTGGCTCATTTTGCGGCATAGCGGTATCTAATTCGATTAAAATATCGCAACCATCAATTACTTGATATTGAGCCAGTATTAACGCTCGCTGAATAACATTATCCAACTCCCTGACATTACCTGGCCAATCATGTTGCTGTAATTTAGTTCGCGCTGCCATAGTGAGTTTAGGTGCGGTTCTATTGTCTTTTTTAACATGCCTTTCAATTAAATGCTCAGCTAAAGGTAATATATCCATTTTACGTTCCGCTAAAGATAACCAAGTTAACGGAAAAACATTTAATCGATAGTACAAATCTTCTCTAAACAGGCCTTCAGCTACCGCTTGTTTTAAGTCCCGATTACTGGTTGCTATCACTCTGACATCCAATTTCAAAGTTTTACGACTGCCTAACCTTTCGACTTCTCTTTCTTGCAAAACACGAAGTAATTTTGCTTGTAGTCCTAAATCCATCTCAGAAATTTCATCGAGTAAAATCGTACCGCCTTGCGCCTGCTCAAATTTACCAGGGCTGGCTTGCAAAGCGCCAGTAAATGCGCCTTTTTCATAGCCGAATAAAGTAGCCTCTAGCATGTTTTCAGGAATAGCAGCGCAGTTTATCGCAACAAAAGCTTCTTCAGCTCTAGGCGATTCTTGATGGATATAGCGTGCGAGTACTTCTTTACCCGATCCGCTTGGCCCAAGCACTAAGACAGATGCATCAGACTTCGCAACTCGGCTGGCTAACTTTAATAGTTCTAAGCTTTTATCATCTTGCGCCACTGGGTTTAATTTAGGGTTCTCAGTAGTTGGCATATAACGACCGACTAAACTCAGTAAAACTTCAGGCGCAAAAGGTTTTGCTAAATAATCTGTCGCGCCTTCTTTCATCGCATCAACAGCATCTTTAATATTGGCAAATGCGGTCATGAGTAAAAATGGCATATTCGGCAATTTAGCTTTAACATTTCGTAGCAAAGATAAACCATTGATACCAGGCATTTGCACATCACTAAATATCATAGAGACAGAATGCGAATTCAATTTAATTAAAGCGTCTTCTCCGCTGTCAGCTTCAATACACTGATAGCCTGCTATAGCTAATGTATCGACTATGGCTTCTCTTAAATTGGCGTCATCTTCAACAATTAAAATTTGATTTTCCATGGTATTCTCCATTAGTTCTGGCCAGCGACTTGCGCTAAAACAGCATTTTCAGCGACAGCTAATTCTATCGTGAAAGTACAACCTTGCTCTGGTTTGGAATCAATAAACACTCTACCTTGATGTTGTTCGGCAACTGATTTAACCACAGCTAATCCCAAGCCAGTACCTTTAGTACGGGTTGTATAAAAGGGATCAAATACAGATTGCTGTAATTCAGGTGAAATACCAGGGCCATTATCTGAAACTTGAATCCAAACCAAGCTAGGATCTTTATCTGAACGCTTAGCCGATACCCTAATTTGAGCCCCTTTTGGTATCATTTGAATACTGTTATGGATCAAGTTTTGTATTGCACTGGCTAAAGCATTTTGATTACCAAAAATTAAGATATCAGGCTCTGGTAATTCCGCTG
Organism: Catenovulum maritimum; assembly: GCF_001050375.1. GTDB lineage: Bacteria > Pseudomonadota > Gammaproteobacteria > Enterobacterales > Alteromonadaceae > Catenovulum > Catenovulum maritimum. The sequence goes on along the minus strand of NZ_KQ130482.1, from coordinate 201,583 downwards.
TAAGTTGACCATGATTTTGAATAATCATAGCTTCACTACCTGCCTGAACTTCTGATAATAACTGTTGCAAAGATAACTTTTCAGCGACTTGTTTTTGACCGCTTTTAGCAAACAGCAACATATCATTAATCTGGCTTTCAAGATCATGTAAACGAGCAACGAGTTTCTTCTGAAAATTCGACTGTGCCGTTTTATTTAAACTTTGATTCGCTAAATTGGCTGCATATAACATAGCAGCTGATAAAGGGGTTCTAATTTGATGAGCAAGTGAAGCCATCATTTTACCCAGTACACTTAACTGGCTAAGGTGATTTAATCTCGCTTGAAGCAGTCGAGTCTCGGTTAAATTTGTGATTAGAATTAATTGACCGCGCTCAGGCGATAAGTCTATTGTTTCTAATTTCACTCTACGACCATCATGTAGTGACACTTCATGACCGTCGTCGGCTTGTGGATTAAATGAACGTTTAATAACTTCAAGCCACTTTAAATTAATTAAAGGTTCACCGAGCAAATCGATCGCAATTTGATTTGCTTCTTCGACAAAACCAAATTCATTTAAAATAACGACGCCAGCAGGTAATACATTAACTAAATGCGTTAAACGGGCAGCCTGACCTCTTAACTCATCTAGTTCACCTAGATAAGATTCTTGTTTAAGCTCTGGAGTTTGTTTAAATGCGACTTGCATGTCATCACCTGCGTCAAAAAATTTACTACAGGTAATATAGCAATTGAAGTGCCAATATTTTTTATTTAATAATCAGCTAGTTAAGGTGAAATTGAATTGATGTTTTTTTGACAACGCTTAAATAAGCGAAATCCAGAAAATGGAAACTCCGCTAATTTAAACCATATTTTCTCATTTTTTCAACTAAAGTTGTTCGGCGCATACCCAGCATTTCTGCTGCTCTGGCAACGACGCCTTCATGAAAAGCTAAGGCTTGATTAATCAGATTGACTTCTAACTCAGCTAAATAATCTTTTAGTACTATCCCTTCTTCCGGCAAGCTAGTCATAACAGCTAAACCTTCGTCTTCAGGCTCTTCCTCTTCTTCATCAAACGCAAATAAATCATTTAAGGCTTCACGCTCCATAAAGCTTTCAGGATATTCCGGCTCGAAAGCTTCAACTTCTATATGCTGATATTTTTTAGGTAAATCGGCAACATCAACAACCTGATTTGGAAATAAGATAATTAAACGCTCAACTAAATTAGCAAGCTCTCGAACATTACCAGACCACTTATGTTCCATTAATGATTGCATCGCATTATCGGTAAATTTAATGCTTTCATTTCCCTGTTCGCTTTGCCTGCGGATTAATTCAGTTGCTAATTGCGGTAAATCTTCTCGTCTTTCACGTAATGAAGGTGTTTCAATTGGAAAAACATTGAGTCGATAAAACAGATCTTCTCTAAATTTACCTTCATCAACTAAAGATTCAAGCTGTCTATGTGTTGCTGCGATAACTCTAACGTTTGCTTTTACTTGAATCGCAGAGCCAACTCTTTCAAATACTCGCTCTTGCAATACTCTTAATAGCTTAACTTGCATCTGTAAAGGCATGTCACCTATTTCATCTAGAAATAAAGTACCGCCTTGCGCGAGCTCAAATCTCCCTTTTCTGGCACTAATTGCTCCGGTAAAAGCACCTTTCTCATGGCCGAAGAGTTCACTCTCAAGTAAATCACCAGGTATAGCGCCACAATTAACAGGTACAAATGGGCCTTTAGCTCTTTTGGAAAGCCTATGTATTGCCTGAGCAACCACTTCTTTACCTGTGCCTGATTCACCTAAAATTAACACGTTAGCATCAGTCGGAGAGACTTGCTCAATTAGCTTCCGCACAGTTTGCATTTCGCCGCTGCGACCAACCAAGGTGTGGATCAGATCTTTTGACGTTTTAACTTGTTTGTTTGGTTTATTTCTTAAATACGATTCACAGTGATGAAGTGCTTGGGTGAAATCAGCATAAGTAACATTTTGACTGAGGGTTGCAACTACATTTGCCAAGCCAGCTAGGTCAGCTAAACAATCAGCAACCATAAACGGCAACTCAGGAGAGGCATTTATTAACTTTTGACAAGTTTCTATATCTTCCGCAGAAGTATTAAAAATAATCGCTTTCCATTCATCATATTGCTTAAGACAGGTATCAGCGTTATCAAGCTCTACAGCATCAAAATCTTCAGACATAAACTGCAGTATTGTTTTTAATACAGATAGATCTCGGTTTTCTGACGCTATTAATAAAATTCTTTTATTATTTGGCATGTATTGTCAATTTATTGTTGTTATATAAAAACGAGTTAAATTATTGACAAATATATCAGCAATTCCAAATAAAAAAAGGTAAAACGTCAATTTTTTGGTTTTTAAGCTAAATTAGCTGATAAAAACCAAAAGCTTTTATCAAAAAAGTTTTTCTTACGATTGGGCTTGTGAAATAAAAAATGGCATTCAGTCTCCTGAATGCCATTTATTCAACTAAAGAGATGAGTTTAAATTTATAATAAACCTAGTTTCTTTAATTCTTTATTTGCCACCGCAGCTGGCAAAGGAATATAACCATCTTTCTCTACTATGTATTGGCCTGTTTTAGACAATACCATACGTAAAAACTCTGAAGTTAATGGATCAAGTGGTTTATTAGGATGCTTATTAACATATACATATAAGAAACGAGATAAAGGATATTTACCTGCTACCGCATTTTCCATAGTCGCCGCAACATACTTAGTACCTTTCTTAGCTAAAGGAACCGCTTTAACGCCAGAAGTTCTGTAACCAATACCTGAGTAGCCAATTGCGTTTAGCGATGATGAAATTGATTGTACAACAGATGCCGAACCAGGTTGCTCATTTACATTATTCTTAAAGTCACCTTTACATAGGCCTTTCTTTTTGAAATAACCATATGTACCCGATACTGAGTTACGGCCAAACAATTGAACATCTTTACGATCCCATTCGCCTGTTAAACCTAAGTCACCCCAACGTTCAACTGAAGCATCAGCGCCACATTTTAGAGTTGATGAGAAAATAGCGTCAACTTGCTTTATATTCAAACCTTTAATTGGGTTATCTTTATTTACGAATACAGCAAGTGCGTCAATAGCAACACGAACTTCAGTTGGCTTGTAGCCAAATCTTTCTTCAAAAGCTTCAATTTCTTTCGATTTCATCCCACGACTCATAGGACCAAACTGAGCAGTACCTTCAGTTAACGCCGGTGGCGCAGTAGAAGAACCAGCCGCTTGAACTTGAATGGTTACATTTGGGTAAGCTCTTTTATATTCTTCAGCCCAAAACGTCATCATATTAGCTAATGTGTCAGAACCAACTGATGATAATTTACCAGAGATACCGCTTGTTTTTTGATATTCAGGAAGCGCTTTATCAATCGCTGCTGCTTGAGTTGATAGCATAGTTGCAGCGGCAAAACCGATAACACGAACAATAGTATTAAATTTCATATAAGCCTCAATTGCTTTCTTGTCGTTATTTATTACAGTAGATCTTATTACACATTTATTTCACTAATATGACAGAGAAAGATTACTGCAATAAATTTTTAATCTTTGTCCTTAACTCTGGATAAGAAATTAGCTAATGCTCTGAAGTTATTGATATTGTCCATTTTTTATTTCTTGAGAGGTATTTTTTTCTTAGAACAAGCTGAATTTTCGTACGTAATAGAGAGCTATAATTGCGAGCGAATAATTCAAGTTAGTTGTGAGGAAAAAGGCGCTCAACAAATCAAGTTGTTATCGCGAGTTAAGTTTTTTAGACAAAAAAAAGCCCCTGCTATATGCAAGGGCTTGTTTATCAAGTTAATTTTTAAAATTTGTGTTCGATACCAAATGCAAGTGTCTTAGTATCTACAGCATTTGCAGCATCGCTCGATTCGCGAGTTAACCAGGTAAAGGCTTTAGTGTTTTTACCTAGTTTATAATCAACTCCAACAGAAACTGCATCTTGGTCTGCTGCTTGATTAATTGTTTGGACTTGAGCTTTATAAGTTAGTTGGCCAGCGCTATATGCAGCACTTAATACAACACCTTCGTCAGCACTTGAACCCGCTACATCAGCTTGCTCCTGAGATTGCAAGATTGCGCCTAATTTTAAAGCACCTAATTTAACTTGAGTCGCTAAACGGATAACATCGTAACCTTTTACATTTTGGTCAATTGCTACCGCTGCATAAAAATCAGATTTCTTTAATTTAGCATCACCGTACATAACAGCAGCAGAAACACCTGCTTTATCTGCTTCCGCAGAATCTGTTTCTTCTTGTGTTATATAAGTTAAACCTGCAGTGAAACCAGAAAAATTAGGTGAGATATAAGTAACAGTATCACTCATTCTATTTTCACCACGCTTGCTAAATACGTGTTTAATATCGCCAGAGTAACCATTAAATTGATCAATTTTACCCTGTGCTAATTTAAGCGCAGTATCCATTCTACCTAAACGCACTTGACCAAAATCACCTTTTAAACCAACCCATTGATTTCTAGAAGTAATATTTTGTTCTTTAGATTCATCAGAAAAATCAACACCGAACTCAGCCGTGTATATAGCAGTTAAACCACCTTCTAATTCAACTTCACCTTTAAAACCAAGTCTAGAAGAGTTGCTTTTTAAGTCTGTTGAAGATTCTACAGAGTCTTCAATTTGGAAGCTAAGGTTAGCTTTACCATATACAGTTAAAGCCTTATCAGCAGCAACAGCGTTTACCGAAAATAAAGAAGTCGCAATTGTAATTGCAGAAAGTGAAAGTAATTTCATAGTTTATCCTAAGCTCAATAAGCATATATTAATAAGGTAGTCAGCTATTGATATAATTCAAATTAAAACTTGTTTAAGGCAATCATTAGATGACGTTATGGCGAACATTATATTAATCATTTATGACAGTTTTATTTCAAAGTGTAATTAATTTGAAATCTTATTGAAATTTAACTGAAACAGAAGTGAAATATTAATCGGGTGAATTGGTAGGATAGGCATTAGAATAGTGTTTAACTAACACTATTCTAATTTAAATTGATTTAGACACCTAGCATTTTTTCTATGTGTTCTCGGCTTGTGTGGCGCACATCTTTACCTTTAATTAAGTAAATAACATGCTCACTTATGTTCTGACACCTGTCGCCGATTCGTTCTAACGAACGAGTAGCCCAAATAACATCCATAATTTTTGGAATGGCGCGTGGATCTTCCATCATATAAGTCATTAATTGGCGTGTGATAGCTTCATACGTTTTATCTATTTTTTTATCCATTTTATAAACTTCGTATGCTGCTTCGCTATCCATTCTCGCTAATGCGTCCAATACTTTATTGAACATAGTCAAAACCTGCTGACCCATATGGTCAAGATCAACTAAGAATTGACGCTCTTCACGGTTATAACTTTCAAGTGCAGGTTTTACCATACGACAAGCTTCGTCGCCGATACGCTCTAGATCTGCAATCGTCTTAGCAATTGCTAAAACAATTCTTAAATCAATTGCTGCCGGTTGACGTTTAGCAATGATACGAGCACATTCTTCATCAATTGTTGTTTCGTAAGCATTAATTTTTCTATCGTTTTCGACGACTTGACCGGCCAGCTTTGCATCCAAGCTACTAATTGCAGCCAAAGATTGACTAATTTGTTGTTCAACAATGCCACCCATGTCTAACACATGGCTCATAATCTGCTCAAGTTCTTGGTTAAATTGACCTGAGATATGTTTATCTATTTTAAAATCCATTCTATTCCCCTTAAGCTAACTGATTTTACTCAGTCCATTGAGTAAGCTTAGTTTAATAATTTAAAAGTTGAAGCAATAATAACTTAACCGTAACGGCCTGTAATATAGTCTTCTGTTTTCTTTTTCGCTGGTGTAGTGAACAACTGATTCGTATCAGAATATTCAATTAACTCACCCATAAACATAAACGCTGCATAATTAGAAACACGCGCGGCTTGCTGCATATTGTGAGTTACGATAACAACAGTGTAAGTATCTTTTAAATCATTAATCAATTCTTCAATGGTTAACGTTGAAATTGGATCAAGAGCAGAAGTTGGTTCATCCAAAAGTAAAACTTTAGGCTCAATCGCAATCGCACGAGCAATAACCAATCTTTGTTGCTGACCACCAGAAAGCCCAAACGCACTATCGTTTAATCTATCTTTAACTTCTTCCCATAGTGCTGCTTTTCTTAATGAAGTTTCAACGATTTCATCTAAGCGACGCTTGTCGTTAATGCCTTGTATTCTTAATCCGTATACAACATTTTCATAAATAGATTTAGGAAATGGATTTGGACGCTGGAACACCATACCAACATTTTGGCGTAACGTAGCAACATCTACATCTTTATCATAAATGTTTTTACCATCTAACTTAATTTGTCCTTCAACACGACAAATATCGACTAAATCATTCATTCGATTAATACAGCGCAACAAAGTCGATTTACCACAACCAGAAGGACCGATAAAAGCAGTTACCTTACCTTTAGGTATCTTCATGTCTATGTTGTATAGAGCCTGTTTATCACCATAGAATAAATTTAATTTATTCATCTCAAGTGCGGTTTGCTCTTGGGTTAATTCACTAGGTGCAATTGCGTTGGTAATTTTTGCAACTTCAGGAGCAATTGAAATCATATCTAAAACCTTTAAAAATAATTAGTGTTCAAGCGACTTATATTTTTCACGTAAATGATTACGGATGCCGATCGCTGTAATATTTAATGAAACAATGACTGTCACTAGTAAAAATGCGGTTGCATATACTAGCGGTCTTGCCGCTTCAACATTTGGACTTTGGAAACCCACATCATAAATATGGAAACCAAGGTGCATAAACTTTCTATCTAGGTGAATAAATGGGAAGTTACCATCTAAAGGTAAAGTTGGTGCCATTTTTACCACACCAACTAACATTAATGGAGCCACCTCACCTGCTGCACGAGCAACAGCTAAAATTAAGCCTGTCATAATTGCAGGGCTCGCCATAGGGATAATAATTCGCCATAAGGTTTCAGCTTTAGTTGCCCCCAAAGCTAAACTACCCTGACGTAATGAACTCGGGATACGCGACATACCTTCTTCTGTCGAAACAATAACAACAGGTAAGGTTAAAATGGCAAGTGTTAGCGCTGACCAAATAACACCTGGCGTACCGAATGTTGGATTAGGTAAAGCTTCTGGATAAAATAAAGCATCTAAACTGCCACCAAGCATATAAACAAAGAAACCTAAACCAAATACACCATATACAATAGAAGGTACACCCGCTAAGTTAATAACCGCAATACGTATGATTTTAGTCACTGCATTTTTAGCAGCGTATTCATGCAAATAAATAGCAGCAACAACACCAAATGGGGTCACAATAACGGCCATCAATAACACCATAAAGACAGTACCAAAGATAGCTGGGAACACGCCCCCTTCTGTATTTGCTTCTCTTGGGTCATCACTAACAAACTTACCCATTTGAACAAAGAAACGGCCAACTTTATCCAATAGACTCATATCATTCGGAAAGTGGATATCTAGTACTTGAGCAATTCGAATACGCACAAGTTCACCGCGCATATCTTTTATGACAACTTCGTCTCTATCCGCTTTTTGTCTTAAAGCGAAAAGCGATTTTTCTAAAACTTGATAGTCTTCTTCTAGACGTAATTTTTTGGCTTTGAACTCATCTTTAATTTCTTGAGTTAATTCACCTTTCAACTCTAGTGCACGTTGTTTTAATCTATCTCTTTCCAGATCATAGTTAATTGCTGCGATTTCGCTATTTTGTAGGTCTAATGCTTCTTCAGCTATATCACTACTTCTTTCGATTAGCTCTTCTAATTTAGAGTTATCGACCTTAACGCCATCTTGATAAACAGAATGAACATAACCATAAAAGTTACCATTTTTAGTTCTTTCTATTACAGCTATACCTGACTTAGTTGTTTTTTGCTGAATATCTGTATCTAGAATCCAACGGAAATCAAGTTCTACAAATTCACGGTTACCGGTTTTCACTAAGTATCTATCAACAAATTCAGCATCATAGCCAGCCAGATCAATACCTGCATTTCTTAAACGCTCGGCCGCTACCTGTTCTTTGTCGTAAATTTCACCAATAACTACGGTAGATTGTCCATTTTGCTTGATATCAAACTCATAGACTTCAGCAGGCCAAAAGAAGCTAAGACCACGCCAAGCAATCATAGCTAATAAGCCAATAACTGAAATTAAACTAATACTAACAGCACCTGCTGTCATCCAGATCCAAGGGGAACCTGATTTAAACCAATTCTTCATTATTTAATTCCTGCGCTTACAGCGAGCTGTATTTTTCACGTAATCGCTGACGAACAAACTCAGCAATCGTGTTAAAGACAAAAGTGAATACAAAAAGTACAAAAGCAGCTAAGAATAAGATGCGATAGTGAGTACTACCTACTTCTGATTCTGGCATTTCAACTGCAATGTTAGCCGAAAGTGTACGCATACCTTGGAAAACAGACCAATCCATAATAGGCGTATTACCTGTTGCCATTAACACAATCATAGTTTCGCCAACAGCGCGGCCTAGGCCCATCATCACAGCTGAGAAGATACCCGGACTCGCCGTCAATAACACAACTCTAACTAGGGTTTGCCATTGACTCGCACCTAGAGCTAACGAACCTTGAGATAAGTGTTTTGGAACAGAAAATACAGCATCTTCAGCAATTGAAAATATAGTTGGAATCACGGCAAATCCCATTGCAATACCAACCACTAAAGAGTTTCTTTGGTCGAATGAAATACCTAATTCATCTGTAATAAATAAGCGAACATCACCATCAAATAGCACATCGTTTAACCAAGGACTCATGCCAAAACACAACCAGCCGAATAACAAAATGACAGGAATAAGTAATAATGAGTCCATACCTTGTGGCAGGCTATTTAAAATTTTCTTAGGCAGGTTATGCCACATGAATGCAAACAAAATAACAGCAACAGGTAATATAGTCACCAATAAAACAATAGAGGCTAAATGCAATTCAATCAGAGGTGCTAACCATAATCCAGCAAGGAAACCAAGAATAACGGTTGGTAATGCTTCCATGATTTCAACTGTAGGCTTAACTACTTTGCGAATTTTAGAAGGCATGAAGTAAGCAGTATATACCGCTGCTGCAAGTGCGATTGGCACTGAAAATAACATAGCGTAAAAAGCCGCTTTAATTGTACCGAAAGTAATTGGCACTAAACTAAATTTGCCTTCAAAATCATCTGATGCCGAGGTAGATTGCCAAACATAATCTGGTTCAGAATAACCTTCGTACCAAATTTCATTCCACAACCCAGACCAAGTTACTTCTGGATGTTCATTGCTTATTTTGTATAAATTGATTGAGTGCGTATTTTGAGTTAAAAATGCATTTGCTCTAGGCGAAATAGAAAACAAGTCAATTTTGCTATCTGCTATCGACTCGTGGAATAACTTAGCACCACTTGTTGTGTGATATACACCGAGCGAACCATCGTTTGCAGTTGTGAAGAAACTACGACGATAAAATTCAGGATAAACGCCATTCAACCCAATTTCATTGCTTTCAAATGCTCTAATGCGCTTAAAGTGACGTCCTTCCTCATCATTCACTTCAAACCACTGACTCACAACACCATTATCATTTGCAAATAATATTGAGTTAGCACCAGCTAACAAAGTAACATCAACTACATTTGCTTTTGGCTCTGATACTTTAGTTTTAGATAACAAGGTTACATCTTCAATATCTCGTATATTTAATGTAATTAAAGTGTTGTCTTGAACCACAAATGCTCGACTTAAATCGGCTGTTACTTTGATATTTTTAACTTTACCGTTTACAAAAGGCAGGCTTACTTTCTCGATAGACCACTCAATCTCATCTGTCATAAAGTTAACTTCAGCTGACATAAAAGCGTATTCTAAATCACCGCTTTCAAGCTGATACAAGAAGCCTGCACCTTCATTTTCAGGTAAAACAGAAAAAGCAAATTTTGTAATATTGCTGTCTACTTCTAAATCAATACCTTCTTCGCCCAATGGATAAGTTAAGTTTGGCAACACGACTCTTTTGTTCGTGGCAAAACTCACTTTAAAACCCGGCTTAAAAACTGTCACTTGGCTACCAGTTGCAAAAGCAAACTCTTGTAGGTAGGCCATTGAAGCGCTGAAAGCAGTAATCGGTTCAGAAACAACTTGGTGCTGTTCGATTAACTCGCCTTTATGCTTTCCTTCTAATCCATAAAACTCGACATTGGCGTTTGATACAACACGATAACCAATTTCAACATGATCATCTGTACCGAGTGCAAGGGAGCTATGTGTATCTTTTAATCTGATTTCTTGATCGTGTGTCACGCTCACGTCATCAAATATAGGTTGAACTACATATAGTAGATAAAAGAAGATAAGTAACAGGGCGATCAACACCATGATACCGCCGGCGGTTACACCGTACTTCGCGACTTGGTCTTTTACTTTTCGAGAAAAGTTTTGACTACTTGTTTGTGTAAGAGAATGATTCATTAGATTTAAGTGCAAATTTAAACTGGGTGCAGTATATGATACTTTTATGACAGTTGTGTTACAGAAGCACTAAAAAACCCGATTTATCCAACAAAGGAAATCGTTACAAAAAGAATAAATAAAATTTAAAATCAATAACTTAATTGAATACTTAAGTTTTAGAGAATAACATTGAAACTTTATTTCTTTTATGACGAAATGGATTCAAAAAGATTGCAGCCATAGCCAATAACAGTTAGGTTTTCTCATGAATTAAATCTCAATATGAAGCGAATTCTCAATGAAAATAGACTTATATCAAGTAGATGCCTTTACCGACTCAGTGTTTAAAGGTAACTCAGCCGCTGTGTGTCCACTAACAGAGTGGCTTAACGATTCCGTGATGCAATCAATCGCAGCAGAGAATAATTTATCTGAAACAGCCTTTTTTGTGCGACAAAAGGATGAATACCATATTCGTTGGTTTACCCCAAGTTGTGAAATTGATTTATGTGGTCATGCCACATTAGCAGCAGCTTATGTAATCTTTAATCAATTAAAAACCAATATAACAGATACTTTACTATTCAATTCTAAATCCGGATTACTAAAAGTAAAACAAGTCGAGGGATTATTACAGCTGGATTTTCCAGCCCAGATGCCTGTTAAGTGCCCAACACCAAAAAGCATTATAGATGCATTTAATCTCAAGCCAATAAGCTGCCACTATAACCAAGACTATCTCGTCGTGTTTGAAAATGAATCTGATGTTCTAAACGCTGATCCAGACTTATCTCAATTATCAACATTAGATTTAAGAGGTGTAATAATAACAGCCAAATCTTCAGAATATGATTTCGTTAATCGCTTTTTTGCCCCCAATTATGGGATAGATGAAGATCCTGTGACAGGCTCCGCCTATACTCAACTGGCGCCTTTTTGGGCAAAAGAATTAAATCAAAACAGTTTTAACGCTAAACAAGTCTCTCAAAGAGGTGGTGAACTTATAGTTGAACTAGTCGAAGACAGAGTATTAATTTCAGGGAAAGCGGTACTTTATATGAAAGGTGAAATTTTTATTTAAAGCAACTTGATTAGCCCACATAGTTTGTGGGCTAATAGTATTGTTAGGCTTACTGAGGATAAGTCTGTTTAATAATTTCAGTTTCAGCGAATGTATCTCTTACTTTTATCAAGTCTGGATAGTCAGAAAAATCATACAGTTGCCTAAACTCGGCCCAATCAATCAATGAAATTAACGCAATAGTTGCGTAGTTAAGCGATTCAAATTTTCCTTGTTTTGCTTGCTCATTCAACCAAGTTAAACAATCAGGGATACGAGTTAATTGCAATTTGAATATCAATTTATCTTCACTCGTCTCAATTTCCGAGCGCTTAGCCATAAATAAAATAATTAGTGAGTCTGTCACAGCATCCACCGCACTCACTAAATTTAATACATCTATACTTGGTTGAGCCTGCTGTTTTTTAGCGAAAACATATTGCGCAATAATATGTGAGTCAAAAATGCTTTGCTCACCATCGGTTAATAAGGGTAATTTCTTAATTGGCGTTAACTTAGCATATTCGGCTCGCGCTGAATCTTCGTAAACGTTAATTTGCTCAAACTTATAGTCTACCCCATCAAGCAAGATTCGGATCCTGCGGACATAAGGAGAAGGTAAAGAGCCATAAAGCGTAATAGCCATGTGAATTATTCCTATCGTTAAATAATAAAACTACGAATATGAATTCGCAGTTAATGGCGTCCCCTACAGGATTCGAACCTGTGTCTAAGACTTAGGAGGTCCTTGTTCTATCCAGCTGAACTAAGGGGACTAAAATCTATTTTTCAATTGAGCTTACTCTTTTAGTCTAGCTCTACAGCCTAATTCTAACTAAACAAACGCTTAGCTGCACCTGATGAGTTATACCAATCTATCCTAATTATTACTCAATTTTACTGCTTAAAAAGCACGTAAACTGCGTTATGAATTTTGCTATTAGTTTACTAGTATCGGCAATTCATGCCTTGTTAGCGCACTTTTTTTCTACGTAAAACATAGAGCAAAAATTTAGGTGAACTGGTATTAAATCACCCACAAGTTGGCTTTAAATAGAGTCTAACGACTGCTTGGTTTCTATTTTTTCTTCTATTCTTGAGCCACCAAATACCCGCTTTAGCCCCTTTATATCATCCAAGATTAAATACAAAGCAGGCACTAAGAGCAGGGTAATAACTGTTGAAAAAAGTATGCCGAACGCCAAAGAGACCGCCATAGGAATCACAATTTGTGCTTGTAAGCTAGTTTCGAGCACAATCGGAATCAAGCCAAAAAAGGTGGTTAAAGAGGTTAATAAAATCGCTCTAAACCTTTGTGTTCCGGCTTCAAGAACAGCTTGCCTGATTGCTAAACCTCTATGTCTTGCGCGGTTAACAAATTCAACCAATATAAGTGAATCATTTACCACCACCCCAGCAAGCGCGATAATCCCAAACATAGATAATATGCTCATAGCTAAACCAAATACAACATGCCCAATCACAGCTCCGACAATACCAAAAGGGATTACAGACATAATAATAAAAGGTTGAGTGTAAGATTTAAGTGGGATCGCCATGAGCCCATATATAACGATAATCGCAAACCCGAAACCAATTGCTAAACTTTTCAACGCATCTTGCTCATCTTTAGATGCACCAGCTAATTGAAAGTCGACCTCTGGATACTTCTCTAAAATTTTAGGAATTACATCTTTTATCACTTCTTGCGCTAATTTACCTGGTTCAGCAACGGCTTTATCAGCCCTTGCAGTTACGCTAACGGATCTTTGATAATCAATACGCTTGATCGTTGCATAACCTTGGCCAATCTCATAGCTGGCAACTGTCGAGAATGGAACTTCGCGACCTGCGCTAGTACGAATAAACATATTGTCTAAATTGCTAATGGATTTACGTTGATCTTTTGGATATCTCACCATGACTTTTATTTCTTCTTCGTCACGCTGTATCCGTTGTGCTTCTGCACCATAAAACGCGACTCGGACTTGACGGGCGACATCAACTAGAGTCAGTCCTAACGTTTCAGCTTCTGGCTTAATTTTAATTTTAATTTCATCTTTACCACCACTAAATGAATCATCAACATCATATATACCTTCAAATTGGCGTAATGCTGCTTTTAACTCTTCCGCAGCTTGGTCGATTTGCTGAATATTGTCACTTCTAAATAAAAATTCTAAATCACTGCCTGCTCCACCAGAAATAGAGCCTGTAAAATTAACCGAGCGAACACCGGTAGATTCCCCAAAAGCATCTCGCCATCGATTAGCGACTTCAAAGCCATTTAAATCTCTTTCTTCATCTAAATTTAATTGAGCCCAAATCATGCCGCTAGTTTGAGAAGTGCTAAAGGCCATTGAATTACCCAATACTGGTGTACCATTTTCGACTCGACTATCAGAATCAACTTGATACAAAGCAGCTTCTAATTTCGCGATCGTTTCATTGGTTAAATCAGCAGAGCTGCCATCCTCCATAGCCAAAGTTACTTGAACATAATCACTTGGTAAATTAGGGAAAAATACAAATCGCACAACCCCTGAATTAATTAAGCCTGCGACTAAAATTAAAATGGCAAGGAAAGAAGCAATTGTGCTGTAGCGATTTTCCAAACACAGTGTTAAGAAAGGCTTGTACTTATTTTGGATAAAACCATCGAGTATTTTAGAGATTTTCTGACGAAACCTAGGTAACCACATAGCCTCTGTTTTAGCAGTCGTTTTTATCCCAACTAAATGTGAAGGTAAAATCCATTTTGATTCAATCAAAGAAAATGCTAAACACAGCATAACAACTGCGCCAATTGAAGACCAAATAGGCGAGGAAGGTCCAGTCACTAATAGCATAGGCGCAAAAGCCACAATTGTGGTTAACACACCAAATGTGGCCGGCATAGCCACTTTTTTTGCACCTCTAACAACCGTATCAACACTATTCCCATGTGCTTGCGTTGTACTATGAATACTTTCACCAATGATAATGGCATCATCAACAACTATCCCTAACACGAGTATAAAAGCGAAGAGACTAATCATATTGATGGTCACACCAGCAACTGGCATCAGTGCAATCGCGCCTAGGAAACTCGCAAACAAGCCAACGATAACCCAGATAGCTAACCTAAATTTCAAAAACAAAGATAGAATAATAAAAACCAGTAATGCTCCCATCAACATATTATTGAGCATTAAATCGACTCGGCCTTTTAAGTAATAAGAACTATCACCCCAAGCAGAAACATTGACACCTGAAGGTAAGTTTTTCTGTTTTTCTTCAAGGTACTTTTTCACAGTTGCTGATATATGGAGGTCATTTTGCTGGCCAACTGATTTAACTTGAATACCGATACTTGGCTGCTTGTTAAACCGAGCAAACCCTTCATTTTCAACAAAGCCATCGGTAATTTTAGCAATATCACCTAATAGTAAACGAGTACCGTCTTCTCTGGTGAGTAAAACTAAGTCTGCAAATTCAGTAGCTCGATATGCTTGGCCATTGGTTCGTAATAATATGTCGCCATTATCCGTTTTAATCGAACCACCTGGCAGATCAATTGAGTTTTTCTGTATTTGGCCCGCCACATAATCTAAAGTTAAGCCGTATTCTCTTAAACGACTTTCAGGTAATTCAATTGCAATTTCATAGTCTCGAGCACCCACAACTTCTGCCGTAGTGACATCGGGGAGCTGAACTATCTCATCTCGAATTTCTTTAGCGTACTCTTTCATCGCCACTTCAGACATATCGCCATAGACCTGAACCCAGAGTACCGCTTGTTCTGGTTTAGCTCGGTATATAACTGGCTTTTCACTGTTTTCTGGAAAACTTGGGATAGCATCAATCTGAACTTTAACTTCGTTCATTAACTCTTGAACATCATAACCATCTTCAACTTCAATTTTAACTTGTCCCATGCCTTCATTCGCATTCGACTCAAGCTTCTTAATCCCTTCTAATCTTTTTACCGCTTCTTCAATTTTGAGTACGACACCTTCTTCAACTTCTTCCGGCGCTGCACCTAAATAAGGTACTTGGATACTAATAACATCAACCGCTATAGTTGGAAACGATTGTTTTCTAATGGTAAAAACAGAGTAAATCCCCATTAAAATAATTAATACGAGTAATAAGTTTGCCGCGACTGGATTATGGGCGAACCAGGCAATTAAACCTTTTTTTGCAGAATCAACACTCATTAACTGTCCTTAGTTTGCCACTAGTTCGTTTGTCTTAGTCGACTTTTGCGCGGTAGAATTTAACCTAACTTTCATCCCATTAACGGGATTACTAATAGCAGAAGTGATGATTTGATCACCATTTCTTAAGCCTGAATCGATATAAATAAACTTACCTTCAAACCTGAGTATCTCAGGTTTAAATAGTTTAATTTCATTATTCTGAAATAAGATAATTTCTTGGTTAGAAGTTAAATACTGGCGATTAATCTTAAATACCTGATTTGCTTTTGTACCCGAAATTTCAGCATTTACAAATTGACCAAATTGAATAGCCTGTTGATGTATACCTGTTAAATTATATGGGTCGGATATTTTAGCGACTAGGTATGTCATTCTTGAGGTGTTATCAATGACAGCTTCACTATGAGATAAGTAAGCGAGCCAATTTTCCGCCTTCTTACTCGCCGAATTTGTATACAAAACGACCGGAGATGGTGCAGATTGCACTAATTTTGACCCGACATCGATGAATTTTAACTCAGTGTAATTAACTGGCAATCTTATCTCTGCAGTCTCTGAGCCATAAATTTTACCGACTTGTGTCCCCTTCGACAAAAATTGTCCGACCTCTGTGGTACTCGCAACAATAACACCATCATAAGGTGCTCGAATAAAAGTTCGGTCTAAATTACGCTGAGCTTGCTCTACTTGTGCCTGTGCATATTCAACATTTGCTTGCTCGGTTTCTAGCTGAGGAATTCTCAATGCTAAATCTGAAGCTGTATCAATTCGACCTTTCCATTCCCGTTTTGCTACTTCAACTCTTGCTTTTTCTTCTTTCAGTGCGGCCAAGGCTTTAGCCAAATTTGCTTTAGACAATTTAAGTTCAGTCAAGTAATCACTTTGCTCTAACTTGACTAATACATCACCTTGTTTTACAAACGAGCCTTCAAAAAAAGTATCTGAAATAGCTAGTACTTTAGCCGATACTTCAACCGTTAAATCCGTTTCTTTAACCGGTCTAACCATACCTTGAGCCTGTATCTTGAACTGCCAGTCTTTCGCTTCTAATGTATCAACAGCCACTAGAGTTGGTTTAAATTCCATTTCTTTTTTTTCAGCTGGTTTTTTCATTGACTCCATAGCAACGAAAACAGCAATAGCTGTAACAAGGATGATCAAAGGGAGTAAGATTTTTTTTAACTTTGATTGCATTATTCTTCCATTAATGTCTAATTGAATACTTTAAAAAGGCTGATAACTACAATAGTATGGCATCACCTATAGTTATCAATAGCAAAAGCTATTCTTAAGCGAAAATATTTACTAAATAAACTCAATGCCTTATTTTCTCAAATTTTTTTGCTGATATACTGAGTACAGCTATTATTAGAAATAGTTCATTATTATTTTATAATTGATAGTAAATATTTTTGAATAATTTCGATATGTATAATAATTAGTTAATATACATATGATTATTCTTAACGGATTTTTTCTATTATTGGTACATAAATTGTATTGATAATAGATGAACACGCTTAGCACAGTTTCATTTTTTACTTTTAATCAAACTGAAGGGATCTAGTATGAGCCTGAAAAAACAATTCTTGAAATCAAAACCTGTCTGTAAAGTAACATTCCGTTTAACTGCCGAACAAGCTCAGAAAGCTGAAAAAGTCCACGTTGTGGGTGATTTCAATGACTGGGATGAAGCAAGCACGCCAATGAAAAAGCTTAAAAATGGTGATTTTTCATTAAACCTAGATCTAGAATCTGGCCAAGCATACCAATTTAAGTATTTAATAAATGGTGATATTTGGGAAAATGATTGGGATGCTGATAACTACTCACCATCTCCTGTAGGCGGTACTGATAATTCAGTTGTGGACTGTACTGCTTAATATAAAAAATACCTAAAACACAAGGTAATTATTCACTAATTGCCTTGTGTTTTGATTTTGCCCTCTTGCCCTACCTTACTTTCTGCTATTTTATATAACAAAATCGCACTTCTGTTTATTTCCTTTAGGTATAAGCTAAAACAATGTCTTTCTATAACAATAAAGTTAAGGATTTAAATTATGAAAGTGTTTGAAGATAATTCTCTAGCGATTGGTAACACGCCTTTAGTAAAATTAAAAAAAGTATCTACTGGTAATGTGTATGCAAAGGTTGAGTCTCGTAATCCGAGCTTTAGCGTAAAATGCCGTATCGGTGCAAATATGATTTGGGATGCAGAGAAAAAAGGTATCCTAACTGAAGGCAAAGAAATTGTAGAGCCAACAAGTGGTAATACAGGTATTGCGTTAGCGTTTGTTGCTGCTGCTCGTGGTTACAAATTAACTCTAACTATGCCAGCTACTATGAGCTTAGAACGCCGTAAATTATTAAAAGCATTGGGTGCAAACTTAGTGTTAACTGAAGGTCCTAAGGGAATGAAAGGTGCGGTTGCTAAAGCTGAAGAAATTCGCGATGCAAACCCTGAAAAATTCATTTTACTTCAACAGTTCGAAAACCCAGCTAACCCAGAAATTCATGAAAAAACAACTGGTCCTGAAATTTGGGAAGACACTGACGGCGAGATCGATATCTTCGTAGCTGGTGTAGGTACTGGTGGTACTATCACAGGTGTCAGCCGTTATATTAAGAAAACTATGGGTAAAGCGATCCAATCAGTTGCAGTTGAGCCAACTGACTCGCCAGTAATTACCCAAGCTAAAGCTGGTCAAGATTTAACACCTGGACCACATAAAATCCAAGGTATTGGTGCCGGTTTCATCCCTGGCAATCTAGATATTGATTTAGTAGATTCAGTTGAACAAGTTTCAAACGAAGAAGCAATGGAAATGGCTCACAGACTAATGAAAGAAGAAGGTATCTTAGCGGGTATTTCTTCTGGTGCGGCTGTTGTTGCAGCGGCTCGCTTAGCTGAAAAGCCAGAAAACGAAG
The DNA here is from genome assembly GCF_001050375.1 of Catenovulum maritimum. Lineage (GTDB taxonomy): Bacteria > Pseudomonadota > Gammaproteobacteria > Enterobacterales > Alteromonadaceae > Catenovulum > Catenovulum maritimum. The sequence continues at coordinate 182,832 of NZ_KQ130482.1, read as the reverse complement.
GTAAAAACATAGTTGTAATTTTACCAAGTTCTGCTGAACGTTACTTAACAAGTCCTTTATTTTCAGAAACTTTCACTGACGCTGAATTAGTTCAGTAATAAAGTGATCAATGTACAGAGGGAGCAATTCCCTCTGTAACTTTTACCATACCTTAATCGATAACCTAAACCTCATCATCTATCATCATTTTTAAATTTCTATATGTAAAATGTAAATATTTGGCTAATCAACTTTACTTTTTAGCAGCAAAAACCGACAATCAAATCTGTTTTTGGCTAAAAGGAAGTTTAAATAATGCCTACTCGCTATACTTACATCATCACGTTACTTTTATCATTCTCTTTATTTGGCTGCAGTGGTGATAAAGAGCCAATTCCTCCACAACCAGGCGAAGCTGCGATAGAGTTTTTTGACACGATTTACAACCTGCACGATCTAAATTTAGCAGTTAAGAGAACCACACCACAATATTCTAGAATATTAAAAAGCTATCAGACCGCAGAGAGAGTCCAAAAAGTATTATTTAATCTAAGATATGATAGCGTCGTCATCAAAGAAGATAAATCTGTTAGTGGTAAGTCAATTTTTCCAAACTCAGCCGAAAAAGCTGAAGTAACCATCATGTTCGATGGCTTATTTCAAGGTAACCGCCAACGTGATTTAAGAACTGTATACATGGTCAAACAGCAAGGAAAGTGGTTAGTTAATAAATTAAAAGCAGATAACTTTAGATAATTTATCTATTGTTAACTAAAGTTAAACTTATAATTAGTTAAAGCTATTGCAGAAATAGGAATCACATTTTGCTTAAAGGGTTTGTCTTTTGTCTCCTTATACTTGGTTGTTTCTCGGCTAAATCTGAAGAAACGTTTATTTATATGGCGCCACTGACAAATTTCGATCAAAGAAATGTTTACGAAAGAGAGCTATTAAAACTTGCACTTAAACTAACAGCGACCAAAGACACGGAGGAATTCGTATTAGCATCAAATAATAACTCGCTGTTAAGCCATGGTTCGAATTTAAGTTTAAAACGAATCGAAACACTAGCAAAACAAGGCTTCTATAAAAATTTCTTTTTTAAATTCTCTGTCCGAGATAACTTACTAGAGGACTTTTTAGCTATCCCATTTCCACTAGAGAGAGGCATAGTTGGTTACAGAGTCAGTTTTGTATCCAAACAAAACCAATCTCTATTAACACCATTAACTCGCATCGAACACATTTCCAAATTAACCACACTACAAGGGATTGGCTGGTTAGACAGTGATATATTGACTAAAAATGGCATGCCTGTGTTTACTATTTCAGTTTATGAGAAAATGTTCGAAATGATAAATGAGAACCGTGCTGAGTTATTTTTTCGAGGCATTAACGAATGGCACTCGGAATATCAAACGTTTAAATACCAATTTCCTAACCTGTCTGTCGACCAAAACATTGCCTTACATTATAAGATGCCTCGGTTTTTCTTCACTGCCAAACACAATGTCAAAAATGCCAAGCGAGTTGAAGCAGGTCTTAAAATGGCTTTTGAGAATGGGCAACTACAAAAACTCTGGAATCAGTTTTATGCAGAGAGTGTAAAAGCCAGTAAACTCAGTAAAAGAACTATCATTCCGTTAGACAACCCCTATATAAAAAATCTAAATAAAGGCTATGAAAAATATAACATTAGCCTGCAAGAGCTAATAGAAATCGAGTTGTCCACTGAAAAATCTCAATAATTAAGATTTTTAATATCCAATCGCGATGCCTTCCCTTCTAGGGTCGGCAGCCCCAACCCAAACGCCATTCTCACGCCAAATTGCATGCAAACCGCTATTTAAGCCTCTTACATCGACTTTATGTCCCAATGATTCGAAATAAGAAGCAGAGTTAGCTAACTCAGAATTCGACTCTAAACTCGTTTTACCATTCATATTGGTGACTTTATCAAGGTTAATCGCCTCTTGGATCGGCATATTCCACGCAAGTTTAGCCAAAATTGATTGACTGACATAATTGATAATTCTAGATCCACCTGGAGAGCCTATAACGCCCTCTAATTTATTATCCTCATCAAATATCATCATAGGTGCCATACTGCTTCTAGGGCGTTTTTGAGGCTCAATACGATTAGCAACTAGGCGATTTCCATCTGCACTTTTGAATGAAAAATCTGTCAGCTGATTATTAAGTAGAAAACCCGCCACCATAACGCCTGAGCCAAATGCCATTTCAATACTTGTCGTCATAGACACAGCATTACCCCATTTATCGACAATGCTAATATGTGATGTACTCGGGCGCTCTAGACTATCGGATTGAATATAGGCGGTTAAACTAGGCAATTTACCTGCTTGTGCTGTGCCTAAATCTTTGCTTGGATTAATTAGTTGGCTTCGCTGAGTCAAGTACACAGGATCTAATAACCCAGTGACAGGTACAGCAACAAAATCGCTATCTGCTATATATAAATTTCTATCCGCGAAAGCGAGTCGAGACGCTTGAGTAAATAAATGCCATGCTTTAGGGTTATCTACTGCCAAGCTTTGGAATGCAGTGCGATCAAGCATACCTATAATTTGTAACACACTAATCCCACCTGAACTCGGGGGCCCAAATCCACAAATATTCTTACCAAAACCTGTTAAACACGCCGGCTTGCGAGATTTAGCCTGATATATAGCTAGATCAGATAAGCTAAGTGAACCGGGCGCAATTTTGGAATTTTGCACTGCTGAAACGATATGTTTTGCAAGTTCACCTTGGTAAAAATAGTCCACACCTTGGTTCGCAATTTGTTTAAAACTATTTGCGAGTGGTAAATTGGTTTTTAATTGACCTGCTTGTATCGCTTGTCCGCTCGGGAAAAAATATTCTTTTGCCGGAGGTAATTGATTTATCCCTGGGTTAATTTTCATAGCAACTAATTTAGCTAGTCGATCAGATACAACAAAGCCTTGCTCACTTAACCTGATTGCTTCATCAAATAAATTAGACCAAGCTAATTTACCCCAAGTTTTATGCGCATGATCAAGCCCAGCTAAAATACCAGGTGTACCAACTGAACGGCCACCAACCACAGCTTTAAACCAAGATATCGGTTTACCGTCTTCATAAAACAATTTATCTGTTGCAGTTTTTGGAGCCGTTTCTCTAGCATCTATACTATGTAATGTTTGGCCTTTATTATCCCAATATAAAATAAACCCGCCGCCGCCAATGCCGGACGATTGAGGCTCAACTAGAGTTAATACTGTTTGAATTGCAATTGCTGCATCAATCGCCGTTCCGCCTTGACGTAAAATATCCATCCCAGCTTTAACTGCATATGGATTAGCGGCGCTGATCATACCTAACTCAGATTCAGCAACTTTTTTATCTTGCCAACCTGTTGCAGCTTCTGGTTCTCTTACTTCTCTTTGCTTGAAAGCTTGAGTTTGTATTTCATCACTTTGAACATCTATGCTTGAGTGTTTAGCGCCGCTCTCAGCACAGCTTGATAAATAACAGCAAAAAAAAACTGCCAAGCTAGCGCGTAAAAATTTATAATCCAATCTCACTAAGGGTTACCTTTAACATTTAATTCAAGAATCAAACCAACACCATGTTAAAAAATTTACTTAAAAATCTGCCATGGCAAAGCTTGCCCGTTATTATTTTTCTTATTATCAGTTTTGCTAACTTTCAATTTTTCATGCCTGACTATGCCAATTGGCTTGAGTATAATCAAGCCAATATTCAGCAAGGTGAATATTGGCGCTTACTAAGCGCGCACTTTTTACATAGCAACCTAAATCACTTTTTAATGAACTCTGCTGGGCTATTGGCATTATGGACCTTACATGGACATTACTACTCCATTCGCCCTTTTTTAAACCAAGTCATTATAGCTTGTGTAGCTATCTCTGCTTATTTATATTGGTTTACTGATATCCAGATTTACGTGGGATTTTCTGGAGTATTACATTGTTTAATTGCATGGGGTGCGTTGACCGATATTCAAAAACAAGAAAAAACCGGTTATTTGCTGATTTTTGCATTAATTGCCAAAGTAATTTGGGAACAAGTTTATGGCGCTAGCGCGTCTACCGCTGAAATGATCGAAGCCAGTGTCGCAATCGAAGCTCACTTAGCTGGTCTAATAATGGGTTTTGTTATTTATGGCTACGAGCAGAAAATACAGCAAAAGAACCTAACGCAACAAGCTACAGCCAAAAAATCTAAGTCTGACGACAACCTAGCGAGTATCAAAGATGAGCAAGAAATCGCTACAGGTAGCCAGACAGAGAGTGAAATTCAAAACGAAAAATCAAAAGACTAGTCAAATTATTGTGTCGGCCTTCGCTATCTCCTAATACCAAAAGCAGGAACCAGATACTCACGTCTTGAGTATCTGGATTAAATTGCTAAATTAAGCTGAACTGCCCATTTAAACTATCTAAACACCAATTAATTTCTGTTTTTCCCTGCTTTTCTAGCAATTGATTTGCTTGGCTAAAATGTTTACATCCTAAGAACCCTCTGTGAGCGGATAAAGGTGATGGGTGCACAGAGGTTAAAATATGATGTTTACTACTATCGATTAAAGCTGCTTTTTTCTGAGCGTGTGCGCCCCAGAGTAAGAACACGACTCCAGTTTGGGTCTGACTCAAATATTCAATCGCTGCGTCGGTAAATTTTTCCCAGCCATATTTGGCATGTGAGTGGGCTTTGCCCTGCTCCACTGTTAATACTGTATTGAGTAAAAGTACCCCTTGCTCTGCCCAGCTTTGCAAATAACCGTGCTCTGGAATATTAAAACCAGATATATCTATTGCTAATTCTTTGTAGATATTTTTTAAAGAAGGCGGGATTTTAACTTCTGGCAACACAGAGAAACACAAGCCATGCGCTTGACCTTCACCATGATAAGGGTCTTGACCCAAGATCACGACTTTAACCTTCTCTAGAGGTGTTGAATCAAACGCCGAAAAAACCAGTTTATCAGCTGGAAATACCAGCTTACCCTGCGCTCTATCTGCTGCGACTTTGGCTAATGCAGCTTTAAAATAATCTTGCTCATTCTGCGAATCGAAAAATGATTGCCAACTCATACTTTTTCCTAATTTATACCAGTTCACCTCAATTTTTGATCTATATTTTACGTAGAAAAAAAGTGCGCTAACAAGGCATGAATTGCCGCTACTAGTAAACTAATCGCAAAATTCATAACGCAGTTTACGTGCTTTTTAACCCGTAAAATTGAGCAATAATTAGGATGGATTAGTATTTTATCAATCCAGATTGAATACCACTTAAATGAAAAAGCCCCGGATAAACCGAGGCTTTATATCAATTGACTAACTAAGCTAAAACTTAGCCTAATTTTTTAAACATATATTCTTTTAATGCAGCAAAGTCTGCAGGTAAAGCATCAGACAATACATCTTTATTTGCAACATCAGCTAGTTCTTTAGGTAAAGCAACTGGCGTACCTAAGATATTTTCAACTGTCTCTTTAAACTTAGCTGGATGCGCAGTACCTAAAAAGATACCCACTTCATCTTCTGCAATTGAACGTTTTAAAGCTTTGTAAGCAACTGCAGCATGCGGTTCACTAACATAGCCTAACTCGTTTAACTGACGAACACCGATTTGAGTGTAGTCTTCATCTATTGTTTCTGCGCTTAATAATGACTTATCTGCTAAGCCAAGCTCAAACATAGCTTCAATTCTCGGCCAGTTATTTGGTGAGCTGATGTCCATAGCATTTGAGATAGTCGCAACCGTTTTGTTTGGCTCCCACAAACCACTCAATAAATATCTTGGTACTGTGTCATTCGCATTAGTCGCAGCAATAAAACGCTTAATCGGCAAGCCCATCGCTTTAGCTATCATAGCTGCAGCTAGGTTACCAAAATTACCACTTGGAACAGAAATAACTGCTTTATCTTGCTTATCTTTTGGTAACTGAGAAACCGCTTCAAAGTAATAGCAAACTTGTGCTAATAATCGTGCGATATTAATTGAGTTAGCAGAGTTTAAATGTAACTCTTCTCTTACCGCTTTGTCATCAAACGCTTGTTTAACCATAGCCTGACAAGCGTCAAAATCGCCGTCTACTTCAACCGTGTGTATGTTATCGCCTAATGTAGAAAACTGCTTTTCTTGTAACGGGCTAACCATACCTTTAGGGTAAAGAATAACGACATTGATGTTATCTAAACCATGAAATGCATGCGCTACCGCTGCACCTGTATCACCAGACGTCGCAGTCAATATAGTAATCGGATTATTATCAGATAATTTAACTAAAGATTGCGCCATGAAACGGCCACCAAAATCTTTAAACGCCAATGTTGGGCCATGAAAAAGTTCTAAGCTGTAAACGTTATCCGTAATGTGAGCCAGTGGCGCACCAAATTGAAATGCATTGTTTACTAATTCAGTTGTTGCTGCTTCGCCTAGTTCGTCGCCAATCAATGCGTTCATTATAATTGCACTACGCGCTTGGAAAGGCATAGTTAATAATTCATCGACATTGTCTAATTTAGGGAAAGTTTTTGGAAAAAATAAACCTTGGTTTCTACCTAAACCTTGCTTAACCGCTTGGCTAAATGAAACAACTTCTGTGTCGTCTTTTAAATTAAATAATTTCACTTATACATCCTCTGAAACTTTTGTTCCATGGGTATCAATTTTACATACATGGGCAAAACCATTTTCATTTTGAATATAATTTTGCTCTAACCATAGTTTAATTTTTTCAGCCGTTTCAGCAGAATCAGAAACAGCAAAAACCGTTGGGCCTGAGCCCGAAATACCAAACGCAAGCGAACCTTCAGATTCAGCATACGCTCTCGCATTGTCAAAATTCGTTAATAAAGATTTGCGATAAGGTTCAGCTATCACATCCGTCATTACACTTGCAGCTAACACTCGGTCACCTTTGTGTAATGCATCAACAAACAAAGCTAATTGACGACCAAATTCAATTGTAGTCTTAATTGAAAATTCTTGAGGTAATATTTTTCTTGCAGCAGCTGTTGATACGCTGGCGCCTGAATAACAAATCGTCCAATACCATTCATCAAATACAGGTAAACTTGAGCTTATACATTGCTCACTTTCAACCATGAGTTGTAAGCCGCCTAAGTAACAAGGTGCAACATTGTCATAGTGAATGCTACCACTAATTTGACCTTCAAGTTTACCCATCAATCTAAGTAACTTATCGTCATTTAACGGTTTACCGTAAAACTCATTAAGGGCAGCAAGTGCCGCCACAATAGAACTAGCAGATGAGCCTAAGCCACTGCCAATTGGTAAGTTTTTTTCAAGTTGCATTTTAACTGGTCGAACATCAATACCCAACTCAGCAAGCTCAGCTTTAAAACCAACAAAGCAGTCATAAACAATATTTTCTTTAGGATCTTCAGGTAATTTATGCGCAAAACGACCTGTATTCGTCAATTCAAATACAGAAGTTTCTTCAATTACACTGACTCTATCGCCAAGTAATTCACCACTAACAGGTGCAAGTGCTAATCCAAGAATGTCATATCCTAAGCTAACATTGCCTGTCGATGCTGGGGCGTAAGCAGTTACTGTCATAATATCCTCAACGGCTCTTAAACTTCACGTTTCCAAGGCATAGTTCGCATTAAGTCTGCAAATACACCTGCTGCAGTTACATCTGCACCTGCGCCATAACCTCGAATAACAAGTGGGATCGGCTGGTAATATAAACTTTCAATTGCTAAAGCATTTTCGCCATCTTTAATCGCGAATAATGGATGCTCTGGACCAACAGCCTGAATGCCACAGCGACATTTACCATTTTCGATAGAGCCGACATAACGTAATACTTTACCTTCAGCTTTAGCATCATCGACTAATTTTTGATATTCAGCATTGGCTTTAGGCAAGTTCTCCATGAATTCGTCATTTGAGCCCGCATCATCAAAACTAGCTGGTAAAACTGACTGAACCTCAATATCTTCCAGTTCCATTTCCATGCCCGCTTCACGCGCCATAATTAATAATTTACGTGCTACATCTAAGCCACTTAAATCTTCACGTGGATCGGGTTCAGTGAAACCATTGCTACGAGCAATCGCAGTCGCTTCTGCTATGCTCATACCTTCATCTAATTTACCGAAGATGAAAGATAATGAACCAGATAAGATACCTTGGAAACCGATTAACTCATCACCTGCACTCAATAAGCTTTGCAATGTGTCAATAACAGGTAAACCAGCACCTACGTTAGTCTCATATAAAAATCTTCTGTTAGTTTCAGCTGCTGCTTGACGTAATTCATTATAGAAAGCCATAGAGCTAGTGTTTGCTTTCTTATTAGGCGTAACCACATGAAAACCAGCTGATAAAAAGTTTACATACTGGTCAGCAATTGCTTCATTACTGGTACAGTCAATAATAACTGGATTAATTAAATGATTATCCGTCACAAATTGCTGAATATTGTCTAAGGTAAATTTGCTATCGGCTGACGCTAGTTCAGATTCCCAATTCGCTAAATCTAAACCCTCTGCAGACAATGCCATTTGGCGACTATTTGCTAAGCCGTATACTTTCAAGCTTATATTTCTAGATTTTAGGATAGGCTGTTGCTTTTCTAATTGTTTAAGAAGAGCTTTACCTACAGTACCGCAACCAACAACGAAAGCGTCAATTACATTTAAATTTGTGAAGAAATTCTGATGTGTCACTTTAATAGCATCCTGACTCTTTTTACCTTCAATAACAGCTGAAATTGAGCGTTCTGATGAACCTTGCGCAATCGCAACTATATTTACGTTTGTTTGACTCAATGAAGCGAAGAACTTAGCAGCAATGCCTTTATGCATGCGCATACCATCGCCAACAATTGAAATAACCGAAAGCTCATCTCTTAATTCAATTGGTTCTAATAAATTATTACTTAACTCTAATTCAAAAGCTTGTTCCAATACTTGCTTAGCACGTGCTGAGTCCGCTGAATGAATACAAAAACTAATGCTATATTCTGATGAAGATTGGGTAATTAATAAAACCGAAATGTTATCACGTGAAATTGCATCAAAAATGCGGCTTGCCATCCCAACCATGCCTTTCATGCCCGGTCCAGCAACATTCACCATAGTTACATCATTTAGTGTAGAAATACCTTTAACGACATGCTCTAAATCAATACTTTCGTTAGTGATTAACGTACCCGGGGCACTTGGATTAAGTGTATTACGGATGCGACAAGCAATATTATAACGTGCGATTGGGCCGATTGTTTTTGGATGTAGTACAGCCGCGCCGAAATAAGATAGCTCCATAGCTTCTTGATAAGAAAGCTGTTCGACTAACTGAGCCTCAAATACTTTGTTTGGATCGGCATTATAAACACCATCCACATCTGTCCAAATTTCGCAGACAGAAGCATCTATAGTTGCAGCTAAAATGGCAGCACTGTAATCAGAACCGTTGCGGCCTAAAGTAACAAGCTCACCTTCACTATTTTGAGCACAAAAACCAGGCATTACCCATACAGCATCCTGCTCTAAACTTGCTTGTGCAAATAATTTTCGGCTCGCTTCAATATCAGCGAAAGCTTCTAAGTAGTCACCATTTGCAACTAATAGCTTAGTCGGGTTTATAACGATTGATTTTGTACCGCTTGCACGCACAAGCTCAGCAAAAATCTCAACACTAACAAATTCACCTAGGCAAATTATTTCAGCATTAACAGAGTTAGGACATTGACCTAATAATTGAATACCTTGAAGACGCTGCTTTAAAAAAGTAACTTTTTCTTCAGCGACTTTAGTCACTGCAGCTGCATCATAGTTAGCGTACTGCTGAGCTAAGTCTTGAATAATAGAAAATAGGGTCGTTTCTAATTGGCTAATCAAAGCAGAGGTGTCTGCACCTGATATCGCAGCATTAACTAACGCAACTAAGTTATTTGTCACACCTTTAGGTGCAGACAAAACAACAGCTTGCGACTCACTTTTTTGCTTATCTAAAACAATATCTCTAACCATTTGATAACGCTGAGCGTCGGCTAAAGATGATCCACCAAACTTAAGAACCTGCATTCTATTTTTCCTATCTATTGAGACAAAAAAGCCCGTGACCTTGTTAAGGTCACGGGCTTTTGCTTAATTCGATTTCATGCGCACATTAGCCAGTGACCACCCCTTATTTTAAGGTAATGGTTGTAACGCTGGTAATGATAATAAATGTGCCTCTTTTCATGGGGCGAAACTCTACCTGATCTAGCTGCCAGTGTAAATTAAATTTTGCCAATTAGTCCCTAACTAGGTCGAATATCTTTAGTTTATTCGACATCTCAGGATTAAATTGAAACATTAGAGCTTAGTTAAGCTCGGTACAAACTTGTCGTATTTCGTCCCGAAGCTTTAGATTGGTACAAAGCGATATCCGCTCTAGTCACCATATCTTCGTAGCTATCAAAACTCGGATCATATTCAACAACGCCAAGACTGATAGTTGCCAAAATTTTATGATTGCCAAAAGAAATTGGAAATTGAGCAAATTCGGTTCTAATTCTATCAGCTAACTCAAACGCCCCTTCCGCATCAGTATTTGGTAAAATAATACCAAACTCTTCTCCACCATAACGTCCCATTAAATCTACTTGCCTAAGCTTTTTCTTGATAAATTTAGTTATCTCGATCAAAACCAGATCGCCACCTTGGTGGCCATAAGTATCATTAATTTGCTTAAACTTATCTAAATCAAATAATATTAGGGAAAGAGGATGTTTATATCGATTTGCAGTTTCAAGCTCCACTTCAAATCTTTCTTCCCAGAAACGGCGATTCGCAACTTGGGTTAATCCATCTGTACGACTAACTACCTCAAGCTGTTCAAGTGTCTCTTTTAGCTTTTCTTGGTAAAAGCAAACATCTGTTACATCTTCAACCAAAATACAAACTTGTTCGACTTCAGAGCCAGATTCATCAGCTAATATGGGTAAAAAAGTGATATTTTGCGCCATATACTCACTACTAGTTGTAACGGGTCTCGCATGGCGCATTTTAAACACAAATTGTCTTTGTTCCCAGGAGCTAAACCCTGGGGTATTTAGCATGAATACGCTTTGAATTTTTCTTTTTAACCACTTTTCAGGCAAGTCGTTAAAAACATCAAATAAATTTTTAGTTAATACGTCTTTGCTCTTTAATAAGCAATGCGATTCCATAAATTTATTAAAAAAAGTAATATTGAAACTCTCATCGACAACTAAAACGCCAGAGTTAATTTTTTCAATAAGAGATGCGCCAATATTAAAAGCGTTCAAGTTAAAACTCGTTTAAGATTCTATCTAAAACTTTTTGAATATTCTGGATTGCTTCGCCAGGTATCAACAAGATCATGTCACAGTTAAAAGAATAATCCGTCACTTGATAACTAATATCCACTTTAAGTGCAAGATCCCAGTTAAAAGATAACTGATGTAGGTGACTCTCAAGCGCAGTTTCAAGCGCAGATACAACTCGAGGCGCACTGTAAGCCAATTGATTTTCAATTTGCTCAGCTAACCCATTTAAAAAGGTTGTGGTTAATATTGAACTGATATCGGTTAACTGCTCGACTTCAGAGACATCATCGGGTTCATAACCTAATATCTCAGCAATACCCTGGGCATCGTTTGAACGGTAAATGAGTAAGGCTTCACCTAAAATGCCATCCTCACCATAAAATCCTTGGCTAACGAGGGAAACGCCATCATCTGCGTAACTTTCAGCAAAGCTACTTGGTAAACTCTCAGACGCAATTAAATCAATATGTGGGACTTGTAAGTGTACAAAGGTATCTAAATACCTAGCAAGTTTGTCACTAGCTCGGCCCATTGCAACATTGATTAATTCTTGTAAACAATCTCTTTGTTCTTCAGACAGTGCTATCTCGTTCATAGTAATCCGTATTGTTGCAAAATTTCACTTAACTTGTTTGTATTCACTGGTTTTTGAATAAAAGCCAATGCCCCAAGTTCGGTCACTTTTTGCTGCATTTCAGGTTGGATATCAGCCGATACAACAATCACAAAATCGACTAGTTTTTCAGCTTTATTGATTTCTAAAACTCCGATACCATCAAGCTCAGGCATAGTGAGGTCTAGAAATAGAACGGCAAACTTTTCTTGCCTTAAAATATCAACAGCTTCCCGACCATTGGTAGCGAATTGTGTTGTTACGTCCCAGTCTGCTGGTAAGCTTTTTTTAACTTGCTTACGGGCTAGAGTAGAATCATCACAAATCAGTACAGGTATGCTCATGTATTATGGGTCTCAAATTATAATTAAGAATAAATGCTATTCTCTGCTCTTTTAAATCTAAATATCAAGTTAAATTATGATTAAAAGTCAGTTAGGCCTATTAAGCCGTCTAATGTACTAACATTAACCTAAAAAGTAACATTATTACAACAAACTTTGATTAATATTATGTTAGTTACAGGTTTTTTATCAATACCTTGAGTTGCTTGAGCTTAATTTTTATTGCCGGCTCTGTTAGTTCAGAAAATCTAATTTCTTCAATCAACAAACTAATACGCTGCCATCTAGATATTAGCTCTGTATCTTCAGAGCTCATTATAGCTAATAGTTGGGTTGGTGTTTGCTGTGTCTCTTTTGCTAATCCATAGTGAGTGTTTAATTTATTTAACGCTAAATCTTGTAGTTTAATAATTTCACTCCGTGAGTTTTTCGCGCGAAAGAGCCACCAGCTAAAAAAACTTATCATGGCAAATAAAATAAAAAATAGCGCAATTAGAATAATGCTTTGCCACATATTATTTGTATCGCCAAACAGCTGCTTTAGAAAATTTTTCTGGGTTTTTGTATCATAATTTAAAACCCAGCGAGTCCATTGATAATCAAGGTTAGCCAGTAACATTCTGGCAGTTTTCACTGCGACAAATTGGTCGTATTTAATTAATGAAAAATCTCCCTCAGCTAAAAACTCATCGTTACCGACAGCATGTTGTAAATTGACACCAATCCGCTGCGGCGCAACATAAAGGGTAGGATCGACTCTTTGCCAACCTTTGCCTGCTTGCCAAATTTCGCTCCAAGCATGAGCATCAAATTGATAAACACTATAATAATCACCCGCAGGGTTATACTCGCCACCTAAGTAACCCACAACAACTCTCGCAGGTATACCAGCTAATCGCATGATATAAGTAAAGGCACTGGCATAATGCTCGCAAAATCCAGTTCGAGTGTTAAACATAAAGTCATCAATCAAAGGATAAGTTAGCTGTTGCGGTTTAAGTGAATAATAAAAAGCTTGTTGGTTAAAATGGGTTAACACTTTATTGATGAAATCATCATCGCTGTTTGAGTTTTGTTGTAGATTCAAAACCCACTCAGCCGTTTTAGGGTTTTTATGGCTCGGTAACTGTAAATTTAACTTATCAATATTCACTGTATCGTACTCGGGTAAATTCTTAATTACATAGGATTTAGCTGAGTATTGAAATCGCTTAGTTAAAGGTTCTGCTGCATATAAACCAAAATCAGGTAAAGAGAGTACGCCTATCTGATGGCTAGTCGCCAAATCTAGGCCAAACAACCAGTGTTGAAAACTTGCTTCTGTAATTATCTGATATTCGAAAAAATCAGTATCTTGTAGATTATTCCACTTTAAGCCCTGACGCTTCTTCTCTGCCACTGCTTGCCAGCTTTCCATATAACGATTACGACGCCATGTCGTGCCGTCAAAATGCTGCAAGGTAAAAGAACGCCAATACAGCTGATTAATTTCAGGTGCTTTATCTTTAAAACTTGCTCGAAACGCTAAATTGCTAGATTGACTTAGCGCAGCTAGATCCCCCAATGAAAGTTCATCTTGTAAGCCTCTAGTTTGACTTTGAACCTTAGGCATTTTCCAAAGTGGTGGTAATTTGGGCATGACGAGAAATAACACAATACCTATAGGTAAAGCGATTAAAACTAACTTTAGCATTTGGTTTAACACTTGCTTAAAATGTTCTCCCGCTAAAAAATGAGCCAATAGGCAAGCGAGTGCCAGGATTGCCGAAATCAGTAACAAAACAGCATGCTGGATTTGTAAATAAAACAATAAACTAGCAGCGGTTAAAAAAAGATGGACCCAAACAAGTGTTTTAAGCTCTCTAAAGTGGCGTAGCTTAATAATAGTTAATGCTTGTAAACAAATCAGAAGCGAAAATAACCCATTTAAAATTCCCGAGCTGACAAACTTGGTACTAATTAAAAAACAACTAACGGCATAAATTAAATAGGTGAAAAGTTGATTTAATCTAAAATCAGATTGCAGCCAATACAAAGAACGAATTAAGGCACAAAAAACAAAAAACGCGACCGCTTCAAAATTATTCTCCATAGCCTGATACGTCATGACAACTGAACTTGCTAACAGCAAAAAAATATAAGTATTAAAACTAAGCGCTTGGTTAATTTCACTGTGAGTCGCTAATTGAATTTGCTTATACATTTTTAATATTTCGCCAATGCAAGTAAACATGATTTTAAATGAGCAGCACCCGTTTGAGGCTGTAATACTTTATGGCCTAACTCTAGCCCATATGTCATATTTTGCTGCTGGGCATTAATTAACAGCCAAGTAAGTTTGCTTAACTTTTCTTCTATCTCTGAGCCAGCTACTTTTGCTAGCGAAAACCAAACATCATCAGATATTGATTGTTCAAATTGTTTAACTTGCCATTCATTATTATAACTCGCCCGCTTCCATGCCACTCTTGATAAAGGCTCACCAAGTTGATAAGGCTTTAGACCATAAAATTCACTGTCACCTATATTTTCATCATTAGATGAATCATCCATTTCACTATCACTTCGGCCTGTACCAAACTGATATTCAGGGCAAGTCAAGGGCTTAGGGTAAACATAAGTTTTGCGATTGAAATCTAACCATGTCCAAACATTAAATAAGCCAAAAGGCGCAGTGCTGTATAGACGAACTCTCGGAAATCTAAACAAGCCTCGTTGTTTAGCTTGCCAACCTAAATTCACAAATTGGTGACTTGCATTCACCTTTTTAAGCTCAGTTTTATATCCATCCTGCCAACAAAATGAATATCTATCTTTATCCGAAATAAGCTGAATTTGCAGTGTTAAATTTTGTTCGACATGTACATCAAATGTCTGAGACGAAACTAACTTAATTCCAGCCAAATTAAAGTAACTAAGGTAAAGGATCACTAAAAAAATACCCAACAACCAGTAGCACAATAACAAACCTAAATTGCTCTCGTAATTAGTCGCTAATAAATAAATAGCAGCGCAAACGGCCAAGTAACAAAGACCACTCCAGTTCGGTAAAATAAATATATTTTTTCGATCTAAAGTATGGGAATCGCTAGCCGGGATGCGTTTATTGATAAAAGACTCGAGTCTAGCTTGCCGCCACTGACTAAGATATTGGATAAACGAAGCCATTAAATCTGGGTTGGATCAACACTATTTAGTAATTTCACACTCAAACTATCTGTTGAGCCTGATTCGACAAAGCTAGGTGATAATCTATGTTCAGTAACGGCTAAGAAAATAGCCTGGACATGATCAGGGGTAACATATTCAGCACCATCAATATATGCCCAAGCTTTAGCTGCAGCTAAAATTGCCAAACTTGCTCTAGGGGACAAAGATAAAGGAAAGTCCCGACTTTCACGGCTTAAATTAACCAAGGCAAGAATGTAGTTTAAAACTTCGTCGCTAGCATAAATTGATTCGACTTTAGCCTGTAAAGTAGCCAACTCTTCATAGCTGATACAATTATAGTCCGACAAGTCAATTTGAGTTTGTCTTTTTAACATACTTAGCTCAGCTTGATGGGGCGGAAAGCCGAGGCTTATCCTCATTAGAAATCGATCAAGTTGGCTTTCAGGTAACGGGTAAGTACCTGATTGAAACTGAGGGTTTTGGGTCGCAATGACAAAAAAAGGAGATTCAAGCGGGTAAGTTGTGCCGTCGACACTCACTTGATTTTCTGCCATCGCTTCTAATAAAGCACTTTGTGTTTTAGGGCTGGCCCGATTGATTTCGTCCGCTAAAAGTAACTGACTAAATATCGGCCCTGGATGAAATTTAAACTCATGAGTATCTGCTTTAAAGATAGAAACACCGATAATATCAGCAGGCAATAAATCAGAAGTGAATTGAACTCGGTTATAGCTCATGCCGACTGCCGAAGCTAGGGTATGGGATAGCGTTGTTTTTCCCATGCCTGGTAAATCTTCAATTAACAAGTGGCCTTTTGCTAAAAGACAGGCCAAGGCTAACCTAACCTGCTCTTCTTTGCCTATGACGACTTGCGAAATTTTTTTTATAATCTGCTGACACTGTTTATCCATGTTACAACACTCCTTTGGATATTTACGGCTGCAATCGAGCAACTTGCCAGTTAGAGTCTAGTTCAGATTTTTCAATTGAACTATTTTCATCCTGCTGCAAAGTATAAATAAACCTATCATGAAGCCGATACTCGCCACCCTGCCAAAATTCGATAGAGCTGGGTATGATTTTGTACCCACCCCAATTTTCAGGGCAAGCAACTTCTTTGCCTTGATATTCAGACAATAAAGCTTGATATTTATTCTCTAAAATATCTCTATTTTCAATAGGTTGACTCTGTTTAGAAGCAAGTGCAGCTATTTTACTTTCAAATGGCCTAGACGAAAAATATGCCTCATTTTCGCTAGCACTGAGCAATTCAACTTCTCCCGTAATACAAACTTGTCTTTCAGCTGCTAGCCAAGGGAAAATAGCTGATATTTTGGGGTTTTTAGCTAATTGTTGACCTTTACGGCTTAATTTATTGGTATAAAAAACGAAACCTGTTTCATCAACTGACTTCATCAAAACCGTTCTTTGAAAAGGCATCCCTGTCGAGTCTACCGTAGCAACCACCATAGCAGTAGGATCTTTAATCGCCTCTATCTGCATTACTTGATTTAACCAAGTTTCAAATAACTCATAAGGTGAAGCGGTTAAATCTGATTCACTTAACCCTGTTAAGTCATATTCTCTTCTAACCTGATAAAAAATAGACATGAATTAATCCTATTTACATTAACTTACCCAAAAGGGGCTTACATATGATTATATATAAATAAAGTCTAAGTCAGGATCAAAAATGACTTCACTCTCTAATATTTTTTAATCAAAGTGAACCTTTTGATCTTAGCAGTACAAATTTTAGTCCCCTCAAGGTACAATACAGACAAATTTCATACTTTTCCTAGCTTATGCGTTTTTATTTTAAGTCATCTCAAATTCCAGAATTAGAAAACTATAGTTTCAAAGACAGATCACAAATTTTAGCGATTGCACTCACTTTTATGACTGCGCCAGATAAATTTATTTTAAATTTGCTCAAATTATTAATTATTACGCCAGTATTTATACTCGCGGCAAGGGCAGCAGAATGGTGGGTTTTAATACCTATGCTACTAGCGGGGATTTTTTATCCTATAATAACAACGCCAGTACAGTTAACACTTAGCGCAAAGTATATCGAGAAAGCATTAAAAAAATGGAAAAAGCACTCTGAAGAAACTCAAAACTAGGCAAGGTTAATTAAGCATCTTTAATACATACATAAGGATAAGTTCATGAAAAAGTATCTAGCCCTAATGTTAGTTTATGCTACACAACTTACAGCGGATGAATTTCACAACAACAATTTACTGGTTGGCGGGGAATCAATTAGCTTAGGTGGTGCATATACCGCACTTTCTAATGATTTATCTGTTATGCATTATAACCCTGCTGGATTAACTCGCATTAAAGAAACGAAAACAGCATCAGTCAATACCGTTTCTTGGGAAAGAACCGAGCATAAAAACGTCTTCAGTAATGGAAATAATTTAATAAGAGATTCTTTATCCATTGTCCCGGGCTTTTTCGGCATTGGTCATACAGATAAAAATTGGGCTTACGGTTTATCATTTGGTGTTATCGATTACGGACAAGAAAAAACAGTCCAAAATGAAATTTATCAAGTCCCTGCAACACAAACAACACCAGCTGAACACACAGATGAGTATGCTTATATCACTGTTGATAACATTTCTTACCAACTAACCTTAGCCACAGCTTTGAAATTATCAGATACCTTGTCTATAGGCACTGGGTTAGGAGTACAATACCGTGATTTTAGAACGCTGCAAGGATCAGGCGTTGTCAACCAAACCTATCTGCCAACCGCAACTATCTATAGCGGGTTTGACGCAAGACGAAGATACAGAGATCAACATATAGTGTTACAACCTAGCTTAGGTTTACTCTGGAAGAAACATGACCTTTCTTTTGGCTTAAACCTTAGCAAAGATATTGCGGCGAAAAGAAATTACGACATAACCACGACCATTTTAGTTACCAGTCCAACTCAATTACCGAGTCATGTCACACCGATTCTTCGCTTATACGAATCGTCAAAAGAAAAACAAAAGTTTCCGCTCAAGCTCAGTTTTGGTGGTGCGTATAAAATATCAAATTCAGTTCGATTTAGCTTAGACGTCCATCACTTTAAGCAAGCAAACAATGAACTCAAAACACTACAAAAAACTGGTGATATAGTAACGAGGGACTTAAAAGAGTTAACCAATTTTGCATTTGGCACCAATTTTAAGATAACCAAATTAAAACAAGTCTACATCGGCTTTTTCACCGATAAGTCTAATGGCATCATCGACACAAATATAGACTTACAGAGAGTAGAAGATATAGATTTAAAAGGCGTCAGTTTAGCTTACAAAGGCAATATTTATGATTACCCTTTTACTATAGGTGGGTATTATAAATGGGGTGAAGGCCGCGCAAGATATGCAGATTTAAGAGTTGCAGACACTTTGGTTGGAATTCCTTTGTACCCCAATAACGTAAATAACGATATAGCTGAAGCGGAAAAACGTTCGTTTATCGGTTACATCAGTTTAGACTTTTAAACTCATGTAACGATTAAATAAAACTGAATTAACTAAGTTAATTCAGTTTTTTCTTAATTTGACGCTTCAACTCAAAATCAAATTCATCGGCGAACAAAACAACACCTTCTTCGTTTTGATTCGGAAATACAACCACAGATAGCTCATCTTCAAGCATGCCCGGCGTCCAATCTTTTAACCATTTCTGTAATTGAATTGGTTTAGCTTCACACTCTTCCCAATCACCCATGGCCCAAGCCTTGGCAAATATTTCATTAGGCCATACAGGAATACCATCCTCGTCATCTATGGTTAACATCATGCAGCCTTCTGCATCAGTTAAAATCCAAACTTGATCATTTTTAACTATCTCTTTTATTGTATATTGCAATCTCTGCTCAAGATTAAATTTTTCAATTTCAGCAATTCGCTGAGGTGACAATGAAACAGGCATAAAAAGTCCGTAAATTAGAAATTGTAAATAACTTAAGCGACTATCTAAAAACTAGACTAAATTAGCAAGGTAAATTTTATTTAATCTTAGCGTCAGTTAATCATTAGGGTTAAGTTTTGCCTCATTGATGAAATTTGGCTTATGAAAAAAAGATCAGGAAATAAAGAGTGACCACAACAAAACCACAAATAAGCTGTGAAATGCATGATTATTTTGAAATCATCTGCATGCGTTTGTCTCATGTCACTGTAACGTTAGACGATGGAAAGCAACATTCAGGCATAGCCCAAAACATAGTCAAATTAGACAATAATGAACATTTGGTTTTATTAGAAAACAACAAAATACTTAATATACCCTTAAATAAAACCGAAACATTAGAAGCCAATAACAACCCAATACCAAAACACAACTTTAAAGTAATTTTTAATTAAAGCAGTTTATGTATGTTATAAAAGTCTCAGTACTCAACCGTTTGAATAAATCGAAAATTAACTAAACAACACGGCATAGCAATGTGCTGAATTTGAAAACATAGACAACAATAAACGCAAGGACAATTATGACGCGCTGTGATTGGGCTTTAGCCTCTGAATTAGAAACCAAATACCATGACGAGGAATGGGGGATACCTGTTCATGATGATCAAAAATTATTTGAGATGCTTATTTTAGAAGGCGCTCAAGCTGGCTTAAGCTGGTCCACAATCTTAAACAAGCGTGAAGGTTATCGACAAGCATTTGATAATTTTGAGCCAAACAAAGTCGCGCAATACTCCCCAGAAAAAATAGCTGAATTATTGCAAAATCCAGCGATTGTCCGAAATAAATTAAAAGTAAACGCCACGGTAACCAATGCCAAATTATTTTTACAAATTCAACAAGAATACGGTAGTTTCAATCAATATATATGGTCGTTTGTAGGCCATACTCAGATAATAAATAAGTGGAAGTGTATGCAAGACGTGCCTGCCACATCAGCCGAATCTGACGCAATGAGTAAAGACTTAAAAAAACGTGGTTTTAAATTTGTCGGTAGTACAATCTGCTATGCCTATATGCAAGCAGTTGGTATGGTTAACGATCACCTTACATACTGCGAGCACTATACTAACGACAACAAATAATCCGGCAGCTATACAGAATAAGTTACAGGGTCGTCAATTAGGCGCTAATAACCCTATTTCGTCCTTGTTGCTTACCCAAGTATAAAGCTTGGTCTGCTGTATTTAAAATATCTTCAACTTGCTCATTAATACACTTAGTTGAATATAAACCAATAGTAACAGTAATAAATTCATCTTGAACGTCTGAATATTTTATTTGTAATCCTTGCACACTTTGTCGTATTTTCTCCGCAGCCACTTTTGCTTCCAGCGCATTGGTACTGCGCATTATTATAATAAATTCTTCACCACCATAACGGGCTACCGTGTCTTGGCCTTCACGAGTGTTATTAACCAAACAGTTAGCAACATCAATTAAAACTTTATCGCCTTCAACATGCCCGTTTAAATCGTTATATTTTTTGAAAAAATCAACATCTACAAACATCACAGATAAGTACGTCTTACTGCGAAGACAATAATATATTTCGTTATTCAATAACTGTGTCATACCTCGGCGATTGTAAACCCCAGTTAAATTGTCTTGATTCGCTAATTTAATCAGCTCTTTTTTTTGTCTCCGGTTTGTATTCTCAAATTTAATCGCTAAAAAAGTAGAAATATTAGTAGAAAGGATAAGCCATAGCGCTTTAGACATTGCCTTACCCTGCTCCCAAGGAGACTGAGTTAAATCCAAATCATACATGCCAATTTTTAGCATCATGATCCAGACCAAACTCCAAGCCAAATTAACCCAAATAGCATAACTAAAACCGCCTAGCAGAGTAAACATAAAAGGCATAAGCGCGACTAAAGGTGCAAATTGACTGCTAAGTCCGCCAGAAATAATGACCATAGGCACTAAAACTAAATTTATGGTACATAACAAAATACCAGCCGCATAACGCTTAAAAAGCCCAATACGAAAACATCCCCAAAGCAAGAAAAAAACCAGAGAATTAGCAATACCTAGCCAACTAAAAGTACTAGGCAAACTAGAAAAATTCATACGGATTAGCGTTATCAACAAAGTTGTTAAAGCACAAAATATCGTCAGTAACTGAGTTAAATTAAAAGACGACTTATCTTCTTCAGGGCTCACAGGGGGTTTGCTTTCAATAAATCGAATTGAAGATACTCTTTTAAAAAGCTTAACTAAGAGGTTTTTTGTGTTCGCTTTACTCGAACTCGGTACTGAAGACATGGATAATGATAAATTCAAATGACGATATTTAGCGACTATTATACACAATTGTACAAACTCAAGGAAAAAGGCTCAAAATAAGGTCGATGGATTAAATTTTATATCAAACCGATCTAAATGATGAAATAATCCGTTTAGAGTACTTTAAATCTGAGAATTTTTCTTTTTGTGCAAGTACAATATACCCATAAAGCTGTAACGATTAATCCAATGATCACCAAAACCTTAGTAAAATCGCCAATTTTGAGCTCAAAAGCAAAAATCGCCATTATAGGTGGTGGCGTTGCGGGCTCGACTATCGCATTGCGTTTTGCCGAACTTGGTTTAGATACCACACTAATTGAAAAAGGTCCTAGCTTAGTAAATGGCCCTCCGATTTGTCACCTACATGCAGGAGGCAACTTATACCGAGAGATTTCTGATCAGCAATGTTTAACCTTATTAAAGCAATCAATAGATACAGTTAAAGTATACCCAAATAGTGTCAATATTAGGCCAACCATAGTTGCGTTACCTACCACAGATAAAGGCGAGCCTTCAGATTTATTACCTCGTTTAACTTTATTACGTAATTTATATACAGATTTAGTCGCACAAGACATCAGCAACAAAGTATTAGGTGAACCTGAGCATTATTTTAAATTTTATTCCCGTGAAGAAATAATGGCTTTACGTCATTTACCAACGCCTAAAATTGCGTCTAAAGACAGTGATTGGTTAATTACTTTTGCGAAATATGTTGATTTAAAACGTATTAAATTTCCTGTGTTACTGGTTCAAGAACATGGATTATCCGCGTTTAGGTTTGCCGCTATCGCCAGTTTAGCGATTGAAAAATTACCCCATTGCCACCTACAAACTAATACGCAAGTAACCGCCATGGTGCCGCAAGCAAAAGGGACAGGTTGGCAACTAGTTACAAAAAATGTTCAAAGCCAAACCCAAGCGCATCAAAATTTTGATTACGTAATTAATGCCTGTGGTTTTAAAAGTGGTGAAATTGATGACATGCTGAGTGTTAAACGTCAGCGTATGGTCGAGTTTAAAGCTGCTTACGTCGCTCATTGGCCAGAAGCACAAGGCTTGTGGCCTGAAATCGTGTTTTATGGGGAAAGGGGTACACCTCAAGGGATGGCGCAATTAACGCCATACCCAGATGGATATTTTCAACTACATGGAATGACTCAAGACATTACCTTATTCGACCAAGGTTTGGTCGCGAGCTGTCAGCAGAGCGCCCAACCTAAGCTAGCCGATAAATTTATCGAAAAGATAGATAAACAATGGCCAGAACAGCTCGTTCAGCATAGAACGCTAGGTTCAATAGAGCATTTAGCTCAATTTATACCCGCTTTTAGTGCTGCAACAACAGCGGCGAAGCCGTTATTTGGCGCACAACAAATTCCAGGTGAAGATCCTGATTTGCGTGCTGCCGATGTTTCTTTTGATAGTCAAAATTATGCTCGAGCTGAAATTGTAAAGGCATCTTCGGCTTTAGCTGCGTCGGATGCAATTCTTGCGAATTTAATTCAGAGTAATCTAGTAGATAATACCGAATTAGGCTGTTATTTAACTGAACATTACTTTCCGGTAACCCTAAAGTGCTCGGCAGCTGAAATAACCAAATGCGCCAATGCTCTGGCAGAACAGCGCGAATACCCAAAGGCATTAGCGCAAAATTTTTAAACTAAAAAAAATTATTTTGCCAACAAAGATTCAGTTAACTGGGCAAATGTATCAAAGCATAACTCAGGGTGATAATTAGCAATACTTTCTCCATAATTATAACCATAGGTTAAGCCTACACTCGCTATGTTGGCCGCTTTCGCAGCTAAAATATCATTCTTAGAATCACCTATCATCCAGCACTGTTCGGCAGTCACATTCAGCTCTGCTAAGGCATAATTAAGTTGTGCAGGATCTGGCTTTCGCTGAGGTAGCGTATCGCCGCCAATTAATAACTCAAACAAATTATCAACCTCTAAACCTTCCAGAATAGGTTGAATAAAAACGGCAGGCTTATTGGTAATAATGGCTAGGCGGAAACCTGCTGATTTTAAGCTAACTAGGCCCTCTTTAACACCTGGATACAAAACAGATTCCACACATAAACATTGTTCGTAGTGGGCTAAAAAAATGGCTAAGGCGTCATTAATGAGTGATTGATCTAATTTAGGATCTATATCGGCTGAACCAGATAAAGCGCGAGATATTAATACCTTAGCACCATTACCAACCCAATGATGAATGGTATCTCCATCAAATGTTTTCTTACCTAAATCTTTAAGCGTTCGGTTAACTGCTAAAGCGAGATCAGGTGCGCTATTCACTAAGGTGCCATCGAGGTCAAAAAGTAATACATTTTTTTGTTGTAACATCAAAACGTCTCAAAGAAATTAAAAGCCTAATTTGGTGAATGATTTTAACAGCCTAACCGAGAAGAATCATCAAAACAGCATTCTTTATATGCAAAAACAACAAAAACCAAACTCAGTCTTTAAAAATCAAAACAGACCATTTACAACCAAAAAAAACCCTTTACAATCAAAAAACATAAACTCAATAAATTATTATTTGTAAAAGGATCTACACATTGAAGCATAAATTTATAGCCTCACTTTCTTTGCTTGCCTCGGTCTTATTAACAGGCTGTCAAACCACACAAACGCCTTACGAAGTTAATTCATCAACTAATTATAAAAAAGGAAAGTCATTTAACTCCTATCACCTAGGCGTCACCGAAGAGAAAGTTAATGATCGTATTTATCACGTTGCTGTGAAATTAACAGGCACAAGTTCCGCTGAACGCGCAAAAGATATGTTTTATTTACATGCAGCTAATCTAGCGATGAGCAAAAACTTTGAGAAGTTTTCAATTGAAAAAAGAAAAACTGGCAGATGGTGCTATGGCACTAAGACTCGTTATTCAGGGCAAAGGTCAACTCAGGAAGCAGGGCCAAAGTACTCAGGTTTTGTGCTTCTCATAAATGATGGAAAAGAAACCGTTAAAAAGCAAAAAATCTATGTCGCAAAAAATGTCAAAGATATAGCCCAACCCAAAGTCGAAGCCATAATTGACGAAACAAGCTTAATAAAAAACCAAGAACGTTATCTTAATGCTTGTGATGGCAATTAATTCAGGGACAGACTAATGAAGCTTTTTAAACTTTTATGCTTTTTTATTGGCTTATTTATTGTTGGCTGCGCCTATCAGCCGGCACCTTACCAAGTAGTAGATTCTTTACCTTATAAACGTGGTTATATGAATAACTTTTATAAAGTTGGCGTGACAGAAGAAATTATAAAAGCCAAACATTATTATAAAATAACTGTAAAACTTGATAATGGGAGTAGTAAAACACGAGCTGAAAATATGTTGTTATTTCATAGTGCGCAGTTAGCTCAAGCAAATGGTTCAAAAGGCTTTACCATTAAAAAGATTAATAACACGGTTTGGTGTGGTATTTCTACTCTTAAAGAAAAGGCACCCTATGTAAAAGATAGCGCCCCTATCTCAACAGCCTTTATTACGCTAATTCAACCGACAACCCCTGCTAAAATGTTGAGTAGACCCAGCTATCAAGCGGCAAAAATCATTGCTCAACACCAGCAGAATGTACTGCAAGGGGAATCAAAATCAGACGCGGAGATTAATCGCAAAACAAATGAGGAAACGTGTTGGGCACGACTTAAAAATACCTAAGGAATAAGCCTAAAACCGGAAAAGCGTTATTAGGCTTTAAACATCTAATCCTATATTAAGAACGCGCAACAAAGCTTCTCGCTCACAATAAGACCAACCTAACCAATTGTTATATATAGCTTTTGAAAAATATTAATTTAACAATGCCTGTCACACAAAGAAGCTATAAAAGGAGAAAACATTACCAAAGGCAATGGCCGATTTCTCCGTTAATATGATTGGATTGCACTGCTAGATGGCACAGTTTGGACTAAGTACGAACCAAAACTGCGCTGCCTAACCTGTGTTCATTCTGCTTTGTTAATGAATAAAATAGCCTATTACTCAAAAATTACGTAAAGAGCCACACCCTTAAAGCGCTTTACAGCGATTTAAGGCTTGTAGATAGTAGTAATCGCCGTAATTCAATGGTGAGTTAAGTTCATCATTTGCCGGATAATTACCTGTCGCTTGTTTTAGCAAGAAATGTCCATTTTGTCCTTTATCTGCTAGGTAAGCTGGTGAAGATAATGACCGTAACATTTTAATCGCAGCATCGTAATAACGCTTAGATTCAGCCTCTTCAACAAAAGTCGACAGCTCTAACAAGGCACTGGCAACCAAAGATGCAGCTGACGAATCACGGTATAGAGTCACTTCAGGATATTTTGGCGCATCATAATCAAAGTAAGGTACCAAGTCTTCTGGCATATTGGGATGAGTTAAAATGTAGTTTGCAATACCACGAGCATGCTCTAAGAATTTATCTTCCTTAGTGAAACGATAACTCATAGTATAACCATATAACCCCCAACCTTGACCACGTGACCAAGAAGAATCGTCAGCGATACCTTGGAAAGTTTGTTTCCAGTTTGGCTTCCCCGTTTCTCGATCATAATTAACTAAATGAAATGAGCTGTAGTCGTCTCGGAAGTGATGTTCCATAGTGATAGTTGCATGACTAATAGCAGCATCTCTATAAACTGAGTCACCAGTGATTTCAGATGCACGATATAACAACTCTAAGTTCATCATGTTATCTATGATGACTGGAAATTCCCACGTACCCCAACTCCAAGAATAAGTAACACCTATTTGAGGGTTAAATCGCTCCATTAAAGTTTTGGCAGCGCTCACGATAACATCTTCATACGCCTTGTTGTTAGTCAAGCGCAAACCATTACCAAAACTATCATAAATAATAAAACCAATGTCATGAGTTTTACGATTGTACTGATTTTTCTCGAGCGCCTTAGTCCATTCTGTCGCAGTATCTAGCCATGTTTGGTTTTTATTATGTTCATACAAATTCCAAAAGCTTCCAGCAACAAATCCAGTTGTCCATCCCAACATAGGATCAAACCTTGTAACTCCATTGCTAAATGATCTTGGTACTTTGCTTGGATCCGTATAAGTTTTTCTAAAACCATCGTATTGCATTGTTGCTTCGTCTAAAGCCGCATTACAAAAGGCAACATTATCTACTGGCCAATCAATTTTTTTTGAGTATGTTACCGTGCTTTGTACTTTGTCATTTGTAGCGGGCGCGGTTAATTTTTTATCTGTTGCACTGCACGCAGATAAAACGCAAACAATGCTAATAAGAAGTTGCTTGTTATTAATCATCACAAATCATACCTTTTAATTGAATTAACTCTAAGTAACCTGGACTCAGGATAAATATATTACTCAAAACTATATACCTCGAAGAGCGCCATCCTGCCATAAATACAAGCGCTGAGCGTCACCGCGTCTAATACTTAAAATAACGGCAACCGTATCGCCTGCTGAATTTTTAACTGCCTCCAACATAATGCGTGATTTACTTAAGCTAAATTGTTCTTTTTCAACTTGCCAATCGCGACCATTTTGGCTGCTTGCTGTGGCAAATACAGTCATTCCTTTACTATTTCTATAGACGACAACTGCATTAGTTTGCGCTTGCGCACTACCCAAAGCTTCAAGGCTAATAATTTGTTCAATTTGATTATTATTTAGATCGCGTAAACTTCTTTTAGTTGTGCCAGGCATAGGTTGGCTATGTACCCACTGACCATTGTTGTAGGACACCATACGCATCTCACGATAATCTTTAGTTCGTGCTTGGTATGCGACGGCGGGACGACCATCTTCTAAAATTAACGGATCGGTTCCAAATGGTGTTTCTTCTCTTTGAGTTGAGTCAAACGCAAGCGTTTTTTGATCAGCTATCTCTAATGTAATTGGCAAAGGTAACTTTTCACCTTGAGCGTTGTACATATTACCTGTGGTTGTATCTAACTTCATGTAATAAACATTTACTCGCGAATAAGTGGTTTTATCGTGATATTCAAGGAAGTTACATTCATGCCACAAAGAGCTAATGGCAATTTCAGTATCCGAAACACGCAAAGGTTTAATATAGAAGGTATCTACATTTATAGGATTATCTTTTTGTGCGGTTGGCCAAGTGAAAATAACGGGTTTTTCAAATCGGCTCTGCCCTGCTGGCATTTTGTAATAAACCCAAGGAGACTTATGCGTACCTGCACGGGTAAATAAGTAAATATCACCGTTCGCCATTTTTTCACTGGCTGTATATGAAGCAAACGGCGTAATATCATCTACATAAACAAACTTGCTAATGTCATACGGCTTTTCCGACATCACATGCAGCATTCTGCCACCCGCATGTGGCGTGTCGATCGACATAGGATTTAAACCATCTTCCCGCTCTCCCCCATGGCCACCGTAAATCAGATGTAAATGGCCTTTACTGTCTATTTCAATGATTGGGCGACCATGACTATCAATTTTTCTATCGCCTTTTGATAACGTACTTTCAGCCGCTTTATAAGGCCCTTGCCACTCATGAGTGACTAAGTCATAACTTGCAATATATGGGTCAGTTAACTCGCCTTGATAAGTAATATAAAGCTTATCACCGACAACATCATGCCAACCTGCATGAGGGTTGCCTTCTAAGTTATCAGAAAAATAACCAGCTGGTAGATCGGGTAATTTTTCCGCTATTGGTTTTTTCGGCCCCAATTGCTCGGGCGGCATTTCATAAATGTCGTGAAACCCTTTGCCTTTTTTGTATGCATTGTAAATAGGCTGATATTCAGGGTACTGACCATATAAATACTGATCGATACGCCAGCGCCAATATTCTGCACTTTCTGAGTCACCAGGCTTAACCTGAGCTTGTAAAGCTGCAAAAACTTTATCTTCAGCTGAATACTTGGCAATTAAGGCACTACGTTGCGCCATAAAGCTTTGGGTTGAAGTTGATTGCGCTGAAGTTGACGACTCAGACTGTGAAGACGAGCAAGCACTAAGCAACACACTTGATGTCACCATTAGTGCGGACATCAATCCAGCTTTAAGAGTGGAAAATTTACTAACTGATTTTTGTTTTAAACATTTCATATAAATACCTATGGGAGCAACCTAGTACAGTTCCACCTGAATTTTAGTCCAT
Source organism: Catenovulum maritimum (assembly GCF_001050375.1). Taxonomy (GTDB): domain Bacteria; phylum Pseudomonadota; class Gammaproteobacteria; order Enterobacterales; family Alteromonadaceae; genus Catenovulum; species Catenovulum maritimum. The sequence goes on along the minus strand of NZ_KQ130482.1, from coordinate 154,003 downwards.
TTATTTCATTAATTACCATAAAAGAACAAAAACAATCAATTTTAATTGTTCAACTAAGTTGTTCTAGTTTGGAAAAATTACAGCTGATTTCATATTAAGCAGTCACCTAGCAAGCTTTTTATAAAGCTTAAATTAACCTAATACCAGTGAATTAATTAGACTAAATTTAAATACTTATGACCGCATTTGATTAACAATGTAAACAAATGATACAATAATGATGAAATTAAGTTAATACACGACTAAGAAAGTTAAGGTAACTGAAAAATGTTTATACAAATCACCGCTCTTTCACGACTCAATAAAATTTTAACCAGCTGCAGCGCTGGCTTAATTTTATTAGCCGCGACAACTGCAAATGCAAGCGTCACGTTAGAATCCTCGACAAAAATAGCCGACAATGCTTTGCACTTTGATGGTTCTGATATTGATACTGCCAGCCCAAAGCTCAGTACCCAGGAGCTTAAAGATGATACAAAATACCATTTCAAATTTGGTGGCAATATTTCAGCACACGGTGATTCAATAAAAGTATATAAACAATATGTATTTATGACATGGTACCGAGGCGGTAAAGATGACCGCCACGTAATGTTGTCTCGTTTAGACACTAATACAGGTATAGTAAAAACAATAGAATTCCCACATCAACACAATGGTTTTCAGGGCAATTGGTGGATTGGTGAATCGCACAACACCATAGGCTTAGCCATTAGCCCGAAAAATGGCACCATACATATGGTGTATGATTTACACGCCTATGACGACAACAGCATTCCAAATGCAAAATTTGACGACGACAGATTCAAAGACGACTTTTTCCGCTACAGCTACAGTTTGCCCGGCGCCGCCGAAGTTGCTGATGATGATTTCACCCTAGAAAAGCAATTTGTCAAAGACACCAGTTCAGTTAGCACAGGACCGGACGATTACAAACACCTAACCATGAGTGGAGATTTAGCCGATAAACGTAATTTTTCTGCATTAACTTATCCTAAATTTTTTGAAACCCAAGAAGGTGAACTACTGCACTTTATGCGCTGGGGCGGAAATAATAACGGTGCTTATTATTATAATAGCTATGATGCAGATGCACAGAAATGGAGCCTGTTCGAAGCGTTTAATCACAGAAACCAAAAAAGTCATGGCCAAGATTATAACTGGGGTCTTTATGGTGAAATGAAGTACGTAAATGGTAAGTTGCGTGTCGGTTTCCAAAGACGTAGTAGCAATAACAACGACAAATTCATTTACCAAAACGGTATTTATTATGCTTACTTAGACGATCCAGCAAACAACATTTGGCGCGACCACACAGGCAAACAAATTACTTGGCCGTTAGTTGATGCCGACGAAATTAAAATTTATGAGCCTGGTGACTTAGTAGACACAACCCAAGCAAACAAAGTACATATAGTGGGTAACTTTGACTGGACTGTAACAGATAAGGGGGACATTCATATAATCCATCGAGTTAAAGATAATGAGAATAACAAGACAGTTTATGGTCATCTATACAAACCAGCTGGCGCAACTGACTTTATTCATGCACCAGGTATTACTGGCGCTTCTGAAATTAATGCTATTGGTGATGATGTTTACATCATAGGTTTAGAAAATAAAAAGCCTTATATTGAAGTTGCGAAAGGTGGTACTACGCAATTTAGTCGAATTTATACCGACATCACAACCACAACTAACTTCCAGCACGGCGTTTCACATGCTAAAGGTGGCAAAGTTTATTATTACTTAATGGAAGCCGCTTCGGGTGCAGCAAGACCATTGCACCTACAAGTTATCGATTTGGGTTTGTCTACTACATCGGTTGTATTTGAGCAAAGTGCGCTCACTGTGGTTAAAGACTACTCAAGTTTAAACATTACAACGACAGCATCCTCAACTGATTCTTCCGTCTCTGTTAACAATGTTGCGCTTTACATTGATAACCAGTTGGTTTCAACCTTAAACGGGCCAACATTTAAGTGGTCAGAAGCGGATACTCAATTACAAAGTTTAGCCGTTGGCAGCTATGCGCTAAAAGCAATTGCAACCGATAGCGCTGGGGATACTGCAGAAGCCCTAATGACATTAATAGTAGTAGAGCCAACGCCTACGATTTCATTTACTGAATCAGAGCTTACCTTGTTAAAAAATTACAACAGTCTGAGCATAACTGTCAATGCGGCTACACCAGATGTGACTCGCACAATTACAGGTGTTGATTTGTATTTGGATGACCAGCTGGTTTCTAACGATGCAAGTTCACCATACGAGTGGACACAAGCCAGTACACAATTATCTAGCTTAGATGTGGGTGAATACACATTAAAAGCGAAAGTGACTGATAGCCAAGGGGATACAGCTGAAACCTCAATTAAACTAACAGTAATTGATCCAACCCCATCAGTTAGCTTCCCAGAAGGTGACGTAACAGTTGAAGAAGGCTACACCAGCTTGAAACTAAATGTTGCGGCCGACTCACCAGTAGATGATCGCAGCATCGCTAAAGTTGAATTATTTGTAAACAACACCTTGATTCGTCAAGAATCAGTCGCGCCATACGATTGGGGTCATAACGAAACATTAAAAGCTGAGTTGCTAGGCTTCCCAGTAGGTACACACACGTTAAAAGCAATTGCAACTGACAGTGAAGGTGTAACAGCCGAAGCAAGCGCCCAGTTAATTGTGCAAGAAAAACTGGTAGCTCCAAGCGTTAGCTTTACCCAAGGTACACAAACCGTAACTGAGGGTTATACTTCACTTACATTTTCAGTAAATGCAGCAACATCAATGGCATCGCGCAATATTAAGCACGTTGCTCTATATATTAATGACGTATTGATATCTGAAGACACTGCAGCACCTTATGAATGGACGCAAGCAAGCTCGGCCTTAAGCGCATTATCTGTCGGCACTTATACTATAAAAGCAGTCGCAACTGACAGTGGTGACATGACAGCGCAAACCAGTGCCCAATTAACAGTGCAAGAAACATTGATAGCCCCAACCATAAGCTTTACCAAAGGTACACAAACTGTAACGGAAGGCTATAGCTCACTTGCATTCTCAGTAGATGCAGCAACATCTATGACAACACGTAATATTAAGCACGTTGCCTTGTATATTAATAACGTATTGGTGTCAGAAGATACTGCAGCGCCATATCAATGGACACAAGCAAGCTCAGGTTTAAGCACATTATCTGCCGGTACTTATACGGTAAAAGCAGTCGTAACTGACAGCGGTGACGCCACAGCACAAACAACAGCGACACTTACTGTTGAAGCTAAGCCAGCAGAAACCACACCACCAGATTCAAATGACTCTGCGGGTAATGAGTCATCTGGTGGTAGTACATCACCTCTTGTTATGCTGTTCTTAACATTAGTGGCATTGGGTAGACGATATCGCTAGCAATTTATAGCACTTGTAAACAAAAGAGCATCCTAGTGATGCTCTTTTACGTTTAATCAGCTGATTTATTAGAATCTTGACACATAAACATCGAACACGAAATACACACAAACCGTTAAGCCATTGTAATTTAAATATATTAGCAATGCCTGTCACACTGCTTTTTTTTTTGAATAAAAATAATGATAAGGAATCACTTTAATGCTTTTCACAAAAAGAGTAGCTACACACATAGCACAACTTTTAACTTTGGCGCTTTATTTAACTTTTTCTGCTTTGCTGATGACTAATGCACAGGCTAAACCTTTATCGCAAGATGATTATATTCACCCTAAACCCATTGAACGAATAGAGCCTAAATATCCTTCATCTGCGCTTCGTAAAAAACAAGAAGGTTGGGTTCGCTTGAGCTTTTTTGTTAATGAACAAGGTAATGTGGTGGACATAAAACCGTTGAAATTTTTTGGGGTTGAAGAATTCAAAACTGAAGCTGAATTGGCACTTCGTGAATGGAAATATAAGCCGGCGCTCAAAAATGGTGTCACGGTTAAGTCTAAAAAAATGACGGTTGAATTAACGTTTTTATTCGAAGGTAAAAAAATACTCGATTTAAATCTAAAAAAACGCTTTCTAAAAATAAACAAGCGACTAGAAAATAATGAGTTAGATGAAGCAAAAGCAATGTTAGCTGACATTGATATTAACCATCTTTATAATTTAACCGAGCAAAACTTTTATCATAATTTATCGGCTTCTTATGCGCAAAAAACAGGTAATATTGAGCAACAATTATCGCACCTCAATACGATTAAATTTCACTCTAAAATAACCGAGCCAATGTTTAAGCTTTCTGTTTTAAAAGAGCGGTTTATTGCTAATATAAAGCTCAATAAATTAAGTGATGCATCAAGAGATTTCCGCGCGATCAAGCGTATAAAAGAAGCTAAGCCTTACTTAGCCACTTTCGAGAAAATTCTTAGTCAGGCAAAAGCAATGGCTAAAAATGCGTAACCAGAAAGTTGTTTACCCATCTTGCTAGTTAATCGTGGATTTGCATTAAATTAAAGGGGGGCTTTAGATTGAAGTCAACTGTTAACAATATTAATTATCTATTATAAAATAGTCGTCCAAAAATAAATTTATTTAGCGCTCCACCCGGATAACAAAATTAATAAGGATAATTATGCGTTACACTAAAACTGCATTGATATTAATTGTGATCTTTTTAGCCTCTTGCTCTAGCAGCAAAAAAGTCAAAGACCACATTGTAGACTGCTCGTTAATTGAAACGCCTAGCAAGGATGTCAATTTGGCACAATTAGAAGAAGACTTGTTACTAATCAGATCCCAGATAAAAAAGAACTCTTCTCAGCAGCAAGCTCTGATATCAAAACAAGTAGAGTCAAACGCTAATTTACAAGGCTGTCCAATAGATTCAAGAGGCTTTAAAGTGATGAGTTGCGTTAACTTCCATGCAAAACTTTTAAAAAAAATATCAATCGCAAGGTAAAAAATTGGGAAAAGTATTTAAGAAACTTGATACGTTAGCTAAGGGCAAAGAATGTTTGATTAATCGTTTAAAAGGCTCACTGGCAGCGGAAATCTAGGTCTAGCGGGCATTTTTAAATTAGGTGCCCGTATCAGGAGCTTTTTGCAAAGATAGTTCTATTGGATAAGCATAACGCTATAAATGACAATCCGCTTTTCATAGCCAAGCATACCTAATTATTCATAGTACCTGCTCGATCATTTCTTAATTAGTTTCTCTCGAACGAACTAGGAAAAGTTTATAGCTGTGGAAGCACCCAACTCGATATTGGGTGCAACATTTGAGGTTATTTACATTTGCCCTGAGTAGAGATTTGAGAAAAGGTTTTAGGGAAATTCGGCATATTATTTTTATCCCAAGCGGCTTCAAACCCATACCTTGATGAGTCAAACCATTGCGGTCTAATATGGCCACATGCCCACTGCTCTAACTCAGACAACATAGCTTGTTTATCCGGCCCAAAAGGCTGACCATGCTGTTCTGAAATATCATTGGCTAAATCATAAAATTGCCAATCTCCCTTGCCATCTGTAAACCATTTATTATCATTTAAAACGATAGCTGTTTGATTTAAACCACCATCCGTCGTAGGTAAATGCATCATAAAATACAGTGCCTCGTTTACACGAGCATTTTCATTGGCTCGTACGGCACTTAAGATATTTTTACCATCTAATTGTTTATTCTGCGGGATTTTCCCTTGCGCTAACGCGGTAAACGTTGGGTAAAAATCTAATGCTGAAACAGGGTGATCATAGGTCGTTTTAGGTAAGTTACCATTTGGCCAATGCCAAAACATAGGTACTCTTACTCCACCTTCATAAACTGAGGTTTTGCCCATTTTAAGTGGCGTATTGCGTGCACTAGCGTTATTAATTCGGCCACCATTATCACTTAAAAACACAATTAGCGTATCTTCATATACGCCAGTTTGTTTAAGCTTTTCAACAATGCGCTTCATCCCGCGGTCAACCGCATATACCATAGCAGTGTAGGTTAGTCGTTTCTGATCTTGTGCTGCTTTATCCCCTAAAATTTGTTTTAAGGCAGCGATGTCTTCCTCTTTCGCCTCCTCTGGTGTATGCGGCGCGTTGTAGCTCATAAATAAGAAAAACGGATTAGGCTTAGCACTTTCACGCTCAATATAACCAATCGCAACATCAGTCAACATATCTGTTATATATAGATTATTGTCGTATCCCGCTTCGCTCGCGTAGCGGTCATTTTCCATTAACGGCGCTTTGTACAGCCAAACCGATTTGGCGGCGGGGTCATAATCTTTTACGCGTACAAAATCTTTAGTGTGGTAAACATGCCCACCCCCTAGCATGCCATAAAAATAGTCAAAACCTCGAACATTTGGGCGATATTCAGGCTCCTCACCCAAATGCCATTTACCAACCAACCCTGTCGAATAGTCAGCACTTTTTAAAACCGTACTGAAAAAAGTTTCGCTGGTTGGAACACCATGCACCGAGTAATCAGCCAAATTAAATTGAGAACCAAACTCATGCTGATAGCGCCCAGTCATAATGCCTGCTCGACTGGGTCCACAATATGCGTGAGATACATACGCTTGAGAAAAACGTGTACCTTGCTGTGCCAAAGCATCAATAGAAGGAGTATAAATATCAGGTTCGCTATGTGGCATATAACCCAAATCTGCATAACCTAGGTCATCTAATAAAACTAACAAGATATTCGGACGTTTAGCTGGCTGAGCCTGATTGTTTCCCGTCACCTGTTCATCGGAAAGCTGCACCTTAGTGGCGTCGCAACCCAATATCAAAAAAATAGAACTAAATAAAATAAAAACCTTACCGACCAAATTTTTCATCAAAAATCATCACACAAACTATATTGGAATACTAAGAATATAGAATAAACTAAACAAAATACATAACATTGTTTAATTTTATAAAGATATCACTATGATTTTCATCATATGTATAATCTAGATGTGATCCATCTACTTAAAAACTGACCTGAAACAGTTGGAGTTCGCTGTTATTGTTGCCATTGCAATAAAGGTAAAAATTAAAACAACAACCTAAGTTCGCAAGTACTTACTTACTTAAATAAAATGACCAACATGTCATAGTTAATACCACTTATAACAATTTCGATCATATAAAGTGCTATATGCTTGAGAACATACAAAACGAGTACGGACATATCTACCCTAGATACAAATAATAGCTGCACAGCCGCGCAAACCACTTCAGTGGTATAGCAAAAATCGATGCTACATTTATGTTGTTATTGCTTTGTGATATATTTTATTTAATTATAAAAATCAATTGGCTAAAACAATAATAATGACGCTAATTTCCATTTACCCCGTTAATATTCTTCACATTATTTTTACCACGATTGCAGTACTCGGCATTTTTATGGTCATGGGTAAGCCACAATATAAAGGCTTAGTTATGCTCTTAGCTTTGCATAGTTTAGAATTTATTAATATTATTGAAGAATTAAACATTACCCGCCAATACTGGTTAGTCACACCCGCCATGCAAGTAGCGTTAGGGCCGCTATATTATCTCTTAGTTAAAAATATGATTTATCGCGATTTCAGAGTAAAAGCTCATTTAATTCATTTAATGCCTGCCGTTATCGCAATAGCTTTTACCCCTTGGTGGCCTCAGGTGCTCGCTATTGCTTATATTAGTTTGGCCATTTATTTAGTGATGAGTTTCCGCCTATTATGGCGCTATCGTGTTTATTTAAAGGAAACAACTGTTGATTACGATGGTTATGCTTTAGGCTGGTTATTCAATACTTTAACAGTGGTCAGTGTGATTGAAATTGTCGATTTTACACGCTTGAACTTACAATTAGTGCTTGATATTGAAGTGTTAGTACATTGGTATTTTATTAGTACGTTTATTGCTTTGTCGTTAACAAGCTATTTAATCATTAACGCAATACGACAGCCCGAACTCTATAATAGCTTTGAAGATATGGAATCTATCTCGCTAAAAAAAGAGAAATTAGAGCAAGCAGATAAAGAGCACCAACAAGCAAAGGTTATTTTTGCCGATATTGAAAACTACCTAACAAACAGCCAGAGCTTTTTGCAGGCGAAGTATTCATTGCGAGATCTATCTCAAAGTTTAGGTTTAAGTGAGCAATTAGTTTCTTGGACGATTAATAAAGGTGGCGACATTAATTTTTCTGATTATATCAATGGCAAACGAATTAACGTTGTAAAAGCGAAACTACAAGAACAAAAACAAGCGGCTAATATCTTAGCAATTGCGTTTGATGCTGGCTTTAGTTCTAAATCTACCTTTAATGCCGTTTTTAAAAAGCAAACTAATCTCACTCCGTCAGAATATATTAAATCCTTAAATAACAATTAACTATATTATTCTGCACCCGTACGAAATCATATTATTGGTGCAGTTTTTTAATTTTAGACGATGACGCCGCGATATTTTTGTAGAGTTAAAGCATATTTAATATAGGCAGATAACAATGAATTATTTAATCAAAATCACGCTCACTTTTCTTTTATCTATAGTGAGTATTGCTTGCTCTGATTTTAAACAAACCGTTTTACCACAAGATACTGTGCAACCTCCTATGGCTGTTGATTTTGCTTTTACGCATGTCAACCTTGTCCCTATGAATCAAGAACAAGTACTCAGAAACCGTACTGTGTTAGTTAAAGATGAGCGCATTGTTGCGATTTTATCTGATGATGAAACACTCGATTACCAAGCAGTTACGACTATTGATGGCAAAGACCAATATGTATTACCAGGTTTAGCAGATATGCACAGTCATTTACGTATGAATCCCCAAGCAATGTTTAATCAATATATAGCGAACGGAGTAACTACCGTCCGCAATATGTCATTAAAAGATGGTGATCAAGACCACCTTGCATTACGAGATAAATTAAAAAACAGGCAGATGACAGGCCCACGATATTTAGTGAGTGGCCCACAATTAAAACCAGAAAATTTGCCAGATATGGCCGCGGCAGAAAAAATGATGCGTTTTTACGTTGAAAATGGTTTTGATGTGGTAAAAATTCATGCAGATTTACCACAAGATATTTATGACTTAGTGTTAACTGTCTCAAAGCAGAATAACATCATGGTCACTGGCCACACCCAGCATAAAATGCCATTAGCAGACACTTTGAGGATGGACTCTGTAGAGCATGTTGAGGAGTTGTTGTATATCTCTATGCATGAACCCCACACTGAAGAAGTGGACGCAAAAATATTTTTTAGGGATCACGCTAAAAAATTAGCTGATTTTGAAAAACCCGAATACCGCTTAGAGATGGCAAAAGCGTTTATCGAATCAGATACAGCTATAGTAACCACCTTAACAATATTTGATGCCATTACTGATTGGTTAGACGATGAACGTTTTTCAGCACTTGCAACACGCGAGCACAATAAGTATTTGCCAAAATGGATTAAAGAGCAGTATTTAAGTGATTCACAAAACCCTTATCGTGATCCGAACTGGCCATTTACACTAGAAGCGATTAAACATAATAATAATTTGATACAAACCTTAATGGCACAATTTCAACAACAAGGCGTGCAATTAATTTTAGGAGTCGATGCTTTTGGTACAGTTATACCTGGGTTTTCTGTACACAAAGAATTAGGCATTATGGTTAAGGCTGGTTTAAGCCCTTTCCAAGCGCTAGAAACAGGTACCATTAACGTTGCTCGATATTTAGGAGAAGATGACGAGCGTGGAAGCATTGAGCAAGGAAAATTAGCTGATTTTTTTATGGTCAGAAATAATCCTTTAGAAAATATTGAAAATGCTCAGCAAGTTACAGGAGTGTTTGTTAAGGACCAATGGCATAACCAAGCGGATTTAACTGCAATGTTAGCGAAAGCAGCCGCACTAAATGCACGTTAATTAAATAAGGACAAGATAAAAGACAAACTGATGCAGGGACGAGTCAGTCTCATCCCTGCAAACAAATAAAATAACTCATCTGTGTTAGGCATTTAATTTAAGAGCAGCTTTAATATAAAAGTCGATAGAATCTGCTTCAATTGTCTCTATAGACAATACTCGCATTCTTTTAGTTTTTCCGTGTAATTGTCCAAGTGAATCTTCAATAAAGGCACCTTTAAGAAACCCTATATCTACACCATGTGGCATAGTTCTTAGGTGACATAATGCCGAACCACTAAAAGAATAAGTTGTGATTTTATCTTTTTTAATTTCTGTCACGCCATCAAAACTGAGCAGGTAATCTCTGACATAAATAAAAAGATCTTTATAGGGTGATGTTAAATCCTTTTCAAATTGCATAGTGTGATACTCCTTTTGAACTCTATGACTGCTGTCATATGGAACCAATAAAACTTGGTTAAATTAGCATTTTACTGAAAAAATGTAGAAACCGAACCAGAGTTATTAGATACCTCAAGCTTCATTATGTAAATTTTATTATCGCATCCTTCTTTGACTCGTTTTCAAAGACAAGCGGAGACTAGTTCAAACAAGACAACATTCGAATATTTTTGTTCAGTAGTTTATATAGCGGCTAACACTCTACAGATTGATCGATATTTAAAATAGCCACGTAAAATAAAAATTAATTAAACGATTCAGTGTCCGTATCAGGTTTAACATGACTCCTAAGCTAACCATTTTTTACGATAGTTATTGCCCCCTGTGTATCAATGAGATGCAGCATTTAGCTAAACTGGACAAGAACAATACTTTAGCATTTGCAGACATTCATGCCGAAAACTTTACTCAAATCTATCCGAGCATAAATATTGAAGAGGCGAACCTTATACTACACGCTGAGTGTGATGACGGTGATGGCAACACGTACTTCTTATATGGTTTAGATGTGACTCACAAAGCGTGGAAAATAGTTGGTCGAGGATACTTAATTGCTCCCCTGAGGTGGCCTATTATTCGTTTTTTTGCTGATAAAGTTTATTTATGGTTTGCCAGAAATAGATACCAGATATCCTATTGGCTTACAGGAAAAAAACCTTGTGAATCAAATCAGTGTAAATTGAAATAAGTTCAAGCCTAACTTTACTATTCCACCAAAAAAGAGGACGCGGCTATGCAGCATGCACTAAAATCACTCACTTTAAATGGCGCTGATTCAATATCTGTTCACAGCTTTGAATCTGGAATTTACTTATTAGAAGCTATGCGGATTGATTCCTCAGGTAATGAAAATTCAGGCTATGTTATAGGCAATTCAGGGCACATACTAAAATGCAAAAGTCTAACCCAAGTGAAATCTATATTGACGAAAATTGACTGCAACAATATTTGGCTTGAAGCAGAAACTGCATATGATGAAATGTGTGGTTTAGCAGAAAAACCAGATACGCATATGAAAATAAAAATTAGTTTTTAGTGGGATCTTTACTCACTCATTTTTCTCTATTAAGTTATTGATATAATTTATTTTTATTTATTGAGAAGTATTTTTTATTAGAACAAGGCCTTCAAGAAGGCAAGTTGCTACCCCGAGTTAAGTTATTAATATTGATTGAGTTGTAATTGATCTAACATGGGCTAATGAGCGTTTAGATGATTAATAATGTAAATATTATGGTTAGCTAAATGCGCTCAATTTTTCTTTTTACCAACGATTTACGGCTTAATGACAATCCTGCACTTTTGACAGCGATAGAGCAAAGTGATGAATTAGTCCTGCTTTATTGCCTTGATCCTGCATCAAAGAGATCAACCAAATTACAAACCAAATCAATTGGACATGCTAGATCTAACTTTTTAACGCAAAGCCTCAAAGATTTACAACAGCAAATAAAATTAACCGGTCAAATATTATTCATCGAGCAACTATCAGTTACCCAAGGTTTAAGTAAATGGATTGAGTTAATTAAGCCAGATCAAATATTTAGTAGTGTCAACGCGGGCTATTTCGAGACACTATGCTGGCAAAAACTTGAAAAGCATTACAACAAAATTAAATTCATACAAAAGCACTCTCACACTCTATTCGACGCCGAAGATTTACCATTTGAATTAACTGATTTACCTCAGCACTTCACTGCTTTTAGAAAAATAGCTGAAAAGCTAACAATACCAGACGCCAAGCAAAGAGTTGATTATTATCCACCGCTGCCATCTAATTTATTATTGAATGAGGTAGATACAATCGATTCACTTTCCAGTAAATCACCAAACGACAATAAATTTATTTTTTCAGGTGGCGAATCAGCGGCGATCAAGCACTTAAATCAGTTCTTTTCTTCACCAGCCCCACTCACATACAAAGAAACCAGAAACGCGCTCGAAGGCTGGGGAAATTCATCAAAATGGTCACCTTGGCTAGCCAATGGCTCTGTATCTGCAAGATCTATTTACAAAGACTTAAAGCTGTATGAGCAAAAATTTGAAAAAAATGAATCGACTTACTGGCTGTTTTTCGAACTACTTTGGCGAGAATATTTTCAATGGAATGCACACAAACAAGGCAAATTTTTATATCTATTTAAAGCCAATACCAACAAGCCTCTACTAAATTCATTTTACCCCGTCGTATTTTTGAAATGGCGTCAGGGGCTGACGCCTTACCCGATTGTTAATGCTTGCATGCATCAGCTAAATAGTACAGGTTATTTATCGAATAGAGGCCGACAGATTGTCGCAAGTTGCTGTGTTAACGAAATGAGATTAGATTGGCGCTATGGCGCTGCATGGTTTGAACAACAACTTATAGATTACGATCCTGCTTCAAACTGGGGTAATTGGCAATACATTGCTGGTGTTGGAGCCGATCCAAGAGGTGGCAGACACTTTAACTTAGACAAGCAGAAAGACTTATACGATCCTGACGATACTTTTATCAATAAGTGGCAAGGTAAACAAAATATCTATAGTGACTTTGAAGATATGAATGCTTGGCCCAAGTATGCTGAACCAATTGAGCTGGATTAAATAGAAAATGCCGCACAAAAAACTTCACCTTGACTCAAAAATTTGCCCTATTTGCCAACTCAGCTTTAGTTGGAGAAAAAAGTGGGAAAGAAAGTGGAATGACATTATCTATTGCTCTCAAAAGTGTCGAAAAAACAAGCATGAAAAACAACATA
>NZ_KQ130482.1:0-140933 GCF_001050375.1 Catenovulum maritimum | reverse complement strand
TGAACACTTGGATTAAGATATATTTGACGCTGTAAAACAACCTGCTTAGTGAAGCTCGAGATATAAAGGTGTAAGCATTTACTTTACAATATTTATTCTGCATGTGTTTTCTTTTGATTTAGCGCTATTTGTTAGAAATGTATTTTTTGGTTTTTATATAGAGCTAAATCAATATAAATAGCGATAATCAGCTGGAGATAAAAGCCATTTAGGCAAGGCAAGTTGGCACAGGCATAGTGGTTCTATGCCAAGCCGACTTAACGCAGAATAAATGGCTTTTAGCCCAGCCTTTCAGGAACCTCACAGACAGCTCACTTCTGTGTTGTATCATTTTGAAAGGTGCCTACATTCCTGCAATGATACGCCTTGAATTGAACTGTCTGTGATGGCTCTGATGCTCGCAATTTATACTGATTTAGCTCTAGGTGAGAGTGCTGCTTATTTTGCATAAAAGCATAAGTTTATTTAAAGACAATCGTATTTATTGCTGATACGACAACCAGATTAAGTTGATTATTGATTGTAGCCTTTCCATTTTAGTCGATTAAAGCTAAAAATTATTCGTTATATAGTGAGTAGCTGTTCGAGTGTGCCCATTGGAAACCCCCTTTACAAAAAAAACAATAAACATGTTTACAAATTCCAAATTTGTTTGTAATTTATGAACAAATTTATAAGCGCAGGTCTAAATGGATCGGATTTTATATGAAAACAGATATAACAAAGCAAAAGCTTAATACTTTTGTAAAAAGAGCACGGCTAAGAAGAAAGCAAAGGCAGAAATTTTACTTAGACGAGCAAGGCTGTTTAGAATTTAGAACATATTCTAAGGAAGAAGCATCAAGCTGGTTAAATTTTTCTAATCGAACTGCATTCGATCGCTTTTTAGCTGCTAAATGTAAAGACATGACATTTGCGCAAAATAGTAACAATCATTTTCAATTTACTTTGGCTGATTTACACGAATTAGCAGAAAGAAAAGGGTTAGAACCTTTTAAAAGAGCCGAAGGCGATAAATGTCAAGTTATTGCATTTGCACAATTAAAAGGTGGTGTAGGTAAAACTACAGCTGCAATAACGGCTGCAATTGGCTTTTCTACTTTCAATAATACTAGGTTGAGAGTTGGTTTCATTGATTTAGATCCTCAAGGCACTTCAACTCTATTTGGTTTACCTTCAATGAGCGATGAAGATTACTCTATTGGTGATATTTTAACGGATAACTGTGAGCCAGATGAAGGGGAAACATTGGAAGAGTGTGTATATTCTTGTTTTCAAGATACACGAATCCCTAATTTTAAGTTTTTACCTGCACGTATTGATGACTTTATGTTTGAACAATACGCAGAAGATGTTCAGATTGCAGGCGATGCGCTTGGCGCTTATCGAATTTTAAAAGAAAAAGTCATAGATAAAGTATCTGATAAATTCGATGTGATCTTTATTGATACGGCACCATCTTTAAATAAGCTTTTCGTCAATGCTTTGTATGCGTCTACAGGGATTATTATTCCATTTGTACCTGAGTATGTTGTATACGATTCAACCATGAAATACGTTGAACGGCTTGGTGGTATATATAGCAAGCTTGATGAAGCCGGCCATGAAGGCTGGGATTTTATTAAATTTTTAATTAATAATTATGACTCTCAGCAACAAGCAATAAGCCGCTCTGAAACTGTTCATAGTCGAGTTATGAAAGATTTACGTATGACATTTGAAGGCGATGTACTGGCTAATGTTGTGAATCATTCTAAAGCTATTCCTGTCTGTGCTGATGGATTTAAGACCATATTTGATATGGCGAGTCGCGATTATCCAAAAAATAAAAAGCAGCTAACAACCGCAAATGAAAATTGGATGGCTGTTTTAAATGAAATAGAAATTTTGATCTTACAACAATGGGGAAATGATTTTGGAGAGTTTAACTAATGCCTAAAGCAAGAGCCAAAAGGGCAGGGATGTTTGACCCTGAATTATTAGAAGACCCAAGTGTCACTAGTTTTAGTATACCGTCACCAACAGAAAACAATCTAACAATAGAGTTAGAACTTACAACAATAGCTAACTCAGAAATACTTGATAGCACAAGTGTTTTTAAAGGTAATGAACGTAATCAAGAGTTGCTTAATCAAGACACTTTATCTTTACTGATTGATAAAATTAAAGACGTTGGATTCCAACATACAGCAGCATTAGGCCGTAAAGTAGGGGATAAAGTTGAGGTTATTTTTGGCTCTAGAAGACGTTTGGCAACGCATTATGCTGGCGTTGATTATAAAATTTTCGTTGCAAATGAAATTAGTGACGCTGATGCATTAGCGCTAACTAAAAGTGAAAATAGCCACGAAACGATTTCTTTAATTGAAAAAGGTTACAATTGGTCAAAATATTACTACGAAGATAAGCTTTCTTTTCGAGACATTTCGGAAAAAATTCTCGGTGGTACAGTAACTCATACAACTGTTGGTAAAGCAATTAGGGCTGCAAAAATACCTAAAAGTATTGTGCTTTTATATCCATCTCCAAATTGCATCGGTGGCCAAACATCTAGTAAGATATTGAATTTATTGTCTAAGTTGTCTGATGAAGTGCAATCCAGAGAAGATTTTTTAACTAACTTCATTGAAGCTCATCAAGATTTACTTGAAAGTGAAAAACAAGCGTATAAAGAAAATGCTTCTTATACTTGCACCCATTTAACTAACGCTTTGTTGAATTACTTTGAGAATGAATCGGATGACATCAAGTTAAATAACAAAGAAAAATGGAATGATCATTGTACTGTTAAATATAATTTTGATGGTACCTTGAAGCAGATTAACTTTAGTAAGTTGTCTAAAGCCCAATCTGAATTCATTAAAAATACATTATCAAATTTATAACTATATATTAGTTTAAACATACAGTATTTTTTTGCTAAAAGGGTGCTTATTTGTAAGCATCCTTTTTTATTTCTTGAAAGGTGTTTTTTCTTAGAGCAAGGCGAATTTGAGTACGTAATAGCTGGCTATTACTAGCGAATTCAATGCAGTTATCAGGAAAAAGCCCTCAAGAAAGCAAGTTGTTATGCCGAATTGAGGTTATCTATTAGGTTGTATTCTCGACAAGTCATTTGGAAATGCCCTTTCCATTTTTGTTTGGATTGAATAATATACTAATCAACTAGGCTCTCTGCTAAATTTTAAAATTGAATAAGGATATTTATGAAAGGAATTCTAGTTTTATTAATCGTTTTTATCTGCGTCTCCTGTGCAACTGTTAAGACAATAGATCCGCCTGGAAATCATGTGGAAATTGCTCATCAAGGTAAAAAAAGTTATTGCAAGCAGATACCTAGAGTCTATAGCGGTGTTTGCTATAATCTTTGCTTGTTATATGGTGAACCAAGTCAAGAGTTAAACATTGGCGATGCAATTAATGGCATCCCTTTTATGGTATTTGATTCTGCTTTTTCCTTAGTTTCGGATACGGTCGTTTTACCTTACACCATTCCCATGCAAGCTAAAAAAGGTCCAATTAGAGTTAACTAAACATGATTCTTCGGTTTGGGACTAATCCAAGTTATCAGCCTTGGATAGTGACAGCTCTACAGTTACTGAGTATTAGCTCTAGACTTGTTACTGTCCCCACAAATATCTTTTGCCTAAAGTCTTTATAATTATTGCCTAATTAATTATATTTCAATATGGATTGGGTGTTAGCGTGAAGCAAATCTAATTAGATTACATATTTGATTTCAATGAGATATACAAAGGTGTATTAATTTACGGATTGATCGAGCACTCTAAACGGCCTAAAGGTTAGAGTGCTGGTATTATGGATAGATACTTTATAATATAAGCGAATTAAATATTGTAAGTTTTACTTAGAGGTAGCTCCCGTGGTCTTACCTTAGTTGCGGCAAAAATAGCGTTGGCTACGCTTGGAGCAACAGGCGGTACTCCAGGCTCACCAACGCCTCCTGGCACATCTTGGCTATCTATAATGCTGACTTCTATCTCTGGGCATTCGTGAAGCCTTAAAATAGGGTAATCATGAAAGTTTGTTTGCTCGACTTTACCATCTTTAAAACTGATTTCATTATGCAGTGCAATCGATAGTCCAAAAATCACCGCACCTTCCATTTGCGCTTTGACTCTATCAATATTAACCACTGTGCCGACGTCGGCACTGATATAAACTTTAAGTATTTTTAACTGCTTCCCTTCTACTTTTACATGGGATACTACAGCTACTTCACTTTCAAAACTATGATGTGCCGCTAAACCAAGTGCTTCACCTTCAGGTAAATTCTGACGTGCGGCCCAATTTGCATTCTGGGTTACGTCTTCAATAACGCGTTTCATCTTTTGGCTGTTGGCTTGCTCGTCTAAAGTTTTCAGCCAAAGTGCTTTACAATCAATCTGGCTAGCAACCGAAATTTCATCCATAAAGCAACCGATTGAGAAACCATGTTGGATATTAGCGACTGAGCGAAGCCAACCTATGCGTGTGCTCGCTGGCGTATTGATCACTTTGGTGATTAAGTTTTCTGCACTAAATCCATTTCTTCGTATGCCCGCAATTTCAAAATTAGCAGGTTGATTTTTCTTGATGTTCCATAGAGATTGGATCGGCGTAAAACCTATTTTAGACACCCAGGATTTAATTTCAGCACTTGGTGACACTTTTGCACTGTGATTCATGACACTAGCAGCATGATAATAATCATGTTGAATATCGTCTTCTCTACTCCAAACCACTTTTACCGGTTTATTTAAAAGCTTAGCAAGTAGTGCCGCTTCTACTACAAAATCTGGCTGCGCTTTACGACCAAATGCACCACCTAACAGAGTCACGTGTACAATCACATCTTCTGGTTTTATACCTAAGGCTTTCGATACATGTCTTTGAACCGCTTGAGGAGCTTGTACACATGACCAAATCTCACACTTGCCATCTGGATGTATCATAGCTGTTGCTGCAGGCGGCTCCATCGGCGCATGTGCTAAATATGGTAAAGTATAGGTTGCTTCTACTTGGAGTAAGTTTTTCTCATCGGTTAATTGTGCTGGGTTTAATTTAGTGACTTGCTTGGCTTTCGCTTTGCTTATATTTTTAGTCGTTTGGTTAGCTTCTTTGGTTGAATCATAATTATTATATTCAGACGCTCCCCAGGTTATATCCAAAGATTCGACACCTTTGAGCGCAGCCCAAGTATTTGTAGCAATAACAGCAACACTTGCTAAAGGATTAAACAATGAAGGGAAGGGCTGTCCTTTTATTTCAATGACATCAAGGACTCCTGAAACTTGTTTCGCTTTTTTACTATCTAAACTTGCAATAAAGCCACCCATAACAGGGGTTCTTTTTAAGCAGGCGTATACCATGTTAGGTATCGCAATATCTTGGCCATAAATTGCTTTACCACTGGTCATATCGTCTATATCAAGCGATCGGAATCCTTTGCCTATATATTTGAACTCAGCTGGTGTTTTTAAAGTTAACGTATCATTGCTTGGTATCGGCTGCAAAGCTGCTAGCTTAGCAAGCTGGCCGTAGCTTAATGTTTTACCAGAAGCATGCATCACTTGGTGGTTGCTGGCGGAAATTTCACTTAACGGTAAGTTCCAAGCTTGTGCGGCTGCTTGTCTTAGCATAAGTTTAGCTGAGGCTCCAAACTCTCTTAAATACTTAAAGTAAGCTCGAATAGATTTTGAACCATCGGTATTTTGGTTGCCGTAAGATTTATCACCCAATGCTTGAGTTATTTTTACAAAGTTCCAGTCGGCATCTAGCTCATCAGCGATAACTTGAGCAATACTGGTTCTGATGCCTTGTCCCATTTCAGAACGATGACAAGTTATTGTAATCGATTGATCTTCTTCAATCGCAACAAATAAGTTAAGTCGTGGTGTACCACTTTCTTCTGCCATCGCCTCAAAAGAGAGCGGGATAGTACACTGGAGCGCAAATGCGCTTGCACCTATAGTTGAAACTTTTAAAAAATTACGTCGACTAATATTTTCTATGGTGAATTCGTTAGTTTGCTCAGTCATTGCGTTCTTCCTTAATTTCAATCACAGATTCGATCGCTTTGCAGATGCGAGGATAGGTACCACAACGGCAAATATTACCTGTCATTGCGTTTTTTATATCCTGCTTTTTGAGTTTTGGATTGTTCTCAAGCAAGGATACAGCAGACATTATTTGCCCTGACTGACAGTAACCGCATTGGGGGACATTATGTTCTGACCAAGCTGCTTTTAACTTACGCCCATTCTCAGCATAAGGTTCACTGACATCGACGGATTCAATCGTGACAATTTCACCGTCACCAACAGCAGAAACTGGAAAGCTACATGAGCGAATCGCTTGGCCGTTAAATAAAACAGTACAAGCGCCGCATAGACCTTTTCCGCAGCCAAACTTAGTGCCAGTCATGGCTAATAAGTCACGAAGGACCCATAAAACAGGCATGTCTGCATCAGCTTCTATCGAATGCTGTTGGTTATTGATATTAAGATTATATTTCATTTAGCTTAATGACCTAGTTGAGTAAATATGGTTGTAAGTGTTAAGTTGGCTTTGAGTGTCTATATCAAATTCTGCATTGTCGATTTGAGTTTGCTGGAATTTTTTGACCGACTTAATAATTTTAAGCGCACCTTGATCGCCTTTTAACTTAAGCAGCTCATCAAAGTAACTTGCGGGGAAAATCGCAGGACAGCCTAAATGACCATCATAAAAACTAGAGCAGATTTGCTCTGGCTTTTGTTTATATTTTTCGATCAAATCAATTAGTTCATTGCGCGTGACTAATGCTTGATCGAGTAAAGTAAATAAGACTGAGCTAGATTCAGGTTGCTTATCTTTAAGATAATGAATACTAGACTTGATTGATGAGGCCAAACCAGATTGCCAATGAGTATTTTCGATAACAGTGATCTTGTCTAACAAAGAGCCTAATATTTGGCTTTTAATGTAGTCAGCTTGATAGCCTAAAACCAGCACTACGGGGATATTAAGCGAAAGTAATTTATCTAATTGGAAATTAATTAGGTGCTGTTGGTTAAAATTAGCTAATTGTTTAATGCCGTCAAAACGAGAACCTTCGCCAGCAGCCAGTACAATAAGTGAAATCATGGTTTTACCCTCACTTCAGCTTCAGCAAAATGGTTCTGGTTATAAGCCGGTTTCGAAACCAATACATTGGTTTTATTATTCAAAACAGCTTGAATCTCGGAAATGGCAGATAAAGCTATTTCCTCTGGGAGCTCAGTGCCAATATTCAGCCCGATTGGGTTATGTAGTGGGTAGTTAATTTCTACCTTGATATCGGCCAGTATTTTTTCCGTTCTGTGCCTAGGGCCTAGTAAACCGACGTATTTTGTCTCGCTTTTCGCTAATAACGCCAGTGCGTAGGCATCAAACTTCATATTATGACCCATGACAATAGCGGCATCTAACCGATTTAACCAAGCTAGGCAATTCGGGTCTCCAACAACCATTTCCTGCTTGATTCGAGTTACTTCAGCTGGAAATAATTTAGAACTCACATGTGATTTCCTGTGATCGACTAAATAAATATTCCAACCTAATATTTTAGCTAAATTAACCATTGGAATCGCATCTAGGCCAGCACCAAAGATGGCTAAGTTAGTGGCTGAGCTATATTGAAAAATGTGACGCTCAGAGTTAATCGACTTTAATTTATTGAAAGTTTGATTCTGAATACAAACTGCTGAGTTATTCTGTTTTAGAGAGCTATCAATTATGTACGCCGATTTTTTATTCCGCTGCAATTCATAGTGTAAATTTTCTAGATCTTGAAAATTATTTTCGACCGTAAGTGGTTGAATTAAAATGGTAATGACACCGCCGCAACCTAAAAATTTTATAATTGAATCATGAGCTTGTTCATCTGCTTCATAAACATACTTGGCCGGTTTATTTAAAAAAATAGATTTTTGCGCTTTTAATATGATATCAGCCTCTAAACAGCCACCACTTAGCATGCCTAGAGCATTACCTTCTTCATTGATAAGCATCATAGCGCCTAACTTACGATAAGAAGACCCCTCTATATTAACAATAGATGCCATCGCCCAGTTGCAGCTCTCTTTATCCGTTAACCAAGCACTTAAAATAGATTGAATATGGTTGTTCACCTAGGCTCTCTCCAGCTTGTGTCTAATTTGTTGCAAACATATTATCTTTGTAAAGATAATAAAACAAGTGTAAGGCAATCGTTTTAGTCATTTAAAATTGATTCGTTCAACTCTATTTGTGGCTGTCAATATGGTGTTTTTACCTCTGTTAAGTGAAAGGAATCCGATTTAAGAAGGATAAAAATAGATGGTAAATTTTTTGTAAATTTTGGCGGCTAGATTAGTCGCTAAAAGTAAGCTTTTTGTAAATTCTAGTCAGTAAAGTGTAAGTTTCAAGCGTATCTAGCCTATATCTACATTTTTCACCCTGTAATGAAAATGTTATCAACTTGTTCCTTAAAATTTATTTAAGTACCATCATAAAGGTATGATGTTTAATAAGGTTGGTCTTTTGTTTTTTTGGCTGAGGGGCACACGGCTAAATTTTAAATTTAGACCTTTTAAATAATTTATTTGCCGTGAAGGCAGGTTTCCAAAATATAAAAATATAATAGGAATTCTATTATGAATGACAGATTTAAGTTAAAAGCGTTAAGTTCTGCAATTATTGCCGCTTGCATTTCGACTCCAAGCTTTGCTGCAGAAGACGAAGCTAAAGATAAAGAGCAAACTGAAGTCATTGAAGTAACAGGCTTTCGTGGTAGTTTAATCAAGTCGATTAATGCCAAGCGATTTTCAGATCAAGTGGTCGATTCAATTCATGCTGAAGATGTGGGTAAATCAACCGATCAAAATATTGCCGATGCCTTGTCACGAATTACAGGTGTAACGGTTACCGAAACCAATGGAGAAGGGACTAGGATCGCGGTTCGTGGCGCAAACTCGAGTTTAAACCAAATCTCGATTAATGGTGTAGCTTTAACCAGTGGCGGTAGTGGTGATGCTGGTGAGTTATCGTCCGATCAAAGTGTTGATTTAAGTGCCTTTTCTTCAGATATATTATCTTCAATTGATGTTCAAAAAACAGCCGCAGCAGATCAAGACGAAGGCTCTTTAGGTGCAAATGTCGTGCTCAGAACGGTTCGGCCATTAAATACGCGCAATAACCGAAAATTGTTAAACGGTGAAGTTAGATATAACCAGTTTAATGGTAACTTTAACCATAGAATTTCGGGCAGTATTACTCATAAATTTCTTGATGAAACTTTAGGCGTTGTGTTTACCGCAACCGATGAAACGCAAAGCACACGCCGAGACCAGTATAATAGTAACTGGGATGATCGAAACGTTGCTGATAATCAGATCCAAGCTCAGTACATTCGCGATTCTAAAACTGGCGAAATTCTATCTGAAATGGCCGATTCACCGTTTTATCAACAGCCAGAAACAGAAGTGCAATTTTTAAAGCCTGGTAGTGTTGAATATCGTCTTAATATGGACGAACAAAAACGTCAAACCTTAACTACGGGCATACAGTATTTGTTAGGTGACGAGACCGAGTTCATGCTTGATTTAAACTACTCAAAGCGTGAGCAAGATATAGATAATAATCGAATTCAAAATCAAGTCTACCCTGGTACTCGGTTCAATCTAAATACAGATAAACAAGACGAATGGCATGTGTTAGATACAGAACGTAATGTTTTACTTAAAGAATTTGAGCGTAAAGGTCGCAACAAAATTTATCGCCAAACCAGTGGCGTTGAAGACACAACTAAAGTTGCATCGCTTAATATTACCCACAACATAAACGACGATTTAACCGCTAGTGTGTTATTTGGTTATTCGAACACTGAATCTCAATCTAAACCGAATGCCAATGTATTTTTAAATGGTATTTTACAAGGCAATATAGTTTCAAATATTCCAGCGGATACAAGTGATTTACCTGAAAATCACCAAGATGTTATTCACGAATTGCAACCTATAGGTATTGATTGTACTTTGAGTAATATCTGTGACATAACAACTACAGATGCTTTAATGGATCATGTCTTAAGACCTGGCGCTAACCCAGCTCGAGATACAGCGCCAAATGCAGGTAATGTAACAGATCCTAGTCTCTATACCTTTTTTAATGTTTCTACCAATAATGACGTGACTTCAGATACGGCTAAATCATTATTTTTAGATTTTGACTGGTTAGTTGATTTTGCTGGCGTCACTAAAGTTGAGTTTGGTGGTAAATGGTCAAACCGTTCTAAATCATTAATGTCGGATCGATATAGTATAGGCCCAGGTAATGTCAGCGATGCAGAATCAGACATTGACTCTGATATCGATTTCGATGATAGAGCAGGGGTGCAACAGCGAGTTACTTACTTAGATTTATTAACCGACGAAGCCTTCCCTGTCGATGATTTTATGGATGGTATTGTTTCTG
Source organism: Catenovulum maritimum (assembly GCF_001050375.1). GTDB lineage: Bacteria > Pseudomonadota > Gammaproteobacteria > Enterobacterales > Alteromonadaceae > Catenovulum > Catenovulum maritimum. The sequence goes on along the minus strand of NZ_KQ130482.1, from coordinate 130,457 downwards.
ATTCCAATCAAACCTCTTTTCTTGGTGGTTGGGGTATGGTTGACCCGTTAAAAGTGTTTGATTTAATGCAATCAGGCAATATTATTCCTCGTGATCAATTAAGATTTAGATCATCACCAACTAACTCTCGAGATATAGAGCAAACCAATACGGCTTTCTACACTAAGTTCAATTTTGAATATTTGGATAGCGCCCTAACGGGTAACCTAGGCTTCCGTTATATTAAAACAGAGACTGATTCAACCGCTTACCAAGAGTTAAATTACTCAGGGGGTAGAAGCTCATACGATATGTATGACCTGATTTATAACAAACAATTAGCAAATCCTAATCTACCAATTTGTGATTATGTATTAGAAGATGGTTTGAACTATCCTGATAACGATCAAAATCAATTTGCGTCTAATTTACCAACGAGTCCATGTTTTGATTATCACATGGTATTAGATACAGAAGAAATGCCTGCGGTAGAAGCGCGTGGTGGTCAAATCTATATTCATCCTGATGAGTTAATGCAAGATTACTATAAGCTGCAAGTGGCCTATGACACTAATGGTAATGTAACTGACATCCTACGCAATGATAGTTTTACTACTGGTGCCCGTTTTGCCCAAACGGGGAATGGTGGTTTATGGCGCGATGGTTCTGCTTGGTACGACCATACAACTAACGTCAGCACATTATTTGATGATGGTTCAGGCAACTTGGTGACAGATCCAAATGCAGCCGTGCGTTTCAAGAAAGGCTCTGGCGGCGCAACCCATTATAATTTATTACCTAGCTTAACTTTAAACTATGCCTTTAGTCAGGATGTGATTGGTCGCTTCGGTTTATCTAAAACAATGGCAAGACCTAGATTTGATGACTTGCGACCAAGAAAGACCTTACAAGAACAAACCAGTGGTAATAGCCAAGGTGCTTTTTTCAATCCTAATTTAAAACCACTTACGTCTAACAACTTAGATTTGTCTTTAGAGTGGTACTTTAGTGATACTGGCATGGCGTCGGTTGCTTTCTTCTATAAAGATATGAAAGATTTTGTCCAAAGAACGAACCAGAAATATTTAGCTTTAGATGCAAGAGAATATCGCAATCAAAAAGATGAAAATGGCGAGTTTTTCATTCCGAATGTCAATGATATTGAAGATTTACTCATTGCGCCAACCCCTAAGCCGGGCACAACACTAGCGGATGAAGATTGGGTTGAAACACCAGCGACAACAGGCTGCTTACCTGTTCGAACTTACGTTACTGTTATGGGCAATGCATTAGATTTAGGCTGCCAAACTTTTGATCTGGAAACTCGAATCAATGGTCGCGGTACAACAACTAAAGGTTTTGAATTGTCTTATTCGCAAAACTTCGATTTTTTACCGGGCGTGTTTTCTGGCTTAGGCGCTATGGTTAACTACACATTTGCAGACTCTGAAAATGAAGCTGAAGTAAATGATGCTGGCGAAATTCAAACGCCATTTCCTCAACCGAATACCCCAAGGCATTCTTCAAATACCACTGTATTCTGGGAAAAAGACGGCATTATGCTGCGTTTAGCGCATCGTTATAACTCTGCTCAATTGGTTAATGAAAGTGCGTTTGATGGCTTAGGCGCAACTTGGTTGGACGAAAGTGACAGAGTTGATTTTAGTGCAACTTATCGTCTAAACAATAAAGTGACTTTTACCTTACAGGCGACCAATTTAACCGATGAAGATCGCACTACATTTATGACAAGCCGAAACTGGGTCATTAATGGTGAGCGATTAGATGAGGGCAATGCATTAACCAGTAATGGCGACAGAAGCAAAATTGCTCAAGTGATTAAAACGGGTCGCTTATTCAGAATGGGCGTACGAGTTTCATTCTAAGTCGCACTTTATTTCCTTATTCAAATTATTCACTACCCGTACTACACGGGTAGTTAAATCGGAGTCGTAAGATGAAAGTTAACTTACAAAAAAACAAAGTATTGCTGGCCATTGCCTCAACTGCATTATTTGGGTGTGGTGTCGACAAGGGTTATGATCCAGAGCGTGATAATAATTCACCGTTAACATTTCAAACCCCATATGCTTTTGAAGCAACAACAGATGTTAAAGATGAACTTAATGAAAATCGTTATGCTAAATTTGACTTACTTGAAGGCATAGCTGAAAAAGACAGCTTAGATCCAACTAAAATTGTACTTAAAGACTGGGTTGTTGAAGGTAATATTACTAAAAATGGCGAGGTTATCGGCGATTTAAACTTAAGCGGTGAAAAAGATTTGTGGTACAACGGCACCACATTGATTCTTGACCGTTTTGGTTTTGATGATGAGATGACAGATGCGATGGACGCCGACGGTGAAGTTAGTGCCAATATTACACTGCAATATTGGGTGGATAATGGTTACGAATACCCTTGTGCCGACATGGTTCAATGGCCACACAGATGTACAGATGCAGAAAATGCGGCAAACCCTAATATTCGTACAGTCACTTTAAGTGTAAAAAGCACAGGCGTGCCTACAGAATCGATTGAATTAGAATATGCTGAAGGAAACCAAATTGGACATACAGTTGAAGTGGGCGCTTCAAATCGTCCTGCTTTAACTTTTAATCCAGTTGATGCGATTAAAGTACCAAGAACCGATATCAGCTGGACTTCAAGCGATGAAAGTGTATTCACTATTGATGACAATGGTGAATTAACAGGTATTGCTGCAGGCACAGCAAGTTTAACGGTTGAATACACTTTAGCTGGCAGTGATACGCCGGTTATTTTGACTGAACAAGTAACGGTTTACGATAATTTAACTGGATTTACAGTTGCAGATATAACAGTTGATATGGAGCAAATGGTTACGCCTGAATTAACTCAAGTTCCAGCTACGGCAAGACCTTTGGTTAATAGTGACTTTATTTTTGAAGTGACAAATGATTCAGGTGAAGCAAGTGTTGTAAATGCAGATGGCGATATTTCTGTTGCTGGCATTAAGCAAGGTACAGCAACGCTGACGGTTAAACGTGATCCGATTGGTGACACTAGTTTTGATGATGCTACGGCTAGTCTTGTCATCAATAATCCAATTAACAGCTTTGAATTAACCACACCTTTATATATTGAAGCTTCGGATGGCACAACTAAATCTGCTGAGTTTAGTTTAAACCCAGATAAAGCTTTAACTCAAATCACGAACTCTGATTTTGCTTGGTCATTAGTTGTTGATTCAGGTGCTTTAACTTTAGACCAGGCAACGGGTTTATTATCTGCAGGTGCTGCAATTGACCAAGACCAACCAGGTAAAGCAACATTAACGGCTAGTTACGACAGTAATGGCAATACCCTAATGAGTGATGCCGAAGTCTTTATTACAAGCCCGCTGCGTGAAATTCAATTAGAAGAAAATGTTGAAATATTCAACGGTTTTTCTGACAGCCTTGAAATTACGACGATCCCTAGCATAGTCGTACCACAAGCAGCTTCGGATTATGATTGGTCTATTACGCCAGGCACTGGCTATGCGACAGTTGATGATGATGGTGTAGTGACAGCTGTACAATTAGGTACTTTTACTTTAACCGCAACTTCTAAAAATTATGCGGGAATTTCAGATTCAGTTGAAGTTAGTGTTGTTCGACCACCACAAGTGAAAAATGTTGATCGCATCATTTTGCAAGACAGAAATGGGAATGAATTTAACCAAGAAAATGGCATGTATGTTGTCAATGTACCGCGTTGTAGCTTTATTGACGTGACGCCAGTTGCGATTCCACTTACAGGTACTCAATTAGAAGATCAAAATGGTTTACCTATAGGTAGTCAGCTAAACTTTAATTCTTCTATCCCAGCTCGGGCCATACCTGAAGGCGAAACGGATGCACCAGCAGCATTTGGTAGTGCAATAAAACTTAATTCTGATGATCCAAATGCACAGCCTCATCGTGTATTAGTTAATGAATCGGTTGAGCGTGATACAACTGCTGACGATAGCTTTAATGTTGAAATTTCGTTAGATAACTCTAAACCAGATGATGCAAGTGAAGATCTAAAAGTAACAGCTAAAATTAACATAGTTGAAAACTTGCTTTGCCAAGACGCATTCTATGATGGTGAATTATCGCGAAATAGCTTTGAGACGCCAATTCAAAACCAAGGTCCAACACGTTGGACTAAGTTTCCTGGTAGTTATTTGCCTGGTGTTGTTTTAAATGACAATGGTACATCGGACAGCCCATTAGGCAATGGTTTAGGTTTTGCTGCTAATGTGCATTACGAAGGTAATGGTTATTTATATACTAAAGCTGGCGGTACAGCATCAGCTGAACTAGTTAGCATGTTCGCGGATGCGAATCAAAAATGGAATGTATCATATTGGATAAAAGTGGTTGAAGCTTCAGTCGACCCTATCACAGTATCATTCCGTGTTGGCGCTAAAACAGGTGGCACGCCTCCTTGGGCCCAATTCTTTGTTGATGACCAGTCTGTGTCAGTGAATAACAATCAATGGCAAAAAATTGAATATCAAGTTCAAGGTGATTTCATTGATGGCTTTAATTTTATTAACCGTGCTGAATTCCAAGTAAAAGGCAGCGATGGCGATAATATTAGAGTGTATGTCGATGACTTTGTTATTAGCCCTGCAAATTAAAAAGTAAGCCTTAATTTTAAAAGCCAAAGCCATTGAATGACTTTGGCTTTTTGTTTGCCCAGCGAAGCTGGCAAACCCGTCAGATTGAAAGAAATCTGAATCACCCAGATTGGGGGGAAGATAATCCGAATCGCAAGGGCGTAGTTGGCCAACGACTGGGTCTGAAGGAAGCGATAGGAAGTTAACAGTACACAACGTAAGTGAACCTGATTCGGCGTTTTAGGTGGGTAAGCGTGCAAAATAGCGCAAAGCCCTATACTCAATCAAACCTAAAGCGTGCTTGAGGGTGGCATTGTTAACAGGGCGTCAGTGCAGTAACTGGGGAAGCCTGGCATTAAATCCAGCTGTTTTTTTTTTTTTGCTGGACATCATTATACAAGAGGTGACTCAAGATAGTGATGAATGTGAGGTGGCAGATGAACCCGTAGTAGTGAATAAACCTAGGCCGGTGAAAGCCAGTAATGGTGTGGAGGATAAAACCAAGGTGACCATCAACAGGTTTGATGGCATTTATTGACACCAAAAGTGCAATAAATGGCGAAGGGGGGAAGTATTCTTTAAGTGCATCAACAGCACGATTTTTTTTTACAGTGGTTCACAAGTGCCTTGACGAAGGCAGACACCACAAACGGGTGAATTAGGAATAATGTAACTGGTTTACTGGGTTGAACGAGGAGTATTGGAAACCGCTCAGGCAGATTGCCAATAAGGCTAGCACACCTGAAGTGACCAAGAAGCGTCAGCACTGTAGAAGACAAAAGTGATTGAAGGTGTCACAAGCAAAGGCAAACGATGAAAGTGTACTACAGCTTATATGGTCGGCTACTGGATATAAAAGTGCTCCATAAAGCATTCAAACAAGTGAACAGAAACAAAGGTGCGGCCGGAATAGATGGGCAGAGCCTGAGTGACTATGCACAAAATTTGGAAGGAAACTTACAACAATTGCTAAGCGAATTGCGAAATAAAACCTACCAACCACAACCCGTCAGACGGGTAGAAATTCCTAAAGACGATGGCGGAATAAGGTTATTAGGCATACCCGCAGTTCGAGACCGAATTGTCCAACAAGCAATAAAGGAAATGCTAGAGCCGATATTTGAGCCAGAATTTCATCCATCCAGTTATGGGTATAGGCCAAATAGAAGTTGCCATGACGCAATCAACAAAGCGACGTTATTCATAAGAGAATATCGAAGACAATGGGTTGTAGACATGGACTTGTCAAAATGCTTTGACCGACTTGACCATGAGTTAATCATAACAAGCGTCAAACGCAGAGTGACAGACAGCAGTATATTGCAGCTAATAAAGCAATTTCTAACAAGTGGCATAATGGAAAATGGCAGTTGGCAGCCAAGTGAAATAGGTAGCCCGCAAGGCGGAGTCATCAGCCCACTACTTGCGAACATCTACCTAGATGCATTTGACCAAGAAATGAAAAAGCGCAATCACAGAATAGTGAGATACGCAGACGACATCTTGATATTGTGCAGTAGTAAGGTAGGTGCAGAAAACGCATTAACCAAAGCCACAGAGATTCTGGAAAAAGTATTGAAACTAACGGTAAACAGAAACAAAACGCATATAGCTCATAGCAGTGAAGGCATAAAGTTTCTGGGAGTAGAAATTGGTAGCCAATTTACACGGATACAAAAAAAGAAACTCCAAGGATTTAAAACCAAGGTGAAAAAGTTGACCAGACGAAATCAAGGTCAAAATTTAACTGCGGTGATAAAACAATTAAATCCGGTCGTTAGAGGATTTGCGAATTATTTTAGAATAGCGAATTGCAGCAGGGAGTTTAAGAAGTTAGCGCCTTGGATAAGACGAAGGTTAAGAGCGATTCAACTAAACCAATGGAAAAAGCCAGCCAAACTACATAGAAAACTCAAACAAAGCGGGTATAAACCACCGTTCAAATTTATCAAAATGAACTCGTAGCGCAACTCATTGAGTCCACTGTCAAATTTAGCGATGCCAAACCAATGGTTTAAAGAACTGGGATTGTTCGAATTATCCGAAGTTAATACGGGCAAGCTTGTACCGAAAGGTATGTGAAGAATACATGAGCCGTATACGAGACCCGTACGTACGGTTCTGTGAGAGGGATGAGGCGTAAGCCTCACCCTACTTGATTCGTTAGGGCATGTTTTCTTGGCCTATAATTATTGATTACAGCTCAAAAATAATACAAAAAATTATTCACCCTAGTTCGATAGAGAAACCTGTTATGCCTAAATATAAGTTTACCTTAAACCAGCAAGCTATAGTGACGCCAGATGTCGCTAAAGATACCCCCTTACTTTGGGTTTTAAGAGATGCACTTAACCTACAGGGCACTAAATATGGCTGTGGAAAGGGCCTTTGCGGTGCTTGTACTGTTCATTTTAACGGCAGCCCTACGCGCGCCTGTCAGCTGCCGGTTGAAGCTGCTTCGGAGCAGAAAATTACGACAATAGAAGGTTTAGCTACAGCGGATAAACTTCACCCTGTACAGCAAGCTTGGCTAGATTTAGATGTCCCTCAGTGCGGCTACTGTCAGGCTGGACAAATTATGTCTGCGGTTTCTTTATTGGAAAATATCCCTCAGCCGACAGATGAGCAAATTGAACAAATGATGTCAGGTAATATTTGTCGATGCGGTACTTACAATCGAATTAAAGACGCAATCAAAGTGGCAGCAGGTATCAAAGATGACAGCATTTATCGAATTGATATCAAATAACGGCTAGGCCCTGCTTGTCATACTTTTTAAATCGAATATCTATCACTAACAATTTATTTTCCCTCAGTTGGGATGAGTAAAATAAGGTAAATCTTATGGAATTATTTAATGTAAACCGACGAAATTTTTTAAAAATGACAGGCATAAGTGCGGGCGGTTTAATTTTAGGTTGGAGTGTTCCAAAGTTTGCCATTGCGGCAACAGCGGATAACGAACACAGTTTAAATGCTTATTTACTCATATCAACTGACAATACAATAACCTTGTTTTCACCTAACCCAGAAATCGGCCAAGGTGTAAAAACGGCTCTACCTATGATAATAGCTGAGGAGCTAGAAGCGGATTGGCAAGCTGTCGTCGTTAAACAATCGACCATTGATAGTAAGTTATATAAAAGGCAAGCTGCAGGCGGTTCTCGTTCGGTAAATGTGTCTTGGGACAAACTCAGATATGCGGGCGCCAGTGCCAAATTAATGTTGATAAAAGCGGCAAGCTTAGAATGGCAGGTAGCAGAAGCAGAGTGCTTTGCTGAAAATGCACATGTGATCCACAAAGCCACACAGAGAAAACTTAGTTACGGCGAGCTAGCAGAAAAAGCGGCGTTATTAGATGTACCCGCAGATAAGCAGGTTAAATTAAAATCAGTTAACGAGTATAACTTAATTGGCAAGCGAGTTGGTGGCGTCGATAATGCCGCGATAGTTACAGGCCAGCCCTTATTTGGCATTGACCAACAAATACCTAACATGCTGTATGCCACTTATGCTAAATGCCCAGCCTATAATGGCAAACCTATTTCGGCTAATTTAGCAGAAGTAAAACAGCAACCCGGTGTAATTGATGCTTTTATCATTAAAGGTAGCAGAAGCCCAAGGCAGTTGCCGCATGGGGTTGCAATAGTTGGGACTTCGACTTGGGCTGTATTTAAAGCTAAGCAAATTTTAAAAGTAAAATGGGACACAAAAAAAGCAGCTAAAGACAGTTTAACCCAGCTACAAGCACAAGCAGGTAAATTTGCACTGCATGATAAAGGCGATCAGGCGTTGTTAACTCAAGGCGACGTCAAGCAAGGGTTTAAGCAGGCAGAGCAAACCGTATCGAGTTTATATACTTATCCTTACTTAGCACATACTCCACTTGAGCCTATGAATGCAAGTGCATGGTATACAGGAGACGCACTTCACATATGGGCGCCGGCGCAGATACCACAAGGCGGGAAAAGTTTAGCGGCAAAATATTGTAAGTTAGATGAATCTAAAGTGGTTTTTCATCAAACTCGAGTTGGAGGTGGATTTGGACGCCGTCTCGCCAACGACTATGTGATGGAAGCTGTCGCTATTAGCAAGCAGATTAAACAACCAGTGCAATATGTTTCAACTCGTGAAGAAGATACGACACATGATCATTACCGCCCATCAGCCTTTTTTAAAATGAAAGCCGGAATAGATAAGCAGGGTAAAATTTCTGCTTGGCAGGAGCATTTCATTACACTGGGCGGAAATAAAAAAGCTGGGGGACCAGCTGGGCGGATTTTACCTGAATTCCCTGCGCCTTTACTGAGTAATTTTGAGTTAACTCAATCACTGGTGAAATCTAGAATGCCGATTGGTGCAATGCGTGCGCCTATTTCAAATGGCGTAGCCTTTCCGCTACAATCTTTTTTACATGAAATATCAACCGCAGCTAAACGTGATCATTTAGAGTTCTTACTCGAAATACTCGGAGACCCGGTCTGGCTAAAACCAAATAATAAAGATTCATTGCACACGGGAAGAGCTGCTGAGGTGTTAAAGCTTGCTGCAACTAAAGCTGGGTGGGGTAAACCTCTAGCCAAAGGGCAGGGTATGGGGATTGCGTTTTATTTTAGTCACTCAACCCCTGTAGCTCAGGTTGTTGAGTTAAGCGTTGATAGTAATAAGAAAATTAAGCTACATAAGATTACTGTCGCTGCTGATGCAGGGCCAATCGTTAATTTAAGTGGCGCAGAGCATCAATGTCAGGGCTCTGTCATTGATGGAATTAGTATTGCTATGGGGCAGGAAATTACTTTTACCAATGGCGTGGTAGAGCAGACTAATTTCGACGATTATCCATTACAAAGAATAAATGGCATCCCTGAAATCGAGGTGCATTTTATTCAAAGCGATTTTCAACCAACTGGATTAGGAGAACCTGCTCTGCCGCCAACAGCGCCTGCTTTATGTAATGCAATCGCAGCGGCAACGGGTGAAAGGGTTTATCAATTGCCTTTAAATAAATCGGGTTTTAGTTTGTAGTTCTTGGGCTTGTGCATTTGTGTTATTTGTAAAATTCTTGTAATTAACAAAACATACTACCTATAATTTTGTAGTATCTTTGTTGAAATTTAATTGGAAATATATCAATGATAAAAAAATTTAATAAGCTAATAATGTTGAGCGTGTTAGCTTTTTATACACTAACTGCAACTAGTGCTGAAAGGCCGAACATTCTGCTTATTTTGGCTGATGATTTAGGCTATGCCGACGTTGGCTTTAACAATGGCGCTCCTGATATTAAAACACCAAAGATAGATAAACTTGCTGAGAATGGTTTACAGTTTGCGCAAGCTTACACAGCGCATCCATTTTGTGGGCCAAGCCGAGCTGCTTTAATGACAGGTTTATATCCACATAAAATTGGTTCCCAATTTAATTTGCCTGCAGCAGGTTCTGATTTTGGTATTAGCCTAAAAGAACCCTTCATTAGTAAAGTACTACAAGATTCAGGCTATTTTACTGGCGCAATCGGTAAATGGCATTTAGGTGAAGCGCCTGATTTTCATCCTAATAAACGCGGTTTCGATGAATTTTTTGGTTTTCTCGGTGGCGGTCATGTTTACTTTCCAGAAAAATATTTGCCGAAATACGATAGCATGATAAAGCGCAATGCAAAAAACATCTGGAATTACTTACTGCCGATGGAGCGAAATGGTGTTGAAGAAAGACAAACAGAGTATGTAACTGACTTTTTATCAACAGAGGCGATATCTTTTATCGACAAAGCTAAAGGTAAGTCACAGCCTTTCTTTTTATACCTTGCTTACAATGCACCGCACACACCGCTTGAAGCTAAAGAGGATGATTTAGCATTATTTTCTGATATCAAAGACATAAAACGTAGAACTTATGTTGCTATGGTCTATGCTATGGATCGCGGAATTGGCAGAATAACGGCAAGATTAAAAGCAAATAACCAATTAGATAATACACTTATCGTCTTTTTAAGCGATAACGGTGGTAAAACAAGTCAAGGCGGGCGTAACTTCCCGCTAAAAGAAGGTAAAGGAAGTGTTCAAGAAGGCGGTTATAGAACACCAATGTTGTTCCACTGGCCTGCTAAAATTAAATCTGGCACTCAGTATCCACATCCTGTGTTAGCTATAGATTTTTATCCTACTTTCGTTCAACTTGCACAAGCTAAATTACCAAATGGCAAAGAGTTGCATGGTAAAAAAATGTGGCCACATATTATAAATGGTACCGAGGTTCATAAAAATGAAGCCTTCTATGTATTACGCCATCGTGAAAAAGGTAGTGACGTTGCTTCGCGAAAAGGGCAGTGGAAAGCGATATCAAATGGTAACAAAGGCTGGCGTTTATATAATATTTACGACGATATGGCTGAAAATAATGATTTAAGCTCGAAACATCCAAACATTCTAAAAGATATGGTTGAAGAGATGCATCAATGGACAAAATCGAACTCAAAACCGAACTGGTTCCATGCGCCATCGGCGGAAAAAACGTGGAAAGAAAACAAAATGCCAAGGTTTGAAGAAACCTTTGGTCTATAAATATAATTAACCTGAACTCTGGATAACAACTTGCTTTCTAGGGGCTACTTATCCTTATAACTGCGTTGAATTCGCTAGTAATAGCCAGCTATTACGTACACAAATTTGCCTTGCTCTAAGAATAATTACCTTCCTAGAAGAGTTATGAATAAACTTTGTTGTAAATTACAACGTATTAGCTAACTCGTTATCCAGAGTTCAGGTTTATTACTAAACAGTTCATCTATTAAGATGAACTGTTTAATCATCTTTCGAGCTCCGCTCTCATTCAAGCCAAGCCAAAATTACATTTTTCCATCACCAACATAAAACCTAAAATTATTACCCCTAATTCAGATTATTTAAATCAGAAAAATACGGAAAGGGGCTTTCCAGTCTTATTTAACTTCAAGCAAGCAATAGTAGAATTATTTACTTTGACCCGAAAATTTATAATTGTTATATTTGTGTTATATTTTTAAACATATTATGTTTTGTAGTTTGTATATGAAAAATATTAAATGGAGTTCGCTCCTTATATCTGGTTTATTGATCAATTGTGGCGGTACGCTAGATGTCTCTATTCCATCTCCTGAAAAAGACGATTCTGAACAAGTTGAAGATAAAATTGTACCTAGCTTAAAACATCTGGATGCATCTAAGTGGGAGTTAGTACCCGAATTATCTGATGAATTCGAGCAATCAGACTTTGATTTAGCAAAATGGGTTAATGATCCATCTGATTGGGGACCTTGGTCTTGGAAGCCTGAAAATACTGGGATTGAAGATGGTCGTTTAAAAATAACCATGAATTACGAACCGCATCAAACTCAGCGTCGCGCATGGAAAGATGGCGGGAAATGGGTCGACGTTGATTTATTTTATACTTCTGGAATTTTGCGATCGAAACAAACTCAAATCTACGGCTATTATGAAGCTAGGATTAAAGGCGTACCTACGTTTCCTGGATCTAGCCCTGCATTTTGGATTTACAGTATTGGCCAAGAGCAGGCTGGGATGGCTGAAGGGGCGATCAAATATTCAGAAGTCGATATTGTTGAGTTAACACAATCTGAATGGGCGGGGATCCCAAATGTTTTCCATGGTCCTGAAGTGATTGACATGAATTTACATACTCGAATCGTTGAAAATGGAGAAGTTGTTTGGAAGCGACCTGGGGGTTATCCTGAACTTACCAAAAATGAAATTCATGCCGACTTTGATCCTAGAGATGATTTTCATATCTATGGTGCAGAAGTTACGCCTGAATACGTCACTTGGTATTTAGATGGTGAGCAAGTTGCTCAAAAAGTGAATCATCATTGGCATTTGCCTATGCATGTTACTTTATCTTTAGGTCTGCGACGTCCGCATGTGACTTATAACAATTGTCCAGATGGTTTAGACCGATGTGTCGTTCCTAGCGCTGCGACTGCAGACGGCTATCCAACAGATATGTTGGTAGATTGGGTAAGGGTATATAAGAAGCTTGATTAATTGGTTTTTTTTAATTTTTAGTACGCAAAAAGGGACCCTATAACAAAATCTGTGTAACTGCCTATTATTAATACCCATGTAGGGTTTAAGATAGGCAGACTATGAATAAAAAAGAACTTGAAGCGTTTGCAAAGCAAGCCGCTAAATCAATTAAAACCGAAGCAGACTTAACTGACTTTCGTAAAATGCTAACTAAGGTAACTGTTGAAGCAGCACTTAACGCTGAACTAGACGAGCACCTTGGCTACGCCCGCCATGAACAATCTGAGCATCAGAATTACCGTAATGGTTATTCACCTAAAACCATTCGCACAGAAGATGGCGAGGTTGAGTTAGACGCACCTCGTGACAGAGACTCTAGTTTTGAGCCTCAGCTCGTTAAGAAAAACCAAACCCGTTTTACCTCGATGGATGACAAGATTTTATACCTGTATTCCAAAGGTATGACAACGCGTGATATCGTCGCAACCTTCAAAGAAATGTATGATGCTGATGTCTCACCAACACTTATTTCTAGAGTGACCAATGCGGTTATTGAACAAGTGGTTGAATGGCAAGCGAGACCTCTCGATGCCGTTTATCCTATCGTCTATCTCGACTGTTTAGTGGTTAAAATTAGGCAAGATAAGCAAGTCATCAATAAAGCTGTTTACCTTGCGCTTGGCGTCAATGTTGAAGGCCATAAAGAATTACTTGGCATGTGGATATCAGAAAATGAAGGGGCTAAATTTTGGCTCAATGTGCTCACGGAGCTGAAAAATCGAGGCGTCAAAGATATCCTCATCGCTTGTGTTGATGGGCTAAAAGGATTTCCTGATGCGATTAATACCGTTTATCCTGATACGCAAATTCAGCTCTGTATTGTCCATATGGTGCGTAACTCATTGAAGTTCGTGCCATGGAAAGATTACAAAACTATCACAGCTGATTTAAAACGTATTTACCAATCAGTCACTGAAGATGATGCTTTGCTGTCACTTGAGCAATTTGAACAGCGTTGGGATAGTAAATACCCCAACATATCACGCTCGTGGCGTAACAACTGGCAAAATGTCAGCACGCTATTTAATTACCCTGAGGATATACGTAAAGCAATTTATACCACGAACGCCATTGAGTCACTGAACAGTGTTATTCGTAAAGCGATTAAAAAACGTAAGTTATTTCCGCATGATGATTCAGCGAAGAAAGTTATCTATTTGGCGATTGAGCAAGCATCGAAAAAATGGACGATGCCGATAAGAAATTGGAAAACGGCCTTGAATCGATTTATGATTGAATTCGAAGACCGTTTGAAAGATGTTATTTAAACCTGGCAGTTACACAAAATGTGTTTCAGGGTCCAAAAAGGTGATAGCACTCGCTATCACCTTTAGTCCAATTAGTTAGTTAACATACTGACGCTATTATTATTGTCACTAATACTATTCAATACGACAGACTCTCCATTTGTCCACTTAACTTCCATTTTTACAAATTGAGCTTGCTTACCAATACCAAAATGTACAGTATCATTAAATGATTGAGAATAAGGTGCGGCACCGTAACCGACTCTTTGAGTTTGAGTGATTCCATTATCTAGATAGAGGGTCACTATGGCGCCAAGTGCAGTCGCTTTCCCCGTCGGTGAGTTCGATACTTTAAACTTGATGAAGTTATTTTTCTGCTTGATTGACTTACTGTTTTTATATAAATGCCACAAACCTCTTTCGTTGGTGTAGATCAAATCGACTAAACCATCTTGGTTGTAATCCAGTGCATCAGCTCCCATCCCAAAAGTTCCCATCCCTGCAGATTCGATTTGATGGTGAGTCACTAAATTAAATTGGCCACGGCCGTTGTTAATTAATAAGGCTTGTTTAACCGGATTCGCTAATGTGCCATGCTTGACAACAAATAAATCGTTAAAACCATCATTATTGTAATCAGCAACTGCAGTACCTGTCGTGTTGATAAGCTGGTCTAATTGACTTGATGCAGAAATATCGAGCAACTTTCCTTGAATATTTTCGAGTAAGATACCTGAATGTTGGTCGATAGGTTTGTTTTCTATTTGATTTATAATGACATCAACTAACGTCATTGTGCCTAAAAATTGAGTTAGTGCAGCTAACCGCCAATTTCCATCACCTAAATAACCTATGTGTATGCTGTCTTTTTCTAAGTCGGAGTGGTCTGGGAATCCATTCGCATCGTGATGATTAATGCTTAGATCGACCCCAGCATGCCAATCATTTTTAGATAAATCTAACAGTGTTTTAGTTTTACCTAAGTAAACTCGCTTCTTTAATACTTTTTGGAAGTTAGTAATTTTTAGAATGTCACCAGCTTGGATTTGCTTAATATCTATTTTTTTACTGTTTCTGACTGCGACTGCTAAATTTTTCTCTTCAGCATCATAATGTAGGTACTGCTTGTCTATCTCGCCTGAGCGATTTAAGAACAGGTCAAAGTCGCCGTCATTATCAAAGTCGATTTCAGCTATTCCTAATACATGCGTGATTTGGTTACCCGCTAGGACTTGCTCGGTGACGTTTTTATAGCCTAGGTTGCCATCGCCCTGATATAGTTTGATCGGTTGAGAAGTGCCATAAAAAATAAGGTCAAAAATCCCATCATTGTTAAAGTCAGTGATTTTTAATCTTTGTGCTTCACCGCGAATCGTTGGTAGCCTTGAATGGAGCGTATAATGACCTTTGCCATTATTTTCGTAGACAAAAATCTGGCTCTGTTTATCTTTTGATGACATAGCGCCTGGTAAGATTAAGTCGAGATCGCCATCTTTGTCAGCGTCAACAAGTTTAGCGCCTCTGCCTCTACCTGCTACAAAGTTTTTATCTAAATCAGCAAGTTTAGATATTTTTCTATTTTTCTCTATTTGGTAGAATTCTGGTTTTCTAAGGTTGGTTCCAGCCCCACCACCTTGAGAAACGACAATATTAAGTTTTCCGTCTTGGTTAATATCTCCGACTGCGACACCATGTAAGTCACCACCTCTAATTGTGATCGGTTTTAAAAACTTTCCTTGGCCGTTATTCCAATACATCTTCATCAGCCTGCCGTGATCGAGCAAAAGTAGATCGGTATGACCGTCTTGATCAAAATCCGCGACAATTGGATTATCCCACTTTCTTCGGTTTAACGTTTCCAGATTGATATCTTCTTGGGCTTTAATGAAAACTAACTCATTTATTTCTGGTGTTATTGTGGCGCTACACCCTGCAAGATTGGTATATACGCTCGTTACTAATAACGCGGTTAAAATGGCTTTTGGTTTGATGAAACTATGTTTCAGTGACATGTAATGATTACCTATAAATGTTTAAAAAATGAAATGGATAATTTAGCTAGCTAATTTATTGAAGGTGATAGAGCTAGATTGAGCGAATATTCGTTGACCTATTCTCTGAATGTAGTTTTAGATAATAAAAACGCTCCAAGTTGGAGCGTAAAGTTTTTAATAAATATGTGTTTCTAACACAATTCGACAATCTTTATTCAATAGTAAAAACGCGACCTTGTTTTTTACCTAAAATTTCGGTTTCGCCGGTTTCTGACAAATTAGCAACCCAAGCGAATTCACCTTTGCCATAAACCTTAATCATATCTGCGATTGGGAACTTAATTTCACCTGGTTTAGCGACGGGGACTTTGATGCTCCCTAGTTCGACCCAACCGACTTTGTTATAAAGCTTAATATATAAATCTCTTGGCTGAGTGATCGCATAAGCCACATTGAGTATATATTCTGAGTTATCTGCGATTACTTTTGGCCAGACTACTTTTTGGATTTGGTCATTATTAGAGAATTTAATTGCTTCTACATATTTATCTGCATCAACGACACGCATATTTTGACTAAGCTGCTCACCTATTTTTTCATTCCAGTTTTTACCTCTAGGGGCAATGTAAGCATTCCAACGATAGTTGCCTGGTTTTAAATCTTCGACTTTCAACTGTAAGCTGTACTTACCTGATTTTCTCAGGCGTTTCATTTTTGATGTAATTTGCTTCCAGCCATTATCTAGATCTTGTAGGGCGACATATAAATCACGGGTTTTACTAATTTCAACTTCAACATGAATAATTGGAACTTCCTTTAAGCCGATATTTTCTTGAACTGAAAAATTAATAATTTTATCTTCAGCGTGAGCAAAACTTGTCACTACTAGTAGTAAAAAAGCGGAGTACCAATATTTCATAATCTAACCTCGGTTGTTGTTTATCTCAAAACATATTATCTTTATGTTTGTGTTATTTTTATGTTAACTTAGTTTTTATAATAAAAAAAACAAAAAAGTTAAATTTATTAACTAAACTTAATTTGGTTAATAAATTTCTATTTAATATGTTTTTATATTAAACGTTTAAATATCAGTATCTTATATTTATTTTCATTAGGGTTATTTTTTGTTTAATCAAAAATAACACAAAAAAATAACATATTGATTAATTAGTAAACGTATGCTTTAATATAATTAACTTAAACATATGATGTTTATTATCATAATTATTTGGATTTGAGATGAAGTACTTAACCTTATATATTTTTAGTTTCTTACTTGTGTTATCGAATTTAGCGAACGCTAAATCTCGAAATGAAGAACAACCTAATATTGTCTTTTTGTTTGCTGATGATGCTGGATATGCCGATTTCGGTTTTCATGGCAGCAAAGTAATGAAGACGCCTAACCTAGACAAATTAGCGAAAGAAGGGGTGATTTTTACCCAAGGCTATGTATCTGATCCGACTTGTGGTCCTTCTAGAGCCGGTATTATTACTGGTAAATATCAACAAAGGTTTGGCTTTGAAGAAAATAATGTACCTGGTTATATGAGTAAAAACTCAGCTAAAGATAACAATGATATGGGCGTGCCTGTTGAAGAAGTTACCATGGGCGAGTATTTGCAAAAGCTTGGTTATGCGACGTCTTACTATGGTAAATGGCATTTAGGAGGCGCAGATAAATTTCATCCAACTAAGAATGGTTTTGATGAGTTCTACGGTTTCCGTGGCGGCGCTCGAAGCTTTTATCCATATACCGAAAAGAATAAACCACATGACGAGCTTAACTACTTAGAGCGTGGCTTTGGTAACTTTAAAGAGCATGAAGGTTATTTAACCGATGTGATTGCTGATGAAGTCGTTGATTTTATTGAACGCAAACATGCTAAAAAGCAACCTTTCTTTGCCTTTGTTTCCTTTAATGCGGTTCATACTCCAATGGAAGCTACGGAAGAAGATTTGGCGCAATTCCCAAATTTAACCGGCAACCGCAAAATTGTTGCAGCCATGACACTTTCTTTAGACAGAGCGTCTGGAAAAATCATGGATAAGTTAGAAGAGTTAGGCATAGATGACAATACTCTAGTTGTTTTCTCTAATGACAATGGCGGTCCTACAGACAAAAACGCTTCTGATAATGCGCCATTTAGTGGCACTAAATCTAACCACTTAGAAGGCGGCTTACGCGTACCATTTGTTGCTAAATGGCCGAACAAGTTTAAAGCCAATACTAAGTATCAGTTCCCGGTACTAACTCTTGATTTGTTACCTACATTCTATGCTGCGGGTGGTGGCGATACTAAAGACCTTAACAGTGTTGACGGTGTTGATTTAGCTCCATTCGTAATAGGCGAAAAAGCTGGTAGACCGCATGAAGTTATGTATTGGAAAAAAGATGTCAGAGCCACGATTCGAGTTGGCGATTGGAAATTAATTCGTTTTCCTGACCGTCCAGCAGAATTGTATTACGTACCAAACGACATCAAAGAAGTTAAAAACTATGCAGCTCAAGAGCCAGAGCGCGTAAAAGCTATGTTTAAACAGTTATTTGAGTGGGAATCAACATTGGAAAGACCTCGTTGGTTACTACAAAGAAAGTTCGAAAACATGGATATAGATCGTATGGATAAGTATCGCTGGAAAAATGCTGATAGTAAGCAATCAAGCTCGCAAATATCGATTCCTTAGCAGTATCTCAGCTAGCACAGAATGTTTTGTGCCAGCTGTCCTGGAAGCATTAGGAATTTGCAGTTCTTCTAATGCTTTATTGAATTTAAGTAAATAAAGCTAAATGACGGGGTTGTCACTTTAGCTCAAGCACTACAAACGAAGTGGAGAGGCCACATGATAAATAACTTCAAACTCAAAGCAGTTGCTACCGCTGTTGTTACATCATTTATGACAACACCTTTGTACGCAGCAGAAGAGACTGAAACAGAAAACGACGTAGAAACGATTGAAGTAACAGGTTTTAGAGGTAGCTTGATCAAAGCGATTAACTCTAAGCGTTTTGCTGATACGGTAACTGATTCAATTCACGCAGAAGATATTGGTAAATCAACTGACCAAAATATCGCTGATGCGTTATCAAGAATTACGGGTGTAACCGTACAAGAGCAAGATGGTGAAGGGACTCGAATTTCTGTTCGTGGTGCTGGCGCTCACTTGAATCAAATTTCAATGAACGGTATTGCTTTAACCAGTGGTTTAAGTGGTGACGCAGAAAGTGCTTCATCTGACCAAAGTGTTGATTTAAGTACTTTCTCTGCCGATATTTTAGGCTCAATTGATGTTATCAAGACTCAATCTGCTGAAAATGACGAAGGCTCTTTAGGTGCATCAGTTCAGTTAAATTCAATTAAACCGCTTGCTTTAAATAAGCCTAGACGTATGTTGGAGTATCAAGGTCGTTACAATGATTACTCAACTGATTACGATCGCAAAATCACAGCAAGTGTTTCAGATAAGTTTTTTGACGAGTCTTTTGGTGTAATTGTTACTTATTCAGACGAAACTCAAAAAACACGTCGCGACGAAACAAACGTAAACTGGGGTGAAAGAGCTTATCGCATCCAAGATTTTACTGCGAGCGACATGGATAATAAGGTTATTCGTGTACCGAGTGCCGTGTTTGATTCAGAAGCCGAGTACTTAGCTGCTCAAACTGATAATGATGCTTTTGCTCAAGAAATAAATGGTAAATATTATGTATACCCTAAACATAATTACCACAGAGCATCGGATAATTATGATCCAAATACGCAAATTTTAACAACTGAGGTTAATAAGTACGGTATGACTCGCGAGAGTCAAAACTTCTACTTAAACCGAAATCAACGTGACCGTAAAACCTTGAATATTGGTCTTCAATACGCACCTAGTGCGGATACAGATATTCAATTAGATTTAAGTCATGCAAAACAAGAAGTGACTAATGATAACCATTCATTATTCATGAACTATGCACCTGACTCTAATGTGCCATTAGAATTAGATCCTATGTATGCATGGCGCAACTTTAATTTAGCAAATGACACGTTTGAGCGTTGGGTTGGCCGTGGAACACAGGGTAACTTTGCGCGAAATATGGGTGTTAATACGATTGAAACAAAAGTTGCTAGCTTAAATATAAAGCAAATGCTAACGGATGACCTTCAAGTTAATATCGTTGCGGGTTACTCAAACACAGTTGATGACAACCCAAGAAACGTTCGTTTATCTACTGCAACTTGGGGTACGTTATGGGGTGGTGCGGTTAAAAGTACGCCGTTAAGCGATTTCCAACCTATGGGCTTTAACTGTATTACAGGTTCATGTATTCCATCTTTAGGTACTGAGTTTGCAAGCCGAGATGCAGTTACTGGCGCATTAGATTATAAACCAAGTCGATTCAATCCACGTGATTTACATACCAACCATGTTGGTGGTGTTAACTTTACCAGTAACTTAAGTGATGATACTGCTAAGTCTTTAGTCATTGACTTTGATTGGGCGATTGATTCAGAGCATATTCGTGAAGTTGAGTTTGGTGTTAAACGCAGTAATCGTAAGCGTGATGTGTCACGTGCGACAACGCAAATTTCTAACTCTTCTAGTGTTCAATCGAGTGAAGGTGAAATTTTAGACCTTGAGCAAATCCGCATGCAGGATATTACACTCGCTCAATTTATCGATAATGGTGCTTTCCCGGTTAATAACTTCTTAGATGAGATAATAACGCCATCTGAAGTGGATACTGGTCCTGTTAATGCTTGGACTGCTGATTCTCAAAACCTAATTCGCCCATATAAGTTAGAAGATACAGGTGGTGAGTGGATTAATGGTTGGCCATTATTAAGTGTTGATAAAGCGTTAGGTCGAGTATTGGGTCGTGATGCGTCATTAATGCGTGTTACACCAAACAACAGTGGTAGTAACACGATTGAAATCGATACGACTGCGGCTTACGGACAAATTAACTTTGAATTCTTAGACAGCCAGTTAACAGGTAACGTAGGTGTACGTTATGTAAAAGATGAAGTGAATTCATCTGGTTTCGATAGCATTCAATACTATAATAATGTGTTTGCAATTGATGCTCATGACACCATTAATGATCGTCAGCTAGCCAACATGAGCTTACCTGTATGTACAAGTGCTCGTGACTTAAGCTTCACACCAAACAGAAATTCAATCCCAGCTGATTTCTATTATCCAAATCATGAAGATTTTGCCGATTTCGATAAGTGTTATGACTGGCGTTTAACTCACACCTTTAATGATCAACGTGATAACACACAACCGAGTGTTGGCAATGGTTTACTCGAAGAATATACGGACCCTATCACAGGTAATGAGTATCAATATTTAAATGGTTTTGCGCCTGATAAGTTTGATGGTAGCCAAGCTGCATGGGATGCTGCACTGAATAACTTACAAGATGATCCAGCTTTAATCATGCTATTTGATTATTCACCTGGTGCATTTGCAGATGGTTTAGCAAATGAGTTGATTAACAAACCAACTCCAGAGCAAATTGTTACTTATGATAGTAATGGTATGCCGACAGGTGAAACTATCTCTTATCAAGCGCCTAACCCTAACCGAGCAGGCGATTTATACGCGCCTGCTGGTCGTGGCCGAGATACAGAAACTTTAAGAGCTTATTTAGACCGTTCGACTACAGCACTAAGTGGTAAAGGTTTATTACTACCTGACTACCGTGTATCAAGCCGTCGTCATGCTGATTCTAGCTATAGCATGTTTTTACCTAGCTTGAACTTAAACTATGCAATTAATGAACAAATGATAGCGCGTTTTGCGATTTCTAAAACTATGGCTCGTCCTCGCTTCGATTCATTAAATCCAGCGGTTCGATTAAATGAAAGTATTTGGGATCCTGTGGGTAGTGGTTCTTTAGGAAACGCTAGCCTAGTACCTCTAGAGTCTAAAAACTTAGATTTATCATTTGAATGGTACTTTAATGACACAGGTATTTTGTCAGCAACTTTATTCTACAAAGATATGACTAACTTCGAAGAAACCGTTGCGACACCTTACTATGCTAAAGATTTAAGAAACGTGACAGATCAAACAGAAATCGACGCTATGGAGTTTTTGATTGACCCGTCATTAGTTGATAATTCTGATGTTCAAAGTGTTATTGATTCTGACTGTTTCCGTGAGCGTTTAGCTTCAAACGATATCACAGACCAAGCATTTGAAATTAAATGTCGTGAGTTCCAAGTACAAGTTCGTCGTAACGGTAAAGGCGCGACAATTAAAGGTTTAGAGTTTGGTTATACCCATAACTATGACTTCTTACCTGGTTTCTTGTCTGGTTTAGGGACACAGTTTAACTATACCTATTCTCATTCAGAGTCTGATGAAGAAATCATCGAAACAACTGGCCAAGTATTAAAACCATTGCCACAGCCTCATACGCCTAAGCACTCAGCTAATACAACTGTGTTCTGGGAAAAAGATGGCGTACAACTGAGATTAGCGCACAGATATAGCTCTATGCAGTTAATTAATCGTCAGTTGATTAATGGTGCATCATGGTTAGATTCAACTTCGAGACTTGATTTTAGCTCTAGCTACAAAATCAATAATACCTTTACTGTCTCATTCCAAGCATTGAATTTAACAGATGACGTTCGTCGCACTTTCTTTACTGCGCAAGATTTACGCACAGAAGATGGTGAAGTATTTATCGAGAATGAAGGTAATGCTATGGAAGATAGCTCAGTTGATACAAGTAAAACTATGTCTTTACTTAAAACGGGTCGTCAATATCGCATTGGTATACGAGCTAATTTCTAAGCGAACGTAACAAATTCATAAAGTATTTATTAGGCTGCAGAGGCAGCCTACAAAAAAGTTTTGGAGAAGGTAAGATGAAAACAAACTTACTCAAAAAATCAATATTAGCAGCTGTCGTAACGTCAGCATTAGCCAGCTGTGGTGGTGATATTGACGGTTATAGTAACGAAGGCTTTAACTCTGACAGCCCGATTACTTTTGTTGAAGAGCCTGGTCAACCATTAACAGGTGAAACATTAGAAACACCAGTTGCAATTCTTGATTTATACGAAGAATTAATCAGCAAACGTGAAGCCTTTGCACAACCTGGTATTACGACAGAAGAAGCTGAAGCACTTTCAACTCGTATGCGAGAGATTGATGCTGAGCTAGCAACATACGAAGTTAGATTTAACCTATTAAAGAATGCTTTATCGGGTGACACTAATTTAGGTGATGTTGCTGACGCAACGGTTTACCTATACTCAATTTCTTATGAAGGCGAAGAGCGTTCACCAACAGTACCGGGTGCAACTTTTGTTGTTGATGGTACAGAATTAGTTGTTCGCCCTTATCGTTTAGCGAGAGCGTTAACTGAAAATGGTCCAACTAACTCAGGCACATACCGTATTAACTACAGTATGGACAATGGTTATGAGTACAACACTGATTTAACCACTTATGGTTTAGAGCTAGATACAGACCCACAATTAGTTCGTAATGCGGATTTAGCGACAGAATTATGGCTTTACCCAAGTGATAGCTTTGAAATTCCAGCGCATCCTATTACAGGTTTGCCAGTTGCTCGAGTTGAAGCAAGAACTTTATGGGATGCAAATGGTGACCCTATTAAGGCAGACCCAAATGATCCTGAAAGTGAACAAGCGACTAAGAATGTACTTGTTGCTATCGATTCGACAATTCGTACATTTGAGTTGACGATTAAAGCACTAAGAGATCCTGTTTTAGGCTTATTTACTCAGCACGATGCACCTGAAGACGCAGCGAATGATGGCCAAATCCCAGTGATTGAAGGCACGACAAATAGTGCGATTGTAAGAGGCTTGCCGCTAAACCAGTATGACGCAGGTTTTAGAGGTTGGACTTGGGCAAGTGAAGATCCAACTATCGCTTCAGTCGATGAGCAAGGTAACATTACAGGTCATTTAGTGGGCCAAACTACAGTCGTGACAGCGACTATTCCTGCAGATTGGTATGACGTTGATCCAACATTGCCAGAAGGCTTCTCACCAGTTCAACCTGCTGCTGAAGATATGCTAGGTAAGACCACAATCCGCTTAGAAGTTAACGTTGTTGAAGCGCCAACAGGTTCAGAATCAATCGCGATTTCAGATACCACAGACCAAGCTTTGCCAGATAGCATTGAGCTACCATCTTGTAGTGCTGTACCTTTCAAAGCGATTGCAACTGCGAAAGCGGGTGAAATGCTTAACGGTGACTTCTTATACAAATGGGATTATCAAGGTGAGTTAAATACCAATGTTGGTAGTCACTTTAACAATTCAACTGAGAAGTCAGGTCGTGCTGTGTTCCAAGCTAAAGATATTTATCATTGGAGAGACGGAACACCTGATGCCAATATGGCAAGTATTAGTGTAAGTTTAACCGGTGTTGAGCCTGCACAAACTGATACGCTTGATATTAGCATTGTTGAAAATATCGCGTGTAAGAAAAAACGTGATGATGCAAGCCCGAACTGGACTTACAATGGCAAATATAGAGGTGACTTTGAATATGATGCGTTACCTACTGGTGAGGGTAGCTTCTTTGTTCGAGGTGGTCAGGGCGGTAGTGTTGATAACCCTCCTACAGCTGCGCTTTCATTAGAGAATGGTGTGACAGGTAAAGGTTTAGGCATTAAATTCCAAACGGATTTAGATGATAGCAAACTTGCTAATGGCTGGTACTACTTCATTGGCGATTCAAACACTTATCAAGGCCGCTCACGTGCGGGTATTGAATATAATGACTGGGGCGGCGCTTCAGCATCTTTATTCAAAGGTGAATTTGGTATGGTATCAGGTCCAGCTAAGTCATATGGTAAAAAAGTTAAGCCTTCTGTATGGGTTAAAGTAACTAATAAAGCTCAACTTGACCAAGATATTACAATGGACTTCTACTTCTCACCAGGTGGACCGGTTAACACGAACCTTGGGAATAACCGATATGATCCAGCTATGTTAATGACAGCTCAAGTTAAACCATTAATTGGAGTGTGGCAGTTAGTGACATTTAAAGATCCGAAAACAGACCTTGATTATATTCAGTTACCTGAAGAAGGTGATAATAGTGTAACTTGGTTTGGTCACAACGTAGGTCGTGGCGGTAACAATGTTTACCCTATGTTCTTCTTCCATAATGTTAATAAAGACGACGCTATCGTAATTGATAACTGGGCGTTCACTTCACCAGAATAAACATTAGTTTGTTCGATGTGATTTTAAAAACCTAGAGGTTAGCCTCTAGGTTTTTTTTTGCGTTGAATTTTGCTGCAAGTCTTTTATATTTAATAAGCACGCCATAGAGAAAGCTTCTTTATACCGGTATCGAAGCCAGCCATTCACAGACCCTGTTAAAGAGAAAAGAGGTTTATATGCTTATTGCTAGCACCACTAATAATCAAGTTTCCTTTCAGATTTATATCGAGGACTCTGAATACAGTGTTCGCTTTGTAAAATATAGCCACCCACAGCTAAGACTAACTAATTTAAGTCACCAGCTGGTGAGTCAATTACCAGAAAAAGCCTTTAAGCTGTTATATTCAGAAGCTGGGATTGAGCTAACTCATATAAAACGCGAAGGCTACACTTACATTCAGAGCTTTTTCGGTATTAATAACGAACAAGCTATTTTGGTCGTGTTTAAATGGTTAGTGTTTAGTTTAGAGAATGATTTTGATGATGCAGGGGTTGAGTTAGCTAAAGCGCAAAATTTCCGACTGTTAGATAAACCAGAGCAGTTTATTTTAGTATTAGATTCTGTCTCTCAAGTTGAGCAAGCTGTTATTGCGATAATTAATAAAAGAGAGTTGTCGGACGTGCAAATTGAGTTAGTCGACAAAAATAGCCTTAAATCGCTCTCTGAAGCCACATGGCCCGAAGAGCACCAATTACCTTTAGATTTACAAAAGTGCTTTAAAAAAGGCTTTTACGGCTGTTGAAATCGTGGCATTTTAAAGGATTAAGATTTCAAGCTTAGCTTTTCTGGCACTTCAGTCACAAGCTGGAGTTTATTTTTAGTGAGTAATCACTAGCTTACTTTTTGAGAGTTTTGTAGCAAGAGCATAAAAGCAGCTCCTGCTACAAAGGCTAACCTGTATTAGGTATTACAGATTAGAGATAGGGATCAACTGTGATTGGATTTCATTTCCGTTAGAAGATGAAAACATTGCAATGACAGCTAAATCGGTTAACGGCTTATTAAACTCGGCTAAATCCAATTTAAATTGGCTAGAGCCGGCGTATTTTTTGTCACCATCTAACACACTTTTATCTGTGATACCTTTTAGGTGTTTAACAATTTTACCATTTTTAACTTCAACGACACTCAGTTCTATACCGTTTGTGTTGCCTTTAATTACTTCTTCAGTGCTACCCGCATGGTAATCAAAAGATAAAGCTAGGCTCTGGTTTGTCATTTGGCTGCTTGCTAACCAGATACTTGGTTCAATTTGCCATGATCTGACATATTCAATCTGCATGTTAGCATCTTCCGGGAAGCCTTTTTTAGTGACATTATCTGGATGCGGATCGGCGCGCTGGCATTTACCATTAAATTTAATAAAGTGTCTTCTTAATCCCATAGATAAGATTAAGTGCATAGGTCTATGCCAAAATAAGTTTGCTTTACTACCGACTAAGTTACCGTCGACATACCAAAAAATTCTATCTTTTCTGTTTTCAACAGCGTATGTGTGAAAGTCCTCTGAAGGGTCAAATGGCGCATGATAGTTTAATAATTGCGTTTCTCTAAAAGCTTTGGGACGTCGCCATATCTTTTTGCCATTTTTTCCGACGATGCGTGCATGTAAGTTATGGTCCATTACATTCACCGGATCGGCATCATCCTTTTTCGGGCCATGCCAATCCGCTTGCTGTAATTCAACTATGTCTATTTCACTATAGTCGACGCTGCCTTCTACATGGCTGTCTGGAAAAGGGTGTCCGTCACTGTAAAGCCAAAACGCAGGGCTTAAACCCGGAAACATTTTCACGCCTTTAATTTTTGCTTCATAAAAGCCATAAACTGTATCAGCCGCTGTTCTGATAGCACCTGATTTATAATAAAGCTCTCTTTGGGTCAGCTTGGCAGAGCCGCCAGCTACACCGTCCCAACAGCTATCGTGGAAGGGCCTTGTATGGGTTTCTTGAGTGACGTCTATATTCAAAACACCATTTTTAACATAGGTATTTTCTGGGACAAAACTCCAAGCTCCTATCACTAAACTCTTGGGGGCATTTTCCCATTTGCTCGTGTTGATTTGGTTAGCGTTGAATTCGTCGCTAAAGTCAGCCATGGGTGAAAAGGCTAAGCTACTCTGTTCAAACCCTGTTGGGTTGCTAGCATTTGCGAAAGTGCAGATTAAGCTAGTGGATAAGGTCAATAAACTACTCAGTACAATATTTTTCATAAGCAATACTATTAATTTTATGGTCGTGCTATCAGTATAGCACTTGTTTTAACATTATAAACATAGTATGTTTAATTTTAATTTTTTGTTTGTGTGTTGTTATCCTTTTTAGACAACTAAGTAATTATTTAGGAATTAAAATGAAGTTAGTTAAGTCAAACCAATTTAAAAAATTGTTATTATCTGCTGCTATAGTCAGTGTTGTTTCTGCATGTAGTTCAACCAAAGAGGTAAGTGATACCGCAGCACCAGGATTACAACCTGCTAAGCTGTTTGCAAACTTACCTGATTATTGTCCAACGCCGGATGCGTTTGCGATTGCACCAAATGGTGATTTAACTTTATCTTGCGTTAACTACTCACAAAAAGGTAGATATCCAGGCGTTTTACTCAATATTACTAACCAAGGAAAGGTAACTAAACTTGCCGATTTAACTCCGTCAAATGGTAAAGGCAAAGTAAGACCTATGGGCATTGCTTATGCACCAGACGGATCACTTTATATATGTGACAATCAAGGCGGCAATCAAGCTAGGTTACTCCGCTTAACTTTTAAGGGTAATCAAGTCGCTTCGACTGAAGTCGTTGCATATGGCATGAGCTCTCCAAATGGCTTGAGATATCACGATGGTGCTTTATACCTAACTCAGCTTAGATTGCCAAAAATGAAATCTAAAGGCATGGCTAGTGGTTTATACCGATTTAAAACAACGGACAGAAATATTAAAGTCAGTAGCAATGGCAGTTCTGAGCACTTGATTTTTTCAGCTGATACGTTAAATCCAGATCGCGCTTTTGGTCTAGATGGCTTAGTGTTTGATAGTAAAGGTAATTTATTCACGGGTAATTTAGGCGATGGCATTATTTATAAATTGAAGCTGAATAATCAGGGCAAAGTTGTTGAGCAAGAGGTTTTTGCAACTGTACCAAAAAATGTTGGCCCAGATGGTATTAATATAGATGCTGAAGACAATCTTTATCTAGCAGGTTTTTTAAATAATCAAATTATTAAAATCACCCCTCAGAAACAAGTTTCTGTGATCGCAGATTACCCAGATAATGATGGTTCTAATGGTCAAATTGATCAGCCTGCAGACTTAATTGTTTATAATGACAAGCTTGTTATTTCAAACTTTGACTTGATGAAAGGCAAAGGGATAGTTAACACTAAAGATGATAAACAGGCTCGTATTTCTTACATACCGCTGAAGTAATCCGATTTACTGTTGTTTTATAGCGAATTAACCTGAGTTAATTCGCTATTTTGTTATCTCGCCTTGTTATCTAATTTTCTTACTTTGCTTCTCCCTAACTGCTTTATACTTTTAAGTTTTGCATAGTTATGCGTAGTTATGCATGGTTTGTTGTTATGTTTTTACTTTTTTGATTTAATTTAAGTGGATAATAAAAAATAAAAGTGAAAATTATGCGATTAACTATAAAACGACAGGCGCTTACTTTGTTAGGTATAGGCTTTTCTATTACTTGCCAAACAGTTAGTGCGGATACTTGGCATTACTTAATAGACAAAGAATTATCTCAATTTGAAACTTGGGTCGGTATTCCTCATTCAAGTGTAAAAGGCTTACAAGCAGGGACTTATCAAAGTGATGATGTGACCAAAGGGACACCGCTTGGCTTGAATAATGACCCCTTGAAGATTTTTAGTGTTATTCAAGAAGATAATCAAGTTATTATGAAAGTCACAGGTGAAATTTATGCAGGTATTAATACTAAAAAAGAGTACCAAAACTATCATCTAGTTTTTCAATTTAGGTGGGGCTGGCCAAGGTATGAGCCTAGATTAGATAAAAAGCGAGATAGCGGTCTGCTCTATCATTGCCAAGGTGAACATGGTGTCTTTTGGCACACGTGGAAGGCTTGCCTCGAATACCAAATACAAGAAAGCGACGTGGGGGATTACTTAGGGCTTAAAGGGCCAAAAGGTCAATATAGAGGCTTTATGGTTGAAAAAGGCAATAAGCCAGATAAACGTGATAACGGATTATATTATTACGACCCTAATAGCGATAACATCATTACTGGGGCGAGATATACAAACGCTTATATAGAGAATGAAATGCCGCTAGGAAATTGGAATACTGTGGAGTTATATGCAGTTGGAGATGAAGCTGTGCATATAGTTAATGGCGAAGTCGTCATGTTTGTTGAAAACTTACAAGATAAACATGGCAAGCCTTTAACTAAAGGACAAGTTCAATTTCAATCAGAAGCTGCAGAAATTTATTATAAGGATATGAAGATTCGAACTGTTACTCAATTACCACCAGAAATCGAAGCTCAAATTCGTCGAATTGATTAGCACATACTCAATCTCAGAGTAGAGTCGGCTCTATTAGATATGATAGCCCTTAACCCGAAAATATCGAATTAAGGGCTTAATTTTATTGAGTTTCTAGCTGACTCGGTTTTTGCCAGATACGTAAATACTCGATTTCAAAATCTACCACACCGTCGTCTTTTTTACCTTCAGGACTATTTAGTTCTAGGTCTGCTTTACTCTCAGGGAGTCCGTTCCATGGGAAGGTTTCTTGATCAAACCATACATTGATTGGTCTGTCCGCAACATAGCCTTGGTAATTCTCGTCTACATCTCGGTTTTTTCTTGCCCAAGCTGTGACTTCCTCAGCGGTAACTTGGCTGAATAATTTACCATCTATGTAATATTTCACGCCGGTTTCATCCCACTCTATGCCATAAACGTGAAAGTCGTCTGCAACTCTAAAACCAAGATCTTTTTTCTCTGTATAGGTTGGTTTTCCTCTCACTCTTTTATCACCCCAATCACGAATCGACCACCATAGCTGACGATCAATATCTACTTTACCTTGGCCGCGGTAATCACCAAATTGCTCATAAAAATCAATTTCTAACTGAGGCCCCATAGCCCAAAAAGCACTGGATATTTCAGCATCTGCCGCTTTGCTTTTAACTTCTAAGTAACCGTATTTAAAAGACTTTCGTGCAATAATACAGGCTGTGGTTATATTGGCGTACTTCATGGGTTCACCAAATACTGGAATTTTAATTTCTTCACTAAATGGAAAATCAGGTTCCCAACGAGTTTCTAAAATTAGCTTTCCATCTTCCAACCTATGATTTCTACCTGAGAATTGTGAGGGAGCTCTACCTTTCCAAACTTTTTTATTCGGCTTGTCAGGATGCTTGTAAACGGGCTTTCCATTCTCAAATTTACCAACGATATACCATCTGTCTTCATCCAAGTGATTATCTTCAAACTCATCACTGACGACAGTATTGAGTAACCAACCGCTTTTATTGTCTGGATCGCTTAAAGGCAATATATCTGTTTTGACTAAAGTGGGGTGAGAGGTAGGAGTTGTTGAGGTTACAGCTTGTAAAGGCTGATTATTGTCTTCTGTACTGGTACAAGCGGAAAGGCTTGTCACAACAGCCAAACATGTTAGATGTCTAACTGCTTTATTTTTAAAATTATTCATCATTAACTCTTAACTTGATATCTGTAATTACATCATACCTTTATGGTGGGGTGTAATAAATATTATTTACATAAAATTCACAAAATAGCAGGCTTATTGTTAATAAGATGTTTATTTTGTTTGACACTTGATGTTTTTTATTTGTAGTATGTTTAAAAATATTTGATGTTTAGGGTTCAAGGAGGTCCCAGTACTGTAGAGAATTATATGAATAAGAAAATAAAATTATTAGGTGCTTTAAACCTATTTGTTGCGCATTCAGTTTTTGCTTTACCGGAACAACCTAGTATTGATCGTGACGTGTATATGATGGAAACACGTGATGGTGAAATCCGACCTCAGTTTACTCGGCCGACTATTCCAACCTTACAAACAACCGCTGACGGTAGAGTTGGTATTTCTCACAAATTGCAAGAAAATGGACGGGTAGCTTTTAGGTTACAAGTACCCGAAAAACTCGAACAAGCATTTGTTAACTCTGAAGTTGGGACTGGTACAGATATTTTAAGCAAACCAAATGCATTAGCGGATAGTAATGCCGTGCTATATAGCAATCAAATTCAAGGGGACGCATCTTCACACTTAGGTTTATGTGATCCGGCTTTTGATGAAACATCTAATATTAAAAATCCGATGGCATGTGGTGTAGATAATGCCGATGATTGTTATACCGTGACAATTATTCGTTCGGAAAGAGACGACAATAACGCAGATTTAAGAACCATTTTCGGCACGCCTGTCACGATTAGAGTAAGCAATCCTAAAACTGCTGATGCAGAAATTGTAGAGGTAACAGCAGGAACAGCTGTACAAGGCGCTACTTTTGAATTGAATAGTTTCTTAGAGCCAATGACTACCAGTGATGGTCGATTACTGTTTGTAAGAGTCGGCGCAGGCACTGAAATTACTTGGCGTGATAGCCAAAATGTCAGCCATACCAGTAAATCAGATAACATCTACTTTGTTAATGATAACCCTGAATCACAAACGGCTTGTGACGTGACTCAATGGGATAAGCCATATCCACTTGGACATGCGCCTTACGACACGACCATAAACCAAAGATATGGTTTTGCTATGCAGTTGTTTCGAGATACGGCAAATAATGTAATTCCAGATGGCAACCCAATAGGCACTTATCCTTGGATTGATAAAGAAGGGGATAACATCACAATTACAGCAGTTGGTACTAGCCTTTATGATACTAAAACAGGTGAATCACTTTACCCTGCAAGATGCCTTGAGTCAGTAAATGAATGTGTTGATGACTTGGATGCTCAAAATGGTTCCGCCCTTAATGGTAGGGTTATTATGGGGCTTTGGACCCGAGGTAAAATGGTTTTATTAGATAACCTAATTAACAATATAGATTTTACCTTGCACGCAGACGACGGCTCACAGCGAGAAGTGCAATTATATCAAGCAACGTCTAATTTTGATGGTTACACCCGTGTTGGTAGTGGCCGCGATAACCGTGAAGAGCTACTGCCTTTAGCTAGCTCTGGCAATACAACCTTTTTTGATAGTAATGAGCATAGGTTTAATTACTTAGAGCATATGAAACCTGTTACCCCTGCGGACGTTAGCTGGCTGGTTAGCTCTGGTAGAGGTACCACTGAAATGGCATTTGATGACTACTTAAACCCAAATAGTTTTATCAATGCAAACATGGCTCAAGTGGTTGAATTAAGAAGTAATGGCGGTAGGATAACGCTCGACGGAAAAGTCCAAAACGCAGCAACTGCGGGACGAGTTTTACCTGAAAGTAATGCAAGTTTTGCCGAACCTGAATGGAACATACCCTTATATGGTGACATATTAGGTGATGGCCGAATAGAGCCTATCGCCAAGGGTGGTATTAACGGCAAAGGTTTTTGGCTTAGCGGTAATAGCAGTGGTATCGAATTTTCGGTGCCGGCACAAACCAGAGATATCCAAGAGACAGATTGGTACTATAGTCTTTTTCTAGATATGCGAGGTAGCCAGACTGGAGATAAAACTTTAATCCGTTTCCCTGATAACTCTGAAATAAGAGTGCGTAACGCAAATCGATTAGTTTACTTTGATTCAACGGGTAACCAAGTTAGATTAATTAATACTCGCAATGTTATTCCAACCAATGCATGGACACATATTGGCATACAAGCAACTAACAATAACCGCACCATCACGACTTATATTAATGGCTTCAGAGTCAATTTATTCACTCATAGCGACAGTCTATTTGAGATGCAGCAAGGAGAGTTGACGCTTGGCCATAGTCAGACGACTGATTCATCGAATTTTATTGGCTGGATCGACGACTTTAAAGTGATGGCGGAAAGAGTGAATGTAGAAATGGCTTGTAATCACGCCAATGGTACTTTAGTTGGTTTAGACTCTGCTGCTCCTGTTGATGATACGCAATGGCATTATTGGAATGATTACGCAGATAGCATGCCTGCTGGTTCTCACAATGCAATTCGAAATACTTTGAATACTAGAAATAAGCCTAGCTACGACAAATACGTTTGTTACAGCGACTATAGTGCAGACTATGCTGCGCATTTAGCGAATATACCAGCAGGACTGCACAGTATTCGTGATTCTATTAACTTTCCGGAAGGGCCTTTACTTTGGAATGCTCCTAGACCGGATTCTAGCAATAACGCATTTTGTTTAAGCTGTCATACAGCGGGTGGGATGCAAGGTTTAGATATTGACGCGCTTACCTTAAATAATAGTTTAGATGCAGTTGATGATCCGAGACGACAACCTATGCAACCGGATGCTAAGGTATTTGGTAATATTCCCGCTAACTGGTTGGGCCAAGGCATTCCAGCAGAGCATTTTATTGCCGACCCGGTAGAAGGTTTTTCGATTGACAGGTTGGTACTCGCCAGTACAGGCGAAGACACAGATACAAGCACACCAAACCAGCCAGAAAACATTGTTAATTTATCAACTCTGGTCGGTAATAGTGGCAACTGGGTAAATGCTACAATTGGTTATGCATTAGATGATAATTCTGATAACAGTGCAGAAGAAGCCGTTACACAGGTTGGTGAAAGAGGCGCAAATTCCTCTCCGGTTTGGTTGGAATTCGATTTCGGCGCTGTGTACCAAGATATCAGTTTTACTTTAAAGGAAGATAATTCGAACCCTGAGCAAGTTTCAAGATGGAAAATCCAAACTTGGGATAACGCCAGTAATGCTTGGCTAGATGTAACTAATTGGCAAGCCAGCAGTAACCAAAACTTACAAACTTACTCAGTTACTTTTAGCGCAAGTCAGGTCCGAGTATTGCTTCAAGCTCCGAGTGGACAAACAGTCGGACTACAAGAAATAAATGCAGTTGGTGTTCGCCAGTCGCTTTAAATGTATTTTGTTGGCACCTCCCTTTGGCTTTGAGATTAACCCTCAAAGCCTTTTTTAGATTTCTCCATTAATCAGTGTTTTATTAGGGTTAACATCTTTCCTAAATGAGCTCATATTTTAGATAGAAGCTTGATCCTGATATTAAATAAGTAAGTTAGAAGTCGAACATTATTTTCGTACTTTACTGTGGAAAATAAGGTTGAATACTATCTATGCTCAACAGCTGAATAACACACTTCAATTGCCATTTTAACGGATAAATAGTATTTGTTGTTTAAATCATCTTTATCTTTAAACGTAGTATGTTTTTGTATATACTATGTTTGTCGGGTGTTTTAGAGTGAAAATTATGCAACAAGCTATCCCAAATTTAAATTACTCATGGCATATAGCACATGAACTAGGCAAATCGATTGTGAGTGGAACTTACGATCAAAGTGGTGGCCTACCAACTGAAGCCGTTTTATGTAGCGAGTTTGGCATTAGCCGAAGTGCGATGAGAGAAGCAATAAAGATGCTCTCTGCGAAAGGCATGATTATTTCTAGACCTCGGCAAGGTATTCGCATTTTACCTCAAGATCAGTGGAATATTTTTGACCGAGATGTCTTGAAATGGATTCTAGACAGCAAACCCTCTCTAACGCTCTTAAAAGAGTTTTTGCAAGTTAGGTTAGCGATTGAACCTGAGGCTGCGTCTTTAGCTGCGCAACATGCTACGCCAGAGTTAATCCAACAGATCAAACATGCTATGCGTCGATTAGAGCTGGCACATCAAGGCTTAGATGACGTACTTGAATCTGATATCGCTTTTCATGAAAGCATTTTATACGCGAGTAAAAATCGATTCTTCGTCCAGCTTCGTGAATTCGTTAAAACAGCATTAAACGTCAGTATTCGCTATACCAATTTATTAAAAGGGGTAAAAGCGGGCGACTTAGACGACCACCACAAAATATTAACTGCGATAATGGCACGTGATGCGGCCGCTGCTAGAGAAGCGACTGCGTTTATCATTCAGGAAGCTTTAATATTAATTGACGAAGCTTTAGAGTCAACGGCCTAGTTAATTTTAGACCAAGTAACTTTTTACACGATTTTGATATAGCATCAAAATTAAATCAAAAATGCACTTGGTCGTCTTCTGTTTAGTTTTCAGTGTTAAATACTAATTGCTTAAACTCTTCAATTGGGATGGGTTTACTAATTAAATAGCCTTGACCATATTGGCAGCCGAGCGTTTCTAACATATTTTTTTGTTCCTCGGTTTCTATTCCTTCAGCAACCACTTTCATCCCTAAACCTTTAGCCATACTGATTATTGAGTTGATAAGAGCAGCGTCAGCATGGTCGACTTCAATATCTCTAACAAATAACCTATCTACCTTAATTTTAGAAATATAGCTGCGGTAGTTTTTAACATAACTTAATGCTGAATAGCCTGTACCAAAGTCATCTATCGCAATTTTTACCCCTAAATTAGCGAGCTCTTCAAGCTTTTGCTTTATGTCAGTTTCATCTTCGGCCAGCATAGATCGTTCGGTGACTTCGATCTCTAATTTATTATTAGTCAGTTGGTATTTTTCTAACTGAAAGTTTAGATACTGTGTTAGGTCTTTCTGCTCAAAATCGAGAGGACAAAAATTTACCGTACCAAACAACGAAATCTTATCTGATTGCTGTTCAAATTCGGCTAAATTTTTAATTACCTCGCAAAGCACATATCTATCAATTTCAACTATGTCGCCTGTCTCTTCAGCTAAAGCAATAAATACATCAGGTCTGATAGGACCATATTCTTTGTGATTCCAACGACATAACGCTTCAAAGCCAACAATTTTGGCATCAGATATCGCAAAGATAGGCTGGAAATAAACTTGGATTTCTTTTCTTGCTAAGGCTGTTTTTAGTGCCGTTTTTAAATTAGATTTAAAAATTAGTTCTTGAGACATTTCCTCAGAGTAAAACTTAAACTGACTTTTACCTGCGAGTTTTGCTTGATACATAGCCGTATCGGCATTTGAAATCAAACTGGTCGCAGTATCACCGTCGGCTGGATACATGGCGATGCCAATGCTACAGCTGAGCGATAACCTAGTCTCAGCTATGATGTAACTTCGTTTGATTGCATTGATTAAATCATTACAGAAAGAATTTAGCTGGGCGCCAGTTAAATTAATCGCCATCATAAATTCATCACCCCCAATTCTAGAGATGATAGGGTTTTGTATAATGGAAATGTCGGTTAATCTTTTCGCAACTATCTTTAATAGCTCATCACCGACCAAATGGTAGTGTGTGTCGTTAATTTCTTTAAAGCCATCTAAATCAATAAACAAGATAGAAAAACAAGCCTTGTCTTGGATATTTTTGATTTTGTTGTTTAATAGCTCCAAACCATAGCGACGATTTGCTAGTTTTGTTAAATCGTCAAAATTAGCTTGATAAGTTAAATGCTGTTCAAACTGTTCTTTTGTGGTTAAAAAGTCTTTAGCGTTTTGTCTGAGGGTATTGAAACCATCTAATATGCTAGTTAATTCGTCCTGAATGTAGCTGGGTCTGTCTAACTGTAAGTGGATATTATCTGAATCATTTAAATCAAATTTTTGCAGACCAGTGGCTATTCTAGACAAGTGCCTTGATAAAATTGCATCTATCAGCTTAATCGTTATCAGTGCTATCACCAAAGCTGAAATCAGATAAACTAAAATGATGTTATAAACTGTATTATAGATTTGTTTATTAATCGCTGACTGGTTTAGCCAAATCTGTAATGTCCCGACATTCACTGGGCTTATTTGTTCTGATTTAAATGACAAATCCCTTTTGGTAAAAAACGAATTGCTTTTAACGCCTTCGGCATAAGTTTTACCTGAGTCGCTTATAACTTCTACTGCTGAAATATAGGGCGATTGGTTTAGCCCAGCCACTATATGCGAGACAGTTTCTTCTTTAAAGCTCCATAAAGCTTCGGACAATGAACTAATTGTTGAATTAATGTTTTCATGTACGGTTAAGGTTATTTGTTGTTTTACCTTAATAAATTGATATGCAGAAAACGCAGATGCAATAATAACAGTGATTAACAAACTGGTAGCGAATAAAGTTAATACAACTCTCGCTTTTAATGAATTAAGAGAGAGCTTATCAAGAATTTTATAATAGTATTTATACACAAATAAAGCCTGAAAAATGAGTAGCCTAAAAAACAAAAGATAAATTTATCTTGCTAGCGCAAGTTTAAATTAAGTTAACATCTTGTAACTTAATTTCAATTGATTTTAATAATTATAGACGCTTATCTTGACTAATTAAGGAAAAAACTAGGATTAGTTATGGTTTCTTTGATTAATAAGTTTAATTAACTACTTTTAAAGCATTAGGATTAATTGGTCACAGTCATAATGTTAACAACGCCTGTTGAATTTAATACTCTGGAAAGATTGAGTCGAAATTTAGGGCTGTTACAAGCGGGTTCAATTGTAACGGTTGAAATATCGACACCATCAGGGCAAAAAATCAAATTTAGAAGTATTTTTATCGGCTATTTACCTAAAAAATACGCACTAGTTCAGTTACCGGAAAGTAGTAAAATCGGTAATATTTCGCAGTATATAGTACCTGATGCCGCGGTTACGGTTCGTGGCTTACAAGAGGGACACGAAGGCTCAGTTGCTGCTTTTGTTAGCAGTATTAAACAAGTGTTAAAAATACCCTCTCGGATTATGGTGCTTAATTTTCCGCAAACCGTAAGCGTCCAAAGTTTAAGAAAAGCAGTCCGTATTGACACAGACATAGCAACGAAACTCGAAATAGCCGATAAACAACGCCATGGTATGATTACTGATATTTCCATTTCCGGCTGTCAGCTAATGATAAAAGAAGCAGCTGAAGTGGTTTTAGAAAGAGGTGATAAGTTACACTTGCTCATCGAAAATTTTATTGAAAATGAAAAGCTAG
Source organism: Catenovulum maritimum (assembly GCF_001050375.1). Classification (GTDB taxonomy): domain Bacteria; phylum Pseudomonadota; class Gammaproteobacteria; order Enterobacterales; family Alteromonadaceae; genus Catenovulum; species Catenovulum maritimum. Next base: position 92,293 of record NZ_KQ130482.1, on the reverse strand, counting down.
AAGTCGAATGCGTTACTTGCTCATATAAGAAAATTGGAGACGATATTTCACTGGGCTTAAAGTTTGACACCGAATCCAAAAAACAAGCGATTAAGTTAATTAACTACATTATTATTCACGAAGAGGATGAAGACTAGAGCTCTAGTTATGGATGAATCTCAAACTATTCTCAAAAGCAGAAGCATCTTCTAACTGAGCAAGTTGCTCGGTGTTTGGTAAGCAATCTAATTGAATAAATTTGAGGACTTCTGGAGCTGGATCGCAAAATAGGATATCCAACGCTAACCTATCTAAACCATACAAGCCTCTGTGTATCATATTGGCTGAAAAAATTAGCAAGTCACCAGCATCTAAGGCTATTACTTTGCCTGTGCTAAGAGGTTGATGATGCTGCTTACCGTTTTGCGATAAACGTACCTCTAGCTCTTCTGTGCTGTCCCACTTGATATGAGATTTAGGGACTAACTCTATGCCTCTTTCATTTTTTAATGCCAGTCTAAAGTGAATCACATTTGGGCCGGTTAATGCGGCTTGCTGCTCTACCAGAGATATATGATATTGAGGGTCTCTGTGCCAGTAATTTTTCTGATCTGGGTTGAGTGGATCAAAAAATAATTGTGTGTTTAAAAAGCATGGAGACTTGGGTATTAAGCTTTGTACTAATTGCATTATTTTGTTTGATGCAATCAGGTTAAACAAGGTCTCTCGGCTTGCTTCGTTTAGGTGTTGAGTCGAAGTTAAATAAGCTGAATTTACTGCGCCAGCTAGGTAAACTTCGAAATTATCTTTAAGCCAATTTTGCTGAAAATCCATGAGTTCAGTATAAATGGGCAAGCGCTCGTTCGAGTTGAAAAATTGCTTTAAAACAACATAGCCATATGCTGAATATTGTTTTTGGATATAAGTTTGAAGCTCAGACAACAAACGCATTTGGCTTAATCTTTTATCGCAAAAGTGAGTACGGTTCTCATTGGGTAGGCTTTAGGTACCAAGATACAATCCTGGTAGGTTTTTTGATAAATCCATTTACTTAATGCCGTAATGGCTGAAATGTCAAAAACCCCCTCTGGCTTAGCACTGATGACCCTTATTTGACTTGGCCGACCATTAACGACGACGTACGCAAGCTCAACCCAACCTTCAACTTTATCTTTAAAGGCGTGTTTAGGGTATCTAGGTTCAATTCTGACTAATGGCTTTATTTCGTCAGGTAAAAATGTATATGGTGCTTTATAACGATTTGGCCATTTTTCGCAGATATTTTCTGGCGTGGATCCGCAACTAGCTAATAAGCTAACACCCAGTGCAGTATAAAAAACACGCTTTATTTGTGCTAACTTCATTGGCATTAAACCTTTCTAACTAGCATGAGTAGCGAAACCTAGTTTATTCTTTGATTTTTTGCCAAAGTTCACCCGATTTTTCTTTGGTTTTTTGCCAAGCTTCTTTTGACTTTTCTTTTCCATCTTCGGCTAATTCTTTTGATTTTTCAGCCGTCACGTCTAATAATTCTGAGCCTTTTTCTTTTGCTGCTTTTAGCGCTGTGGCAGTTTTTTCTTTGGTTTTCTCGGCAAGGTCTTCTCTGTCATCTTCAGTATCTTCCCAAGCGCTTGATACATAAGATTTTACAGTTTCCCACCAAGATATTTCTTCGGCATGAGCTGGTACGGTAAATATTAAGCAAACTAAAATTAGATAGGCTTTCATGTTCGTCCTGATATATGAATTTTAAGAATGAGTATGCTTTACTCTATCACTTTTAACTGATTTTTCTATTGATTTAATTGCTTACTGCCAACCAATACGCCAACTTTGGCTGTTTTTTAAATCCCGCCAATTTATTGCGTACTCGTTTTTATTGATCACAGCTTGAATGACGCATTTGATGACATTTTTATCTTCATCAAAATCAACTTCAGTTATCACAAAGTGTTTTTCTTTATTAGCGATGACTTGCTTGGTCCATTTACTGTTGAGTAAGCTTTTAGGTGAAACCTTATTCATTAATTTAACCTTTATTTGCTATACAAAGGCGTTTAACTTGCTGCGTGAAAGTATCTATCTCAGCATCATTTGTTGCATCGATAGAGTATTTTCCGTGGAATAGCAGTGTCATAGTGACTTTGCTATTGGCTAAAAAGCAGGTATAGCCATCAAAATCGCTCCAAGCTCTCATGCCTTGAAGTAAATGATAATTATGCTGTTTTTCACCGTTTTTGCATATTATGTTGAATGCATTTAAAAATAGGTGAAGGTCTAGATTATTTTTCATATTTAACCCCAGTTATATAATTACTAATGTTAAGACAAAATTATTGATATTGACTGAGGTTATACTTAAATCCGACTAGATTAGATCTTTTATTGGTATTAACTGCAGATAAATTCTGCAGGAATCGCTTGTTGAGCCTCAAATTTTTGAATATTGGTTAAGCTGGTTTCAGCGATACATTGCAATGCTTCTTGGGTGAAAAAACCTTGGTGGCCAGTAACTAATACGTTAGGAAAAGTAAGCAGTCGCTGAAATATATCGTCTTCAATTATTTGATCTGATAGGTCTTCAAAGAATAAGTCAGCTTCTTGTTCGTAAACGTCTAGGCCTAAGTAACCGACATGTTTTTGCTTGAGTGCTGCAATGATTGCTTGGGTGTCAATTAATCCACCTCGGCTGGTGTTAATTAAGCAGACACCTTTTTTCATTTTTTGAATACTCTCTGTATTGATTAATTGGTGGGTCTGCGGGGTAAGCGGGCAGTGCAAGCTAAGAATATCAGCTTGTTGAAAAACTTGGTCAAGTGGCAGATATTCAGCGCCGATTTCATTGACTACTGGATTTGGGCTTGGGTCATAGCATACGACCTTACAACCAAATCCAATTAAGATTTTAATCGTCGCCAAGCCTATTTTACCCGTACCAATAATCCCAACCGTTTTTTGATAAAGATTAAAGCCGAGCAAGCCATCGAGCGCGAAGTTATCTTCTTTAACTCTGTTATAAGCCTTATGATATTTTCTGCTTAGGGTTAAGATTAAACCAACTGTGTGCTCTGCGACTGCTTGTGGTGAATATTCTGGGACACGGCAAACTGTGATACCTAGTTTTTTGGCGCATTCGAGATCGATATTATTAAAACCTGCACACCTAAGTGCGATTAGTTTAATGCCGTTATTTTTTAATATGTTCAGTACTTTTTCATTGGCTATATCATTTACAAAAATACAAATAGCGCTATAACCTTGAAAAAGATGGGCTGTCTCTTCGGTTAAATGAATTGGGCTATAGTCTATGGATAAATTAAACTTTTGGTTGGCTTGTTCAAAGTATTTTTGGTCGTAAGGTTTAACACTCACCATTATCATTTTAGTCATAAAAATTACTCCTATGATTTTGAGAAACAAGACAAGCTGGGCTTTTATCCTGAATTTTGACTAATAGAGCCTTTTATTTTGCCAATCTTTGTATTTTTCTTCTTTCATTTCTGAATCTAGCAATTCCCATTCTTTTCTAAATTGGATTGCGGTTCGGTAGGCGTGTAGCTGCTGGTCGGCGCTAAATTCTTTATAGCCTAACGAAAATGTTTTAATCGCAGGTTTACCATTTCGTTTAAAGCTGGCCCAATAAAATCGCTCGATTTTGTTTCGTCGTTTATCGAGTTTTTCTCTAAAGCCAACGCCATTAAAGCCACAACTAGCATCTGGCTTGGGCTTTCTTTTTCGATTAGTTTTACTGATAGGGTAGAGAGCTTTTAGCTGCCTATTTTTACTAATGGCTGCTTCAACTGCCTTATTTACACTACCCCATTGTTTGTACGAATAAAAGCCACCTAAGTCTTTACCATTTCTAACAAATCGCATTTGACAGCCAGAGCGGCTGGGGAAGCTAATGCCGAAGGTATTTTCAGTTAACTTTTGTTGCAGTTTAGGAGATAGTTTTTCTGGATAAGGCATTTAATGTGCTAAAAAGCTTTGCTAAGTATCGATAGTTACTTTCTAACACATTAAATTTATTTTTTATTGATATGCATCAAGCTGACTAGAATTGCTCCGCATATTGGTAGAGTTGCTCTAATATTTTTAGTTTTTCTGGGTTTTGGCTGTGTTGCTGCCCCAGCGTTTCTATTAATTGCATGTAGCTATTCATACTGAGGCCAAACTGGTTTGAGTCGTCTAGCAGTCTAGCTTGGCAATGCATACGCCATTGATGCATTTCTTGCTCAGTTAATGTATCTGGATAATTTCTGGCTTTTAATCTAAACCAGAGCGTTTTAAATTTTGGGTTTTCAAATACTGGCTGGAAACTATCAAACTGGTGGGGTTCTAAATCTTGAATTTGACGCATCACAGCTTGATCTGCATTACTGGCAAAGCCATCGTATAAACCAAAATCAGCATCGCTCTCGCCTTCAAAATCTATATCTTGGTATAAGCTCACCAGCTTTTCTCGAATGTCTGGATTCGCTTTTATAAAGCTTAAATTGGCTAAGCATTGCTCCCGATTTATCGCTAATCGTTCGGCATTGTCGGCAGACAAGGTTTTTGCGCTTGCCAGTACAGGGCACTTATTTAAGTGAATTAGCTTAATTGGTAATCTGTCTTCACCCGGCGCCAGCATGTCTGATGATGCAAAGAGTTTTTGTTTGATTTCGTCAACCGTTAAGTTTGCGAGCGGTTTAGGATCGAGTGCTAAATTTAATACGATAATGGCATTACTATTGGTTGGATGCCAAGCAATAGGCACTATCCAAGTACAGCAGCCGTAAACCGATTTAATTTTAGAAGAAATATGAACCAGAGGTGTCATATTATTGATGTCGATAAGCTCTGCGACCTTTCTTTTGTTTCTGAGCTCAAATAAGTAGTTGTATAGCTTAGGCTGCTTTTCTTTGATTAACCTCGCCATAGCAATTGTTGCTCTTACATCAGATACAGCATCATGTGCCTTTTCATGCGACAAACCATTGGCTTTGGTTAAGTCTTCTAACTTGAAACTAGGGCTGCCATCTTCATGTGTTGGCCAGTTAATACCTTCTGGCCTTAATGCATAACAAGCCCTGACTAAATCAATAATATCCCAACGACTATTACCGTTTTTCCATTCTCTTTCGTATGGACTAAATAGATTGCGATAGGCTGTGTAACGCGTCACCTCGTCATCGAACCGAATCGTGTTGTAGCCAACACTACAAGTATTCGGCTTACTCATTTCTGCCAAAACCTTGGTTATGAATTGATGTTCATTCATCCCTTTTTTGAATGTATGCTGCGGCGTGATTCGAGTAATTAAGCAAGCTTCTGGGTTTGGGAGATAATCAGCGGGTGGATAGCAAAAGTATTCAATAGGCTCATCGATTTCGTTTAAATCTAGATCGGTTCTAATCGCAGCAAATTGAGATGGGTGATCTTTTTTCGGGTTAACCCCAAAAGTCTCATAATCGTGCCAGAGTAGAGAAGGTTGGTTTGTACTATTCATTTATGTTCTCTTTTCTGGTTTAAGTGTTTGTTTTTAATGTATATTGTTTTAATTCTAGTTTGCATTTTTTTGTGTGCTAATTTTCATTTTTTATGGCTTTTGTGCATCAAATTGTGACCACTAATTATCAATGCCTGTGTTTGATATCTACTTGCAGAAAATTTAGTTGCTTTATAATGGCAAAGCAGAATTAACCGACAGCGGTTGGCTGCTAGAGTTATCGTCAAGGGCTTTATATTTCAATTATCGCTTTCGTTGGCTAGGTAAGCAACAAGGAATTAAAATTGGCTTAAATTCACCGCTTTGTTCGCTGAATCTAGAGAGAAAGTTAGTAGCAGACGTGACGAATGACTTTATCAACCAGTATGTCTTTTATGGTTTGAAGCAGAAGGCTCAATAGTCATACAAAACTATCTTTAATCAGTCCGACTATATGCGAAGCGTGTAACAGGTTTAATTTAATTGTTTGCAATTCAATCATGGCGCATCAATGTCGAATGTGGGAGGAGAACATCACATTAGGTTAAGTAAGTTAGCTCGTTTAAAGATCACCCAATTTTTCAAGTGGTGTTCATGGATATTTTGTTGTCATGATATCTTGCTTATTTGGGCACGTTTGTTCTTTATGCACACATTTTTGTGTTTATTTGTGCAGAACAAGCGCTTAATTTCGATTTTTTCATACAGAACATCCTGTAAGCATTTTAAGATAAAAGCCCACTTATGACCTCACTTACTTTTGTGACTTATTATGTTTGAGATATAATCAACTTCGAAATAGCCGTGCCATCATGGAGTATTATGAAATACTTTTACCTGCCCCTAATTATTGTTTATCTTCCTTTGATGGGAATGTATATCTATCAAAGAGGGAATAGAAAATATGCTGACTTTAGATGGGGTGTTAAAAACAGGATCGGTGTATGGTTTGCTATATTGTTAGCTTTGATAATACTTACAGCGAAGTTATTTTTCCCTTTCTTTGTAAACTCTATAAATATTGACTGGAATGATTATCGGGGTAGAAGTGGCGGAGAGATATACTTGTTTATCCAATGGTTGATAGCCTTAACCTTATTGATTTTCCCCCATATTATTAAGAGAGATAATTGGTCAAATAATCCTACACCTAGCCAATTTCATGATAGGTTTAATGCCCATTTGTATTGGTATGCGGGGTTAATTTTTTCAATTTTACCAATCAGTAACACATTAACACTTTTAAATTGAAACATAATACATAAGCTCTCTTATTCTTGTTTTACCAGTCACTTATCTGGATCTTAATTCATTACAAAAACTGTGGCATGAACCAATGAAGTTAAAAAGTTTGCCTCTTGTCACTGTGTTCAATACCATAACTAAAATTAAGATATTGTGTTCAAAGGAAATCATTTATGTCGATGAGTTTGTTTGTGGTTTTGGCTTTGGAAGTTGAACCTAATTCAAATACTTTAAATCTTAGCGCGAAAGAGTTTGGGTATAATATTGAGTATTCAAAAAATGTAGAACTTAAGCGCCATACAGGTTTTCTACCTGCCGTTTTGGATAATCAAAAAACTGGTGTCGAATTATATTCTTTTTTAGCTGATGAGTTACCTAATCAATTTAAAGTTTTAGTACCAACTGATTATCAGCAAGGCTTTGTATATCAATTAAAGTTTAGTGGCGATGCAATGGAAGTTAAAACCGCTTTTACGACGGCAATAATACTCAATACCAAATATAATGGCGTTGCTATTGAAGATCAGTCGGGTGCTTTATTATCAGTCGAACAATTAACTCAATCTTTGGCTTATTTTAGCTCAATGTAGTTTGTTCTGATAAAACACCACAAGTCAACTGAAGCTGATTCTTCTATATTGGTGTTGGGACTTATGATTTATATGAGCAAATATATTAACTAAATTCTGGATTCTATGCTGTTTTTAACACTACGGCATGTCTGGCGCTTGTTCGGGAACGGCTCTGAATCTGGTCCCTCGACCATAGCAGTTTTAAGGAGTGTTGAGATAATCATGAAGGCATTAAAAACCATATACTTTATATTATCTGGGTTATCACTTTTGTTGGTGATTTTCGTTATGCTGGCTCTAATCTATTCATTTAGTCCACTGGGAAAACAGGGAACAAAAGACTCTATATTTGTCCTTAATCACGGCAATATTGTAACTGAACAAGATTATCAGCTCATTTACAGCGAGCAGTCGCCACCAATATTTAATGGTGATCATCTAGATTATTACTGTCTTCAAATTGAGAGATTTGAGTTTCAGACACCTAATGAAGGAGAGTGGGTGCATGGACGAGAAGATAATCATATCTTCAGCCAAGCTAGGGAGCTAGCTGCGAGCGCAGGTAAAATTAACAAATGCTTTGAAGGCGAGTCTAATCCAGAATCACAAAACATAGCTGCCAAAATATGGTCTGTTGAAGCTAATAGGAAGCATGTTGAAGGAGCTGTGGTTATTATGTACCACGAACTGACTAAGCGAGTTTTGTATGTCAGCTTTCAAACTTAACATTGAGCTAAATTAATATTAATTTCGAGTATCTCCAGCTGATTATCGCTATTTATATTGATTTAGCGCTACAATATTCGATTGTAGCACCCAAGCTCATTGGCAAAAATAACCTAATTCGTATACAACTACAGACACTCCAATGGGTGATGGCTAACGCTATTACTCGCTTAAACGGAACTTACCAGGCGCTAAGCCAATTGACTTTTTAAAGCGTTTTGAAAAGTTGAATACATCACTATAGCCGACTTGTTCGGCAATTTGTTCTATCGACCAATCACTGTTTTTTAATAAATATTTAGCTCTTTCCATACGCAAGTCGATTAAATATTGTATTGGGCTTTGTTTAAAATGACTTTGAAATAAGCGATGTAAATGTGCCGCTGAATAATTTATTTTTTCCGCCATTTCGTGAACTTTCCACGGGTAGTGTAGGCGCTTTTCTAGTTCTTGTTTTAGTTGCCAAATACGCTGTGAATCAATGGATGTGGTATTTGGCTTATTCAAGGCTTTATTTAAATAAGCTTTTAATTGTTTCATCGCCGGTTGGCGTAAACCTGAATCAAACTCGTAATAAATTAAACTTAATAAATGATAGATTTGCTGGTTTAGATCGCAAAAAGATACGCTTGGCAAGGTTTTGATATAAGTGTCCCAATGTTTACAGCGGTCTAAATGAAACCAAACAATATCTAAACTTGGCGCTTCTAATTCCATCACAAACGGCTTGCCGGCAGGCAACGATATTAAATGACATTTCTCAACGGTTTGATGCCCTTGTTCGTTATATAACTCAACGGCGCCTGCAACGGTAAAGACAATGGCGTGCCACTCGGGATTAGAGCGCGCTACTCGGTATCTCCCCGCTAAATTTGAAACGCCAGAAACAGAGCAGTTTAGATCTTTCATTTCTGGTGTGCGTTCACCATCAACAAATCTTTCGTCGCATTGCTCGCCAATTTCAAGAATGTCCGGCCACGGGTTGTATTTATGCATAATTACCGAATTTGACTAATGATAGGAATGGATAAATATTATGATAGCCTAAACCATAACGCTTTGTGAACTTGTTGATTAAAATACCTGCAAGTTTTGAGAAATAGCTGTTAAGCAACAAACTAACAGCGGAAAATTAATTAAGTGTCTATTTAGAGGTGAACATCATGACAACTATTGAAATTATTGGCTTTACGTCAGCATTTTTAACAACTTTTTCATTTTTACCTCAGGCGATCCAAGTAATAAAAACTCGGGATACCGCCTCACTCTCACTGGCAATGTACAGTATTTTTACTATTGGGGTGGCAGGCTGGTTAGCGTATGGTTTGATTAAACAAGATATGGCAATGATAGTTGCGAACATGGTTACTTTTGTGCTCGCAGGGATAATATTAGCAATTAAGCTTTATAATGCATTTATTACAGATCGCAAATCAACAATGATAAATGCTGACAATACGACTAGAGATTTATCAGCATAAACAACAGATAAGATTAAAGTTAATCTCATGGTGTACCTGTTCTGAGGGGGATACCATGAGAGCTATCTCAAGCATTTTTATCTTTTAAAATTAATCGATTATGCTTGATTTTAGACTTTGATATGGTTGTTACGAAGGACATTTCTTTAGCTCCATAGCATAAAGAAAATAGCTTGTTAACCACTGATAAAGTGCCGATGGGTAACAAGCTTATTGAAGAACAAACCTTGTGGGCGAGATTATTTATTGGCGAAATTCATTTGCCAGTTGGAGTAAGGGGTCTTTTGTACTTCGCATTTTGTTTAAAATGATTTGATCAAACTTATTAACTATTTTCTGCTGTTCAGAGGTCATATGCTGCATGAATAAATTAGTTGTCTCGTCAGGATCATTTTTTAGATCATAAAACTCATCGCGCCCTTTATTTTTAAAATCACGTAACAACTTAAATTGACCATCACTATACATTCTCATGCCGGTAATTGACTGGTGCTGCGTCGTATAAGCGGCATAATAGTCTGTGGAGAGAATAATATTTTCATCTAATAAGGCGGGGAAAAAATCTTTACCACGTATGATATTAGCTGAACTAGCTTTAGCTTGAGCTATACCTACTAAGGTTGGAAACCAGTCAAGGTTTGACATAGTTGAACGATTTTCTGAGTTAGCTTTAATTACGTTAGGCCAACGTACAATCGTAGGTACTTTTAAACTAGGATCGTATAAATTAGGTCGTTGTCCAGAAGGAATGTTTTCCGTTGCTTTAGTTTTATTATTTAATAACCAAAAGCCATTCCCTTTATGCCACATGCCATTGAATGCAATGTTATAACCGTGATCTGAGGTGAATACGACTAAGGTATTATCAGTCAAATCGAGTTGATCTAACGCTGCTAAAACCCTGCCGACATTGCGGTCGATACCTCGTACACTCGATAAATATTCACGCATTAATTTTTTAGCGCGCTTGGTATTTAAATCTGGATAATCTGGATGTGGTAATTTTATATCCATATTAAGATATGGTGCTTCGTCTTCAGGTGCAACCGGTAAAAATTTATAATGTGGCGCTCGGTAATGCAAGGATAAAGCAAAGCGTTTGTCTTTATGATTTTCTAAAAATTTCAATGCATGGTCGGTTAGAATATCTGTGGTTAAACCTTGAGTTTTTGTCTCAATGCCATTGATTTCTAAGAATGGATTCACTGGTGTTGTACCGCCACCAACAAAACCAACAAATTCGTCATAACCGTGATGCTTTGGGTGATGTTGTGGTTGATACCCTAAATGCCATTTACCGATCAAACCTGTCGTGTAGCCCGCTTTTTGCAAAACCTCAGGCCAAGTTTCTAGCTCTTGTGCAAGCCCTAAATCTGGTTGATGACCTGTTAAGGTTTTTGCTTTAGTATTAATCCAATCATCTAAGCCTAATTCATAACCGTATTGAGACGTTAATAAACCAGCTCTAGATGGGGTGCATACTGGCGTAGTTGAATAGGCATTTGGTAAAAACATTCCCTGTTTGGCTAATTTGTCAAGATTTGGGGTTAACGCTTGTTTATTTCCTGACCTGCCAAGCGCCCAAGGAGCTTGGTCATCGGTATAAATAAACAAAATATTAGGTGCTTTTATATTATGAATACTCGTTGGCTGCGATTCTTTGGGGCTAATTTGACCGCATCCGCTTACATAAATAAGCAAACTTACACTAGTTAAAAGCCTTAATAATTTATTTTTATTCATCATATATGTCATTAATTTATTCCTATCGACGCATTATTGGTGCGATTGCAAATAATAGCTGCATTAGAATTTCACTCATTTGGTATAACCAAACAAGCTTCAATCTGCTTTATTACCACTTAAAATAGCCTATTGCTGAAAATATAAAACAAAGATCAACAGACCCTAGATCGTATTGTTGAAAACTTCTACCCTCAAAAACAATGGGACTGATTACTTTCTTGGCCAGTAATCAAAGTTCCACGCATCCATAAATGAAGGCGTTCGTGAGGTTCTCATTAACTCAGTTGCTTTGTTGACAATTTCAGGGTACTTGCTGGCAACATTAGTTGTTTCCGCAGGATCCGTTTTTAAATTATAGAGCTCAATTGGCGGATTAAGCCGTTGACCTTTTTTGTAGTGGCGAACCGCTTTCCAATCACCATTAACATCATCTTTTATACGCACCGCTTGGGAGTGGAAACCATTAGCACGATGAAATTCCCAATATAAGCTGTCATGCTGCTTTTGCCCATCTTGGTTTAACAAAGTCGGTAAAAATGAAATACCATCGGTTTTGGTTTTAAGTTCAACATTAGTTAAATCAGCCAAGGTGGGTAATAGGTCCCAAAAAGCAGAAACATGCTCAGTTTTTTGTCCTGCAGCTACTTTCCCTGGCCAGTATGCAAGCGTTGGCATACGAATGCCGCCTTCGTATAAGTCGCGCTTGTAACCTCTGAACTTACCATTACTGTCGAAGAACTCCATATCAGCACCACCTTCGGCGCTTGGGCCGTTATCACTGGTGAAGATGATCAAGGTATTTTCATCAAGGTTAAGCTCTTTTAATAGCGCTTTAACTTGACCTACACCTTTATCAATATGGGTGATCATCGCTGCACGTGCTGCGCGAGGTCTTCGTTGAGCTAAATATTTTGAATGTACCCCGTAAGGTGTTTCTTCAAAGCTATATTCGTCAATTAAATCTTCTGGTGCTTGCAAGGCAGCATGAGGGCCAGCGTAAGCTAGGTATAAAAAGAAAGGTTTATCTTTGTTTTCTTTTATATATTTCAGCGCATCTTGAGTTAAGCGCTCTTGAGCAAAATCTTCTCGTAAAAATGCTTTGTAACTTTCAAGATCGTAAGGATCTGCACCTACAGGTAGCGCTGCATGCGCATCTAACCATTTATTATTTAATGAGAACCACTCTTCGTTTTTCCACAGGTGAGTTGGGTAATGGTTGTGGGCTTGTTTTTGATCTAGATAACCAAAAAAATAATCAAACCCTTGTTTATTCGGTGTGCCGTATGAGCCAGGGCCGCCTAGTCCCCATTTACCAATTAACGCGGTTTGATAACCCGCTTGTTTCATCACTGTTGCTAGGGTCGTTGTGCCAGGCTTTAATGGCAGTTGGCCATATTCTCTTTCATCAGAAAAGTCGCCTAATTCGTAGTTACCTCGAATCTGGTTATGGCCAGAATGTAAACCCGTCATTACTGCAGCGCGAGACGGTGCGCAAACAGGGTTACCGGCATAATGCTGGGTGAAAGTTAAACCTTGCTCAGCCATTTTTTGTAAATGAGGAGTACGAATCTTTTCCTGGCCATAGGGCTCAATATCACCAATACCTAGGTCATCAACAATAATGTAGATAACATTGGGCTTAGCTGAGTTGGCTTGTTCGACTTGGCGTGCTTTAGCTGAAGCACTTTCGGTTGATATCCTAGTTAGTGCGCAACTGGTTACTGCGGTAATGCAGGCTGTTGTAATTACGCAAGAAAGTAAAACTTTTTTTATGTTATTCAACACAGAGTTTCTCCGTCTGTTGTCGTTTTATAATCACGCTATCGCTAGCTTTGCTACCGATAGCGTGATTGCGCTTGGCTAAATTATTTTTTGGACTCTTTTAACAGTCGTATAGCAGTTAGTTCAGCAGTAAATTTAGCGTCGTATTTCGGGTTCTTTTGGGTTGGCACTGGCGCATTAACTTCTTTACGCCAAGTGTCTAACTCTTTAGCTAAGCTTGATACCACATTAGGTAAATATTCCACTAAGTTAACATGCTCACCTAAGTCATTTTCTAAGTCGTAAAGCTCGTATTTATTATCTTCAAAATAATGATGAAGTTTCCATTTACCTTTACGCATAGTGGTTCCAGGGCGGGTTCTAAAAAGCGGGTCTCGGCTTTGATCTGCTTTTGGATTGTAAGCATGTAAATAAATTGGGAAATGCCAAAATAGGCTGCGCTCTGCTAGCGGTTCTTGATTGAACCCTTTTTGTTCGAACCAAAGGTGAGTGATATCAACCCCATCTAATACTTGTTTACTGACATCAGCGCCAATAATTTGGGCTAAGCTTGGGTAAAAGTCTGCATTAATCACAGGTGTCGAATCGGTTTTGGCAACAATTTTCTGTGGCCAAGAAACTATTAATGGTACGCGCGTACCGCCTTCATAGTAGCTACCTTTACCACCCCGTAATGGATCTTGATAAGCGATTGAGCGAATACCACCGTTATCAGAGGTGAAAATAACCAAGGTATTATCTAATAATTTTTGCTCAGTTAAGCTACGCATAATGCGGCCAATGTTAATATCCATGAGTTCAACCATGGCGGCATAAGTCGCATGTCTGCTATTTCTAATACGTGGGTGGCTTAAGTATTTTTGTTTAACACTTTCAATGGCTTGAATGGGGGTATGAACAGTGTAATAAGGCACGTAAGCGAAAAATGGTTGTTCTTTGACTTCAGAAATCCAGGACAGTAATTCGCTGGTAATGCGATTGGGTAAGTATTCACCGCCAGGACCATCTGCTAAAAATGGCATATTGTAAGGACTAAAATACGACTTTGGATGACCTTTCATGTGGCCAGCAACGTTGTGGTCAAAACCTTGTGTTCTAGCATCTTCACCTAAGTGCCATTTACCAAAAGAGCCTGTGGTGTAACCAGCAGATTTAAACATTTCTGCCATGGTAATAATCTCATCAGCAAGAATATCTATGTTTGGCTCAGGAATAAGTTTTCTAGTTTTCTCATTACCACGGGCAGAAGGTGAAACGGTATAAACACCGTGGCGAGGTGAATATTGACCACTCATTAATACAGCTCGACTTGGCGCACAGTTAGCTGCACCTGCGTAAGCATTGGTAAAATTAATGCCTTTAGTCGCTAAAGCATCAATGTTAGGTGTTTGAAATACACCCGTATGATCGTTATAGCCAACATCAGTCCAACCAAGGTCATCAACGACTATCATTACGACATTTGGCTGTTGTATCTGTGCAAAAGAATAATGTGGTGCTAGTAACAAGGATGCTACTAAAAAATTTCGCCAGCAGAGTATAAACACTGCAGGTATGTTTTTTATTTTCATTTTTACTTTCTCAATTTATTGCTAAGTCTGCTCAGCACTAAACAACTTGGGTTTCAGTAAGATCAGCAATGACAAGCCCAAATTACTACCCCTAAGAAGTAATGAATTTTTATGGGTAGTAATTCTGCTGATTTGAGGCTCTTCTGTTTAGACGTTTATAAAATCTAATAAAGGAGTATTTGCTTGAGAATAAAACAATATTAGGGAAAGCAGTGGTTGCGGATGTGGATTCTGGCGAGGTGCTGTTTAACATTAAGTCAGCAGCTGATTATGGAGAATTCACAGCACAAAAAAATACCCCATTATGCGCCAAAGGTTGTATAAGAGGGCAAGAAAAATAATATCAAACACGCATGATTTAAAACTTATTTAACTATCATTAGGATGCATTTAACCATGAACTATATGGGAATTATTAAAAATTCGGTAAACAAACGAACTATGTTGCAATTGTTTGCCATTGGAGCTGCCCTGTTAAATATCGGCTGTACGACAACAGAGACCAAAGCCGCACACAAATCAGGTATTTACCTTGAACAGGAAGTTAAAATTACAAATGCGGCTTTATTCTTTGATGGCAAAAAGATGGGGAATGTTCGAAAAAGTCTCCGCCTCAAAAATGATGCCATAGGCAAGTATGATTACCAATACGGCTCGGCAATTGTCCCTCATGGCGATGCAATAAAAACTTATAAGCACTTTGTGTTTATGACTTGGTATCGCGGTGGTAAGTATGACAGACACATGATGTTATCTCGGTTAAATTTAAAAACTGGGGTATTAAAACATATTGAATTCCCGCACCAGCATACTGGATTGGTTGGTAGATGGTGGATAGGGGAGACCCATAATACGATTGCTGTCGGTATTAGCCCTAAAGATGAGTCGATACATTTGGTTTTCGACTTGCACGCGTATAGCCGTCATTCAGATACCGGCGGTAATGGTAGTTTTGCTAAAGATTATTTTCGTTATGCTTACAGCTTAGATGGTGCAGCTGCAGTTGCAGATAACGATTTTAATTTAAGTCTGTTTGTGAAAGATACCAGTGCCCACAGTGAAGGACCAAATGATTATAACCATCTTTCCTTAACCGGTGCTGAAGATCATGATGCCCACTCAAAACTGACTTACCCTAAGTTTTTCCTGAACGAACATGGCGATTTGTTTTTTTATATCCGTCAAGGTACCTCTCATGATGGTAAAGGCATCTTCACTTATTACAAAGGTCAAGGGCTTTGGCACGACTTTAAAAGTATTAACAAACTGAACGTTAAAGAAAATGGCCGAGAATTTAATTGGAGCAATTATGGCAACATGAAGTTTGCCAACGGTAAACTTGGTTTTGCTTTTCAGCGACGTTTAAACAATAAAACCGATAAATATCAGTACCAAAATGGTGTTTATTTTATGTATTCAGGTGATCCTCTAGGTCAATCTGACTGGCATAATTACAAAGGAGAGCCTATAGAATTACCTTTAATTGCCGCCGCACCTGCATTTGTAACCGAGCCAGGTGATTTAGTCGAGACAACTAGAAAAAATAGTGTGGTAATCACTGGCGGTTTTGATTGGACGATTACTGAACGCGGAGATACACATATTATTAGTCGAGTACGGGATACCGAAAACAAGGTCGACATATCACTACACCATTATAAACCGGCAGGCCAAAATGAATTTATTACAACCTCAAATTTTGTTGGGGCTAACAATATATATACTGCCAACGGCAATATTTACATTATTGGCCTAGAAAATGGCCAGCCTTATGTTGAACAAGCCGCAGGTGGCAGCAACGAATTTAAGCGGGTTTATCAAGGCGAAAAACAGGCTGCCGACTTTAACAAAGGCATAGTGCATATTGCAGATGAGAAACTTTATTATTACTTGCTTGCTGAAGGGCAGGGTGACAAGCGCACTACTTATTTGCAAGTGATTAACTTACTCGGCAAATAAATTATTAACTTCTAGGCCTCACACCAATTTTACCCTGTTTAACCGGTGAGAGGCTTACTTAACTTGAATCTCCCTGAAGGCTTTTTCATCAGCCCATACATTTTATTCACACTTTTTAACCCACTTTCAAATCAATTTTATCCTTGAAGATTTAGCTCTAATTCAGCTTCAACGCTTTCTACAATGTTTTAGCTGAGTTCAGGGTAATAACAATTTTTTACCTTTAGGGGTAGTAATGTAACTAGTTGTTCGCTCTTCTTAATAACAGACAAAACTTCCGATACCGGCGATATGCTCAGTTTACTTTTTTTAGAATGTCCCACTATACACTCAAGGCTTGGCATTCCTCGGAGTGAGGACACTATTGAATTTATCTTATTCGAAATTTAATAGAGGTAAGCAGGTGGCTTTGATAGCCGACTAGGTATGAACCTAGTCGCAATCGTCACTATATATAATTAAAGGGTTATAGAATGCAAAAATCACCATTAATAACAATAGCAATAATTCATGGTTTAACCGCTTGTGGCAGCGGCAGTAGCGAAGGGAATTCAGAGACTCCAGCAGCTAATAACCCTGCTATATTTTCAGGCGATTTAACTGCTAAATTGACTACTGAAACAAGCTCTATATCAGGAAAAGCAAATGTTTCAGATACTAATAGCGGGGAAGCGGCATTTCGTAAGCAAACCGCCATTGCGACTGCTTATGGCAGCTTCTCGGTTGACCAAGATGGTGCTTGGATCTTTGAAGTTAACAAAGCACAAAGTGACGTGGCTAAGCTGAGTTATGCATCAGAATCATTAACCGAAAATTTAACTTTAACTTCGGTTGATGGCAGCACAACAACATTGGCGATTAAAATTTCAGGTGTCGAAAATTATCCAGCAAGCTTTGCGGGTGATCTAACCGCACAAGTCAATTTAAGCCATGGTGATGCTGCTGGAAAAACGCAAGTGACAGATCCGGATGATGGCGAAGCGCTTTTTCAAACCTCAGCGAAAGCTCAATACGGAAGTTTTACCATCAACCAAGCCGGTGAGTGGAGTTACAGCTTAAACGAATCTCATAGCATGTTTTCGTCTTGGACGAGTAAACAAGATAGCACAAGCGATCTGATTACTTTGACCTCGGCTGACGGTAGCACCACCGAACTGATGATCACAATTAATGGCGTTGATAAACCAATCGACAATGATAATCCTGCTTTAATTTTCTTTAATGAAGAGCGACTAAAACTCTCTAAACAGGCTATTGCTGCCAATAACCAAACCTATGTGGATGCTTACCAAGAACTGATCAAACTAGCAGATAAAGAGCTAATCAAAGCAGTTGACCCTGTTACCAACAAGACGTTAATACCAGCAAGTGGTGATATTCATGATTACTATTCGATAGGCCCTTATTACTGGCCTAATCCTGATACAGCCGACGGTTTACCATGGGTTTATCGCGATGGTGAGTACAATAGCAAAACCAACAATGGCCCAGATGCTGATTATAAACGTCGTAGAGACATGCTGAATGCACTAGAAATATTGAACCTTGCCTTCTACTTTTCAGAGGACATGCTATACCTTGAAAAAGCCAAGGAGATTGTCAAAACCTGGTTTGTTGATGAAGCTACTAAAATGAACCCGAATGTAAATCACGGTAGTGCTATTCCTGGGAAATCAGATGGTAGCGGATTTGGTATTTTACAATGGAATAGTATCGGCAATGTTATTACATCAGTGCAACTGATTGATAAACATAATCCTTGGTCTGATTCAGACAGCCAAACTATGCAACAATGGTTTGAGGATTACTACGTTTGGTTAACTACAAGTGAGTTAGGCATTTTCGAAAGTACCCGTAGTAATAATCACGGCACAAACTATGACCATCAAGCACTCAGCCTACAAATTTACCTTGGCAAATTGGATGATGCGGAAGCACAAATCAATGTGACTAAAACGCGTATCGACTCTCAAGTTGCTGCTGACGGTAGCCTGCCTGAAGAATTAAAACGCTCAAAATCAGTTAATTACACAGTGAATAATTTGTGGGCTTTAACCCGTATTGCTGAATTAGGAGCTCGCCATACCAACAATGACTTATGGGACTATACCAACACAGACGGTGTCAGTTTAAAAACGGTTTTCGATTTTGTGATCCCTTATTTTGACAACCCTGAGGCTTGGACATGGAAACAAATTACTGGTGGTGGCGTTGAACCATCATTACAAAATTTAGCATTGCCTATGTTTACAAAGGCTGAGCTAATACTGGGAAAAGATATTTTGTCAGGAAATTTAGATGGTAAAGATAAATTCACTGCTACTGAAATATTGACCTATGCCCCTTAGTTTTTAACTTGGGCATGGCATAAGGCAAATGCCCAAGTTTTTATCCCAGGGGTGTTTTATCCTATCAGCCGACAAAAAGAGTAAAACTTAAGACAATATACACACTATAACCTATTAGCAACAGAGCGCTTTCAGCTCGGTTTACACGGCGCCCACTCAGCAAAAACAACAGCTGCAGTATCGCAGAGCCTACCATCACCCATTGATCAAATTGCAATATTCTTTGATTTACTGCAATGCCAACGCAGAGAAAAAGTAAGTCCAACATAGTTTGATAGCGCCTGATTGATGAGCTTAGCGTTGGCTGAAGCACATTTGTTTGGATTAATTCCGTTTGAGGGGTATCAATATTTTGATTTGCGCGCTTATTAATAAGGATGGGTTTGTTTGTTGCGCAAATATAAAAATATTGTTGCATCAATAGCTGGCCTGAAAAATATAATTATATAAATCAAAGGGGAAAGTTATGGACATAGGGCCTAGGTTCTATCATTCGAGGAATGCGCTTAAAAAATTGTTGGTACCCGTCGGGTTAATGCTGTTTGCTGCCAACTGTTTTGCAACAGCGAAGCTTGAATTAGAAATTGAAGTGAGCGATCAAGCTTTATATTTTGATGGTGAGAAAAAGTCAGTTACGCAGGCTAGAAATGAACCTTATATCGAAGGGCAGAAATATAATTACGCCTACGGACGTTCAATTGTACCGCATGGTGATGCGATAAAGGCATATAAAGACTACATTTTTATGACTTGGTATCGAGGTGGTATTTTAGACCGCCATATGATGTTAACGCGCTACAACACCAAAACTGGCGCAAAAGTTGACATTGAATTTCCACACCAACACACGGGTTTTGAAGGCCGATGGTGGGTAGGGGAAACGCACAATACTATCGCTGTTGGTATTAGCCCGAAAGACGAAACCATTCACTTATTGTTTGATATGCACGCATATAGCCCAGGGAAAGACACTGGCGGTAATGGTAGTTTCAAACACGATTATTTCCGTTATGCCTATAGCCTGCCTGGTGCAGCAAGCGTCGAGGACGATAAATTCACCCTTGCACAGTTTGTCAAAGATACAGGTGCAAATAGCGAAGGTCCTAACGATTACAATCACGTCACTATGACAGGCGTTGAAAATGTCTCAGCGTTTCAACAGCTGACTTATCCGGGCTTTTTTTTGAATGACCAAAACGATTTATTAATGCACATGCGTCAAGGCACATCACATGATGGTGGAATTGTCTTTAACAGATACCTTCCAGAGCAATCTAAATGGACTAACTTTCAGCGTTTTAACGTATTAAAGGCGCAAAGCAAAGGTGAAATAGACGACTGGAGCATTTATGGCCACATGAAATACCAAGATGGCAAAATACGAATTGGTTTTCAACGACGCTTAAATCGCCCTGACAAATTTTATGCAAACGAAGGTATGCATTACGCTTATTCAGACGACCCTACAGGTGCGACCGAATGGAAAAACTACAAAGGTGAATTAATTACCATGCCTTTGGTTAAAGCGGATGAAGTACTCGTGTTTGATCAAAGTACATTAATGCCAGAAGCAACTGGTCGTGATCAAGTGAGTATTACTGGAGGTTTCGACTTTGCTGTGACTGACAAGGGTGATGTTCACATGATTGGCCGAGCAAGTGAAAGAGTTAATGGTAAAAATATTCGGACAATTTATTCACATCACTATCAAAAAGACGGAGTCGGGGAGTTTGTTACATCCACAGATTTTCCTAGTGCTTCTGAAATTTATGCTGCTGGCGACAATATATACATAATTGGTCTTGATAACGGCAGACCTTTTGTTCAGCAGGCTTTAGGTGGCACCAACAATTTTACTAAGGTTTATGAAGCGCCGGTGCAAAGTAAAACTTTTGAGAAAGGCGTTGTGTATATCTACGACGGCAAAGTGTATTACTACTTATTGGAGGGTGGCTCGGGCGATACCCGCACAACTCATTTACAAGTCATCGACCTAGATATTCAACCTTCAAGCCCAGAAGGTTTTAGTTATGCTGCAAAGCAAGGTGAAACAGTACAAGTAACAGGCACTATGGATATTGCTTTTGGTGCGAACGAAAATTTCACTTACTTAACCAATCAGACGCAAAATGTCACTTGTGATGCGGCGAGCTTTTCAGTTGCACCACCAGACTCGAAATTTGCTTGTTTTACAGTAGACGTGACCCCGAGTATCGCTTTTACTGGTGATAGCTTAACCCTGTTAGAAGGCTATGAAACAATCGCAATAAAAGTGGATGCAAACACGCCAGTCGCTAATCGCAATATTACGGTTGACCTGTACATTAATGAAATTAAAGTCAGTTCTGATGCTGCTGTCGCACATGAATGGACTCAAACCAGTCCTGAATTGCAAAACCTTGCGCCGGGTTCATATAGTTTAAAAGCTGTCGTGACCGATGATACAGGGCTTAGCGTACAAACAACTAGCAACTTAACAATAAAAGCAAAACCTACGCCAGCCATTTCGTTTGCCAATGAAACTTTGGCATTGGAAAAAGGTTATGAAACTATTTTGGTGAAAGTTAACCCTCAAATATCATCCGATACCGCGTCAATCGCTCAAGTTTCTTTAGTGCTAAACAACAAGATCATTAGCACAGACTCTGAAGCACCATATCAGTGGGATCTGACGACGGAAGAATTGGGTAGTCTTTCAATCGGCACTCATACCTTGATAGCAGCGCTAACCGATAGCAATGGGACTACTTCAGAGGCTAGTATGACAGTAACTGTTAGTGCTAAACCAACACCAACTCCAACACAAGATAAAGAGAGTGAAGGTGGTGGCTCGTTTGGTTTCATTTCTTTATTAGCTCTAATAGCCTTAGCTGGCCGACGTAAAGTAATCAAATAAATCTTTTAATACCTAATCCAAGCCAACACTTTGTTATGTAGCAATGTGTTGGCTTTTTTATTCAACAAACTCTAGAAACTAAAGCTATTTATATTGATTTAGCTCTAATATAGGAATGACACAAATTCTATGCATATAATAATATCCCTAGCCTTGTTATTTATTGGGGCCAGTTTTCAATCACTCGCGGTCAACTGACAAGCAGATTGGATTTGGAGTAATACAAGAGCCAGTATCTCCAATTCTTGGGTGGCGTTTCGCAAAGAAGTTACAATTGATAACCTCGACCAACAAGCCAAAGCTTATATTAGTGCCGACACTAAATACTAGTTGTGGATTAACGGTGAAATGGTGGTGTTTGAAGGGGGCTTCACTGGCGGCCCAAGCCCAGTTACACCGTCACCACGCATTGATAACTACGTGATTGCTTCAAATAAGTACTACGACACTATCGACATCAGTCAATATCTAAAAAAGGGCAAAAACACCATTGCTCAATTGATGGGTTTGGTTAAACTTTTAGAGTCGAAAAAATAAACCCCAGCTGACATGCTGGGGTTTTTTTATAACCTGCGCGACCAAGCCGCGCGAGGTTAGGTTTGCAGGGTATTGGTGAAGTTATTTTTCAACAATATCAGCGTTAAGAATAGTACCTAGGGTTTTCATACCACTTTGTAAAACTTCATCTTGAGTAATAGCATCTTCACCCGCTTCAAGGCTATCAAAGTTTTCAGAAGCTACTTCTGAGCCATCTGCGGCTTTAACAACCACGTTATCAAAGTCACAAACGCTGGCTGGGTCATTTAACTTAAAACCACACTTAAAGGCAATTCTATGCACACCATCTGCGATATCGGCAAGAGCGGTACTGTTCGATTCAAAAGAGCCGTCAGCAGCAAGAGTGAAGTTAGGAATTTCAGTCACCAACTGACCGTCGAGCTTCATGATCACCGTTGGAGTACCATCACCAGTCGCATCCCAAGATAGTTCGATAGGGAACCACTCGTCCATAGGGTATCGGATGACAGGGATATAGCCTGGTTTATCAGTGGTTCCTCTTACTTTAAAGGCCTTAAACTTATTGAACTCAAAATCGACCAGAGCGGTTCCCTGGCTACCACTTGTGGCACCAAATAGGCTTGCGTAACCTGCTTGTGCAGTTGTAGACATTCGAACATCAAAACTAACACTACCTTTTTCTTGTTTCGGAAATTGAAGGGTAGTGCCACCATAGTTGCTATCGTCATTAGAAAGACGCAAGAACTTGTCGGTTGCAGGGAATTCAACACCCACAGTTTTAGTGTTGGTTAGACCAGCATTTACATAGTCAGGCGTAAACTCAACGCCTTCTGCTATGCCATCCGCATCGAAGTGTTCACTAAAGACTTCTGTGGTACCCGCAACATCTGAATAAACGATGAAATCGTCTAGATCGACAGGTAAATCATCTTTAGTCCAGACAGCAAAGAATTTAGGTCCTTTATCTAACATAGATACATCAGCTGTTGAGAATGACGGAAATTCACCATTAACAATGCTAGAGCCGCTTGCTGATTCAGTGCCTGTGACTGGCTTGCCATTAAGTTTTAACGTGAGCAAAGGTTTGTCGCCGTTTGCCGCTAACGCGTCAGCAGAACTGTCCCAAGTCAATTCAAACTTCAATAACTCACCCATAGTTAAAGGTTGATCAAGCTTGACTGAATTACCTGTGGTGCTGGTGCCTGTACCATCAAGAATAAAGATTGAGTTTGATCTAGGTTGTAGAGCCATAGATAGTAGGTGAACTCTGACGTCACCTCCTTGCCATTCTGAACCGTGGAACTGTATTTTTACATCTTTGGTATTGCTTTCAGGTACTCTTACAGTAAAGCTTGCCTTACCTACAGCCTCGGTTGGGCCTGGTATTTTCATCACCCAAACTTTGGTCCCTGTGCTGTCACCAGCAATTTGCGCACCATAGTTTACACCTTCAATTGAGGTAATAGACACCGGCAAGGTTACTTCAGTACCATCTTCGGCTTTAACTGTCACTTGCTCAGTAAATGGTAAAGCTAATGTACCAGCGTTAATCAGTGCTACTGAGTCATTGCTTAACGTGTAACTCCAGCTACCCGCAGCATCAATTGTGAATGAACCGTAAGTAGTGGTTAAAGTGTCAGGCATAAAGGCTGCTTGCCACGAGTTAGTGTCAGAAACTGTTAAGCTACCAGTAATTGTTAGAAAGTTAACATTCACTGCTGAGGATGAAACACCATCTTCAACCATAGGTAAACCATCAACAACAGCAGGCACCAATTGTGCGCCTTCAAGAGTTAAATTTACCGTTGCTAACGTGCCATCTATGGTTTCAAACGTTAATACGTCTGTTGCTGTTGGCAGTGGATCAACTGCATCTTTTGATAAAAGTGCTTTAACGGCATCTTTGCTGTAGTCGATGTTATACGACCAAGCGCCAGCTGCATCTATTGTTACATGGCCTAAAGCCGTTTCCACATTATCTAAAGGCTTAAAGGTTTCTTCCATATAGTTAGGATCGGTCACAGCAATGGAGCTTGCTAAGCTGCCAGTATTAGCACTAACCATGGCTGAGAATGTGCCATCTTCATTGGTGGTTAAGGTTTTATCTGCAACAAAAGTTGCCGCTACTGGATCTGCACCTGAGATAAATACACTGACCATTTGTTCAGTCCCATCCAGTGACGTGATGGTAAAGCTGTCGGTTAACGATTGGCTAGAATCGGTTAACGCCATTACATCTGCGTTCATTTCATCTAGGTCATAAGTCCAGTTACCTGTAGTCGGGTCAAAGGTTGCTGCACCGTACATAACTTGAGGCGTCGTTGTTTGGGTTAGGTTAAACGAGGCTTCTTCTGGGTTTGCATCTTTAACGATAACTGTGCCAGCTGTATCGCCTTTACCTGTATCGCGTGAAACCGCTCGTTCAAGCGAACCACTAAAGGTTGCAGGTTCGTCGATACCACGAATAATGACGGTGAATTGTTTTTCGGTGCCATCTGCAGTGGTAACCGTAAATGTTTCAACCAAATCAGGTAAACCTGCTTTAGTTAATGCAGTCACATCTGGGTGCTGTGGTGTGGCAGAAAATTCTTTTGGGTTATCCCATAGGGTATAAGTCCAAGTTCCGTTTGCACTAAATGTAAACTCACCGTATGTGCCAACGGCTTCTAGCGGTTTAAACAGCGATTCACCTGGACTTGCGTCGGTAATAACCACTTGACCTGTTGGGTTGCCAGTTTCTGCGTGTTTGGTGGCGATAGCAGAAAATTCACCAACAAATTCAGGTACAGTGTCGGGATTTGGTGTAAAGCCAATTGTTTCGTCGTTACTATTGTCTCCACAAGCGGTTAGCGCTGCGACAATGGATAAAGTTAATAATTTACGTTTCATTGATTTACCTTTAATTCTATTTTAATCCAGCGCTTTATTAGTCTTTAACAACCAACACGTCTTCAGTTGTATAACTGCTGTATGGTTTGTTTGTGCCCACAGTAATTTCTTTAACTACATCTCCAGGTACGTTGTTGGCGAACTTTTCATTCAACAAAGCTTTGGTGTCTGCATCGGTTTTTGGAATTGCATTGATGTCTGTGTAGTATTGAATATCATCAACTAAAAAGTCGCCTACACCACCAGTGTCGTTGTCGCCACTCTTCTTAATATAAAACGCAAGTTGATTCAGGCATTGATTGACGGTAAAACCACCAATATTTTGTGCTGTCACCTTTTGAGTTGGGTCGGTTGGAATGGCTGGATGATCTGAGGTTAAGCGCTCGCCATCTAACCACATTTCAAGCAAAGCTTTTGTCGTCTTGCCCGCGCCTTCCCAAGTCAAAGTAAATTCTGACCACTCACCAGGGACAAAACCTTGGTCGAAAACTACTTTATTATCGGTGCCTGTCATTGACGATGGAATGCCGCGATCATCGTGATCAAAGCCTGGTTTGAGTTCACCTGACCACATTTCAAATTGACCATCAGGTTTAATATAAAAAGAAGCAAGCCTTCTGTTCTCTGCGCTTGGATGCCAGTTGCTATTACAGCTCATACTAATAATGGCTGGCTTGGTAAGGTCTTCTGATATTCTGGCTTTAAACACCAATTTCCCTTCGGCAGCAGCAGCGGCAGATACTCCAGCAACATCCATATCGATGCGGAAACTAACATGGCCTTGATTCGCATTAGGATCTGTGGAAACAGGGTCTGGATTCACTATACGAGCGACAAAATTTGGTACCGCACCATAAATGTTTATATCCATGGTAGTCGCTGTACCATCAATCGTGGTGAAAGTGACAGTGTCTGTTACTGGTGTGCTGTCTGGCTCAGGTAACATATCTTTAAGTGTTTGGGTATCATCTTCTGGGTTTTTGGCATTTCTATTTACCTTAAACTCCCAAGCACCTTGTTCCGAGATAAATAGCGAGCCAAAACCTTTATCTGATAAAATGCCGACTGCTTTGCCTATATCGTCAAATGTGGTTGGGGAAAGTTCAGCTGAGGTTGGATCAAAAGTCGCATTTGCGACTAATTTTGATTGGCCAAAATTTGGATCGTATGCCGTTACACTCCCAAATGCAGAGGTTTCACGAATAGATGCATTGGCAATCAACGCACCTCTAACCTCGGCTGGCAGAGTTGGGTCAACCCCTTTAATAATAAAGTTGATGGTTTTTGTGGTGCCATCTAAGGTAGTAATAGTCAAGCTATCTGTGAGTGTCGCATCAGCAACATCAAGAATCTCTGCCACCTTTGGGTTAGTTTCATCTAAATCATATCTCCATGTGGCATAACCTGATTGAAGGGGCGATAGAGTAAATGTGCCATACATGGCTTCTGGGGTGAGTTCATAGTTAGGTTCGGCTTCACCATAGTTAACATCGTTGACAACTAATGTACCTGATGCTTGACCATGACCTGTGGTGAGCTCAACATCAAAACCAGCACCTTCGGTACCAGAAAAACCGACTTCTGTTTTAAAGGCATTATCAAAGGTTGCTTGCACCTTTAAGTCATCTAGATTGTCTAAATCACATCCAGTCAGTGCGGCCATAATAGATATGGCCAAAAATTGTTTTTTCATTGGATTATTCCTATAAATACTGTTCTTATATTGCTAAATTTTTTAACTTATTGTTTTGCAATATAAATTAATCTTTAAGCGCTACTTTGTTAAAAGCTATAGCTAAGGCCGAGCGAGACAATACGTCCTTGATAACGAATACGGCTAATTGCCTTATCGTTACCGGCTATGTATTCGTATTCTTCTCGGTTGTTTACATTCATTGCTTTAAGGTTCAGCGTTAGACCTTTTAGACTTTTACGAAATTTGTACCTAGCTGAAAGATCGATACGACCACCTGCGGTTTGGGTGCGCGCTTCAGTACCTAAGAAGGTGCCTGATTCTTGGCCTGTACTCAGGAGTTTTTCATCTTGCCAGTTGTATACAAGTTGAATGCTGGCGCCGTTATTTTCCCAGTAGCCAATCAGGTTCGATGTATAAGGAGCGATTCGGGTCATCGCTCTACCAGCACCTTCATCTACATCGATTTTGCTGAAGTTAAGCTTGCCACCAAAACCGTTCCAAGGGTAAGGTAAAAAGTCGAGCTTCTGCTGCATTGAAAACTCATAACCAAATACTTTTACTGGAATATCACTGTTGTAGGTTTGTTTAATTTTTACAATTCGGTTGCTGTAAATTTCGCCTTCATCCGTTACGAATTCACCAACTTCTTTACAGTTTGAGCCCTCAATAGCGACTTCACCTACCCCCCAAAAGGCAGCGGTTTCAGGATCACCGACTGGACAAATTGTGTCGGTTACGATTTGCCCTTCAATTTCTTTGTAGAAGAAGCCACCAGAAATAGATGAGCCATCACGGTTGTACCAAGCTAATGAAAGGTCGAAGTTATTCGAGGTATAAGGTAATACTTCAGCTTTAGAATTTTCTAAAGTCACTCGGTTTTCGTCGTAGGTGTATATCGGGCTTGGCGATTGTGCGAGTAGGTTTGGACGAACTAAAGCTTGTGAATAAGCTGTACGCAGCACCACATCGTCATGCACATCAATGGCTAAGTTGAGTGATGGTAGAGTGTGCTCGTAGTTGTTTTCGGTTAATACAGCAATTTCGTTACCGTCAACGTTAAAACCTGAACCTATTACATCATTAGACGTAGAAACGTAACGAAGACCTGCATTACCTGTATAAGTAAAACCAGCAAGTTCACCTTCAAATTTACCCATTAAGTAGGCTGCATTGATTGCTTGGTCTGCATAAAAGTTTTGGCGGAATTGCTGATTCACGATAGAAGTTGAGCCCTCAATAGAGATCAAACGTTCAGCAAAACCCGTTTCTGGATTGATACGCAAATTAGGGTCAAGATTACCGTCTTTGTCATAAAGCACCATATCGGTTTGTACTATTTGCTTCATGTTTTGTGAATTAATCACTAACCAACCGTTGTCAATGCCTGATCGGAAGTGCTTAGGATAGTCACCATTAAAATATTCGTTTTGACGGTCAGATGTTAAGCCGTTTTGGAAGAAGTCGGTACTTTGAACTAGACCCATGTTGATACCACCTCCACCTATGGTTCTATCGTAAGCTTCTAAAGTTTCACGAGAGTGGCGGCTACCAAATTTAACACTGGTTAATCTAAAGGCATCACTACCTATGTCGGTATAACGTTCAAAATTAATTTCAGCTGATTTCATTTCGCGTGTAGGGCGTTGCACTCGACCGAATGTATAAAAATCTACTGATTTTCCGCCAACTTTACTCTGTAGGTTCAATATTTCTGCGGCAATATTCTCTTCGGTCGGCTCTTTGCTCGCGTTCTGCAATGCCTCAATTGCTTTGTTGTAGAAATAATCTTCTGGGTAATCAGCGAGGTTAGCTGGATTAATTTTTGGATCTAGTTTACTACCATTAAAGTTGACCCGAGTTGTTTGCCAGCCATTGGCAAAACGCTGCCAAGACTTGTCGCCTAAGTCATACATCAGCTCACCTGTAACAGGATCAATTTGTTGAAATACGTTGTTTACATCTGAGAAGTTATAATTTTCAAGCCCTGTGATGGTAGCAGACGCATTTTTTAAATCACCTTCACCTGTCTTAACCTCGGCATTAAGCCCCGTAGGTGCATAATTGGGTTTATATGGAAGGCCATCTAAGTCAGTGTATGTTCGGTGACTGCTATTGGTTAAACGAAAATCAAAACCGCTTTGAACGTTTTCGCTCACTGAGTTTGATCTGGTGGCTGTGGCATCAATTACCCAATCGTCTGTCGCATAATTAGCATAGATGAAAACACCTTTCGCTTCCTGCTCTGACGAGGTTAGGCGGTTAACAGGTCTATAGTTAACATTAGTTAACTTTGTATGAGTGACCGCATATTGAGGGATTTTTGCTAAAGTAGGGTCATCTATGCCAGGTCTATAATCTGGGTTATCAATGCTATCTAAACGAATAGGGGTGCTTAGCGGTGTAATTCGCTGAGTATCATTGTTGCCACTGGTATCAACCTGAAACTGTGCATCTTCCATATTACTTTCGTCCATCTTCTTCAAGGTATAGAGGAAATTGGCACCTAGTTTTAATGAATCTGTTGGTTTCCACTCAATGTTAGCAGTTGCCGAAACGCGATTACCTCGATTATGCACGCTAACCTGATGAGCTTTACCAATGGCTTTTATAACAGATAGTGGATCGTTAATACCATGTTGGGTTTTATAGGCGTTTAAATCATCACGACTGATAAAATTACTATCAACAGTTAAATTGTTCTCAACTGAGTTTAACGGCACATATTCAGTGAAGTTTGCGGTGTCACTACGGAAGTTTTGTTCAGAGCCAGCTACTTTAAACGCCACGGCCAATTTATTTTTAATAATATGTTTGGACGCAGATAATTTAATCGTTTTATTCCAATCATCCGTCAGTTCTTCCCAGCGACCACCTAAACCTATTGAGTATTTACCATCTCTAGAGCCGAGTGCTCGTTGTAGTTTTTTGTTTACGACACCGGCCATTCCACCTTCTTGCAAATCTGCAGTTGGCGCTTTAATTACGGTTACACCGTCAAATGTGCTTGCTTCAAACGCACCAAATGGGTTCGATTCACCCACTGCACCTCGAGATAAACTCGGTACAGCAAAAGATTGACCTTCTGCCATGGTTTTTGCGAAACCGCCTGGTAAACCTCGCAGGGTAATTTCTGAGTTACGGCCTGAGTCGTCAGTATTAAGCTGCACACCAGGGATGGCTTGCATGGCTTCACCTAAATCAAGAGCAGGTAGCGCATCCATGTCTTTTGCTGAAATGGCATCAACAATAGATAAAGCACCGCGTTTTTCTCTTAAGGCTGATTCTAATGAACCTCGAACTCCGCTGACTTCGATAACTTCAACATCATTATTTGCTTGTTTATTGGCATTTATTACTGAGCTAACTTCTGCTGCTAATACTGATGGCGTGAAAAGCGACATCAACACACTAGCCGATCCCCCGATTAATAGTGCTTTGCCAACACTATGTTGTTTCGGGTATGTTTTGGTCTCTTTCATTTCAAACTTTTCCCCATATTTGGATTTTTTAGTTATTTTTATGAGCTGGTCGTCCAACTACATATTGAAAGCCTATGCTTCAATATCCAAAGCAATGAAGTTAGAAAACTACTACCCCCCTTTTTGATAAAATGTGATAAAAAATGAAATTTTTTGTTTGAATTTGGTTTTTTGTGGTTTGTGATGGTCAACAGAGTGCTTAGCGCCTATGGTAGCGTTAAGTCATTTGATCAAGTGGCATAGCCAGAACAGCAATGATTTGTTGGGGTGTAGGGTCAATACTGAGCTGATGTTAAGAGGTAAAATGATCACTATAAATGGACCATTGTCTAAATTTTAACTTACGCACCGCAATATAAGTTT
Source organism: Catenovulum maritimum (assembly GCF_001050375.1). GTDB lineage: Bacteria > Pseudomonadota > Gammaproteobacteria > Enterobacterales > Alteromonadaceae > Catenovulum > Catenovulum maritimum. The sequence goes on along the minus strand of NZ_KQ130482.1, from coordinate 61,572 downwards.
TGGTAAGAGGTGTTAAAACATGCCTATCGTGCTAGGGCTATAGTTACTCGACGACCACCTAAGTTGGTTATGATTACTTAGGTTGAATAAATAATATTTTCGTATATATTTACTTTATGATTCAATCTGCTTGTATGTGAGTTATTTTGGCTCAATTAAGCATGTTTATCCCTTCTGTTTATAACAACCGGAAACAATTTAAATGCAAAAATTTAAACAATTCAAGCTCAAAGCTACATGCTTGACATCATTTAAGAGTTTGATTGCAATAACTGTGTTAACTGCTTGCTCCGCAACTAATAATGCGCCATCAAGTGCAAGTGTAGAAAATAGTAAAGCTGGGCTAGTTGTTTTAGAAAGCCAAACAAAAATTACCGATGGTGCGCTGCATTTTGATGGTAAGAAGTTGAATCATAAGACCTTTGAAAACCCATCAAAAGGTGCTGGATATGATTATTTCTTTGGTAAAAATATCTCAGCACATGGTGATGCAGTAAAACCATACAAACATTATGTATTTATGACTTGGTATAAAGGCGGTAAAGACAATCGTAATGTGATGTTATCGCGCTTAAATACTAAAACTGGCAAGGTTAAAACTATTCAGTTTCCGCATCAACATACCGGATTCCGTGGCGATCCTTTGGTTGGTGAATCACATAATACTATAGGTTTGGCGGTTAGCCCGTTGAATGGCACTATTCATATGGTTTACGACATGCACGCTTATGTTGATGACGATAAAAATGGCCGATTTAAAGGTAGGTTTGTTAATGACTTCTTCCGTTATTCTTATTCAGTGGTAGGTGCGGCTGATGTCAGCGATGAAGATTTCACTTTAGCGCAGTTTGTTAAAGATACCAGTGAAGTGAGCGAAGGGCCTGACGATTATAAACACCTTACAATGACAGGGGATTTAGCCGACAAAGAAAATTTTTCTGCTTTAACCTACCCTAAATTTTATACCAGCACCAACGGCACATTAATCCATTATATGCGCTGGGGGGGTAACAATAACGGCGCTTACTATTTCAATAAATATGATGCTGAAAAGCAAAAGTGGACTCGATTCACACCGTTTAATCACAAAGATCAAAAAACTCACGGACATCCATATAACTGGGGTTTATACGGGTTTATGAAATATGTTAACGGTAAGCTTAGAGTGAGCTTTCAACAACGTAGTGCTGACAATAATGACAGATACAAATATCAAAACGGTGTGTATTACGCATACTCTGATCATCCGGACGGCATGGGCGAGTGGAAAAATCACAAAGGTGAACCTATGACTTGGCCTTTGGTGAACTCAGATGAAATAAAAGTATTTGAGCCAGGTGACTACATTTCTCATCAAGAGCCAAATTCTGTGTATATCGTTCGTGGGTTTGATTGGACTGTGACAGAAAACGAAGATATTCACATTATTAGTAAAGCGAGTTCGGCTAATAGCAAACGCCCAGATTTTGAAGATGTTGCAATTCACGCATACAAACCAGCAGGTGCAAGTGAGTTCAAGATTTCGACTGACTTTACCGGCGGTGATTCAATTTACACAGCTGGCGATGATATTTTTATTATCGGGTTGAAAAGGGGCTATCCCTATGTTGAAAAAGCCAAAGGCGGTACCAATGATTTTAAACCTGTGTATCAGCAAAAAGGCGGTACACAGTTTGATCACGGTACAGTCCATATTAAAAACGGCAAGGCTTATTATTATTTAATGGAAAGAGGCTCTGGGAGTTCATTGCCACTACATTTGCAGATTATTGATTTAGGAGTTAATTAAGACTCTGAAACTAGGTTTATTAAACCATTAAAAAAAGCCCGCTAGCGGGCTTTTTAGTTTGTTATGTTGTATTGTCCTGTCCTAGGATGTGTTACACATTTAGGCAGGGACATTAAGCTGAGTTCTCTTTATTCTAGAACGAATTGATCAATGTTTGGACCACTTTCGCCCATAGTTCTGAACTCAATATGATTTGCGCCTTTTACTAAAGTGAATTTGGCAAAGGCTTGTTCGCTCCATTTGCTGTCCCAGCTGCCTGTTGGTTCGAATTCAACTTCAGTCGCTTTTTCATTGTTGATGTAGATAGCGATACGACGCTTGGTCTTTTGATCATTGTGGGTGTAACGGAATACAGCTTTGTACACGCCTTCTTCACCATCATTTTCGTGATACCAATACATGCTACCTTCTTTGTCGTTGAAAGTACCATAGGCGCCACCGTGTACGCCGTGTGCATCTCTTACGGCTGCTGCATCACCTTTATACTCGGCTGCTTCACCTTGCATTGATAAGCCGCGACCTACCCACATATTAGCTGAGTTTTCATCACCCCAAAAAATACCAACTCCGTCGCCAAAGCTTTGCTGCATGTTTAAGATAACTTTGCCGTTAACCAAAACTTTAGCGTAAACAGTGTCGCCATTTTTAACGGTAAATGGTTTGTTATAGGTTTGCATATCCGTAGCGTAGGCATCGTTAATCGAATAAACAATTTGCATTTGTTGCATTTGATAACGTGCGCTATCTGTTAGCGGTAAGTACTGTGCATCGATACTCACTTCATTCGATAAGCGCAATGCTTCGTCTCCAACAATTGCACCTATGGTTGCATATTCCATTGCTTGTGGGTATTTAACTTCTACAAAAGCGCGGTTTTTACCCATAAATAATGGACGGAAATTAGCGCGTACTCTATTGGTATGTTCGAACGGTGAGCCGTTTTCTAACGCTTTTACTTTCACGCCATCAGTAAAGTGGTAATAAACTTTATGTGCGCCATATGGGTAGAACTCTTGGTTTTTGTCGACCGTTTCTGTTGAGATGACTTTAGCCGTGTCAAAATCAGATTCAGCTTCAAATACTTCTACTTGATGTCTTAATGCAACTGGGGCACCTGCAGTATTTAAGGTTTGCTCTAAAACTTTCTTGCCATTTTTGTAGCCTACAGCCGTTAATGTGCCAGGCTGCCAAGGTACAAACCACTCACATTGCATGTCTTCTGCTTTAAGACCTGGCTTGTCTTTGCCTAAAGATTTACCGTTTAAGAACAGTTCAACTTCATCTAAATTTGAATAAACCCACACTGGAATTTTAGTGCCTTTTTTCATAGTTGGATGTGTCCAACTAGGCAAAATGTGCAACGATGGCTCATCTAACCATTGGCTGCGATACAAGTGGAATAAATCTTTTTTGAAACCAGCTAAGTCTAAAGCGCCACCCATAAAAGCGATAAACGGCCAACCACCATGCGCTAAACCTGCTTCACCGTGATAGTCAAAACCTGTCCAACGGAAGTGGCCAGAATGGTGTGGTAAGTCTCGTGCCATTTCCCAGTTTTTACGCGCATTAATACGTACTGTTGCGTTGTCGTAGGATGAGTTTAGGTGTTGTTTTTGATTTACCCAGTCTTTTGGATCTTTCCAGTCGTAAAAGAAAATTTCTTTTTCTGTGATGCTTGGTAAATCAAAGGTGTTGCTTTTAGGTCCATCACGCCACCAAGTTTGGGTACGGTAATAACCACGTGTCTGCCATGTGTGAGGTGCTTCGGTTGAGACAAATGGGCGATCAAAGCGTCGTTTAAAGAAACTCTTACCTTCTGATCCACCATTAATACCAACAACGTCCATCCCTTCTTTGTTAGTTGAGCCAGATGTTACTAAACGAGTTGGATCAAATTCTTTTACTGCTTTTACTAGCTCAGGCGCAATTTTGCCGTGCGTTTCGTTACCTACACTATAAATAATGATAGAAGGGTGATTACGGTTACGAGTTACCCATTCTTCAAGGTCGGTTTTCCACCACTTATCAAAATGATGTGCGCCGTAGTCGTGGCGGGCCTTTTGTTTCCAGCCGTCAAATATTTCGTCCATCAACATAATGCCGAGTTCATCGGCTAATTCGTAAAACATTGGAGGGTAAGGGTTATGGCCAAGGCGAACTGCATTTACCCCCATATCTTTTAATAATTGTAATTTCCAACGTAATAAAGGTTTAGTCCATGCGCCACCGACAGGACCTCCTTCATAATGCTCTGCAACACCTTGAATTTTGACATTTTTACCGTTAATCCAAAAACCAGTGTCGGTTCTCCATGCAATATCACGCACACCAAAATTGCTATTATCACTATCAATGACTTTGCCTTTATGCAGTATTTCAAGGTTTAAGTTGTATAGGTAAGCTGCGTGTGGGTTCCAGCGTTTGGCATTGGTTAACTCAAACGAGAATTGGAATTTATCTTGTTGTTTAAGTTTGTTAAGCGTTGATTTTCCAGTTAAAACTTGGGCACCCTCTTGATCAAACACGCGGTAACGAACGTCATAATCAGCCGCACGTTTTACATCTTTGCTCAGTTCAAATTCAGTTTGTACAGTGGTTTTGTCGCCAACAATAGGTGTATGAATAAATAATGAGTTGTGCTTGATATGAGTTGGGTCTACCACAACCAAACGCACAGGCGCATAAATACCACCTGGGTGATACCAACGTGCAGATGGTTGTAATTCGTTATCAACTCGCACACTAATTACATTGCTATCACGGTTTAGATGTTCAGTGATGTCGTACTGAAAGCTGATATATCCGTATGGACGATTGCCGAGTAGCTGGCCATTTAGCCAAACTTCACTATTCATGTAGACGCCGTCAAATTGGATAAATACTTGTTTACCTTGCCAGTTTGGGTCAAATGCAAAGTGTTTTCGATACCAAGCTAAGCCACCACCATGGTTGCCACCAAATTGTTTTTGTGAGCCGTCTTTGCTAACGCCCTCTTCAAAAATATAGTCGTGCGGCACATCCAATACAGTCCAGCCGCTGTCGTTATGCTGTTTGTCTTTATAGGCGGTGTGATCGCCTGACTTGAATTTCCAATTGTGATTAAAATTGATTTCTTGTCTGGTGTTATTGTTAACGGATGCACTGGCGCTGTTCATTACCAGTGCTCCAGCTAACAAAAACATCAACATTAAGCTTTTTTGGTAAAGCCATGTTAGAGGTGTTGCTTTTTTCATTTTATTTTTAACCCTATATTAATAAGTGAGAATAACTCCACATGGTGGCGCGCTATAATCTGATTTAGTGACTTAACTCATATGCAATTTTACGGATATTGGCTTCTACAAAATAAAAGTCGCCGTAAACAATTGGTGTATCAATTTCACCTGCACTCCCCATGTTTCCGGTCGCCTCAGCTAATATAAATCCAAAATCTAAGCTGTTTTCTCGAGTCTTGTTGTTATCCGTACGATAATTTTGTGTCAATTCCAACATGATTTTGTCTGCTAAATTTGCGTATCTTTTGCTTAGTTGTGCGTCATCAGTAATAGTTGCAAAGCGGTAGAATGCTGAAGCGAAAAGCGCTGATGCAGATGTATCTCTTGGTATTTTTTGATGACTTTCTGGATATGGCTTTGAGCCACACGGTACGAGTTTATCGCCTTGGATAACATCCTCACCATACCAGTTTTGCTTACCAGCTAAACGTTTGAGTGATTCTTCTGACAACATTGAAGCTTGTAACTCTTGTGGTCGGTAACCCTTGTATGGTGTGATGTGATCTTCTAAACGTTTTGCGCATAGTTCTAAAATACCTGAATAAATAGCGGTATTTGGTGAAACATTTTCAGCATATTCATAGGCATTGTCTCTTGCTGCCCAAAAATCCCAGTAAGGAACATATTCGTTCCCCAATAAATGTTCGACCGTAGCAAGCAAGCGATGCAAGTGTGCTTCAAAATTTGGGTATTTGCTTAAGTCTGTTTTTGCGCGAGACATAGCCTCAACAACCGTTAAATACCCATACAGCGACCAACCTTGACCTCGTGCCCAAGCTGACACATTGCCTAAACCTTGCCAGTTGCCTGGTTTGTTTTCACCGTAGTCAAATACGTGATATGACAAAGGGTATTGTTTTGCAGTATCGGCTTCATCGTAAAAATAGTGATTAACCATGGTTTGTTGTGCATGGCTAAAGGCAATTTGATGATAGCTTGCTACATCACTATCGAATAGGTATTCTAAATTCATCATGTTGTCGATGATAACTGGGAATGTCCATGGGTCGGACAAGGAGTATAGGTTAACTTTTTGTTCTCCATTTTCCATTGTTGTTAGTTTCATATGCGGTGCGAAATCCCATGACTTGATTACGCCTTTTTCTTCACTGAACCGAGTTGCTAAAGTTGCACGGCCAGTATCAAGTAGTTGAATGTATTGTTGGCGGGTTGCCGAGTCTAATCCTTCATAATGCAAAGCTTCACCGAATGAATCATAAAGCATAAACCCTAAGTCATGGGTGGAGGCTAAAGTGGCGTCAGCTGCTAAAGCTTGTTGAAAATACTTGGCACTTTCGTATAGTTTGTGTTCCTCACCTTCATCCCAATTAATTTCTTGTTTATTGGCTAGTAATTTCCACATCAAACCAGGAAAAAAGCCGTTGGTCCATTTGGCGTATTTTTCCATAAATATACCGCCGTGCTCTTGCGATCTTGGAATGCAAATCATGCTGGGATTTTGTTCACATTCCGGTCGGTTATATTGATGCCGCTTGTTTTCAATATGTTCTATCATCTTCAAATATTGATTTTTGGCAAAGCTTAAATTATCTCTCGCATCTGCGACTGAAAAATTTACCGCCTTTGTTTTACTTGCTATTTCTTGTTCAAGCTGGTCGTTAGCCTCTGGCTGCTTTGAGCAGCCAGTGACTAATAAAGTTGAAATGACAGTTGTGATTAAATTAAGTTTTCTCATGGTAGTTCCGATTAATTAAAGTTAACTCAAACGCTTTAACATTATTTGTTGTGGGTTTCTTGCCAGCCGGCTTCTTTGGTTTTTTGGCTAAAATAAGCATTGCTTCTGTAGGCGGAATATTTTGTCCATTTTTCATTAACGTGCGGTAGATGTTTGGCAAGTTCTGTTTTGACTTTTTGGTAGGCTGGATCATTGGCCACGTTGCGCCATTCCTCTTTATCTACCTGGTGATCGTAAAGCTCTTCTGAACCATCTTCGTAACGTATATAACGATAACGCTCCGTTTTTACCGCATGGTTATTTTCACCATAGGTGGTGATTGCAGCATGCTGCCAAGGCGCATTGGGGTTATGCAATAAAGGGGTTAGATCTTGACCTTCATTATTAAGGTTTTCAGGTAAACCACACATCTTCACTAAGGTTGGATATAGGTCGAGTAAGCTGACGGGTTTATGACTGACTTGTTTATTTGACTGCTTTGGTGGCTTGATAATAAGTGGCGTGCGGGTGGCTCGTTCCCACAAAGTCATTTTGGCGAATTTATCTTTTTCACCTAAGTGATAACCATGATCGCCCCACAAGACAACGGCGGTATTGTTAGCGTATTGGCTGCTTTCAAGTGCGTCTAAAACAATCCCAACCATGGAATCAACAAATGAGACACTAGCAAGATAAGCTTGAACGATATTACGGTATTCACCATTTTCTAGTGCCCATTTGGTTGTTGGCATCATGGGATGATCGGAGATCAAACGGGCAATTTCAGGCACGTCTTGTAAATCGTCTCTCATATAGGGTGGCAGGTATAAGTCTTTTACTGGATGTAAATCAAACCATTTTTGCGGCACATGCCATGGCACATGAGGTCGTAAAAATCCGCAAGCCATGAAAAAAGGTTTATCGTGTTGTTGTTTTAATTTGTTGGCTATCCAGTGCGCAGATTCAAAATCTGGCATTTGCTCATCACGCTCAGGAAATGGTCCCCAGTCTGTACTGGTTTTAGCTTGAGCCCACTTCAAGTTTTTGGCAGGAGCGGGTCCAAACCCTTTATGACGGCCTCCAAAATCGTCAAAACTGCCATCAACAATTGCTTCATGAAAAACTTTACCGACTGCAGCAGTGTAATAACCATGCTGTTTGAAGTATTCACTTAAAAACTGAGAATGTGCAGTTTTGTCGTTGACCTTGCGAATATCATTATCACGGATGTGGCCATAAATTCCTGTCGTTGAAGGCGCCAGGCCTGTCATTATGCTAGCGCGTGAAGGGCCACATAAAGGTGCAGGGGCGTGGGCATTGGTAAATAGTGTCCCTTGGTTGGCGAGTTTATCTATGTTTGGGGTTTTGCTATTTGGATGTCCTCCCATGGCGCCAACCCAATCGTTGAGATCATCAACAATCAACATTAATACATTAGGATACTCTTGCTTGAGTTGGCTCATCACTTGAAAAGGGGTGAGTGCTGCTGTTGCACAACACGCAGAGCTTAGAATAAAATTTCGTCTACTTAGCATAAGGCTTTTTCTCTTTGCCAACTTTTATTAACTCAGAAAGGCTGGTGCTTACTTTCATATTATGAAAATAAGCATTGATGTCATATTTACAGGACTTTTTGTTATAGGCGCCCCACTTGGGATAAACAAAGCGGCCGTCATTAGTGCGATGAAAGGCTGTTTTTTTATCGTCTGATAATTTCACCTGATAAGATTGTGACTTTAGGTTGGCTAAAGTTTGCTTTTCTCCGTTGAACCAGAACTCTACTAAACCGCCATGGTCATTTTTATTGACCTTAATCCTTACAATAAATGACACCCATTGATTTTGTGGTATCGCTTGGCGCCATAATATCGTTCGACGAGCTGAATAACTTTGATTGCCTTGGTAATCTGCGCCCCAAGCATTTAGGGTTAAATCACCGTCGTACTCTAAATTTATTGGATAATTTTGGTTATGTGGACTGGCTGACTTCCACTGAAAAACCGTGACTTCTTTATCTATCTTTTTACCGTCAGCGGTGTCGATTTTCCAATCCCATGCGATATATATATCGTCGCCTTCTTTAGGGGATAAGGTGTTCACCTTGCCTTCAAATCTTGCAAACTCTCCGCGTTTTCGGCCAATTGGTTTGTTTATTTTCCACACTTTTCCTCGCTCCATGTCGTTGAAAATGCTTACCGTTGAGGACGGGACACCTTTTTCATCACCTTTACTAACACAATAATCTTGTGGGTAGTTACCGTCATCGAAGCGTTTAAAATAGTTACTAATATTCGTACTTTGGTTTGGATCTGCTGACCAAATAACATTAGCTGAAACGGGCTGGCTAATTAGCGTCAGCAAGGCCAGAAAGCGGTTTACTTTTTTCATTTATTTCTCTGTAAATTATAGGTATTACGTTTTTTGTTTTCGCCACAAGAATGAATTAAGCCATTGCTTGCAGTATCAATCTGAGAACGTTGAAATCAATCCAGTTCCCAGCTTTGATTTAGGGATTTTTAATGGCTTGTTACCATGTGAAGCTCCCCTTATTTAGGAAAAGCAGCATAAGGCGAAAATTACTACCCCTTAATTTGTAATAATTTGGAGTGAAGCTTTATGCCAATAGTCAAATCCCACAAAGCCCTAAGGTATTTTCGTTTGGTTGCTAGCTGGAGCGCTATTTGTTAGGGGCTGTAATAACTGACATCAACTTTGGGTAAAAACTTGCTTTCTTGAGGGCATTTTTGCTGATAATTGAGTTGAATTCGTTAGTAATCGCCAGCTATTAGATGCGCAAATTAGATTTATTTTAAGAAATGTACTTATTGTTATATAAAAACATATGATATCAATAACTTAATAAATATATCTGATTTTTATCTAGCGCTAAAAGTGCTGAGAATCGTCATTTTTACACAGAGTAAAAATTTTAAGTTGTGCGAGAGGGGTAGTAATTTTACAAGTTAGGCGCTTATCTTATCAATACTAACTAATAAACGAATAGTTATGAAAATGATAAAATTTACCTGTTTAATTTTGACTTGCACAATTGGTTTAAGTGGCTGTAAAAATACCAATAATGACAGCCAGCAATCAGCCAATCAAAATACTGATCAAGCTTCTGCTCACATGAATAAAGCTGATTATTTCACGGATACCGGCTTAAGTAATCCAGTGGCAACTTTGCAACACCCTGCGGGTGAGCATGTAAACGGTGTAACTTATGTTACCTACCAAGGGTTACTTGAAGACCCTTATGTTGCCGCTTACAACCACAAAACAAAAAAATGGTTAGGTCCAATCAAAGCGGGCACCAGTGAAATGGGTAAAGACCCAAAACGTAAAATTGATAACCACGGTAAACCTGCACTGATTATTGATGATCTAGGTTATATCCATATTGCTTTTGGTGGTCATGGTGGTACACCTGAGATGGGCGAAAATGATATGGGTAACTACAACTACGGTAAGTTAAAACATATTGTTTCGAAACGGCCATACGACATTACCGAGTGGCAAGAGCTTGATAATGTCTCACCGTTTGGCACATACAATCAATGGGTAAAAACCAGTAATGGTGATCTTTACCTGTTTTATCGGCATGGCGCACATCAAAGTCATTGGGTTTACCAAAAATCAACAGACCACGGTCGAACATTTGGTGAAAGAGTATCAGTGATGCAACCAAAGAAACGCGCTGACGGTTTAGGAGTAGATTCTTGGTATGGTTATTTTTCTGAGGAAGCCAACGATACCATCGCCTTGGCTTACATTTATCATCGCTGCGGTAATAACCATGCTAACGGTAAACATTTAGGTGAGCGCAGCAATGGTTATTATATGCAAATGGACACCAAAACCGGACAATGGCGCAATGTTCAAGGTGAGATAATTACCACGCCTATTGATCGCGACACTGCTAACCAGAAAACCTTAGTGTTCAAAACCGAAGGCACTGAGGATTGGACGGGTATTAGCACAGTGCATCTCGATGAAAATGGTGACCCGCATATTATTTTCGCCCAAGGGCATCACAAAAATCGCCACCAAGGTGGTCCGAAAAAGACATACTATTACCGCTGGGATGGTAATCAATGGTTAGTGAGTAAAAGCGGACAGCTACCTATTTCTAGTGGCGACCATATTGTCCACTCGTCCATAAAAACAAGCGCTTTGTTAGCCAGTCGAGCTAAAAATAAAACTCATATGATCTCGTGGCGTCACAGCCTAGATGGTGGCAAAACCTTCAAAAAAGGCGATGTGGTGTTAAAAGATAAAACCTTTGGCGTGCAAGTATCTTCATTTATTCGTAACGCCCATCCTGAAGCATTAATCTTGGTTTCAGAAAAAATCGACAACTCACATTTAAGAAAAATGTACCTTGTTGGTCAAAAAGGTCCTGTGCAAAGAGTAAAGAGCGAAGCACACCATGCTGATGAGCATATCAAGGCTCTTTATCAACTTAAATTGAACTAGCTTTTGTTGACCGGTTTAGCTGCTTGGTAAAGAAGCTTATACCAAGCAAATTAAAAATAAGAGAATTACTATGAAAGTATTATTAATTAGATTGACCTCATTAATAAAAGTAAGCCTAATTTTACTGCTCGTCAGCTGTTCTGAGATGGAAAATGAACAATCGCAAAAATCAGCACCTATCACAGTCACAGAGGAAAAAATCGAAGCAACAAGCAAGGAAAGCCAATTCCAACAAATAAACAATGCTAACTGGCAGCAAGTTATGTTTGACCGCGGTGATAAAAACTGGCGAGAACATTGGTTGGTAGATGGCCTTATTGGCAGCGTTGAAAACACACCTAAAGGCATGCATGTAAAAGCCGGGCCAGAAGCGAAAAACCACGCACACCACCTTGTGGTTTGGACTAAAAAAAGTTTCGACGGTGATATCAAAATTGATTATGAATACACCCGCACAGACAACCAAGTGCGTTACGTCAGCATTTTATACCTCCAAGCAACTGGCGAAGGTACACCAGGTTTTGATAAAGATATTATGAACTGGGCTGATTATCGACAAGAGCCCTACATGCGCCATTACTTTGATAATATGAACACCTACCATATTAGTTATGCCGCTTTTGGCATGACCAACAACGACGCTGATAAAGACTATGTTCGTGCTCGACGTTATATGCCGCTTGATAATAAAGGTTTAAAAGGCACCGAATTAGCAGGTGATAGCTTTGGCACTGGTTTATTTAAAACAGGTGTTCCTCACCAAATTACTGTGATAAAAAAAGGCACACAGTTATGGATGAAAGTTGCCAATAAAACCCAAAGTAAGGTTTTAATGTGGGATACCACTAGCCACCCTGAAATTACTGCAGGCCGTATCGGCTTACGCCACATGTTTACTCGTAGCGCCATCTATAAAAACTTTACTGTTTCAACCTTGACTGAAAAATAATTCTAAGGAACTGTTTATGTCCACAATTAAAAAAATCTTATGCCCAATTGCGCTAGCAGGCCTAATGTCTGCTTGCAATTCTCCAGAAGCGACTAACACAACACAAAACGAAAGTGTTAATAGAGCCAAGCCAGATCAACATAACATAGTGATGATCATTGTTGATGATTTGCGCCCGGTATTAGGTGCTTATGGCGATAAAAATGCATACAGCCCTAATATTGATGCTTTAGCAAAGCAGGGGCTAACATTTAGCAAGGCTTATGCCAACGTGCCTGTATGTGGTGCCTCGCGTGCTAGCATGTTAACTGGCCTTAGACCCACTAAAAATCGCTTTATTGATTATAAAGCCAAAGCTGAAGAAGATGCCCCAGGCGCAAAGTCGTTGCCTCAAGTGCTTAAAGAGTCTGGCTATTACACAATGGGCATCGGCAAAATTTTTCACAATGGTCAAGATTTAGCCGAGGAAAGTTGGAGTGAAAAATTGCAATCTTCTGGTTTACCGCACGCAACCCGCTTAAACCCGGACTCAGAACAGTATTTAAAAGCCAACAAGAAAAACCCCAAAAAACCGAAAGGGCCTTGGTATGAAATTGCCGATGTAGCAAATGAAGCTTACCCTGACGGTAAAGTAAAACAAAAAGCACTGATCGCACTTGAAAAGTTAGCCAATAAAAAACAGCCGTTTTTCTTGAGTGTTGGTTTTATTCGTCCCCACTTACCTTTTTATGCCCCGAAAAAGTACTATGACTTACATCCGGAAACTAAATTTGAGCCATTTTTTCATCGCGAGCAGCCTAAAAATGCGCCTAAATCACTTAAAGGTTCAGGTGAGATACATAGTTATCACTTTAAAGAGTACGAGTTCAATAGTGACACATTTCACACGGCTTCTCTGCGAGGTTATTACGCTTCAGTTAGTTATATTGATGCATTAGTGGGCGATGTTGTTAAACAGATAGACCAATTGGGTTTAAGAGATAACACCACGATTATTTTTACCAGTGATCATGGCTTCCATTTAGGTGAGCATAATTTCTGGACAAAACATACGATGCTCGATACCGCATTACGTGTGCCACTCATTATTGCAGGGCCAAGCACCAAGGAAAATATGAACACTGATGCGTTAGTTGAATTACTTGATATTTTCCCAACAGTGACAGAGATCACTCAGACGACCCCACCAGTTAATATAGCTGGCGAAAGCTTTACTTCGGTACTTAATGCCCCTTCGGTTAACCATAAAAGGCAGATTTACAGCCGATTTAAAGCAGGTGATTCAATCGTCACGGAAGATTTTATTTTTACTTCGTATCAAGCTGAAAACAGCCAAATCGAAGAGATGCTGTTTGACTTGAAAAAAGATCCGCATGAAACGGTAAATGTGGTTAATCAAGCCGAATATCAAGCGAAAGCGGCTGAGTTGAGAGAGAAGTTAGCAGCTTGTATGGAACAACAGCAGTGCCAAACGCACTAATATAAAATTTGTATATATAGATATTGAAAATGAAAAAACTAATGTCAAAGCCTGTATTGGCGATGTCGCTGCTTTATCTTCTATGTGGTTGTCAAGGTACTCAATCCTCTTTTACTGAGCCCGTTGAAATGGTTGAATACTTTGCTGACAATGCACTGAGTACACCGCTAGCGATTGTTCAACACCCAGCAGGTATTCACAAAAACGGTATTACCTACGTTTCTTACCAAGGTCAATTTACTGACCCTTATGTAGCAGCGTATAACCACAATACAAAACAGTGGCAAGGTCCTTTCCAAGCTGGTGAAAGCGACCTTGGCCGCATGAATAAAAAGAAGCCAGACAATCATGGTAAACCGACCATGTTAATTGATGATTTAGGTTACATCCATATCTTCTTTGGTGGTCATGGTGGTAGCCCAAAAGATGGTGAAAACCTATTAGGTAACTATAACTCTGGCCGGAATAAACATGTGGTTTCAAAACGGCCTGGCGATATTAGTGAGTGGCGAGAATTAAAAAACATCTCAGTTTTTGGCACTTACAACCAAGCGATAAAAATGGATAATGGCGATATATATTTAATTTATCGCCACGGCGCGCATCGTAGTGATTGGGTTTATCAAAAATCGACCGATCATGGCCGTACTTTCGAGGCACCTGTTTCGTTCTTAAAACACAAACCCCATGAGACACAAAATAATCATGACAGTTGGTATGTGTGGGCAACTAAAGGTGAAAACGACGACATTATCATGAGTTATGACTATCATGTATGTCCAAATGATACCAAAGCACGCGGTCATATCCCTGTGCGCCATGATTTGTACTACATGGTATTTGACACCAAAAATAATACATGGAGAAATGTGCAGTCTGAGCCATTAATCACGCCAGTAACCCGTCAGATAGCGGATGCCAAAACGCTAGTTGCTCGCACAGGCGGTGAAGACATGTGGACTTTCAATGGGACGACTCATCTTGATCCACAAGGCAAGCCGCACTTATCTATAAACATTGGCAAAGATATTGGTAAACCTTGGGGGGGCTCCAAACAAACCCATTATTATCGATGGACAGGAGCTAATTGGACTGACGGTAATCTAGTTCATGCACAGCAACATAAGAGTAAAGGCTCTGAAGGCGATTTTGTCCCTCACTCAGCTACTGATATTCAATTTACCTTAGCTTATGAAGAGAAAAACAAGGATGCAATTGTTGCTGATTTTCATAGTAAAGATGGCGGAAAAACCTTTGTCAAAGGCCAAGAATTATTACATCGCAAAGATGTTAGTTGGTCAGTCAGTTCATTAATTAAAAATGCGCATCCTGATGCTCGAATTCTTGTGGCAGAACGGCCTAAAGGCACAAATTGGCGGAAAATTTATTTATTGGGAGACAATGGACCTATAAAAAGGGTCAAATCAGAAGCTTTAGTGTTAACAGAAGCGGATAAGAGCATATTTAAATAATGTATTTTAAAGTGGCTATTCATTTGTGTTTGTTACAACAACACTAGCGCGTATGGGAAGACACTCATTCCGCGCTAGTGTTTAGCTATTAGTCACTGATAACCTTACTCGGTAGGCCAGTAACGAAATCGAGCTCAAACGTTGTATTTGTTGGTAAACGTAATCTAGGTCGCTCAGGTAGTGCTTTGATATTAGCTGGTAAGCCAAAATAATTTAAGCCTTGGTTTATGTGGTCATTGTGTTGCTTAACCATAAATTCAGGCAGCGCGTAATCGTAAAAAGCTAATTCATCAATGGCCCCTGAGTAAGCCTCTTGTTGCCATCGCCCTTGGGCCGAGTTATTTCCCACAGTTGCAGTACCAGGACCACCAGAGATTACTCTTGAGCCAGCAGGATATTGGCGCGATGCCAGAAGTTTGCCATCAATATATATGGCTTTTAAACCTGTTTGTACATTGTAGCTAGCGACAATGTGATGATAATTATTATCTTTTATATCACTAATGCTAGGCCTACCTGCGATGCCATCTAGCGGCAGTTTGAGTTCATGGTAGCCTTGACCCAGTATAAACAGGCCAAAATTTAAACTTTTATTGTATGTTTCTTTCGATTTTGGAACATCATTGTTGCTATCATTCTGCAAACTTAATGTGACTTTATGATCAGATTTTCCGTGTGCTTTGTGAAATATTGTATCTACATTATCTAACTCTCCGGTAAAATCAGGTTTGATCAAGGCTTCAATGGTAACGCCATCATGTACCGCAAAGGAGCCTGTGTCTGGCGCTGTGCCGCCGCCATTGCCAAGCGTGACTCTAGCGTCTTCGCTGTTAGCAAATGCAAATGCGCCTTGGCCAATCTTGCCCTGTATTCTGGTAGCGCCATTTGCTGGAATACCATGGGCATTACCTGCAGTGTCTACCACTCGATCACCTACCTCGTTAAATCCCCAGTAATGTATTGGACGCCAACGTAACGGAGTCATGCCAGTATTTTTTCCTGTGGTTAACCTAGGTCGATTATGGGTTAAATCAAATGTTAGGCCACTACCATTTGATTGCATGATAGCTTTTTTACCATGTACAGTAAGGTTTTTGTTCAAGCCTGGCTCAACAACGATTTTACCCAGCTTAAGTTTTATTTCATTATGATTAAATAATTTTATAACTGAGTTCGCACTGAGATGGAGCAAGCTGCCATCGGTCATTTCTAACGATGCATCTTGTACAACTTGATAATCGCCTGTTAATAAATAGTCTCCCTCGATATTGGCTTGTCGCCCCATTGGCGTGACAACGCCTTGCACTAATTTTGCTACATGGCTAGAGTCACTGCGAAACGAGAACCACCAGATACTCACCAGTGTGCAAACTAATAGAAGTATGCTAAATATTATTGTTGCTTTGTTTCGAAAATATTTACTTCCATGATCATTATCAAAGGTGTTGTTAGGCCCATTAGGCGGCGCAGCATCTCTTTGGCGCACAACAAACTCTTCTGATATTCTGCGGTAGATAAATTCCATGCTGTTATCAGTGGGGGATTGCAATTGCATATGCATACTGAGGTAGTCGTAATAAAATTGTTGTGCAGCTGGATTTCCTCGCAAGAGCTGTTCTAGCTGTTCTAGTTGCTCCTGTGTTGCACAATCAGAACATACTAAATCAGCAATAGCTCTGACTTCTGAAAATTGCTCACTTGTGCTCATTTTGATGCCTCTCGTAATTTCTGTTCAACACAATCAAACAATTTTTTACGTAATTTAAACACGGACTTACGGATAGCATGAATGGATCTTCCAGTGGTTTCGGCAAGGTCTTTGGCCGATAATTTATCTACATAAAAATTTTGGTATATTTTTTTCAATGGCTCTGACAGTAATGAGCAGCAATGTTCTAAATAGCGCCATTTTTCTTCTTGCGTAACAGTCTGGTTTTCTGTGATTGTGATGTTTTGACTGAATTCTTCAATGAAATCGTCACTCAATCCCAATTGATACTTTTTTTGAGCTTGGCGGTAGTGCCTTACCCTGTTAAATGCAATCACGTTTGCCCATTTAGAAAATTCTGTACCGATTTCGAATTTATCAAATTCTCGCCAAAGGACCAAACAGGTTTCTTGAAAAATGTCGTCAGCAGCACTGTGATTAGATACAAACGCATAAATATACGTGTAAAGTCGGTTTCTATCTGCTTCAAACAATTGACCAAATTTTGATGAGCGTAGTGCTTCTGCATCAGTGGTGTCTAACTGCTGATTTTTCTGAGTGGAAATTGATTGCAACGTACAGCCTAAATTAATATATGTTAAAAATTTGGTGATTATTAATATATATTAACAGATATTTACAAGCTAGCTTGATTATAAATTACCTGATTTGATTGTTTTCTCCCACATCAGGCTAAATTAACTATTTTGGTCAGAACCCTCAAGTATTTGTCTGTGGTAAACGACCTTCAGTTTATCTGTTGATTTAGCTCTATTTGTGTTTTAGCAGCTCTCGGCAGGTAACCTAAAAGCTCAGGCTAGGTGAATTAGCCTGAGCTTTAGATGATAACTTGTTATTTTTGAAGAATTTTACGTTTGTGCAGAGGATACCAGTCAACTAATTTTTGCGATAAACGTTCGACTATCTCTGGGTGTTGCTTGGCTAAGTTTACTTGCTCATACTCGTCAGTTGATACCTTGTATAAACGTGGGCCTTGACGATCGACAGCGTGATGCTCCTGATAACTTTCGTTTACGCCATCGTAACTTAAAATAAGTTTCCAATCACCCTCAATCACCCAGCGGTACAATAATGAAGATTCAATGTCGTTAATATCTGTCATATCATGAGAAAAGCCTTCACCGTAGACTTCATTACGATCGAGGGGCGTTTCATTCACCATGTTAGCAAATAAATTTTTACCCGGTAATCCTGCTGGTACTTCTACGCCAGCAACGCCCAAAATAGTTGGGACAATATCTATACTACTAACTAATTCGGGACGCATTTGTGGCTTAAATTTGCTTGGTAGCGAGAACATGATCGGGGTACGGACACCGCTTTCTGCAGGACTTTGTTTTGACAGCGGTAAAAAACGGTCTGTTTGTTTAGGGTTAGTTATCCAGCCATTATCAGAAACATAGACAATAAGTGTGTTGTCTTTTATGCCTTTTTTCTCAAGATGATCGAATAATTCACCGTTGGTTTCGTCAAACCACTCGATCATAGCGTAATATTTAGCGATAGGTAAAGCTAACCCTTTGTTTGTGTATTTCTTTAAAATCCGTTCTGGCGGCGTGTGTGGTGTATGCGGCATAAATGGCGCGTACCAAGCTAAAAATGGTTTGCCTGCGGCAACTGCTTCATCAATAAAGTTTGTAACTGGTGCCAACCCTTTGCGTCCAATTTTTAAACCGACATCACCGTGACGTCCTTGAGGATGATTACCAAAACCTTGGGTCATACCTTGATCAAAACCGCCACGCTTAAAGCTACCTTCCCACCATTTACCTGATTGATGTGAAACATAGCCTTTTGCTCTTAATAATTCCGGTAAAGTATCTAATTTATCTACTTTACTGATGATCTGTTTGCGTAATTGAGCGTATTTTTCACCCTTTTTACCACCGGGTACTTTTTTGGAAGGACCGTTACCTGTAATACTGTGTTGAGAAGCATATAAACCTGTAGCTATGGTGGCTAACGAAGGGCGGCAAAGTGACGTAGGTACATAAGCACGTTTAAACGTGACGCCTTCATGGGCAAGTTTGTCGAGTGCTGGGGTTTTGACAATTTCGTGCCCCATAAAACCATAATCACTCCATGCGTGGTCGTCAGATAATATCAGTAAGATATTAGGCGGTGTGTCTTTGGCTACCGAAGGTGCTGCCGCATCTGCGTTGGTTGAGAGTGATGAACAAGCTGACGTTAATGCTAGCACTGTTGTGCATAAGGCTGCTGCCATTACTTGTTGAATCTTGAACACTTTACTAAAAGCGTTCAGTTTGTTTTGAATCATAGGTTTTCCTTTTGATTAATTGCTGTTGTTGTTTATCCGGTGTTTAAAGTAAGTTTGCTTTAGACACCTATTTAATTTGGATTTTATAGTGTCCCGATTTAACGATGATCTTCTTAACTTCTTTCGTTTCTCCAATCCAGCTCGTGTCTTTGTTTGTTAATACTTGGCCGTTGATGCTGAGTTGATCGCCTAAGGCAGTTTTTTGTTGATTTTGCTGATACTGCCATTTAGGAATTTCAATCTGTGCTTGTGTGTTTGCTGGAATGGTGACTTCCATAGTTAACACACCATTGCTGAACTGCCATTTCGACTTTATCTCGCCATATGGTGATTTATATTTGCCTTCTGCAGATGTTAAATGTGTTGAAATGAGGGGGGCAATGCGAATAGTTTTATACCCAGCAGTTAACGGGCTAATACCAGCAACTCTGTCATATAACCATTGACCAATAGCGCCATAGGCATAGTGATTGAGCGATCCAGCTTTTTTAGCATAACCTTTATCGTGAGTGTAACCATCCCAACGTTCCCAGACCGTTGTTGCGCCTTGTGTCACTGAGAATAACCACGACGGGTAACTTCGTTTAAACACTAGGTCAAACGCGATATCGGCGCGGCCAATTTTATCTAACACTGGTGCAATTAATGGCGTGCCTAAAAAGCCAGTGCGTAAATGACCGTTGGCTGCTTCAAAGGTTTTTAATAAATGCGGAACCGCTTTTTCGGCCGTGGTTTTATCTAATAAATCAAAACCTAACGCCAACAAATAGGCGGTTTGTGCTTGAATACCCACTTTTAATCGACCATGGTTATCAAAAAAGTGATTTTGGAAGTTGTGTTTAATTTGTTTTAGTAGCTGGCTGTATTTTTTAACATCCTCAGTTTTACCTAACACTTGTGCGCTATTACGGGTGAACTCCACAGAACGTGCATAAAATGCGGTAGAAATTAAGCTATTATCGGTTTCTCCACGGCGAGAATCTTTTTTGGTTGAATAAGGTTGCAACCAGTCACCAACCGTCCACATGACACTAACACCATCTTTTAATTGGGTTTGGTGATACTTAATCCAACGGGTCATCATCTCGTAGTTTTCTGCTAAGATTTTTTTATCGCCGGTACGCCAGTAGACATCCCATGGAATGGTCACTGCCGCGTCAGACCAACCTGCTTGGGCAATTTCTCCTACTTCATTAGGCACAACAACCGGAATACTGTTATCGTCAAATTGCTCTTCCCGAATGGATTGTAACCAAGCCGACCAAAATGCATGACTATCGGCAATAAACAAAGACGTATGAGCAAAGGCGAGGGCATCACCAGTCCAACCTAAACGTTCTGAGCGTTGCGGGCAGTCGGTCGGAATATCTAAAAAGTTACCTTTTAAACCCCATTCTATATTCGATTGGAATTGATTTAACTCTGGATGTGAAGTGACAAATGAACCGTTTAGTTCAAAATCAGTGTATTGCACCACACCCGTAATCCACGACAGCTCAGGTTTAACCGATGCGTCAAAACCGCTGAGTTCAACATATCTAAAACCATGAAAGGTGAATTGTGGTTGCCACTCAATCACGCCATCGGTTTTGGCGGTATAAAAATCTAACTGTTTGGCACTGCCTAAGTTTTTGATAAATAACGAACCGTCTGGATTGACCCCTTCGCCAAAACGTAAATTCAGGGTTTGGCCTTTTTTCATCGGCACTTTAATTTTTGGTACGCCCACCATGTTTTGCCCTAAATCAAAGATGGTTTTACCACCGACTTGTTTTATCGCAAGGGCAGGTAATAGCAGTTTATTTTTTGAAGTAAAGTGACGTTTCGGTTGCAATAGCACTTGTGGCTCTAATTCGCTGGTGGTGACGTTTGCCCAGTTTGATGCGTTATAACCGGTTTGGTGCCAAGCCACGTTTTGGTCGAATAATTCATAGTGGGCATCATAACGTTCACCATCGTATAAACCCGAGGTACGAATAGGGCCATTTTGTGTGGCTTGCCAGTTGTTATCGGTGATCACTGTTTGTTTCTGGCCATCGTTATATTCAATTTCAAGTTGGGCTAAAACTTTGGGGGTGAGGCTTAATTTTTTATGCCAATGACGTTTAGGGCCAAAACGGCCGGCATACCAGCCTTCAGCTAGCTGAATACCAAAAGCATTTTTGCCATTTTGTAATTGTGCTGTGACATCGTAGGTGAGGGTTTCAATGCGTTTTTTATAAGGGGTGTAACCTGGTGTTAAAATATCGTCGCCAATACGCTGACCATTGATAAAAGCTTCAAATACTCCTTTTGCGGTAATGTATAACCTTGCTTTTTTGATATTCGTATTGTCAGTATTTGTGCTTGCGTTAGCCGTTTTTAACTCAAACTCAGTACGTAAATGTTGTGGAATATGAATCGGCGTACCGTAATTATTTAGTTTAACGGGGGCTGTTTGTTTGATTTCGATCCATTTGGCCGACCAATCGTTATTAGAGAGTAAACCTAATTCAAATTGAGCAACATCACTCCAGCTTGATACTTCTCCTTGTTCATCCCAATAACGCACTTGCCAGTATACTTGTTGCCTTGAACCTAATGTTTTACCTTGGTAATCAACAAAGGTGCTTTGCGCACTAGTCACCATGCCACTGTCCCAAAGATCAGCCTGATTGGGTAATAAATCTGGCTGACTAGCAGCGACAATTTGATATTTTGTTTGTGCTAAAGTGCTGTTATCAGATGCCAATTGCCATGAAAAATTTGGTTTGGGATCGTAAAAACCTAAAGGGTTGTTAAAACCTTCATTAATTCTTAAGGCTGTGGCCGATTGTAACCCTTGGTCTTGAGCCGTTTTATTGATCCCACATGCTTGTAATACGCTTGCAACGAGCACAACGAGTGCGGCAATGGATAAATATTTCATGTAATAAACCTTTATTGAAAACCTAAATCTCATAAATCAGAGGCTAATAAATCAGAAAAAAATAAATTTGAAGCTATTAAATCTGAATGTTTGATGGTTAGTTTATGGCTGCCAGACGTTAAGCTTCTCGTACCACTTGCCAGTAGCACTTGAGCGCTGCAATTGGTTGGAATAGTGACGCTGTATTCAATATCGCCATTGTTAGTTCTTTGCCAGCCTGCTGTTATTTCACCGTGAATCGATCGATAACTGGCTTTCGCAAATTCGATTTCTTCAATAAATTTCGGTTTGAACAGAATATGTTTGAAACCTGGTGTTTTAGTATCAAAATTAATTCCAGCCAAGTGACGATGGAAAAAATTATCAACAAAGCCCATAAAATAATGAATGTGAGACGACTTATCAGGCCAGTGTTCCCAAAGTGTTGTCGCGCCATTTTTAAGCATATAACCATAACTTGGGTAAGAATCATTTACCGCAACCTGGTAGGCCAAACTTGAATAACCCTCGTTGGGCAACAATTCCCATAACGCATGACCAGTAAAAATACCGCCATAAATATGATTATCTCGACTGACCTTAATGTCGTGAATTAAACCTTTAAGTACTTGCTCGCGATGTTCAGGTTTGACAATGTCGGTAAACAGGGCAAGGGCATTCGGGCCTTGTCGATACTCATCAGTGTCTACCCCTTTAAAGGTGATAGTTTGTGGATCAAAACAGTGTTTGTAGACAGCATCTTTTAGCTTAGTTTGCTGTTGCGCTAATGCCGCCACATCATGTTGCTTTCCGATGACAGCACCCATTTCAGCTAAACAGCTCAGCACCCGATAAAAGTTCATGGTCGCATACACTTCTTCACCCTCATCTGGTTTGTTGCCAAAGGGCGAAGACCAATCTGAGAGCCGGTCTTTGAGCAAACCAGGTTTGCCTTCAATCTCTGTGATGGCCCAAACACTTTGTGCAAAATGAAGCATTGCGCGCCAGTATTGTTCGATTAGTCGGGTATCACCGTAATAGCAATACATATAATAAGGCAGATACACACAGGCCGATCCCCACAAGGATGAGACACCTCTACCGTAACCTCGGCTCGGTACAAAATTAGGTAAACCGCCATGTTTAGGGTGTTGGGCATCAAAAATATCGTGAATAAACTTGGTGGTCAGGGCGGCTAAATCGTAATTAGCCATGCCCATTTCAAGGCCTGTTACCGCATCGCCAAGCCAACCATTTTTTTCGCGATGTGGGCAGTCGGTAGGAATACTGTGCAGGTTAGAAATCATCGCCTTGTCGGTAATTTGGTGAATCGCGTTCAGGCTTTCATCAGAACTTAAAAATGTTCCTACAGAGGCAACATCAGAATTGACCTGACAGATCTCAATATCATCAACCGTTAAGGGTTTGTCGTGTCCATGGATGATGAAGTACCTAAATCCCTTATAAGAAAATCGACATTCGGCAATCTCACCCGGCTCTCCTTTAGCGATGTAGGCCATTTGTTGTAACCCACCGGGTTGATCTAAATCCATGGCATTTTCTTTTTCGCCAAAATAAACCAAAATCCGCGTGCCTTTTGGCGCGTTGACTTTTAAACGAAGCCAACCTGCTAAGTTGGTGCCCGCATCTCCCCATTGTCCCCAGCGTTTACCTTTATTTTTAATTTTTACCGGTCTACTGGTCTGCACCACGCGTATTGGCTCACATAACTGTGATTTTAATTTACCGCCTGGAGCAGGTGCGGGCTGAACGGGATCCCAGTTTGAATCGTCTAGTCCGATATCACTCCAACCGTCAACTTCTTGGGTGGCGTCGTAAATTTCACCCATATGTGGACAATCATAAGTGACTGGACCGCCCGTGACTTTCCAACTTAAGTCGCTAACAACTATTTGTTCGCTGTTATCGGCGTAAATGACTTTGATTAAACACTTTAATTTTGGCTGACCTATATAGCCACCCTTTTTCCAAAACCCCCAGTGATCGTTGGCCAATAAACCATAGTTACCACGGCCAAGCATCACGCCGACCGCATTTTTACCTTGTTTGACTAAGTCCGTTACATCGTGGGTCACATAAAGGATTGAGCGAGCGTAGTTAGTCCAGCCAGGGTCTAACACATGGTCTCCGACTTTTTCACCGTTTAGATACAGTTCGTGGTAACCAATACCGGCGATAAAAGCCTTGGCTGATTTAATCGTTTTAGTGGCGCTAAATTCTTTTCGAACCAAAGGCGATGGATCATAAGGGTTGGCATAATGAAACAGCGAGCGCTCCCATAATGACATGCGTGCGCCAAAGTACGAGGGTAAACTAATTTGATGGGTTTGCTCTTCAATAGCTTTGCGCTGCCACCAATTAGTTTCCCAATCCTGCTGGGTTTTCCATGCAACCCATTGTGCGTCTTGCCAGTCTTGTTCGGTGAATAAACCGGTAGAAAACTGGGCCGATTCACTCCAAGCTGATACTTGTTGGTTTTTGTCCCAAACGCGTACTTTCCAATAATAATTGGTTGCAGCTTGCAAAGGTTCGCCTTGATAAACAACGTGAGTATTACTATCACTGCTGACAATTCCCGAATCAAAAATATCACCCATATTGCGGTTTAATGTCGCTGGTGAGCTAGCAACCAGCAATTGATAACGGGTTTGATATTGATCCGTTTCGGTAGAAGCTAATTGCCAATAAAAGCGAGGGTTGACTATATCAACCCCCTCAGGATTGTTTAGGTATTCACACTTTAAATTGACTGGGTGAATGTTATCTAAAGCGTCAGCAGGTAATTGCACACTAACCGCACTATTATCTGACGGTTTTGCCATCAGTAAATTAAAACCAATAGTAGATGCGGCTAGGGCGGTGGTACTGCCTACGATAAACCGTCGTCTGGTGATCATACTTTTTCCTGTATTATTCTTTTTGTTACTGACGCTTTGCTTCAGGCGACACTAATCGCTTGAACCGGCGCTAGCATGGTGTTTGCCATATTGAAGTTGAGTACCTTCCCCAATATAAAGTTCAACATCGTCGCCACCGCGATCGGTTACTACCGCATAACGGCCAGTAAAACTAAGGCCTAACGCATTGTTGTTATAAGTGGCTTTCGGGTCGTCGTGATTAATAATGTAGTTTATAATTTCGTTTCCGTTTACATTGGAAACCACTTTCGCGCCGACAACACGTCCGTCTTGGCTGAGTTGCGTTACTGAAGTCACGCTAGATTGATATGTTGTTGATGGCTCTAGTACCGCAATGAACGGACGCTC
Organism: Catenovulum maritimum; assembly: GCF_001050375.1. Taxonomy (GTDB): domain Bacteria; phylum Pseudomonadota; class Gammaproteobacteria; order Enterobacterales; family Alteromonadaceae; genus Catenovulum; species Catenovulum maritimum. Next base: position 36,275 of record NZ_KQ130482.1, on the reverse strand, counting down.
CCATGCTTCACCCTGCTGGCGAATGGCGATAGTTTGGGTTTTCTTCTTGACGTAGCCATTTTTTGCTTCACGGGTCGCTGGTGCAAGTGCATAAGTGTATTCACGCTCTACACCGTCCGGCACAAAAAGATTCATTGAACGTTGATTATGATGAAGTTTGAACTGAATATTGACCGCTGATGTTGTTGGCGCTGTTACCTGTTCTTGTTCAAAAAAACGCCAGCCAGGCGAGCCAACAGGGTCGTCTATGTCATTATCGTAGCGATCTGTTGACGTTAGCGACAACTCTCCTGTGTGATCAGATATAACCGTTTCATCGCCAATATTATGGTAGATATAGTCGTGAAATTTATTGTCGCCAAGTGAACGCGAACGGAACATATCGAAATAGAAGGCCGTTTTCTCACTAGTACGAATAATACCTAAAGTTCGCTCTTGCTCTGCATTGTTAACTGTGTCGTCAAGTCGTTGCGTAGCGAAACTATAGTTAGGATTAATGGGATCTTGAAGGTGCGCTGGTTCAGCGGCAATATTTTTGGAGGTGTCTTGCCAGAGGTAACCATTACTAGTCCAAGAGCCAGGTTGTTTACCGTGAGAAGTGCCGTTTACAACCACTGTATTATTGCCAGCATACAAACGGAAATATTCAGCGTGTTCTGGAAGCTTTCGATCAGCTACCGACACTGGCATACCACCATTGGCCGCCATAAAGTAATTGGCGCCGTACAGCTCCATTGAAATTCCGGTAGCATGAGAATGCACATAATGAGCGCCACCAATAATACCTGTCAGTCCATAATCAACATTGTTGTTTGCCACAGAGTTACGTTGCAGTGCAACACCGGCGTGTTCAATTATTACGGTCGGTTTTTCGAAGTCGATTGAGCCCTCTAATTGCTCCGATAATGGCTGTCCCCAAAAAAGTTTTAAGCTGTGGTCGGTCCCAAAAGTTGACTCTTTCAACGTCGGTAATTGACCACCTTTAGCATCGCTTGCTTGTTTAAGGGCGAGCTGTGCTTTTTGAGCTAACTCGGTATAACCTTTTCGTTTAGCAATATCTAAGGTGTAAAGATAAAGCTGTCCGGTACTATCGTTGTAGCGTTTTGAATCTCCAAAGCGGACAAAAATACGATTCGGGCTACGCAAGTAATCAAACAGGAAGTTGCCTTCGAGAATGTTTTTATACTCTTGAGTCACATCCATTTCAGGGTAAATGCGATCAACAATATTTAAAATCTGACTAATATTACCCATAAAACTATAGCTAAGCGATTCAGGCCAAATACCTTGTTCGCCAAAAATTGGCAGAATGGTTTTAGTAAACGAAGATTGATGGAAAGTACCCGTTTCCCAAAACACTTCAAACAAGCGGTTGCGTTCATCTTGGTCGTCAATACAAAGAATCGTGTACAATGCGCCAGTGGCGGTTAATATTGGGTGATTAGAAACCACGCGGCCGTGCCTATCTGGTTTGCCATATTCTTGCAGAACATTACCAACCATATTGGTCATGGCCTTTTGAGCAAGGTCATTATCAAACGGAATATTCGTGTCCTTTTTTTTACTATAAACTTTAGTTCCTGAGCTATTGAGATAGTGATAAAGAAAATCATAGGTAAGTGCCAGCGCGGGATAACCTGCTCTAGCATCGTAAAATACATCGCCCGAGATTGAGGTCGTCTGTGGGCTTAAAGGCCCTAAACGCTCAATATAGGCTTGAAATATATCAGCGCCATACTTTGCATATTTAGTTTCACGGGTTAAATAGTAGAGCGTGGCTGCATTACGCGCTGTCGCAAGAACCTCCTGGTGAAGACTAGCCGCCTTATCGGCTCCGCCAGAGCCATGACTATCTGAAGCTAGTTCGGGAATGGCATTAATAATAGCTTCAGGGTTAGCGCTATGAATCGCTATTTTGGCATCGACAGTTTGTTTTAAATGTTGAAATACATTTTGTGCCCAATCATATTTTTCAATTTTTTCTAGCATTAACGAGCGTTCACTGTCAGTGGTATAGATTATTGGATGCTGTAATGGTTCAGAGGAAGGCGCTACCGCTATTGTTTGTAATGCTGTTAACGTGTCATTAAAGCCATGTTGGTCAGTATAATTAACTTGTACAGATATTGTTTTGCCGACCAATTCAGGTGTCAATGTTAACGCTTGCTTAGTTTGACCATTAATAACGCTATCATCAGTGAACCAAGTAAAGATTGCCTGGTTAAGATCAATACCGTTGTCGTCCAAAAGTTCCACATTAAGAGTTTGCCCTTGCTCAGCTTTGCCTTTAATACTAAGCGTTCCGATAAAATCAATTGCAGGCACTTTAGCTGTTTGTAAAGAGGTTAGTGAATTAGAAAAACCTTTATCATCGACATAGGTCACTTTGATATTAAGCACTTGATTAAAGTCTGCCATCGTAAGTGTATAGCTATTGCTATTGGCTCCCGCGATATCAACAGCGTTACGCTGCCATTGGTAAGTCGCGTTGCTTATATTTGTTATGCCATCTGGATCAGTAATTTTCGCTTCAAGGTTAGCGCCAAACTCTAAGGCACCTGATATGGCGATAGTGCCTTGCTGATTTACAATAACTTCTTCAGTTTCTTTGCCTTTATTACTACCATCTTCACTACCTCCGCCGCCCCCACAGGCTGAGGTCAGTAATGTTAATGCGGTATATGCGAGTATTTTTATATTCATTTAATAAATCTCATCTTATGTAAGTTATTTATATTCGGATTGTTTTGTTTGGGCTCAATTTAATTCCGGCGCAGACGTCGCCAGGGCGGTGGTACTGCCTACGATAAACTGTCGTCTGGTGATCTACTTTTTCTTTTATTCTTCTTCACACAGTCTTGCTAATTCACCTAGTTAGGCTTACTTGGTAAAGTAGCCAGGGGCAACATCGTAATAGTCGGCATCAGCGGCTTCTACATGACGAAATTCATCCATATACATAATAGCGTCTGCGGTACGGTAAGCGTTATCGCCGGTTTGATACCAACCCCAAGATGGGTAAAGGCCTTTGTCATCGTTATAACCAATTTGTAGATTACTTTCGCTTAATACCTGAATTCCATCGATCCATAGGTTGATATAACCTTTCTTTTCTAATGGGTTGGCGCTCACTTGTAAGACAAAGTCTACCCAGCGGTCTTGGTAATCTTGAGAAAAATTAACCGGTACGTTAAACATGCCTCGCCCTTGGCCTGCAGTGTTGGTATTGAATTTTCTTGCATCCCAACCATAACCGACATTAAAAGAGTCACTATCAACAGTGAGTGCAATCGGTGGTTGTCGGCCAGGTTCTTTGCCTTCAGGCGTTGTATCTGGCGCGCCATGTAATTGGAAAAATAGAGGATTTTGGTTACCGGTGAGTACCATTTCATCACTAGGGAAATAGATACTAAATCCGTACCAAGCGGTAGCACTGTGGCTACTAACGTTTTTACCGTGGAACATGGCCTTGCGATCTTCATTATCTATCTTATTTACGTCGCCATTCCACTTGCCCGGATCGCCATGTTTCCAATGAAGCTTGGCCGAATAATTACCTAACCGTGTAATGGTGTTTTCTGCGACAAACGAGTGTGGTCCTTGAAATTGCACAAAACGGAAGTTCTTTGGTAAGCTTTTATCTAAGCCTGGGCTATAAAGATGGTCGCGTATGGTGCCTGCATTCCAGCCGCCACCTTCGAATGATTCGTTCGACTTAGCTGTCTTACGCGCTATTGGGTTATTACCCGCAATGTGTGCGCCTACAGGGTAATCAATACCTCCTGGAATACCTAAATCGACAGCGGTGACTTGCTCGGTATTTTCTGAGAATACTGATTCAACATATCCGTCGGCGTCGACATACTCTGCTTTTACGTAAATAGAGTTGCCTACATCTGTTTGCGCTAACTGATAGCTTGCTTGGTTGTGATTTGCAATTAAATTGTCACCTGAATACCAATAGTAAGTTACATCACCCGCTATTGAATTTGCATCGATAAGATTTGCCTGTAGGGTAGAGCTCACCTGCAGGCTTAAAGGGTTATCGTTAGCGCCAGCAAGTGACAATATACCTACGCTATTTTCTATTGGTGTTACCGCTGTTGTTTGTGCTTCTGTTAGCGTGTTATTAAAATCATCTTGGTCAGTATAATTAACCTGTACTGATATTTTTTTTCCAACCATTTCACGTGTCAATGTTAACGCTTGGGTGATTTGGCCGCTAATCACGTCATCATCAGCGAACCAAGTAAAAGTTGCTTGGTTAAGGTCAAGTCCGTTTCCATCCAAAAGTTCCACATTAAGTGTTTGCCCTTGCTTAGCTATGCCTTTGATACTAAGTGCTCCCTTAAAATCAATCGCTGGCACTTTAGCTGTTTTTAAAGAGGTCAGTGAATTAGCAAAACCTTTATCATCGACATAAGTGACGGTAACGCTAATCGTTTGGTTAAAATCAGTTGTAGTTATAGTGTAGTTATTACTTGTCGCCCCCGGGATATTAACCGCATTACGTTGCCACTGATAAGCTACGTTACCTATATTTGAAATACCATCAGGATCTGAGATTTGGGTATCAATAGTCGATGCATGTAGTAAGGGCCCCACTATGGCGATTGTACCTTGCTTATTTTGACTGTCTTCTTCTGTGATATCACTATCATTATTACTACCGCCACAGGCTTGAATCAGTAATGTTAATGCGGAAAGTGTTATTAATTTTTTATTCATGTATCAAATTACCTTTTCTGTAAGTGATTAATTTCTTCATTATTTTTATTTTCAGTGTTTCGAAATAACTTGAACCAAGTACATTGATCTTCTAGTTAATGAGTTTTTAACTTTGACTTAGAAAAGGCTCTATTACGTCAATATTGATACCCCCTAAAATAAAAATAGATGAATATATGCAGAAAAATTGTAGTGGTAATCGTAGGAAGCTGAATATTGAGGGGAGTGCATCATCTCAAATGTGCGGACGTTATATTATATGTGCACGATCTAATTGTGATAAAAAACGTCAACATGAGTAATGTTATTGTCTTTAATAATTGCCACGACTCGTAGTTGATGACGTCAAATTGTTCGACAGCAAGTTTAGACTGCAAAGCACATAACAAAATTAGCACTCTGCCGGTTAATTTAGATATTAAAAACTTACTTTGTTTAAGTTACAGGGATATTCACTCTTTCAAATGTATTTTCTGTTATTCAGGTTGGGCAGCTAGGAACCATCCCTGCTGTCTTGTATAAAAAGCAAATAAACGGCTGAAAAAATCAACCTGAATTCGGTTTAAGTCATTTTGTTCAATAACGCTATTTAAGCGCCTTGATATCCACTTAAATTTCATCATTGAGTCTAAGTTAAACTAGGTGTAACAAAACAAGTAGGTGAATTTTAAAATTATTTATTATAAATCAGACTATTACAAAACCCATTCAATCGAGTTCAGGAAAATCCGCAAAGATCAGCCTCCTAGTCATTTTTTTTATTTTTTTATCTTTTTTTTATTTAAAGGTATCAAGTTTTGAAAAAATCGGCCTCTTCTGTGTTTGTAAGTTGGTGGTGAAAACCTTAGGCCTAACTAAATCGTTATGGTTTTACTTTGCCTCTTATTTACTCGCTATTTGCTCCGTTATTGTTTGTTACCTGAAGTAACTTGCATAAACACATAAGCAAATAGTGGTGTTTTGAAAAAGCATTTCTACTTATATGAATTTTAAAAGTAATGTTTTTTAGTAATACCAATAAGGCTTATTTGCCGGGAGATGTGTGTGTTGATTATGTTGAACGAACACAAAATATTCAAAATACAAGTCAACTCCGTCTTTTTAAAATTAAGAACAACAAAGCGGATAAAAAAATGATCAAACAAAAATATACAAGTAATTACTTGCATAAAGGCGCTTTAATAAGTTGCTCAGCGAGTATTTTAATGACTTTATTTACACCATCGGTCATAGCGGCCGAAGTAAATTCAGCTATTAAAGAAAAGCAAGACAAAGAGGAGGCTATAGAAGTTATTGAAGTATCAAGCGTTCGTGGTTCGTTAGAATCAGCGTTGTTGATAAAACGTGATGCACCTTCAATTGTTGATGCAATCTCAGCCAAAGATATGGATGCCTTGCCTGCTCTCGATTTGGGGGAGGCCATGCAGTCCATTCCGGGTGTTCAGCTTAATACAGATGATGGTAGTCGTAACTCAGAAATTACCCTCCGTGGTTTACCTGGTGGGTATGCAAAAACAGTTGCTGAAGGTATGTCTTTCGCGACTCCTAGCCGTAGCGCCGGTGTAGTCGGTTCTTCAAACCCATTTGGTGCCTTTGAACCCAGTGTATTTGATGGTGTAACTGTAGTTAAAGCCATGACTGCGGATCTACCTGATGGTGGTTTATCTGGTGTTATTAACAAAAAACTTCAACGCGCGCTTGGTACAAAGGACGGAAAGTATAAACTCGGCATAGGCGGCCGTTATGAAGAGCTAGTCGATGACTGGAATAAGACGATCAACTTTTCAGCATCTAAGCACCTTATCAAAAACAAATTAGCTGTGGCTTTTAAAATTGCTGCTTCAGAACAAGTGTTCCGTCGTGATACAACGAATTTCTCTTCATACGTCGGAATGAACGGTGTAGAGAATAATGCCATTGATTACAAAACATTTATCAGCCCGACAGATTTAGAGGCCTATAAAGCGCAATATGGCATTACCGAACCACTATCGATTATTAAAGCTGTTGGTAAAGCAAGTGAGGTAACAGAGCATTCACGAGGTAATCGTGTATCAGCTACGGGTAATATTGAATGGAAACCTACAGAGTCGCTCAAGCTTGGTGCTAACTTCCTTTATACCAAGAAAAACCTTAATGATAGTAACATGGAAGATGTACAATTTTCGATCAGCGGAGATGATAATAACGGATTATTTGCATCACAAAGAGTGGAATTACTCGGCACTCCGATCCGCTTAACGGCAGAACCAAACCCTAACTACATAGAAGGGGTTCATAGCCCGGATATGGCAACGATACCTGTTTATGCAGTCACACATACTAAGCTTAAAAACGTTGCATGGTCACCTTCCAATCGTCAGAACGAAACGACACAAGAAGCAAAAGGTATATTTTTATATGCTGACTATGTTACTGATGATTGGGTAATAAACCTTGCTGCAAGTAAATCAAGTTCAGTCAATAATTTTTGGATGGCGGGCATCGATTTACGCCACCAAAACCGTACTAACAAAACCTATACTGACTTAGATGATGGCAAAAAATATTTTTATGCGCCTACAGGCATGAATGCTGAAATTAATACAGGCCAAGGCGACTTGAGCAAAGCGCTGACTACTCTGGAAAACTTTAATGACTATTTTTACTCTGATTTTGACAGGGTTGGCGCCATTGACAGCAATGGTGTGCCACTAGATAGGGTGTTAGTAGGTGAGGCACATGACCTCGGACGAGATGCATACAAACGGTTTGATAATGGTTGGTATAGCACAAATTTAGGTAGTTTTGGTCCTGAATTAGACCCCAAAGTGAATCCAGCCAGTGACGCCGCTTATGAAGCTCTAGGCGGCAAGGATGCATACTATGCGTACATGAAAGACCAAAATAGCGACTTTGAAGAAGGTGGCAGATCACTTAGTTTTTATATCAACGGTGCTGTCGAACGACCAGAGCGTAACTATAAGTCTGCTCTTGCAGACTTTGAGCGTTATACCGAAATCGGCAACGATTCATTCTTGATAACGAGCATTAAATCTGGTTTATCACATTCCCGTGAGTACTTGGATTCTGTTAGCTCACGCATTGGTGGTGGTGCCATTAACATGTCACGGATCACTGGCGATGACTTCTATACGGGCTTAACCTCCGACACCCAAAACGAATTCTTTAATGGAACTTTCCCTGGTTACTATGGATCTGATGGTGGCTGGAAAGTACTGAATTCAAAGCATTTAACTGAAAAACTGCAAACTGGTTATGGTTACGAGACATGTCAAGGTCAACCCGAGGAAACTTGTACACCAGGCTACCTGTATGAAGAGGACGGCCAAGTTGTACTTATTGATGATCCGAGTGCCATGATTGCTTTTGACAAAGATAGTGGAGAGTTTGTAAAAGATTTTGCGATTGCTCGTCCTACTAATTGGGCGGATAAAATTGAAAATAACTCAACCTTGCCTACCTATGGCATGAACGCTAACTTCCGTAAAAACTTTAATGCTGATCAAGTTATTAATGCCATTTATTTAATGGCTAATTTTGAAGGTGAACTATTTAACTTTTCTTATTCAGGTAACATGGGGGTTAGATACACAGAAACAACAAATGATGTTATTGGTCAAGGCTTTAACTCGGATGGAAAACGAGTTGCTGTTATCACCGAAAATGACTACTCACATACTTTACCCTCATTCAATATTGCTGTTGATCTAACGGATGATGTTGTTTTACGTTCGGCTTACTCGCAAGGACTGGTACGACCAAATCTGTTGTCACAGATACCTAGCCCAATTAATACGAATACAGAGACTAGGGTTAACTTGGAAAACTCGAAGGCTGAGGTTTTGCCATATACGGCTGATAACTTTGACTTCGCTTTAGCTTGGTATAACCGTGAAGGTTCATCTATTTCCGCTGGTGTTTTCTATAAAAAACTCCAGGGCAAGATTCAAACGGGTACTGTTTGCCCTGAAGGTGAGCATGACTACCCTGTAGGTGAGCTAATTCGAGTTCCTGATAGTACTAAATCAATAGGTTGGTACTGTGAGGAAATCGAACCGGCGCCAGATATGGAAAACACCCGCAGGGTAAGTATTACAGAAACTTATAACAGTGATATACCTGTAGAGGTTATGGGTTATGAGCTTTCTATCCAGCAAAAACTCGACTTCTTGCCTTATCCGTTCAACGGTCTTGGCGGTAAGTTGAACTTTAGTAAGGTTGAGTTGGATGAAGGTGAAGGGCAGAAAATGACCAAGATCGCCCCATATACAGCTAACTTCATTGGTTACTACGAAAATGATGGTTTAAGCCTTCGATTAACCTACAACTGGCAAGACCAAAAACTGCTAAGCACTGGCGGGACGACTACCTTTTTAGGAAGCGACGCCCGTACTCAAACTGCTGGAGGTCGTATCGATCTCTCTGTCGGCTATAAATTATCGAGAAATCTAAGAGTTAGTGTAAAAGGCTATAACCTTAACAATCGCAAGGAGTACGAATTCATCGGGGGTAACACAAGCGCTATCAACCGTATTCGATTCCAAGGTCGCATTTTTTCTTTAGGCCTTAGCTATAACTTTTAATTATTTCTTACTGCGAAACCAAGGCTTTAGGCCATGTTAAGCAGTATGCAAAAAACAGTATTTACAGGAGAAATCCAATGAAAAAGCAAATTTTGGCTTTGTCGATATTAGTCGCATTGTCTGGTTGTGAAATAGACAATAGCGCTGAGAAAAAATTAGCCGCCCAATTTAATAACGAATTTATGACCACTGTCGGTTTCAACGGCACCCCAGGCGAAGGCATGGATGTGCCTTTAACTATAGCCCATGGTAATGCTGAAGGGACTTTCGGGGTAACCGATGCCAACTGGGGGGAAGCTGATCTACAATTCGAGCTAATCGGTGAAGAAGATACTGAGACCGCTAGCAAGGCAGAAATTGAGGGTGACAGGTACGCTCAAACGGCTCGGATATTAAAAACCATGTACGGTACCTTTAAAATCAAGAAATCTGCTGACGGCTATAGCGAGTGGTCTTATGTAATGGATAAGCCTGCCGCAATTAAGGCTGAGGCTGATGAAAGCTCTACGTGTTCTGAGTTTACGCTTGATGATACTGTCATTGAAGATAGTGCAGAAAACAACAAGGCGCTTGGTGCTTTACTAGCTGACTGTAAATCTGCCGACTTAGTTGACACCATTACATTTACCTCTATTGATGGTTCAACCACTGAGCTTAACTTTATTATTTCAGGAGTTGAGAAAAAACCGGCTGAGGTAAGAGGTGATCTGATTGCCAACGCAGACTTAAGGTTTAAAGAAAAGTTTGGTTTGGCACGGGTATACGATCCAAACTATGAGGAATCTTACTTTCTTAATCAAGTATTACCTGTCGATGAGACGCAAGAACAAACACCAAAATACGGTACCATAGATGTCCAACCTAATGGTCAATGGACTTATACGGTTCGCTCTGAAAAGGTCGAAGAGCTACGAATGCAATTGCCTACAGAAGAGGCAGATCCAGTTTCAGAGTCTTTTTACCTAGTAACTAATGACGGCACAAAACAATTACTGGAAGTGTTCATCACCCTTGGGCCAAGAAACTTTGTGCCTAGCATTCCGGTAGCAGAGGCTGAGAGTGATAGTAAGTCGATCTTTGAAGTACAGTTTGTTAAAAGTGGCACAGGGCTCAGCACTAAAGATCTTGTAACTGGTAAGTTGCAGTTTAAAGCTAGAATTACGGAAGATATGGCTAAAAAAGCGACTATATCTATGTATTGTAGTAGGTGGCATGGCAGTTATAACCGCAGGCTTGCCTCATTTATTATTCAGCCTGAGGGCGGGTTTGAAATGTGGTCGGCTCATTTAAAGCCTGGAGGCACTTACGGTAACGTCAACGATTTCGAAAGACAAGCACCTAACAACAGCGGCAACATAATTACCACTCATGTTAAGTTTGACCGAGGTTTCCAAGACTTAGAATGGCATGAAGTCACCCTAACTTGGGATCGTAAAGAAGGAGCATCTTTACCTAAGATGACGCTTTTACTTGATGGTGAGCCACTGCAAACCTCAGAAGATCACCCTTTAATCGAGCGTGATACTAGTACGCCATTCTATGCCCAGACGCTTACTACGAGTGACAGCATTTCGGGATGTTTAGGTCGATTGAACTTCACCGTAGATAAGATGACAGGCGATGAAGATGAACCGCCTGCAACGACTGGTGGATTGTTGGTTGATGATATTCGTCTGTTCACCAACCCTGATGCTGACATAAAGTTTGATGCACCAGCTTTTGAAGATAACTTCGACAGCAATAAAGAAGGTGACTTGGTTAAGGATGCGGACTCTTTTGATCGTTACCAAGCCGTAACCACGGAAGACGTCGTTATAAAACTCGATCTTTAATGGTAGCCGAAAATAACATGCAACCTAATATAAGAAATAGAATTAAAGGTAATCGAATGAAAAAAACATTATTAAGCTTATCTATTATTGCAACTCTATCTGCTTGTGATAGTAGTGATGATAAAAAAGAAAGTATAGTGCCAACTGCTCCAACGTTTTCCGTTTTCGAGAAAGTGGATCCTACATGTGAGCCAGTTGAAATACCGCCTACGGAAGAAGGTGGTGAACCAACTATGACTGAGTGTGATATGCAATGGACTGTGTTAGCGCCTGAAGAAAATTTCACTGGCGTGGCCACTAAGCAAGACACAAATCCGTCAGGTTCGTACCGAGTGAAAGATGCTAACCCTGGTGAATCTATTTTCTATGGCTTAGATACTACACAAACCCCATATGATGAAAAAACGGCTCCCATTATTAGTAGTAAATATGGTCAGTTCTTTTTCAGTGCCGGTGGTGAGTGGAATTACTTCCTATGGACGGGGAACTCTACGTCTAACACCCCAGAACATGATGATGTGACTAACCTCGTTAGTGCTGACTCTATTCCGCTAACTGACGAATTTACTATAACCACTGCTGACGGTACCCAGAAAACATTTGTGGTAACTATTAAAGGTATTGACGAAGATTCGGAGTTTAGTGGTGCAATGAGTTCATTCTTAACTCTTGATAGTCCGGAAATAAATAATAAAACTATCAATTTGGAGGATGCCAACCCGGTAGAGTCTGATTACGACACTTTGATCACCGCAGATGGCCGAATCGTGGATTTAGCAGTACTAGCTGGTACTGATACGGAAGGAAGTATAGATACCGAATATGGTATGTTAACCTTTAAAGTGACCAATTACGTCGAAGCTATTAAAGCGGATCCAACTGTTGAAGGCTCGAAGCATCAAAACGCGGTAAAAGCCAAATTTGTGTGGGGTTATAAGTTAAACCCTGACCTTGACAGCGTTAAAAAGTTTTACGCAGCGCCTGGTACTGAAGGTAGCTTGTACTACACAGGTGAGCCAGATGTGATCCCATCAGTTGAAGAGAAGTTTACCCTTACTTCAATGGGTGCAATGGGAAATACCGAAGAAATTATTATTGCTATTGAAGGGTCTGAATGGGTACCAGCCGTTGTTACTGGTTTACCAGGTGTTACAGAAGGTGAAGGGGAAAGCGCTTATACCAATCCTGAAAAGAAAGTCGAGATAAACGATGGTTTGATTAGTGGCTCTCTTAATGTGAGCGATGCTAATTTAAATCAGGGAACTTTTCAGCCGCTAAACAGTTCGTCTGAAGGACTCATGTATGGTTCTATCAGCATTGATAGTGAAGGTGCTTGGCTATACGGCGTCGACCTCACTAAGGATGAAGTTAAAGCCTTGAAATATAATATCGGTGAAGCAATGCCTGCAGCGCTTGTTGAAACGGTAACTGTGACAACCTTTGACGGTACAACGGCACAATTCAATATTAACATCGAGCCCAGTGAGCAGCTTGCCCCGATAATTACCGACGTACCAAAAATAACCGATGGTAAATCATCTTCTAAAGTTGATGTGGTTAAAGGGAGCATATCAGGCAAGTTAAATATTGTGGATGAAAACCCTTGGGAAGCAAGCTTTCAAGAAGAGAACATTGCCGGTATTTACGGCTTGCTCTCAATTGATGCTTCCGGTAATTGGACGTATACCTTAAATAATGACACGGCAGAATTAATTGAGAGTGGTGCTTTAGCGTTACCATTCAACGAGATGATTGAAGTCACCAGTTATGATGGTACTCGCATAACTTTGCCTATCTCAATTATTGAACCTGTGCCAGATGATATCGGCGCAAGAGTTCACGCTGTTCCTCAAGATTTAGGCCGTATCGCCTTTAATATCCCTGCAGAAGCACAGTTAACGGGTAAAATGACTTTTAAATTGCATTACTCTGTCAGTAAGGACAGTCGTATTATGCTTCAAGGTGATGACCTGATTACAAATAATGATTTTGATAGAGCCTTAATTGGTATGACCATTAGGAACAACAAAGAGGCCAGACTCTATAACGGAATTGGCAGCTATGTATCGCTTGAACAAAAACAGAACTACAAAGGATGGACAGAGTATGAGTTTACTTGGGATGCTTCTCCTGCCGCTTTAGTCAATGGGGCTCCAGTGGTGTCTGTGATTATCAATGGCGAAAAAGCGACTAAAGATGACTTCCCGGGATACGATTCAGCTGAAGACTTCGACTATCCGACTTACGCCAGACAGTTATCAAAGGTACAAAATGGTGCCAAGTACCTAACACTAAGATCTAATTCTGGTGGCGGTGTTACTGGCGCAATGGTGATTGATGATTTAGTAATCTATTCTGATGTGGCAGGTAATAACGAAGTTTATCGCCAAACATTTGATAGTTTGAAAGTTGATGGTGACATCAACGACCTAGGTGATCTTATTAATGACCGTACACATGGAGTAACGACAATTGTGACGCCAGTTGAGAAGCCTTAATTATTATTGGAATAGTTAGTAAAAATCGCTAAGCCTATTACTAGGGTTTCAAATGACCAATAACCCCCATCATTTTTGCTGGGGGTTATTTTTTAACTAACTTGAACTCGGTTTAGGATACTTTTAATTCAAGGCAAACTATTGGTAAATAGTTACCCCGAGCAAAAAGCATTTAATTCGAATCAAATTTAAAAATGACAGATCCAAAGACCCGTTTATTGCAAGGTTTCACTCATCGATAACAGGGATAGGATTACTTGTCATATATACCCATACAAGGTGCAGGTTTGAGCTAATGTGTGGTAATAATCACTTTTACTACCGATTAAAAAACTGTCACGTGTTGAGGTGGAATGAGTTTGAATTTAAGACCACATTTTCGTATTTATTGCCTATAAATACGTTGTTGCACAAGCCTCTAAAGCAACAAAACAAGCGGGGCTCTTTAATAAAAAAATAGAAAGATAGAAAAATAGAAAAGGCTAATCTTTGTAAGGCTTTAACATTTTTGTCTAATTGAACGTTTGTGTTTATTGGAAAAAATGGCGTGAAAAAATCTTTTTGCTATAGCTAGCTCATCAACATGTTGCAATCTTTGTCTTCCCCCGTTTTGATTGTGTTCTACAATTTGAATCACGCCACATAGGCGCCGTTTTGTGAGCAGAACACAACATCAGGTTAACTATTGAGCAATAGGCTCGGTTCGATTAATAAGCCCTGTTTGAGAGTCAATATAAACGACTTCGTTTTCTGGTATTGGAATATTGATATTCAGTGGCAAAGACCCATCGGCTAAATTAACATTAAAGTAATTTTTACCTTTCATTGCCGCTTCGTAATGTTGCTTGATCATATAAGGCGGCAGAGCAAAATCATAAAAAGCGACCTCATCAATAATGCCAGCATAAGCCTCTCTATCATCTTTTCTATTGGGTGAATTACCAATATTCGCCATACCTGAACCGCCACTTATCATTTTTGTACCCTTTGGGTATTGATAAGACGCTTGCATTTTGCCATCCACAAAAATGGCTTTTAAGCCAGTACTCACATCGTAGCTGGCAACAACATGATGGGCTTTGCCATCTTTTAGTTGCTTAAGGGAAGGACGCCCTTGTTTGCCATCTAATGGTAGAAGTAACGTATGGTAACCATGACCGATTAAATACATGCCAAAAGCGATTGTGTTGCCCTTGATCTTATTATTAGGCCATATATGGCTGTTAGGTCTAGCATTTTTTAAACTTAACAACATACGGTGATGTTTATCTGTTTGATCTTTCCTGAATATTTGATCTTGCTCAGGAACATAATTATCAACCGTAACACTCTCCTGACCTTTAAAGTGCGGCACAATTAACGCTTCTATAGTTACACCATCTATTACTGAAAATGAACCCGTTGCAGGTACTGTTCCACCACCACTCCCCACGTTAATCCGGGCATTAGCACTATTATTAAATAAAAATGCATTGTTACCTACTAACCCGTTAACTTTTGTTACCCCTGTGCTTAAAATGCCGAAAGCATTACCGGCATAATCAGCCACACGGTCACTGTCGCTTTCAAAAGGCCAGTAATGATTCGGGCGCCAGCGCTTAGGTTGTATATGAGCAGTGCCAGACGAAATCACTTTGGCTTGCTGTTTAGTTAAATCAATAGAAATTTCCTCCCCTCCTGAATGCAAGGTAAAACTCGGGGTATTAAAAATAAGATTTTTACCGGTAGCTTGCTTTACAGAGAGATGTCCTCTAATGATTTCAATTTCGGCGCTATTGTATAACTTTATAAATGTATTTTTGGCTAGGGTTAACTCTTCTCCTGAAGTTAACATCATTGTTACAGGTTTTATCGCCGAGTAAATTCCCGGGTAAATACGATTAGATTCAATTTTTCCTTGTCCTTCTATGCGTAAAGCATCTTCAGTAAATAGCTCAGCTACACCTGCTTGTTTTTCATTATGTAAAAACCCTAACGCAAAAACGGCAGCAATGGCTGCTGTTAATAAAATAGAAATAATTAACCACTTTATCGGTACGCCTCGGCGCGACGCAGAATGATGCGTTATCTGATTTAGTGTTGTGGTAGGCGTTGCAATTTGAGGATTCTCAGTATTATGGGTGCTTGGTCTGAATATAACTTCATCTACCTGCAGACGTCGGCGCACCACTTCCATTGAAGGGCCTACTTCAGCCTTCATATGAATATGCATTTCAATGTAATCGTAATAAAATTGCTGTGCGTCAGGGTCTCCACGGAGCAGATTATCTAGGTTATTTATCTGTTCTGGGTTAACTTCTTTTGCACAAATCGCGTCGGCAATGTTACGAATTTTCTCAAATTTATCACTGCGGTTCAAAGTTGCATCTCCCGTTGCTTACGATCAATACAGTCAAACAGTTTTTTTCTGAGTTTTTGTACCGATTTACGAATAGCGAAAACAGAACGTTCAGTCATTTTAGCGACTTCAGTGGCGGTTGCGTTATTAATGTAAAACTCGGTATACAGTTGCTGCAGAGTGGGAGTTAACTCACCTTTGCATATTTGCAAAGCTTCTATGCGGCTATCCGTGCTATCAGTTTGAGAAACTTTGGCTGCGAGTTCTAGCGTTACATCATCACTTAAACAGAGCGCATGTTTTTTTATTTTTCGTCGATAAGATAAAATACGGTTAAAAACGATGCCATTTGCCCATTTTGAAAAGTTGGTGTTTTCTTCAAATTTTTCAAAATCACGCCATAACACAACACTGGTTTCCTGAAAAATTTCATCAGCCTCATCAGTATCCATGACAAAAGCATAAATATAGGTGTAGATGCGCTTTCTATCCGCTTCGAATAAGGCTATGAAAGCATCAGAAAGCGCAGCTGGAGTTGTCGTGTTCTTTTTAGTAATAGCGTTAGTTGTCATTAACTAAAAAACCTAAAAAGTGCGAAGTGTATGAATGATTCGATAAAATACATAATATGATTGCTCTTGTCTATTTATGAGTACAAATGTAAACAAATTGAGTATTTTTTGATTATTATTGGTTATCTTCACTGGTATTGACCTGTATGTCAATATCTAAGTAAAGAGCAAATATGGTTACAAGCATATTTGCGGTCATCGTCAACACCGAAAGAATTTTATACTTTTATTTTTTCTAGGTGGGTATCAATAATCAGATTTTTAGGCCTGTTCTTAGTCGTAGTGAATATTACGATGATTATAAATATTAAAAAGATAAGAGCCCATCTAACATGATTGATACTTTACCAATGAATTCACAGCGCTGCACAAATATATACGTAGCTATTAGTCTTTTTCTGGAATGTAAATATTCCGCTTGTGCTAAAAAGCTAAACCCCCCCTCCGAATGTCATGGTCTTTTATTTAATGCTATAGGGTTGTCCAACTTGGGCAGCGTTAGGAATGAAAACATTAATTGAGATTACCTTATGAAAAAAGTATTCCAACAATCTATTCGTTTGGTACAACTGGGACTAGTAACTGCCAGTTGTTTTTGGGCAGCTACATGTGTGGCCAAAGTAACTTTAGAATCAACAACTAAAATCACTGACAATGCCTTGCATTTTAATGGCCGAGATATTGATAGCTCAACATTTAAAAACCTAAATTTATCAACGGCAGAGCAACAACAAGCTGATACCAGCTATAACTATAAATTTGGCGGCAGTATCTCAGCCCATGGTGATTCCGTTAAAATTTATAAAGATTACGTATTTATGACTTGGTACAAAGGCGGCAAGATGAATCGGCAAGTGATGTTATCGCGACTTAACACTAACACTGGTGTCGTTAAAACCATTGAGTTTCCGCACCGACATACCGGGTTTCAAGGCAAATGGTGGATTGGAGAGTCACACAATACGATTGGTTTAGCTGTGAGTCCAAAAAATGGCTCTATTCATATGGTGTATGACATGCATGCATATAGTGACTCTAAGTTTGATGGGAAATTTAAGAATGATTTTTTCCGCTATAGTTACAGCGTAGCCGGAGCTGCAGAAGTGACAGATGCCGACTTCACTCTAGAAAAGCAGTTTGTAAAAGATACCAGTGAAGTTAGTGAAGGCCCTGATGACTATAAACACTTAGTTATGACCGGTAATTTAGACGATAAGTCGAATTTTGCAGAATATACTTACCCTAAGTTTTATACAACGGACGAGGGAGATTTACTGCTTTATATGCGTTGGGGCGGTAATAATAACGGTGCTTATTATTACAATTGGTATGATGCTGATGCGCAAAAATGGAGCCGCTTTGAGGCATTTAGTCGTAAAAACCAAAAGAGCCATGGCCTAGACCACAACTGGGGTTTATACGGTAACATGAAATATTTTAGCGGTAAGCTCGGTGTCGCCTTCCAAAAACGTAGCAGTAACAACAATGACAA
The DNA here is from genome assembly GCF_001050375.1 of Catenovulum maritimum. Classification (GTDB taxonomy): domain Bacteria; phylum Pseudomonadota; class Gammaproteobacteria; order Enterobacterales; family Alteromonadaceae; genus Catenovulum; species Catenovulum maritimum. The sequence goes on along the minus strand of NZ_KQ130482.1, from coordinate 18,229 downwards.
ATTTGTTTACCAAAACGGTATTTATTATGCCTACCTTGACGATCCGGCAAATAACCTTTGGCGTGACCACACTGGCAAACAAATGACTTGGCCGTTAGTCGATGCTGATGAAATCAAGGTATTTGAACCAGGTGATTTAGTAGCGGCAACGGCTACTGACGGAGGGGGCAGCGGCAGACCGCCAGGTTCAGTTTACATTGTCGGTGGTTTTGACTGGGCGTTAACCGACAAAGGTGACTTGCACTTTACCCATTCAGTTAAAGATCTTGAGATTAACAAAACCGTACATGGCCACCTGTATAAACCAGCCGGCGCCACTGAGTTTATTCATGAAATTAGAGAAGACTCCGGTTCGCGCCTTTATGCCGCTGGCGATAATATTTACTTGATTGGCTTAGAAACCATTGATGGTAAAAAAAGACCCACCGTGAGTGTTGCTCGAGGTGGTACCAATGATTTTCAAAAAATTTATTCTGATACGACAACCCCACTTAATTTTGCGCATGGTGTTGCTTACGTCAAAGATGGCAAAGTCTATTATTATTTGATGGAACAAAGCTCGGGCACTGAAAGACCATTACATTTACAAGTCTTAGATTTAGGCATCAGCGCTACTTCTGTAAGTTTTGCTCAAAATGAACTCACCGTCGTTGAAAACTACCCTAGTTTAGAGATTAACGCGACACCATCAATTGCCAATGATACGCGCTCTATCAGCAAAGTTGATTTATATATTGATGGTACTTTAGTTTCTAGCCGCACGAATGCGCCTTATACATGGACACATAATGATGACAAACTGCAAAATTTAGCACTTGGCAGTTATTCAATTAAAGCCGTTGTAACGAATGATCAGTTAGAAACCTCTGAATCATTTATGTTATTAAATGTAGTAAAACCGACCCCAACCATCGCATTTACCGAACCCGAGATAATTTTGAATAAAGGTTATACTAACGTATCCTTAGCTGTTGATGCTGCGACTCCTGACGTATTGAGAACTATCAGTAAAGTAGAGTTGTTTTTAGACGGCAACTCAGTGTCTGTGCTCAACAACGCGCCATACCTTTGGACAGAATCAAGCGGTTTGCTTTCTAATTTTTCAGTCGGCAGTTATAACGTTAAAGCGGTTGTGACCGACAGTAAGGGGGATACAGCGGAGGCAAACACGGTGATCAAAGTCTTCGATTCAACTCCTGTGGTTACGATGCCAAAAACAACAATAACGGTTGAAGAAGGTTACACCAACTTAAGTTTAGAAGTATTAGCGATCAGTCACGTTGAAACGACAACTATTTCTGAAGTTGAGTTATTTATTAATGATCAATTAATCAGAAAAGAAGGCGTCGCCCCTTATGAGTGGGGGCACAGCGATAAATTTAAATCTGAATTGTTAGGACAACCTGTTGGCATCCATACTATTAAAGCTGTAGCGACCAACAGCGAAGGCTATACTGGCGAAGCAACATTGACACTAACTGTTGTTGCCGCAAGTGCTGCACCGCCAGTTACTCCTGAGACGCCAGAAGCACCTGTGACGCCAGAAACACCTGAGGCGCCAGAAACACCTGAGGCGCCAGAAACACCTGAGGCGCCAGTTACTCCTGAGACGCCAGAAGCACCTGTGACGCCAGAAACACCTGTGACGCCAGAAACACCTGAGGCGCCAGAAACACCTGAGGCGCCAGAAACACCTGAGGCGCCAGTTACTCCTGAGACGCCAGAAGCACCTGTGACGCCAGAAACACCTGTGACGCCAGAAACACCTGAGGCGCCAGAAACACCTGAGGCGCCAGAAACACCTGAGGCGCCAGTTACTCCTGAGACGCCAGAAGCACCTGTGACGCCAGAAACACCTGTGACGCCAGAAACACCTGAGGCGCCAGAAACACCTGAGGCGCCAGAAACACCTGAGGCGCCAGTTACTCCTGAGACGCCAGAAGCACCTGTGACGCCAGAAACACCTGTGACGCCAGAAACACCTGAGGCGCCAGAAACACCTGAGGCGCCAGAAACACCTGAGGCGCCAGAAACACCTGTGACGCCAGAAACGCCTGTGACGCCAGAAACGCCTGTGACGCCAGAAACACCTGTGAAGCCAGAAGCACCTGTGACGCCAGAAGCACCTGAGACGCCAGAAACACCTGTGACGTCAGAACCACTAGAGACACCTAAAACATCTGGAGGCACTCATGATTCTAGTAACGAAGCAGATGATAATTCCTCTGGTGGTGGGATGCCGATTTCTTTGTTACTGCTATGCGTATCATTAGTAGCTATTCGCACCAAAATGAGAGCAAATAAATAGCGATTAAAACATTTATAGTCAATGCCGAACAATTACGTTGCTTGGCATTTTCTTATTATTCATAAATACAGTCTTTGAAATATATGTAAGATTAGAGCATGAATAGCAAGGTATTTTTACAGGAGAAAAAACTATGTTGGTAGGAGAGCGTCAACGATTAATTATTGATATTGTGGAAAAACATCGCTTTTCTAGTGTCGATACTCTTTGCTCAGAATTAAATATTTCAGCAGCTACAATACGGCGAGATATTCAAGCATTGTCTCATTTGGGGTTAATAAAAAAAATAAGGGGAGGGGCAGAGGCAGTTTATAACTTTAATCATTCTTTTAACGCACATACCAGTAAAAAAATAGAAAAAAAAATATGTAACCGTAAACTTATCGCTAAAGCTGCGGCAGCCTTATGCGGTAATAATGATTCAATAATTATTAATGGGGGTAAGTTAACTCACTTTATGGGAGAGTACTTGGTTGATAAACAATTAAATGTTATGACTAACTCAATGTTAATTGCGCAAACTTTGTGGAATAAAAATAATAATCAGGTGATTTTACCAGGGGGACAAATTTGTGGCTCTAACGGTATTATTATCGAGGATTTCCAAGCAAATAATATTAATTCACCTGATTATTACTATTCAAAGATGTTTGTTAGTACAGAAGCGATTAGTCAAAAAGGCGTTATGGAATCTGACAGATTTATTGCTAAGGCAGAATGTCAACTTAAAACACAAGCAGAAAAGTTAATTGTTATGGCCGAAAGTTCAACCCTGGGTATGACTAGTAATTTTGTTTGTTCGCGTATAGATGAAGTTGATGTTCTGATCACGGATAATGACGCTAACAAAGATATATTACAAGAATTTACGGACCTTGGCGTGGAAGTGGTTCAAGCTAGATAATGCCATTATATTTATTAACTCAGATGATCTGGCCCAAATCTATCCCGACTCATTTCTTAAAGAATTTTCACATACTGTTGTTTTTAGATCATTGTTCGCGGTAGTAAATCTTTCTATATGTAATACAAAGTTACTTTTATTATCTAGTATTAATGGTATTGGCCACACTGATGTATCTCCCTTGTTCAAAAATAAGCCGTAGCTCAATCCTCTAAAGTAACCAAATAAGTTGGCTATGTTTGTCAAAAGCTATTGCTTGTACCCGCTTGGATATTTTATTTTTCACTCTGTTTTAAAATTAAGTAGCCTGGCTACCACATCATGAATAACGAACAATAACATAAAGTGATTTTGACAGCAGACGTGTTAGTTTATCGAACAACAAAAATTCTTATTGAACTTAGGTTTAAATGTTACTTAATTTAAGACTATTTGGCCGAAAATCTTTTCCCCCCATAAAATAGGGGGAATCGGTTTTTTTATCAATAAACGTACTTCTTGGAAGAAAATACAAAATTGAGCATAATTAACCTTTATTTATCAACGTACTTCGTATTTTATACACACCAGGAGGTCGTTGTAGAAGGAGATTTTGGTTCGATGAGGTTATTGCTACACCATTAATCGTTAAGCCAGAAACTTGCGATAACTCAAAATTGACACGGCTATTTTTGGGGATGGTTACTTGCATATCAAGTTGATCTTGGTCAATCTTCCAGCTCACTTTAATTTCACCTTGTGGTGTGTGATAGCTGCCAGCAGCATGACCTAAGCGCTGATTAAACTGTGGTGCAATGGTAATATCTTTAAAACCCGCGCTGGCAGCATTAATGCCTAAAATACCCTCGTAAAACCACTTGGCCACGGCACCATAGGCGTAATGATTAAGCGAGTTCATAGACTCTTCACTAAAACCCGCTTCAAGTGAGTATGAATTCCAACGCTCCCAAGTGGTGGTGGCACCATTATTAATGGAATAAAACCATGATGGATAGGTTTCTTTAAACAAAACATCAAACATGAGATCGCTACGGCCTATGTTTTGTAATACAGGGGCCAATAAAGGTGTGCCAAGAAATCCAGTGCCTAAATGCTTATCGCTGGCTTCAATTGTCTCGACTAAATGTTGCTGCGCATTCAACCGGTCTTGGCCTTCAAATAACTCAAACGCTAGTGGTAACAGGTAACTGGTTTGCGTTGACGCACTTTTTACCTTTGTCTTTTCATCGTAAAATTTTTGGCGAAAGGCGTGTTTTACTTTATTTAAGGTATCAGCATAGGTTGTGGCATCATTTTCATAACCTAGCACTTTGGCTATTTTGGCGGCGTAATCTAATGAACGTGCATAATAAGCCGTAGATATTAAATATTGAGGCGTTTGACCTTGTTTGGCGTATGGTTGCAACCAATCTTTAAAGCCACGTAGGCTCGAAATATATTGTTCTGACTTAGATTTGTGAAAATCGAGCCAACCTTTAATCATGGCATAGTTGTCTTGCAAAAATTGTTTATCGCCGTTTAATAAGTAAAGCTCCCAAGGGATGATCACGGCAACGTCTCCCCAGCCCGCAGAGGCTAATTTACCAAAACCATGACCTTTATTTGGTACGAAATTTGGTACACCGCCGTCTGGGTTTTGCGATTCTCTGACCGACTGCATCCATGCGGCCCAAAAGCCATAGACATCGGCCATGTACATCGATGGTGCGGCAAATACTTGAGCATCTCCTGTCCAGCCTAAACGTTCATCACGTTGAGGGCAGTCAGTTGGAATATCTAAAAAATTGCCGCGCAAGCCCCAAACCACGTTTTCAGCTAGTTTATTAAGCTTTTTATGAGAACTTTTAAAGTTAGCATGGACGTTAAAGTTTGAGTGTAATACTCGGCCTTTGACCCAACTCAAATTAGGCGTTTTAGATTGATCAAAGCCTGATACTTCAACATATCGATACCCATGAAAAGTAAAGGTTGGCACATAATGGATTTGGCCTGATTTAGCTGGTGTATAGTAGTCAGTGGCTTTTGCTGTGCGTAAATTTTTCGTATAAAACGTATTTTTATGTAAGGCCTCAGCAAACCTAAACGTCATTTTTTGATTGGCAATACCAGGCACTGATAATTCAGGTACGCCCAGCATGTTTTGTCCCATATCAAACACGACAACACCCGGTTTTGGGTTAGCCACTTTAACAATATCGACCGCTGGAATCGTTAATCTTACGGCTGCCGCTTGATGCCGTTTTGGCGCTAACTCAACATCAGGTTCTAACGCTTCGGTGATAACAGAGTTCCAGTTATCAGGAATAAAATTAACCGTATTCCAACCTGGCATTTCATAATTAGCGTCATAGGTTTCACCATCATAATTACCGGCATGGCGAATAGGTCCGTTCAGTGTCACCTGCCAGTTGTTGTCTGTTGTTATAATTTGCGTTGTGTCATTGCTATAGGTAATTTCAAGCTGTGCTAACAAGGCTGAAGGTTTGACTTTTAGCGCTCTTAACTTTAAATAACGTCCGGTATGCCAGCCCTCAGCGACAGTAGCAGCGAGCACATTTTCACCGGAATGGACCAATGAAGTTACATCATAAGTTAAGGTTTCAATACGTTGTTTATAAGGTGTCCACCCTGGAGTCATTACATCCTCAGAAACTTTTTGACCATTAACATAAGCGTTAAAAATACCTTTTGAGGTAATGTATAAACGCGCTTGCTTGATGCTTGGCTTAACTTCTGCCGTTTCTAGGACCGTATTGTTTTGAGTGGTAAAAGATCGTCTTAAATATTGTGGCCGATATACTTTATTGGTGACTGTTTTGGTATTTTTTGTTTTATTGTCAATTATATCAAATGTGACAGTTTCACCGGTTTCAGGGTGTCGGATCCATTGCCCTTGCCAATCATCATTGGATAATAAACCTAACTCAATAAAGGCTGGCTCACTCCACTGTGAAACCTTATCTTGTTCATCCCAAATTCGCACCCGCCAATATACTTTTTGGCGAGAGGATAACGGGGTGCCTTGATATTGTATCCAAGCGTTGCTGGTGGATAATTGTTTTTGACTATCCCATAAATCCGCTTTAGCAATGTTATCGGCACTGGTAGCTACCTGAATTTGGTAGGCGTGTTGGAATTGATATTTGGCCGACGGGGCAATTTGCCACGAAAATCGCGGTTTTTGTTCATAATAACCAATTGGGTTAACAAAACCTTCACCGACTTTTAGGGCTATAGGGGCTTGTCCTTCAAATTCGGTATTATTGGTAAAGGTGCAAGCCGATAATACAATCAGGCTCAATAAGACGCTGGTGTTAATTCTAGCCTTTATGTTTGAGTGAACGCTTGAGCGAACACCGGCTAATATTTTTATTAAATAGTGGGGCATAATAATCTCGATTAAAGGAGTCAATAGACAATCGTTCATAACACCACATGAGTGTGATAAACCCATGCGTGTCTTTTTTGTTGGTGATGCAATTGCCGATTTTGCTGGTATTTAACTGTGCGCTATTTCATTGCTGCGCCAGTGACTAACACAATGATGTCTTCTGGAATGGTAGAACGACCGACATAAATACCCCACCTAAAGCCAATTTTTTGGGTGCGTTGCCATTGGCCGGTACCAACCGACTGGCCATCAATGAACATTTCGTAATCTAAACCGTCGTCTAGTACCTTCATATCAAAAGGACGGCCGATAGCATTAGCGGCAATTAATCGTCGTTTCGATAAATCTTCGCGTGGGTAAAACCATAAAGCGCCGTCACTATCGACTCGTAACATCACCGACCAATGGTCGACGTTATTGCCTTTGGCTTGGAAAATTGAACAATAGTGCGGAGCTATGCATCCGCCAGACTTTAATACGGTAAAACGTGCGCCAAACTCTCGCACGACGTCAGGTTCTGGTAACCAGCGTTGTGTTGGGATATAGGTTTCGACTCGAGCGGCATTTTTTCGTTGGTTTGAGGTATTCACTTCGTCTTTAAATAAACGAAATATTTGGGTGTGACCGTCTTCTTGATACCAACGAGACCACTTAGAAAACTCAGTGCTTTCTAAAGCTGCGTTACCAAGGGTGTGCAAGCGCATATGCCGATGAACAGCGTTGATGGGCTGATGCGCGTAAGGACCGGTTTCAATCAGGTCATTATTTATGTTAACGGTGGCACCTAAAGAACCATGGTGCGTAAAAGTACCTAAGGGTTTTAAATCGTCAGATTGGAGTAGCTGTTGCCAACTTTTGTCTTGGCCTTTTAGGCTGTATAACTGCTCAAGTGAATACGCTTGGCTTTTAATAACGTCTTCAGGTTTTATCGGACTGAACGTCGTTTGTTGCGTTGAACAAGCAACTAACAAATTGCATAGCGCTAGCATATACAGTCCTGTAAATATTTTGTTTTTAATTTGCATAGAGGTGATCTCTTTATCTATTAGGCTGTTTTATAAGCTTAAAAACGGACTTTACGAACCGCTTTAAGTTGTACCGGTCCGATTAACCCCGAACGCTGTAGAGCGGCGGTTTTCTTGACGGTTCCCTCAAAAGTAATGTCGGTATTGAAGCTTTTAGTTTTGTTGCTATCTGGGAATTGCTCCGGATATTTTAAATCACCAATAATACGGTTTAACCAAGTCGTTGCGACTTCAACGGTTAGGGTATTGCTGCCAGCTTTTACTACGTCGTTGATGTTCACCGTGAGTGGTCGGCTCCATAATTCACCTAAGTCTTGGCCATTCACAGTCACACGAGCTATCACCCCAACTTCACCTAAATCTAGTTGCAATTGCTGATCGTCACGCAACCACGCTGAGTCAACAGTGAAGGTCGTTTGGTACTTAATGCTGCCCGAATAATGCTGTAACGCGGCCGGTTTTAGCTCAGTTAACGAGGTTAACTTATCTAAGGTTAAGCTGGTGGTTACATCACGGTTTTCTTCGAAAGTTAACTGCCAAGGCTGGTCTAAAGTAATTGCCGCTGGTAAATCATCAACTTTAGCCGTCTGCAGTTGACCATTGTGATTGGCCGCTTGATATACACCGTTGTCATTTACGGTAAATACAGATTGACCTTGGTTGTTCACGTGGTTTGCTAACAATACAGCTTTGCCATTATGCGTTACCTGGTGAATGCGACCTTGACCTGCACTCTGTTGTTGCGCCTGCGAAGTAGATTGTTTTTCAAAAACAATAAAACGTGACTCTAAATCATTTAGTTGCATTGGGATCTCAATGCGACCGTTAGCGTTTTTGAACTGGGCAATTGCTGAAATCTCACCGGTGACCGCATTAAAATATTGCGGTTGCGGATTTTGCTGAGCCGTCATGCGGAAGCTTGGATTAATTGTTAGTTTTTGCTCAGACTGATTGGCGATAAAATAAATATCGTGGCTATCGCTACTGCGATGACTCCAAATAACCTCAGCTGGTAAACCACCTAAATCTGCAGGTGTGTCTAATTGGTTTAATAACACTGCTAAATCAACAATTTGCCCATCTTGTGTTTGTTGATAATGGATTGAGCCTTGACCATAACGAGCTTGCGTGACCTGTTGGCCATCTATGTTTTGCCATAGTTGTTGTGCAAGTTGCTGCACTTGCTGATCGCTACTTGGGAAGTTTTCTAAACTTGGTGAACGTAAAGGTTTAGGACCATAAACAGCACCACCTTGTTGAACTAACTTAGCGATTTTTGCCAATACCGCAGGACGCATCGTTTCCAGATTTGGCAATACTAATAGTTTAAAACGCATACCATCTGGTAACTGATAATATCCGTCAGCAAAAGATAAACGCTTTAAAATAACTTCGGCATTGATAAAGTCATACGAATAACCTGCTGGCAAGGCTGGGTTGATTTCACCGGTCATTTTTGGCGCATCTTCACCAATAAAATACATAATATCAGCAACATACTTACCTTGTTGCATCATGTAGTTGGCGCGTTTGATGTAATCTAACCAACTGCCCATGTAATCGAACCACGTATTGTTACGATTAAACTCAGAACCGAACCACGCGTTTACGCCCGGGAAACGGTCATCGTAAGCTTGATGAATATACACATGTAATAAGGTGTGGTTAACCCCTTCAACAAATGACCAATCACCGCGCTTTTTAAAGTTCCACGGGTGGCTTTGGAAGCTGTTGCTACGACCAGAGGTGAATGACTCAGACATCACGGTTTTTTGCCCGTAAATGTGCGCGGCAGATGAAGCAGCTTTTAACTCAATTGCCCCTAAGTTACCCGTTGCCCAAAACTCACCACTAACAATATCGGCTTGACCACCATATTGTAAAAACTCAGCTGGGAATCCCCAGTGGCCGTAATTTTCTAACCATAGTTTTAAACCATTGGCATTGGCACGTTCACGTAAACCAGCGGTATATTCGTAGGCGACGTTGTCGGCGACTAAACGGCGTACATCCCATAAAAAACGTTCGCTTTTTTCTACACTGTTGACCACGCGACCACTATAAACTGGCATGTACGGAATTGGATCGTAACCGTAACGTTGTTCAAATTTTTTGGCAAAACCGTCAGTCCAGTTTTGTGCGCCTTTTTCGTAACTGTCGATCACGGCATATTTTAATGCGGTGCGATCTTCAGCAGGCATTGATGACAAAAACTTACCGATGTAAGCATCAAAGTGATATTGCGCAATTTTTTTACTTTGTTTATCGATTTCAGCTCCGCGAGCTAAGCCAGCTGAAGGGCCATTTTCTGTGCCCGTTGGACGCATAAAATAACGCACGATAGTCCAATCACCAGCAGGGACTTGCCAATTAAGTTGACCATCTTTTACATGTTTGGTGATATCTAAGACATCATTAGCTTTAAGCAATAACTGTTGGTCGTCCGCTTTTGCTGGCAGTGGCCACTGATAGGTATCAAATTTTGGCATTGGGTTTGGAAACACTTTTGCCAATTTCTTTTCGACATAACGCTCAAGTTTATAAGCTTTTGATAATACAATGTCTTTAAAGCCAACTGGGTCAGTTGGCTTATCCATACGCCATCGGTTAAAGCCATTAAAAGTTAAACGGAAATGTTTGGCATCAACTGCCGGAAAGGAAACAACAATCGGCGCATCATGGTCAGGACCAATCGCCGCCATATTGCGTGGACGTTGCATTTCGAAGGTTTTAACCGCTTCAAACTCGCCCGCTTCATTTTTTGCCGACAATGTTATGGTTGTTTGTAAGGTTTTATACGGATAAATTTCTAAACTACGTGCTTGGAAAGACGTTGGATGCACTAAGTCAATTTGTAGCTGACCTTTGCTTCGTGAGCCTTGACGTTGATGGTTGAGTACTTCTTGTGGCAGCGCGTAAACCGTGTTGCTATCGCCATCAAACAAAACATCTGCGTCTTGGTCGGTTAGTACAGACTTTGTAACAGGGTTGCTAATTGTAATTTTGCTATTGGCAGTGGTCAGTTTGTCTTTTTCATAAACAGGGGTTTTAAACGCTAAAACTTTAACGTCTTGATAAAACTCAGCAACATGTTTTTTTATACCTTTGGCTTCTGGTGCATTTAACACCATATTTAGTTGTTTAGGGCCTACGACCTGATGTTCGTTCGAGTCTAAATAACGCATTGATTTATCTAAGTCGACCCAAGGACCACCTGATTGACTCCAACCGGGAGAATTAAACAAACCAATATCGATGTTGTAGTCTGCAGCTTTTTTAATGGCAAAACGTACGTGATCCCACCAAGGGTCGGTTAAGGCTTTGACATCACCTTGTTTACCTTTGAGATGAATAATACCGATGAGCGCGGTATTAATGCCGGCCTTTTGCATGGCCGCTAAGTCTTTTTCAATCCCCGTTTTCGAAATGTGATCACTCACCCAATACCAATAAACCCAAGGTTTCACTTGCTCAGGCGGTGTTTTAAAATTGGTTTTTAATACCTCTGCTGGCGCTTGATAAAATTGTTCGGAAGATAAGCTTAATGCTTGTCTGCCTTGTTCTTCAAACTGCTCAGCGCCAGAATCAGCTGTTGAAATTTCTTCAACGCCTGTGCAAGCAGACAATATTAAAAAGCTAAAAACGCAAATGGAAAAACGACCATACTTTGAAAAAGCTCGCTTTGGTTGTTTCTTATCTTTAGGCGTTAAAATTTCGTTAATCTGTTTCATCATCTTGAATGGATCTCTATTACTCATCATGTCGATGTTTATATCCCATCTACACTGTTATTATTAATTTGCTGAATACTCACAGGACCAATGAGTCCTGAAAGATCAAGTTGTGTTTCATGTTCTTTTGGTGGATTGGTCGTCCAGGTTTTTTTATGTGATGCTTTTCGTTTGGCATCGTATATCAGTTGATTTCGCCAGGTATTAGTGACTAACACCTTGAGTTGATTTTCTCCATCAGTTACATGTTTTGTAATATCAAAGGTATAAGGGGGGGCCCAGCGAGTCCCGACACGTTGGTGGTTTAACCACACTTCGGCAATATCGGCCACTTGACCGAGATCTAATTGCATCAACTGTGATTTATCTTTCACTGTGAATGAAGTGTTATAGGTGATCGTGCCTGAGTAATGTTGAATAGCAGGTTCTGCGTGTTCATTTAAGGCTATCAAATTTGTTAACGTTAGCTGTGATGGCGTTTCCCAGCCGGCTTCAAAATCTAATAGCCAAGGTTTGTTTAGAGGCTTGGTTTCTGTCTGAATAAATTGCTCATTGATGTCGCCGTTATGTGAGTGCCATTGATACATGCCTGTTTGTTTTGGCAGTAACTGACCATTTATAAATGATAGTGGTGGTGTATCAGTATCGTGAATTTTAAACCAGTGTGCTTGGCTACTTAATAAGGTGCTTGTGCCTTTTTTCAGGGCAATATGGCCTTGCTGTTGTGATTTTGTAACGCTGGTTGCATCTTCACGTTTTTTGTTAATCACAATAAATTGACTACCATGAGGATCGAGGCTAATAGCGACATTCATGTGAGCATCGTCTTGCTGCCAAATTGGCGCAATATGGGTGTTGCCCGTATCTAGATTCCAAATTTCTGGCGCTGTACCGGTTGTTCTTAATCGGATAGAAGCATCAACGGATTTATCAAGCTGATTCGTTATGTAATATACCTCAGTGTCGCCAATACTGCGATGTAACCAACGTAAATCAAGGTCTTTGGCAAACGAAACATCCGGCTGAATTGCTTCAGCGTTCAATACTTGTTGTAATGTGTGTCCCCAATAAACTTTACCTTTACCTACTTTTCTCATGCCGGTATTAGTATCGCCCCATAACTGGTTTGCTATTTGAGTGAGCTTGCTTAAATCTTGGGCATCATCCATCAAACTCGGCGATGTTTGCGGTTTGTTACCTAAAATAACTGCGCCTTGTTCTACTAAGCTTTTAAGTTTTTGCGCGGTAGATAACAACATGCGCTGAGAGTCACGCAGCATAATGATTTTATATTGACCAGCATCTTCAACATACAATTGGCCGTTAGCGATGTGTACTTTTTCTTGCAATAGTTCCTCATTCAAATAATCGAACTTATAACCCTGTGGAAATGGATAGGTATCAAACGGGTGACGATCTAAATCATCACCTAAATACCAAAGTACGTCGGCGACAAATTCACCTTGTTGCAGTAAATATTGGCTGCGCGCTAAAGACTTGATCCATTTAGGTGTATGACGCCACCATGTTTGCGTGCGTAAAAAGGGGAAGCCAATATTGCCACCAAAGCTAGATCCGGGCACGACATCTACTTGCGGGGTATGAGAAAAAGTATGAAAGACTAAATGGTTAACACCTTTGGTAAAATTTTCATTGATCAGGTATTTGATATCTTTAGGCGACTCATTCCATTTCACCCCTAATTGCGTTGCAGCTTCTGCAGCTAAAAAAGGTTTGTTATATAAATGATAAGCCGATGCAGCGGCATAGATAGGTTTGGCTTCTTTTTGATTTTGTGGAGCTTTCGGGTACCAGAATTCGGTCATCGGGAAATCACTTACGCCGTAATAGCGTAAGGGATCTCCAGGCAAGGTTTCGCCGGTTGCCCCCTCGGTGTAAACTTTAGCGCCCATATCGTGAGCTACGGTTCTAAAATGGTCAAAGAAATTATCGACATACAAATCAGCCATGGTTTGACGAAGATCTCTTAAAAACTTATTGGTGTCATCGACTGAACTGACAATATAGCCTAATGTGGCGGGTAGATACGGCATCATGTCGTAACCACGCCGCTGTTTAAATGCTTTGGGTAAATCATCTTTGTGCATGGTCCATGTCGGTACGCCGCTTTCCCAGCTGTCGATTAACATGCCATGTAGTTTATGACCATCTAGTGGGCCACCATCGCGCATTAAATTCCCCATCATGCCATGACGTAAATGGTTTTCTATTGCAATTTTATCGAGCTTGCTGGTTTCCCAACCGGTTGCTTCTGGCTCGGCAGGGCGGTTGGTTTTTAACATATTGACATGACCAAAGCGGATCACTGTCCAGTCACCTTTTGGTGCTTGCCAGTTTAGTTGACCTTGGGTATTAACATATGAGGTTAAATCGATAATATCATTGGGATTTATCGTATCGTCAGTAGACACAAATTGCTTGATGTCGCTTTGTAAACCGCGCGAGCTTTTTGAGGCTTTCGCTTCATGGTTATGTAAACGCACGTGACCATTTAAACGGACATAAGACAAAAATAAGGGATCATCAGTAAAGGTTAATTTAAAAGTTTTAGCTTTTGTTTCAGGTAAATTAAACGTCACGGGGTAATCATTATCGTACCAGTGACTTGTCGGAACCTTGAGTGAAGCAAGGGTTTGCCACTGCTCATTATCTTGTAGTGCTTCAACTAAAATACCGATATTTACCTTGGGCAAAAGGCGATTGGTTAACACAGTACGAATAGGGGGTAATTCTAAACTGCGTAAGGTGGTTTTTTCTGCAAATGTGACGGCCACCCAGGTAGGTTTACCATCAACATATTGAATGTTCTTCTGTTGATAGGTTCTATACGGCTCTTGTGAATGAATTTTTTTTGGGTTATAAATCACCTGTTTAGTTTCTTCAAATACGGTATCCCACGGAACTATCGAATTATTAGTTTGATAACTAACTGGGGCTACGTTAGGAATTGATTTAACTGGACGTTCATTGTTAAGCGTTTTAAAAGCAATGGTTTTAATATCTTGATAGTTACGTTCGGAGCTTAAATATTCAGCTTTAAGCGCTAACGATTTTTGAACAAGTTGCCCGCCTTTTAATTGAAATACATGCTCAATTAGCTCACGCTGTGATTCTTCTACGGGAACCCAAGGCCCGCCAGCCATCGACCAACCAGGGCAGTTTTGTAGGGTTAAATTTAATCCTAACCGTTCTGTTTCATCGGCAATATGGCCAATCATCTCTTCCCATTTTGGCGTTAAAATAGGTACTTGTTCGACATTCGGGTATGGCTGAGATCGGGTATTAAATAACTGTATCCCTTGTAATCCAGCTTTTTTAATTGCGGTTAAATCTGCGGTTAAACCTAGTTTACTAATATTTTTGCCATTGAGGTGAAACCAAGTTTCAGGGTAATAATGTTTCTCGGGATTCTTAAAATTTGTTTTTAATGTGCTAATAGGTAAAGGTGAATGTTGAGTGTGAGCTAGCGGTTTAATTTGTTTAATCGTGTTCGTATTGGTATTGCTTCTGGCGTTTGTATCGTTATGATCAACTGAGTGACAGCCAATCAAAAAGTGCATCATTATTATAAAAATAATGGTGTTTGTGATACGACGCTTGAATATTGTGATTAAAGTTGAATTATTTATCACGCTATTATCATTAAACATATTGTTTCCTAGCTTACTCTTCAATGCTTTGTATAGTCGGTGTCACAACCCTAAAAATCAGGTTATGACACTGATATACATGTGTTTGCTCAAACTATGGCTATTGATCCGCTTGAATGATCCAATCACCAGGAGCCAGTTCAAATTTCAAGTATTTATCGTCTTCTCCCATATAACGAATACCTGGATATTGATCTGTATTGTCGGTTGACCATAACAAACCAGCTTTGAATACCTGCTGGTCATTGATACTTATCGTGTTGACCTTGAAGTAGGCCTTTGGAATACCAACAGTTGCTGTGCTGCCTTGAGGAGACGTTAGTGTCATCTTGATACTGTTATTATTACGGCTTATTGCAAAATCAATATCACCTTGCACGCTAGGAACTAATTGTTTGATGTGCTTCATGTGCGCCATGTTTGGCATGATTTGATAAGTTTCCCACGCCACTGATGTTGGTGCGATACCCGCAATATATTGGCTTAACACGGTTGCTGGCGCATTCCAAGCGTGGTTTTCGGTGCCACGACCGTCCATATACTCGGTTAAGGTTGAGCGTTCTTTGTTATCTACTTGCTTGCCATAACGTTGTTTCATTCGAGCTAACGCATCGTCATAACGGCCAGCAATCGCCATGGCGTTATAAATCATCCATTCAAAATGCGGACTAGCAAATTGATTGGGGATTAATACGTTATCGACAATTTGTTGATACTGAGATGGTTCGGCTAAATCAAATAAAATAGCGAGGGCATTGGCGCGATCATCTTTGAGTTTGTCAGGCTTACTACTGTAAAAACCATCTTGCCAAAAGTGTTGTTGGAAGGCTTTTTTCAGCTCTGTAATTCGTTGATCGTAAAAACCGAGATGAGTTTCGTCGTTTAAGGCTTTTGCCATTTTACGTGCAGATACTAATGCACTGTAATACAAAGCGTTTTGGATTACATCGTAATCAATCGTGTCTTGCGGGCCCCAGTCAGTCCATTTCCAAGCGCCACTTCTAAAGACGATCAGGCCATTGTCTTGTTTGTCCCAAATCGATAAATATCTGTGTACATAAGGGTAGGCATAGGCGAGGGTTTCTAAATCACCGGTATTGTAATAATAATGCCAAACGGCTTGTTCAATAAACTGCAGGCTTTGTGCCGGTAATTCACGGAAACGTCCCGGGCCTAAACCAGCAAATACACCAGATTCAGAATCACTAAAGGCCATGGTAACTTTAATCGCTTTTTTCAGAAGATCTCGGCCGGGTTTATCCATGGTATAAAATAAATAACTGGCTTGGTCGGCAACATCACCAATCCACAAACCACGTTCACGGTCGGGGGTATCCATAAAGTTATCGCGGGCACAAATATACAGGGTGTTTTCAGACATTTGCCAGATACGTGAATACCATGCATCGTCACTTTCAAAATGACCAACAGGCTTGCCAACACCTGTCCAACGATATTTTAAACCGTGTATGGTCACGCCTTTAGGAATAGTGTATTCGATGATGCGGCCATTTAACCAAGAATAAGATTCAAACTGCTGGCGACCAGCTTTAGTGGTATAAAAGGTCTCAATTGTGTTTAATCGCATATTCGATTTGATGTGAATGTTTAACCCCTCAGGCGCGTCAATATCAAAATAAGGGGTGAAGTTTTTATTAAAATCTAACTTACATTTAATTTTTTTACCGTCACTGACAAACGGGAATTTAGACGCTGGGAAGTTTGTGCAATTGGCCAAACCGAAGTTATTTAACGGCGGTATTTCACTTGGGAATAATTCGAAAAACGGGGCACGTGGTGGCTGTTTAGCACTGTTAGCCGCTTTCCAGTTAGAGTCGTCATAACCGGGTAAATACCATGCTTCATTCCCCCAGTCACCCATATCTTTACGGGCATCATAATTAACACTCCATGCGGCAACTCGGCGATGTTTTTCTTTCGCTACCGGTTGATAAGCTATATGTTGTTTAGCTTTCCATGACGTGTCAGAAATAATGAGCTGTTCACCCACCTTAGCCTGAAATATAAAACCACCAATTCTCGCCGAAATATGGGTGCCTTTGTCGCCATTAGCGCCGTAATACCAAGCTAAAGCCGCAATGGTGTTTTTACCTTTTTTTAAGTATTTCTTGATATCAACTTGGTCGTAATATTTATTAGACGCAATGGGAAAACCGTCAACACGAGGCGAGGGTTTTACTGGCGATGGGCCACCAGTATAGCTGCCTTCAAACACCACCATTTCGCCATTGATCCATATCCAATATTTAGTATCGGCGCTGATATAAGCGGTTATAGCTTTATCAGTTGCTATCTTGTCAAAATCAGTGATATCGACTTCTTTACGCAGTGCAACCCAAGTGTTTGGGTTGCCAATTTTTTGTTTAGTCCAAATCCATTCCGCATCCCATTTAACAGCGGCTGATTGCAAAGAAAATAAAGTTAACAAGCTGGCTATGAACCAGAGGAATGTTTTTCGTTTAGTCATGTGACTTCCTAGTAAGTATTTTTACGCAACTGTGTTTTATTATTGTCGTAGTAAACGTTTTTGGTTATACATGAATAGTCACAAATAAGATAAATTGATACCCCCCAACTGTGAATGATTTTGAAATATTTTGAATTTTATTGATAATTAGTAGAGGTGGTAGTCAACCTATAGATTGACTAGCTTGACGATTTTATTAGCTAACAGTTTTATAAAGCTAATTATTATTTAATAATTATTTGATATATATAATCCCGTTAGTGGCTCAAGTCCAATAGACGTGAGTGAAGGTAATGGTATTATAATTTTCTTAGGTAGTGCCATAGTACTTGGTGGCAAGAAAAAGTAGTTACTACCTTGTTGTAAGTGTTTAAAATACGCTTGTAATGACAATGGCTGTAAAGAAAAATCATAAAAGGCAACTTCATTAATAATACCTGAATAGGCTTTGATGGCTCAACTATTCTCAGCACGGTTAATACCTATAGAAGCCTGTCCAAGTACACCACTTAAAATTTATGACCCCAGTGGATATTTTAACTTGCAAGAGTTCATCATTTATATAGCTCTATTTCTAAACCAAAACTATCATAAACTTTGCCTCAAACTATTTCGGTAATTGCCACAAAGCAGACGCGCATGAAGCTTCATTGTTAATGACCTCTCAGTTGCCATTTTCGGACATTCAGCCTTAGCTCGTTTCTGTCACTT